>CAWHCQ010000036.1:0-44727 GCA_963827755.1 uncultured Gammaproteobacteria bacterium
TGGAGCCAACCCAAAGGCTGCTTATGGCCGAACTCGGACTAGTCGGCAGATTGATGGTATCAAGGAGCATTAGATGACATCTCGGTCCTGCAAGAATATTGCATGTGCTGCAGCCATGGCTACTGTGCTTCTATATGTTGAGACAACCTATTCCGCCACACAATTTCGTGACGAAGGGATAGCAGCGGAAGCCTCGATTAATGAGTACATTGGCTCTAATGCATGTTCAGAGTGCCATCAAGGAAAATATGACGACTGGTCAGGAAAGCACATGTCCCATTTTGTTCGTTACAGGGATGATATTACCGAGTCACTTCCGGTAACTCTGAGTAATGCTCCGATTAACGGGGATGAGGTTTTCCTTGTAGTCGGTGATAAAAAGAAGATGGCTTTTGTAGACAAGCACTGGCAGGTGTTCCCGTATCAATATCACATTGGAAAACAGAAATGGATAAAGAGAAATGAGTGGCGCAATCAAGATTATCGTCTGCGTTGCGGGTCTTGCCATACTGTCGGATTAAATCCAAAAACGAGACAATTCGTTGAACTTAATGTCGGATGTGAGGCGTGCCATGGCCCTGGTAGAAAACACGCTGAGAACCCAGCAGAGAAGAAGATGAAGGTGCCGGGAAAAACAGATGGACGCGATGTGCTTTTTACCTGTCGTAGGTGCCATAACGAAAGAAGGAAGCATTCTCGCCCCATCCAAACGTTTAGCGGTGTATTCCACGGGAAATAAAGGTAACGGTTAAACCGTCATTTACACAATCGGCCTATATTTATCCAACACCTCATCATCAGCCGATTTGCGACTTTGTGAATGTCTGGTTCTGCCGGTGTCTCCGTTGCCGGTCTCAAAAACAATCGTTATTCAGGGTGCGCCGAAGGGTAAGTGACTGCTCAAAAAGGACGTTACCGGGGGAAGCAGTTGAGTTTTCAGCTAAACGCGTACTTCCAACCCTAAACGGAAGTACAGCATCTTATATTGTATGCCCGAGATTGAGGCGAAAGCTGACATCTGTGTTAACCCACTTGGAAACGCAGCGTCAAATATAACCGCAGCACTGCAGTCGGCAAACCCCGGAAGACAAATGACGAGCTACTCTAGCGCTTTTCTTTTGATTTGTCAGCCAGACAACTAGTCGCGTGATTGCAAGACGGGAACAAGACGGCTAAATTGCGCATGATTCATGCATGGGGAGAAAACGCAATGAGCATGCTCGCAACCGGTTTACTGCTTTGGGTGGTGGTGCACCTGTTTCCGTCGCTGCTGCCGGAGCAGCGGCAAAAACTGATAAGTCGCATCGGCGACAAGGCCTACCAGGGTATCTTCGCGCTGTGCATCCTGGCCGGGCTGCTGCTGATCGTATTCGGTTGGCGCAGCGCGATCCCGACGCCGGTTTATACTCCGCTGGCCGAGCTGCGTGAACCTGCGATGCTGCTCGTGGTCATTGCTTTCGTGCTGCTGGTCGCCGCCAACTTCCCGTCGACACGCATCAAGCGCGTGATCCGGCACCCCCAGCTCAGCGGGGTGCTGTTGTGGGCGATCGCGCACCTGTTGATGAACGGCGACAGCCGATCACTGCTGCTGTTCTCGGTGCTGGGCGTCTGGAGCCTGGTTTCGATGCTGACCATCAACCGTCGCGATGGCATCTGGATCAAGCCCGGCAAACCTGACGGCTGGGGCCAGGATATTATTATCGTGATCGTGGCGCTGGCAGTATCAGCCCTGGCAGTCTATTTCCACGAGTACCTGGCCGGTATCGCCCTGATCACCTGAGTGAGAATAATTCGACAGCCCCGCCGACTGGCGACGATAGCCGGGCCCGAGTATTCGGCCTACAAATGTCTCTTGTGGGTCGGCGAAGAGCGCAACCAGGTTATGAATGTCTTCTCTGTGTATGAACTTGCCGTTCAGACCAGTACCCGGGATGGCTAGAGTTGGCCGACTCCAGTCTTCGTCGGGCATTGCAACAATCGGTGAGAGGTGGGCCAGGAACGGCAGGTATCAGCCCGCAACCAGCCGTTAAGCAAATAACTATCTAATAATTAGCTAAAAGACAGCAAACGACCCAACTGCGACATTCAGCGTAAGTTACTGTATGTCTTAAACGTACTGGAACCTGTCGTTCCCGGGCCGGGTTCTGGACCGAGACTATCGATCCATACAGGACCTTCACAGTCCCTGATTTGAATGGGGCATCTCAGGCAACCGCTCGCCAAGCCGCCAGTAAAGCGAACACCAGGAAGACACCACCGCTCATCCGGTGCAGCCAAAGATGAGGAAGGCGCTGCAACATCGTGCGTCCGGCCCATACCCCAAGCACTGACACCATTACCAAAGAGGCAGTGGCACCCAACCACACTGGTATAGGATCTAAACTACCTGCCAATCCCGCTACCGCGATCTGTGTCTTATCGCCGAATTCGGCCACAAAGATCAACAGCAGTGTAGTAAGGAAAATGCCGTGGCCCGACCTCTCCGCCACATCCCCTGACTCGTCATCATCCTGTTTGCATAAGGCGTGAATACCAAAGACACCGAACAATACGGCTACCAATCCAGCAGTCACACGTTCAGGCACCCAGGCAGCCACTCCCGCGCCGAATAATACTGCCAAGGTATTAAGCACAAGAAATGCTGTCGTCGCTCCCAGTATCACAGGCCAATGACGGTGACGGGCCGCCAAGGTCATGCACACCAACTGGCTCTTGTCACCGATCTCCGCCAGAGCAATGAGGGTAAAGGTCGATAAGAAAATGGAAAGTGATTCAGGTGGAACCATATATGAATGACAGTTTTGCTATGCCAGGGAGGAACTTTATTATACAAAGCTCACATCGCGAGACCGATCAAAGGTAAGAGCAATCTATACCCCACTATGACAAAACGAATACAGACTTGCCTGGGGATAATCCTTTACTCCTGGCAAAGATGAACTTCCACAATTGTGTGAACGATGCCAAGATCCCTGGGGATGAGACTTTTGTAGTACTCCGGCTGCTTGGGTGTGTCACTCACTACAGCTAGTGTGGCTGAATAGATTCCAGGCCCAATGGACCAGATATGTAGATCAGCAATTCGGTTATCATCAACACTCTCGATGGCGGCACGAGTTTGTTCCAGCATGACACTAGGGGCCTGATGATCCAGCAGTATGCCACTTGTATCGCGAATCAACCCCAAGGACCACCGAGCCACCAAAATAGCACCAACGATTCCCATTACCGGGTCCATCCAATTCAGACCCATAAATTTTCCAGCAAGCAGAGCGAAAATTGCTAGCAACGATGTAAGTGCGTCTGCCAAGACATGAAGATAAGCGGCACGGAGGTTGTGATCCGTATGCTCATGGCGGTGATGGTGTGGGTCTGCATGCTGGTGTTCATGGTCGTGTCCATGATGATGCCCCCCCAACATAATCATGCTGACACCATTAACTATTAAGCCCAGAACTGCAACTACAATGGCTTGATTAAAGGCAATCTCGACAGGGTTAAATAAACGGTTAATACTCTCCCACGCCATTAGGAGTGCAAAGAGGGCAAGTAATACCGCACTCGTATAGCCAGCGAAGGCATTGACCTTGCCTGTCCCAAAACAGAAACGCGAATCTGCGGCACACCGACGAGTATAGACATAGGCGATGGTTGTGATGCCGAGGGCTGCTGTATGCGAGGCCATATGCAAACCATCTGCCAGCAGAGCCATTGAGCCGTATACGAGGCCCGCAGTAATCTCGATGACCATCATCGTCGCGGTGATGAGTATTACCCAAAGGGTGCGGCGCTCACCAGGTCTTACCTTGTCCTGACCGAAGATATGGTCGTGTTGCCATTGTCGTGTGGTTTTAGTGTGCATTATGCTTTCCTTTCTGACTTGCTACCTGAATTGAGGGGCATGGCACTGTACCAAAGGAACAGTAAACACAGCAGTCACCATATTTGGGGCGTAATATCACACCGCAGCCCTTACACTCGTAGTAGAACTGGCAACAATCAGTTGGCATCGTTTCAGTCTCACAGTGTCCACATTCAGGGCATGTGATAGTGGATTGCTGCACCACCGCGACATTTGCCTTAATTTGATTCTTGTTCTCACTCATATTTCGATAATATCAACAATGGCTTATTCGGGAGCCGTTTTCATTTGTGCTGAATGTCCTGTTTTGCCTCTCCCCGCAAGTGTGAATACAGATTGCTGGGTGTGAACGGTCACTTATGCTGCTACTGAGACCTCCACATGCTGGCTGGGAATGACCGGTTCTGGCCGAACTGAGAAGTAGATTGACCAATCACATATCCAGGTGTCTGGCGTATATCCGATATTGGCCCGAACTCGGAACTACATGAAATTTTTATATAAGATTCAGCTAAACGACGGGTGTCGGTCCTTTCCTACGTCCTGCGTTTGTCTTGAACTGAGGTCCCTTCCCTCCACCGGCATTACCCGGCTTCCCCGGTACTACGGACCTCTCCGCCACCCCAAGGCGCCCGGCCTGTCCCTCACGGGCGTCCGGTTGGTCATCCTTCACCACGCCAAGGGGCTTCCCGTGTTGCGTGCGTTTCCCTTGTGTACATGCTGTCGCCACTACCCCGGCACAGTGACTGAGGGCACTGCTTTGCTCATTCCCCCCAGTCATATCAGCCTTCCCCGCATGGGTGGGCGGGTCGGCCTGTGCAACGTCCTTTTCGAGGATTGCTCAGCGTTCACTCACGTTACGGCCTGCACACTCACTGGATCATCTAAAATGATCTTTTACATCAGAGGCTTCAGCCACTTCGTTACCTCCATGACTGCTCCGATTGCTTCCGGCTGGAGCAAAATTGCCGGGTGGGACTCTCACCCACTGGAAAACGCCGCCTTCGCACGGCGCACACCCAAGTGGGACGTTCAGTACGACTGGTCTCTTTCCATACTTTCTATACCTGATTTCCGAGTATTTAAAAACTCTACTGGCTTGATCTGCTCAAGACTTGCTGCAATAGTACTGAAAATTTCGCTCATTAAAAAATGGGTTCGTGTAGCCATTTGTTATCTATGCTGCTTCCTGGAGTGTGATTTTGGAAACGTTAGGACAAACGGAAGTGAAACGAGTTTTGAACGTGGGAGGCAATAACAAGGCGATCCCACTGCCCTCTCAATATACTGAGTTTGAGCATTTGCTGCTTGATATAGACCCGAAAGGCTCGCCAGATATTGTGTGTGATGCACGCCAGCTTACATCTCTTGAGGCTGGTCAGTTCGATGCAGTTTATTGTTCACATAATCTTGAGCACTACTATAGACATGATGTACCGAAGGTTCTTGCTGGATTCTTGCACGTTCTTAAGGACGGTGGCTTTGCGCAAATACGAGTACCAGACATAGCAGAAGTGATGAAAGTCACTATCGAGCGAGGTTTAGATATAGATGATGTACTTTACGAGTCGCCGGCTGGGCCGATTATGGTTCTAGATGTACTGTACGGTTATAGCGTTGAAATAGAGCAAAGCGGTCAAGACTTTTACGCCCACAAAACTGGTTTTACACAGAAATCCCTTTTGACAGCACTACGAAAAGTTGGATTCTCAAATATATACAGTATGACAGGTAACCTCGAAATTAATGCTATAGCGCTTAAAGGGATACCCGACCAACACACACGCACACTATTCAATCTTCCAAATAGCTAATAACTCTGAATGTCCGAAAGTGGCCGAAGGTACGCGTTTACTGTTTCAGCCAGGAACCAGGTTCATGCGATCGGGAACGGCAAGTATCCGCTCGAAACCGGAAGTACATGATTTACCCATATAAGATTGGACTAAACGACGGGAGTCGACCCAACCACGACCTTCATCGTAAGTGTCTGCATGTCTTAAAAGTACTGTAAGTAGTCGTTCCCGAGCCGGACTCTGGTCGGCAACCTTTGACATAATTTGTTATAAAACTCCTCGTACTTCTTGTTGAACTCAAAGAAATTCAGAGGGTTGCCGATAACCTCGTATTGTACGGAAAAGGGCTTTTATTCTTTCTTTAATCAATGAACTCGGAGCAGAAAATACCATATCGCCCTGACATCCAGGGCCTGCGAGCGATTGCTATCGCGATAGTAGTGCTGGCACACGCGAACATCCCTGGCTTTGCAGGCGGATTTGTTGGCGTGGATGTGTTTTTCGTACTCTCCGGGTTTCTGATTACCGGCCTTTTAGTAAAGGAGCGTCTGGAGACCGGGACGATCCGTTATGGTACGTTCCTTTCCCGACGGTTACGGCGCCTGTTGCCCGCACTGCTTGTCATGCTGGTTACGGTGCTTTTCCTGGCATCGATGCTGCTGTCCAGTTATGAAGCGCAAATGCAGACCGGTTCATTAGTGTATTCGGCGACCTGGACCAGCAACTTCTACTTCGCCTTCGCCGAGTTTGACTACTTTGCGGCTCTGAAGGCCAAAGATGTCTTCCTGCATACGTGGTCGCTGGGCATCGAGGAGCAGTTCTATGCCGTTTGGCCGTGGCTGGTATCGCTTTCCTTTGTAATCGCTGCCGCCAGCTCCAAACCGGATCGTGATTTCCGGTCTCTGTTCACCGTCATTGCCATCTTTTTCGTTATCGGTATCGGCCTTTGTCTCTACTGGGCGCAAACTGCGCCGTTGCTTTCGTTCTACATGATGCCATCCCGCGGCTGGCAGTTTGCCCTGGGCGCGAGTGTATTCGTCTACTCGCACAGATCTCGATTGGGGTGGTCTGGCGACTCCGGATTCCTTCACTCGACCACTACGATGCAACTGGCTGGCGCCCTGGGCCTGGTACTTATTATTGGCAGCGCGGTGTTGCTGCATACCGAGCTTAACTACCCGGGCTATTACGCACTGTTTCCGTCCATTGGTGCGGCGCTACTGATACACGCTGGAACCGGCACGCAAGCACCCGCCGTGAGCCGCATACTCGCAGGCAGGGCCTTCGTCTGGCTGGGTGACCGCTCGTATTCTCTGTACTTGTGGCATTGGCCGGTCCTGTTGCTCGGTGGTGCATTCGGCCTGGCGGAGCTACCGGCTGGTATTGCCGCTCTTGTAGGCATTGCAATCCTGCTCGCAGTAGTGAGCTATCACTGGATCGAAAGACCGTTCTGGAAGGGTCGCTTCAGTGCGACTCCCACGCGACTCGTAACGTTGACGTCTGCACTGGCTATAGTCGTTACGTTCGGGCTGTCACACTCGCTGAGTACCGTGGTTTTCAGGGACGCAGTTGCATCGGCCAATCACGGCGACACTGATTCCCGTGCCGATGCACCCAACATCTTTGTGGCGTTCAAGTGCGATAGTTGGTACCACAATTCAAAGGTTGTGCCGTGCGTGATCGGCGACAGCAATGCCAGATATACCGCTGTGCTGATCGGAGACAGCATCGGCACGCAGTGGGCTTCATTATTGCCGGAAATCTACAAAGAGCCTGACTGGCAAGTATTGGTTCTGACCAAATCTGCGTGTGCGATCGCAGACCTTGAATACTACTACAAGCCCGCAGGCAAGATGTATGACGTCTGCACGGAGTGGCGGAACAGAAGCATCGAGTATATCGAAAGGCTTCAGCCGGATATTGTGTTTATCGGCAGCTCATCCACTTATAACTTCTCAAAGTCCGAATGGGTTGGAGGCACAGAGCGTGTAATCGCAAAGCTCGCCTCGGCCGTGCGACACGTCGTAATCATTGCGGGCACGCCGGTACTCAGTTTCGACGGGCCGAGCTGCCTCAAAGAGCCGTACCGTTTCACGTCTCGTCTGCGCAACAGTCAGCACATCTGTGAAGAAGCGTTGATGAATACAGCCAGCGATGATGTTGCTACGTACATGGGGCGGGCGGCGAGCGGCATTCCCAATGTACATATACTGAACCTCAACGACCTGGTCTGCCCCGGACGAAGCTGCGCAGCGCGTAGCAGGGACGGACTCACCGTATTCCGCGATCATCAGCACCTGACCGCCTCTTTCGTGGTGGCCCAGACACCGGCGGTGTTGTCCAGGCTTAACTCGATTGGCCTGGGGCCGTCGTATCTGAAAGACATCGTGTCCCTGGCAGACTAGCTTCGAGTTAAACTGATCCTTCCCCGCCTTTGCAGAACGATTGCATGACGGGAACGGCAAGTTTTGCTGCTACTGCGGCCTTCGCTGCAATCCGGCAGATGTCTCTTTCTGGCCGTTACTCGCCCTTTTATTGATCAACGCTAGATTACGAGACCAAAGGTACTGAATACACTCGAAACCTGCCCTTCGGCCTTCCAAATAGTGCCATTAAGAAAATCTGAATATTAATAGTAATTTCCACAGTCGACCAGCATTCTACTTCCCGCAATAAACTGCCGTGATCTGCTCGCGCTCATGACCCAGCTCCCGGCTGATAGTAAGCCGTGCCTGGCGGTCAATCTCGCGCTGTTCAGTGGTTAGTACTTTGACTTTCGGCCCGCCAGCAGCCGGGGCCTTCCACCCATCCGCTTTGGAAGGATGGATCCACAGCATTCTGCCGTTGTGCATCACAGGATCCGAATACGCTCAGTTGCCACGAGTACACGCAGTAGCCACGGTTAAAATCGATCGAGGGCAACAGCGTAAGAACACGAACCCGGCCTGGCATTCATGATTACCACGCCGTGGCCTCACTGATAACGCTTTCGATCAATTGCACGACTTTCTGCACGGCCGCCCCTGAGTTTTCATCAGGCAATGTAAACGGGCGACGATAGGACAGGTAGACGTGCTTCGGGTCAGCCGTCAGCACATAGATGCTGATGGTGAACGGGCACAGCAGGATATTCTCGTAGTTCGCCTGCGCAAGCTGGTGGGAAATACTTGCACTGCAAAACTCGACGGTCTCGGCTGCAATAAAAACATTCTCGGTAATACCAAACGCCTCGCCTGTCCGGTTCAGCATATCGCTGGCCGGCAGGGTGTGGGCGATATTGATACCCTTGCCCACGATGGCTGTCTTGACGCTGTCAAGCACATCCGCGAAATCACCCTCCACCTTGAAGGACCTGACCGGTGGATCGTCGGCACAGCCGCTTACCGGCAGTAACAGACTGATACAGGCCAGCAGGATAACCTGGTACAGCCCGGTTCGCAGAGTTTGTTTGAATTGATTCATTCCTGGCCCTCCTGACTTAGTCATGGTTGTAATAACCAAAAGACAGAAAGGTATACCGGCCAGTTGAAAACTGCAATTCAGACCGACCATTGCAAGGCCATGCGAATGATGGCAAACGGCTTGGCATTTGCAAAAAAAAAGCCACTCCCCGCGCAGGTCGCACGGGGAATGGCTGCATACAGAAACCAGGCCAGGTTAGCCCGACTGCCCTATTTGGCTTTCGTACGCTGGCCAAGATACCACTTGTGGTTCTCCGAACTCAGAACCTCGTCCAGCTTGTTCTTGAGATCACGTGCAGCCTTGGCCTTCACCGGATCGGTGGAATTATGGTTCGCCTCGATCAGGTGCTCCAGCTCCGGCACCATCTTGGTGTAGAAGTGCTTGGCGAGATCATAGGTACCATGCCAGTGCGTGTAATCCGGGGCCTGCATGGAAGCGGCCATGCGGGCACGGCGCCCCTCGTGATGCCAGAGCTCGAACCAGGTCCACTCGACCTTGTTGCTGAACTTGGCCGGCTTCAGCAGGGGTTTGGCCGCGGCCATGAGTGCCTTGCCGGGCTTGGCGAACTTCTCGTTATAGAGTTCGATCAGCGCATCGTACTGGATGTAGAACTGTTCGGTATGATTCTCGCTGTGACAGGCATTACATACGTCAACCATCTTATCACGCCGCTCGTCCCACTTGAGGTTGGCGCTGGCGAGCCCCATCTTGGCATCCATGACCTCGGGACGTACGGATACAGGCGGACGATTGGTCCAGCTGATGCGGTCACCGACGTTATGACTGGACGGCTGGTTCCTGGTGGCACCCATGTGACAGGTGGCACAGGTGGGCGCCGCCGTGTAATCCACGCCAACGATCCACTTGGCACTGTCCATGTTCAATTCGTCCTTGTAGGCCTTGAAGGCAATGCCATGCTTGGATTCCTCGTAGATCTCTTTTTGCGGGTGATCGGGTCCGAGGTGACACTTGCCGCAGTTATCCGGCTCACGGGCCAGTGCCGTCGAGAAGGCATGGCGGGAGTGACAGGCCGTGCAGCTGCCCTCTGAACCGTCGGGATTGATACGTCCGACACCGGTATTCGGGTAGGTTGCCGGGTCCAGCCGGCCGTCTTTCAATACCTTTACCTTGGAACCGTGGCATTGCCAGCAACCGTTGACTGCTGCGGCAGAGTTTCCGCCAGGGAATCCTTCCGTGACCATTCCACGGTTACCCTCGACCACCTCGGCAAGCAGGTTATCCAGTGAATCAAGGATATGTCCGGCCTTGGCATGCCGGGAGCTGGTCATCTCTTTGGCGGCCTTCTCATGGCAATTGCCACAATCCTTGGGCGTCACCAGGATGGATATCAGCTTCTTGACCTTTTTATCGTCGTGGATGTAGGCATCGACATCACCCTTGTCGGCCGCGTGGCATTCGTAACAGCCGACATTGGCGCCATAATGCTTGCTCTTGCCCCATTCCTGGGTGATGCCGGGATTGAGCTTTGCATGGCACTTAACACATTCCCTGGTCTCTTTGGAAATCTCGCCCGGCGCCGATTTGACCGATGCAATCCCCGCACTCTGCATGCCAAACAGGACCAAACCCGCAATCCAGAACCACCACTGTCTAGTCATAACCCCCCCTTGTAAGTACTTGCTGATCGAAACCAGGAAACTTCAAGTTATTTCTTATTTTCTTATACAAAAGCTGCATCAACACACAACTCTTGTACAAAAGTTGTACCAACACATAACTACTACCCATAACTACTAATGTAGACGGTCGCGACAGCAATGCAAGATGATAATGCTGGCAGTAAAACACTGAAAAAAATTATCGCCAGCGTGAGATATTCTGCTGCCGCAGCACCTGACTTCGAGACCGGACAGAACCTTGTGACAATCGTTTGCCAGGCGTGTGAAATTCAGTTTTTAAGACTTTGACTTGCTGATGATTAAATACTAAAGTCGGTACTCAAAATATTAAATAATCCGGCTGCAAAAAAACCGGGACGAGTGATGGTCATGCATACATCACCATGACAAGAAGCGGTAACGAACTTATGCGCGGGGGCAGGAAATCACACTTCTGTTTCCCGATGCCGAGACTGCAGTACGGCTGTTGATAAATCGACATAAACAGAGGAGACGCTCCATGCCTTCAAGAAAAATACTATCCATACTCCTGGGGTCCGGCTTGCTGCTGGGGTCAGCCCATGTTGCGGCCGCCCCGACCGGCACCATGCTGGCCGATACCTGTGCCGGATGTCATGGCACCGATGGTGCAAGCACTGGTCCGGCGATACCGAGCATTGCCGGTCTGTCGGAAACCTACATGGTAGACACCATGAAGGCTTTCAAGAGCGGTGATCGTCACAGTACGGTGATGGGGCGCATTGCCAAGGGCTACAGTGACGAGGAATTTGCACTGATGGCCGCCGTGTTCGCCAAACAACCGATTGCGACCACCAGTCAGAAGACCGATTCGGCCAAGGTCGCGGCCGGTCTGAAATTGCATGAGAAGAACTGCGCCAAATGCCACGACGAGAACGGCGGCCTCCCGGACGACGATGCCGGCATCCTGGCCAGCCAGTGGGCGCCCTACCTGAAGTATTCCCTGATGGATACCAAGGCGGGTACCCGGGAGATGCCCAAGAAGATGATGAAGAAGGTCAAGGGGCTCAGCGATGCCGACATCGATGCCCTGGTGCATTTCTACGCAAGTCAACAATAAGGGGAGACACTGAATCATGAAGAACATTAACCGCAGAAATTTCATCAAGGCCGCAAGTGCAGCTGCTGCTGTCAGCGCCGTCGGTTTCCCCGTGATTGCCGCAGCCGGCGGGCATAAAAAAGTGGTCATCGTCGGTGGCGGTACAGCGGGCGCCACGGCCGCAAAATATATTCGCCGCGCCGACTCGTCAGTCGATGTCACGCTGATCGAGCCGAACAAGCACTATTACACCTGCTATCTCAGCAACGAGGTGCTCGGCGGCGACCGCAAGCTGGAGTCCCTTAAATTTGGCTATGACGGCCTGCGCAAGCACGGTGTCACGGTGGTCCACGATACGGTCACTGCCATCGATGCCCGGGGACACAAGGTCAAAACCAGCGGCGGCAAAAGCTTCAGCTATGACCGCTGCATTGTCGCGCCTGGTATCGCTTTCCGTGACAACATCGAAGGCTACGATGCCGCTGCCATGGAGCGATTCCCGCATGCCTGGAAGGCCGGTGCGCAGACTGGACTGCTGCGCAAGCAACTGGAAGGTATGAAGGATGGCGGTACCGTTGTAATCGCCCCGCCACCGAACCCGTTCCGCTGCCCGCCCGGGCCCTATGAGCGCGCCTGCCAGATTGCGTATTACCTGAAAAACCACAAGCCGAAATCAAAGATCCTGATCCTGGACAAGAAGGACAAATTCTCCAAACAGGGGCTCTTTACCCAGGCCTGGGAACGTCACTACCCCGGCATGATCGAATGGCGCAAGGCTGCTGACACCGGCGGCGGGGTCATGCGCGTCAATGCCAGGGCCGGTACCGTGTCTACCGATTTCGAGGAACTGAAACCGGACGTGGCCAATATCATCCCGGCGCAGAAGGCCGGTAACATTGCCGAGACAGCGGGCCTCACCAATGATACGGGCTGGTGCCCGGTCAGCGGCAAGACTTTCGAGTCCACCATACACAAGGACATCCATGTCGTTGGCGATGCCGCCATCCAGTCACCGTTACCGAAGTCGGGCTATGCGGCGAACTCGGAAGCCAAGGTGGTTGCCGCTGCGGTGGTCGAACTGCTAAATGGTCGCGAAGCGCCTGCACCCTCCTGGGTCAATACCTGCTACAGCATCGTAGCCCCGGAGGACGGCGTCTCGGTGGCCATGGTTTACAACCTGGTTGACGGCAAGGTCGCCAAGGTCAAGGGATCCGGCGGATTGACACCGATGGACAGCTCGCCGGAAGATCGTGCGCGTGAGGTCCTGTATGCCCACAGCTGGTTTAACAATATCACCCACGATATCTTTGGCTGAGGCCACAGGTCATCACCGGCAACACTGGACCCGCCAACTGGCGGGTCTTTTTTTGTCAACGGCATGGCGCGCCCGGCGTGTCGGTGTGATCGTTTATTTCAGCCGCAGGGCATTCAGGACGACCAGCAACGAGCTTAATGACATACCGATGGCCGCACCCCAGGGCGGGATCCAGCCGGCCGCGGCAAACGGCACGGCACACAAGTTGTAGATTCCCGCCCAGGCAAAATTCTGCATGATATTGCGGCGAGTCTGGCGGGCAAGTCGCCGCGCCTCCACCAGCGCGCCGGCATCATCACCCAGCACCAGGAAGTCACTGCTGGCGTTGGCCAGGTCGGTCGCCTCGGCAAAAGAAATCGATATATCGGCAGCGGCCAGTGTCGGGGCATCGTTGATGCCGTCACCGAACATGGCCAGCTGACGTCCCTGCTCCTGCTGTGCCCGCGTCCAGGCCAGCTTGTCCGCGGGCGACTGGCCGCCAATGGCATTCTTGATGCCCAGTTGCCTCGCCAGTCGCTGCACACTGTCGGGCGCATCACCGCTGAGTAACACGATATCGCGCACGCCGCTGTGCTGCAGACCGGCCAGCATGCGCTCCACGCCAGGCCGCAGCGGATCATCGAAGGACAGTACGGCCTGCACGCCTGCATCGTTGGCCAGCACCGAAATCAGCTGACCGCGGGCGCGAGCCTCTGTAATCAGCTTGCGGGCAGCATCGTCAAAGGCACTGGCATCGGCGGCAAACTCCGGTTTTCCAAGGCGCCATTCCCGACCCGCAATGTCGGCCAGTATCCCGTCGCCCGGCACGTTCTGCACTGCGGCGGTGACAAGCCCGGGTGTCGGTACGCGATCGCGCAGCGCATGGGCCACCGGGTGGGCCGATTCGGCCGCAAGGGCGGCGGCGTGACGCAGGCAGGTATCTGCATCCAGGTCCGCGGTGGGCCACACCCCGGCTACAGCCGGCTGTCCGCGGGTGAGCGTACCGGTCTTGTCGAAGACAAACAGATCCGCGCGCGCCAGGGCATCCAGGGCACGCATGCGCAGCGGCAGGACGCCCAGGTCGATGAATCGCCCGGCACTCACCGCCAGCGCCACGGGTGTTGCCAGCGCCAGTGCACAGGGACAGGTTACGATCAGCACGGCAATCGTACTCGACAGCCAGTTGGACGGCTCCACCTGCCACCAGTAAAGCGCCGTGGCCGTGGCAATCAGCAGCAGTACGACCACAAACCCGCTGGCCACCCGCTCGGCCAGAATGGCATAGCGCGGCCGCAGCTCCAGGCCACGTTCCACCAGCTGGCGGATTTCACTGATCGCGGACTGTTGCACTGCATGGGTTACACTGACGGTGACCGGCTGGTCGCCGTTGACCGAGCCCGCAATTACGGCATCGCCCGGCTGATGCAGCACCGGGTGCGCTTCACCGGTCAGCAGCGATTCATTGAAGCTGCTGATACCATCAACAAGGATGCCATCGACCGGCAGGGTTGCACCGGGTAACAGCCGGATGCGGTCCCCGGCCACCAGTTCGTCGACCGGTACCTCGTTCAGGTTGCCGTCACTGTCCAGCCGCGATGCCGTGCCCGGTGTAACCCGCGCGAGCCGCTCGAGCCGGTCGGCCGCACTCAGCTTGCCGCGCAGCTCATAGCGCCGCGCCAGCAACAGAAAGAAGATGAACATGGCGATGGAGTCGAAATAGACCTCGCCCCGCCCCGTGACCGTGGCATGCAGGCTGCCGAGAAACGCGGCCGACAGGCCCAGCACCACGGGCACATCCATACCGGGACGACGCCGGCGGAGATCACTCCACGCGCCGGCAAAAAACTCCTGGCCGGGATAGGCCAGCAGCATTATTGCCAGCAATACACTGGTCCAGCGTCCGACAACAATCCACAGCGGCAACTCCCCGGCCGGGCCGGTTTCACCCATGAGATAGGTGGTCAGGGAAAAATTCATCACCAGCATGCCGACGAGTCCGGCAAACAGCAGCCGTTCGGTGCTGCGCCGGCGCCGCAGCCGGTTCAGCTGTTCGCTGCGTGAGGCATCGTAGGGGTGGGCGATATAGCCGATAGCGGTGATGGCACGCAGGATCTCGCTGAGGCGAATGGCATGCGGGTCCCAGCGCACACGGGCCCGCTGCGTGGTGTCATCGATATGTACATCAAGCACGCCGGGCAGGCTGCGCAGGTGCTTTTCATTCAGCCACAGGCAGGCCGGGCAACGGATATTGTCGAGCAGCAGTGCCGCCTCCCGACTGTCACCGACGCACGTGACGAAGTCCTGCTGGATTTCCGGCCGGTCGAACAGTTCAACCTGGTCGAGGAAGTCGGGTACAAACTGGCGGCTGGCGGAGACGGCCGGGTCGGTGCGATGGCGGTAGTAATCGTCCAGCCCGGAATCGACGATGGCCTTGCACACGGCATGACAACCATGACAGCAGAATTCACGGCCACTGGCCAAACACCTCGAGGCGCGGCGATACAAAATTGACCGGCACCGGCAGACCGCAATGAAAACACCGGGCGCCTGCGGCGTCGGGCGGTTCGCTCTGAAAGCTGTGCAGCGGCATCCGTGGACATGCTTCAGGATAACAGGAAAAGACGAGGCACCCGGTCCGACGGTGGTGCACAGCTCGGGGAAACCCGCAGGAGTGTGACGGATGCGCGCCGTTATTCTTCCGGCAGTGCCGCACTGTAATAGGCAGCCAGCGCCTCGATCTCCTCCTCTGTCAGTACCTCGGCAACCGTGCGCATGCGCCCATAGATATCGTTGGCCCGGTCACCTTCCTTGAACTCCGTCAGGGTGGTGATGAAATACTCCGGGTACTGACCGGTCAGGGGTGGACTGTCAAACTGCCCGCCCTGGCCACGCTGGCCATGACAGGAGGCACAGGACTTGAGCAACCGGGTCGGGTCACCACGAAACACCAGCTCCAGCACGGCGGGATCCCCGGCCTGACCCGTGGCCTGCGGTGCAGGCTCCAGGGTGGCATACCAGGCGGACAGGTCTGCCATCTGCTGATCATCGAGATCACGCACCTGCTTCTTCATATCCCGGTTATCGCGCTGCCCGCCCCGGTAATCCTTGAGTTGCTTGTAGAGATAACTTGCCCTTATCCCGGCTATGTTGGTGTCCAGGGAATCATTCGAAACACCGGCATCACCATGGCACTTGCTGCACTTCTTTTCCTTCGCCAGCGCTTCGCCCCGCGCCGGGTCCGCATCACGCAGCAGCCGGATGGTCGGCACATCAAACGCAACTTCCGATGAGGGTTCGGCCGATGCCGTCGCCAGCGGCAACACCATTGCGGTCAATACAGCCGCTATACGCATCATGATCATATGCTCCATGGTACCGCTCCGTAAGTCTCCATCAGGAAGAACTGGGCAATCGGGTAGCCGTAGCTGGCCACCATGTAAACAACTACCAGCAACACCCAGAAACCGAAGCTGTTCATCAGGTGCGGCATGCGCTGTATAGAATGCAGCGGCTCGGCATACTCCACCTCGAGCCTGGTTTCTGCCTGCGCATTGCCATGGGTCTTCACCAGGTTATAGATCAGCATCACTGCCGACAGGAACAGGATAGCCCCGCCGACGATCATGGCGAATTCGGCCGGCAGCCAGGCCTGCACGAGGGACTCGTCATAGGGCGTGGACGAGATACGCCGCGGCTGGCCGGCCAGACCGAGCTGGTGCCAGGGCAGTGTCAGGATCAGCATGCCGATAAACCACAGCCAGAGTTGCCTGATCGCCATGCCGGTGGAATACAGCTGCCGGCCGGTCAGCTTCGGCCACAGGTAATAGGCAATGGCGAAGTACATGATCACCGTGGTGCCTGCAAATATCAGGTGAAAATGGCCGGTGACCCACTGGGTGTTATGCACCATGGTATTCATGGAATAACTGGCATTGATCATGCCGCCAAATCCACCGAAGGTGAGCATCAGCATCGCCAGTATGGCGGCGAGCACCATGGGATTCCCCCAGGGCAGTGCAGCTGATCCAGCCAAGCAGCCCCTTGCCGCCGCGCAAGCGCCCGGCGATTTCCAGCGAGGCGATGATGGTGAAACCGGTAATCAGGGTCGGGACCGCCACCATGAAGGTGCCCGTCATGTGCAGAAACTTCCAGCCGTCTGCCTGGAACGGATCCATGTACAGGTGATGGAAGCCGATTGGCACCGAAAAAACCAGCAGCATGATAAAGGCGAGCCGGCCCATCTGGTCGCTGAACAGCCGGCCACCGGCCGCCTTCGGCAGCAGGGTGTAGAGTGCGATATAGGCCGGAAACAGCCAGAAATACACAATGGCGTGCAGCGTCCAGGAAAACAGCGTCCTTGCCAGTCCGACATCGACGGTTTCGATGATACCCAGTGACCAGGGGATCAGCTGAAACAGCATTTCCGAGGCAACACCGAGGCTGGTAATAAACCAGAGGATGGCGTTCGCCGTGGTGCCGTACATCGCCAGCGGCACGGTCTCACCCGGGTGCGCCTTCTTCCAGATGGAGAACATCATGACCATCTCCAGACACCACACCCAGGAACCCACCACCAGCAGGGTCGCGCCGATATAGAACGCCGGGTGTGCCATCAACGGCGGGTAGAAGGTGTACAGCACCGAGGCATTGCCCGTCAGCAGGGGTCCTGCAGCCAGGAGCACACCAACCAGCGCCAGCCAGAAACCGAACCAGGCGAGCGGCTTGTTCCACAACTCCTGCTTGAGGCTGGTCGTCGCCGTGTAATAGCCATACCCCATCACCAGAAAGGTGGTCAGCACGAACCCCATCAGCACCCCGTGCGTCGACACCGAGCCGAAATACAACGCCGGTGATTTCAGTGCCGGGATCAGGTCGATCCTTACGATGACCTGGTAAAAACCCAGCAGGGCAGCCACGACAAAGGCAATAAACCCGACCCACATGCTTGCCAGACTTATACCGGCAGCATCTCCGCTAGCGACCGATTATGCTGGCGAACCGGCAGCATTCATGCGGCACTGATGATTCATGATGTTTCTCCCCCGGCGGACTTTTCAGTCACGACCAGGCGCGACCACATGGCGTCATGTCCAAGCCCGCAGTATTCGTTACACAGCAGCGAAAACTCCCCGGCCCGCGGGAATGTGGTCGTCACTTCGGAGATGTAGCCCGGTACAACCATGGTCGTCATGTTGGTGCTCGGGACATGTACACCGTGCAGGACATCCGCACTGGCGATACGAAACGTGACCCGGGTATCGATCGGCACCTCGACACGCTGGGGATAGAAGCCGTAGCGGGCCGCCACCAGGGTCACGGTCAGGCTGCCGTCGTGCGTTGGTCTTGACCCCGAGATTATCCTCGGCGAATTCATCGGACAGGTGCAGGCGCGTGGAATCGATGGTCTCGACATTGCTTGGCGGATGAATGTTATTGGCAAGGGCATAGAAACCCAGCAACCCGCCCATCAGGAAGGCCAGGACAAGGGACAACCATATCCATTTCCGCTCCAGCGGGTCTTCACAAATTGCTCGTAGAGGATCCATGCATGGTATCGCCCTCCCCTAGTTGACCGGTCCGTGTTCAAGAAACATGTAGAAAAACATGAAGCCCCAGCCGGCAAGCATCAGGGCGGCAAAAACCAGCAACAGGGCAAAGGTCCCGACCGGCTTGCCATCGAGAATCTTCTGTTCCTCTTCAGGTGAGAGTTGACTCATGTTTTCCTCCGTTATTTTTGCCGGGACAGGCAACAGCTACGACATTCGTCCCGGTATCCCCGCGGTTATTTTCAACTGATAATCGCCAATTACGCTGTAACATTCAAGTGAAAGGCGTTAGCATTTTGCCTGCCGGGGAAAAAACCGACACACACTTACCCGTCAGCATCGGGTATTTAATAACAGGCCCTTCAGAGAAAAAAATCATGGCAGATAATCCGGAGCAGAGAACCGGCAACCTGGGCCATGCGCCTGCCGGGATATCGCAGCAGAGACACCGGCTAACCCGCTGGACAACACCTTCCGGTAATTATGGATAGTGGACGCAGGGCCTTTCTGCGCGGCGCATTACTGACCCGCGCCGGCCGCACAAAAGAGGCCGTGCGGCAACGGCCGCTCGGCCCGCCCCCGCCCTGGCACCAGGGCCTGGCGCTGATGGAGCAATGCCCGGATTGCACCCATCCCTGTGTCAGTGCCTGCGAAACGGACATCATTCGCCTGCACCCGGCCGACCATGAACTGGCCGGCATCCCCTATCTGGATTTCAGCCACAGCGGCTGCACCTTCTGCCAGGCCTGCGTCGAGGCCTGCCCCATGGAACTGGATGTTGCCGCAGATGACCGGCCGGTGATCGGCACGGCGGAACTGAACCAGGCTACCTGCATTGCCTGGGATGACGTGATCTGCATGAGTTGCCACGATCGCTGTGCTTACCAGGCCATCACGACCGTTCACCAGCGCCGCGCACGGGTCAACATGGAGGCCTGCACCGGCTGTGGCATGTGCGTGTCGGCCTGTCCGGTGGATGCCCTGAGAATTATTTAGCCTGGCTGTTGCAATTGAAATGCACCCGGCCACACCTTACACGGGCACCAGTTCGGTAATCGGCGTTGCATTCTTCGCATCGACCTTGTCATACAGATCATAAAGTGCAGCCTGCAGCGCCTCCTCGATCACCGGGTGGTAGAACGGCATCTGCAGTATTTCGCCAACCGTCATCTCCTGCTGTATACACCAGGCGAGCAGGTGGCCCAGGTTTTCACCCTTCGGGCATGCCATCTCGGCACCCAGCAGGCGGCCACTGGCCTTTTCTGCATAGACCCGTATCAGACCGCGATTTTTGGCCATGATCATGGCACGACCGACCGGCCCCATCTGGACCTGCCCGATTGCCGTGCCGGCCGGGTCGAGGTCGGCAAAGCGGGTGCCGGTCACCACGATGTTGGGATCACAGAAGGTGATGCTGAGCGGCGTCTTTCTCCTGAAGGCCATCGGCTCGGCGGAAATCGCGTTGTAGCCGGCAATGCGTCCATCGTCACCGGCCTCGTGCAGCAAGGGCCGCACGCCGCTGACATCACCGGCTATATATATCGGGGTCTCGCCAAGGCGCATTGTGGCCGGGTCAAACACCGGTATGCCGCGCGCATCGAGCTCGACACCGATATCCGCCAATCCAAGTTTTTCGAGATTGGGCGAGCGGCCCATACTGGCAAATACGCGCTCCACCTCGACTACCTGCTCGCCCGCCTTTACCCGCAGCATGCCGTTATCTGTCTCGGTGACCTCTGCCGCATGCCCAAGCCACAGCGGCATCTCCTTGCCGATGACCTCGATGGCGGTGCGGGCGACCTCCGGATCACTCAGACCACCGATCGTCATGAGTTGGTCGATGCCCGTGACCTCGATCCCCAGGCGCCCGAGCGACTGGCCGATTTCCAGGCCGATCACGCCAAGCCCGATGACCGCAATCGACTGCGGCAAGTCCTCCAGCTCGAAAAATTCATCGCTTGTGATGACCCGGTCACGGAAGGGTTCCCATGCCCGCGGCACGAGCGGGCGCGACCCGGTAGCAATGATGATGCGTTCCGCACGTATGCGTTCCCCGCTGTCGATTTCCAGCAGGTTGGTCTCGATAAACCGGGCATAACCCTCGATGAAGTTTTCCCCGGGCAACTTGTCGGTACTGTTGGAAAGCACCCGCTCGACAAAGAGGTCGCGTAAATCCTGCACATATTCCATGGCCTCCGGAATGGAGAGCTTCATGTCCTCATGCCCCTCGATGCCGTAGCGATTGAAGACACTGCGCCGGTGATAATCCTCGGCAACCTGGATCACTGCCTTGGAAGGCATACAACCCACGCGCGCGCAGGTGGTCCCCAGCTCACCGCCATTGATGAGCACAAATGATTTTCCCGAGGGACGCACCTTCCCCAGCGCATACAGCCCGGCACTGCCGGAGCCTATGATTGCAACGTCGACCTTGCGTTCTTTCATCTCAACTCCTCATGCAAATATTTACGAACGACAATAAATACCAGACAAAACAACCTGATAAAAAATAAACTGAAGAAACAGCTATAACGGCCTAAAGATATCCCTGCACCTGACGATATGATCATATATTAGAACTTTATTATTTGCTATTTCTCTAAACTTTAACCTGAAAGGAGCTCTACCATGTACTGGGATACCCTCACCGCGACCGGCATTTTCGTGTCGATTGGACTGATCTTGTGCGCGTTTTACCTGGAATTGCGCAAGCGACCGGGCGGACGTCGGGAAGATCGCTAGCCTGAAGGGGGCTGCGCTGCCTGCAGGCAAAAACGCCGGATCAGTCCGCCCAGCACCTCGAGGGTTGGCTGGAATGTGTCAAGGCTGATGAACTCGTCAGGCTGATGGGCCTGGTCGATATGACCGGGACCAAGGATCACCGTCTCCATTCCGAGCTTATCAAGATACGGGCCCTCGGTGCAGAAGGCGACCGCTTCCGGGGCGTGACCGGTGAGGCGTTGAGCCTCGCGAACGATGCTTGATGTGACATCGGTATGCATGGCCGGCGTGCCGTGAATCAGGGCCCGTCTTTGCCACTTGAGTTCGGTGTCGGCGAACAGCCGTTGCAGGCGCGCATCCAGCGTCTGGCGCAGCGACTCCATGTCCATGCCGGGCAGCGGCCGCAGATCGATGTGCAGTTCGCACTCGCCGCAGATCCGGTTGGGATTGTCACCGCCGTGAATATGCCCGAGGTTCAGGGTTGGCACCGGTACCTTGAAGGCGGCATCGTGGTGGGCGTCCTGCAACTGCTTGCGCCAGGCTAGCAGATCCGCGATCACCCGCTGCATGCCTTCCAGCGCACTCACACCCAGCATTGGGTCGGACGAGTGGCCGGATCGACCGGTCAGATGGATCGCCTCCATGAGGATGCCCTTGTGGGCATTGACCGGATGCAGGCCGGTCGGTTCGCCGATGACTGCGTAACGCGCCCTCGGGCGGCCCAGTTCCACCAGTGCCTGTGCCCCGTCCATGGAGCTTTCCTCATCGGCGGTGGCGAGCAGGATCAACGGCTGTTGCAATGTTTCATCCTTGACAGCCCTGGCCGCTTCAAGTGCAAAAGCGAAAAAACTTTTCATGTCACAGGTGCCCAGCCCGTGGAGTGCGGCCATCCACCTCGGTGAGCCTGAACGGATCACTGTTCCAGCGCCCCTCGTCATAGGGAACGGTGTCGGTGTGGCCCGACAGGACCAGCCCTCCCGGCCCCTTGCCCAGGGTGGCGATGAGGTTGGCCTTGTCGGGCTGGCCGGGTAGCGGCAGGATCTCCACCGCGAAGCCGAGGTCCTCGCACCAGTGCGCGAGCAGGTCAATTACCGGGCGGTTGCTGCTGTCGAACTCCGGACTGACGCTGCTCACGGACGGGGCCGCGATCAGCGCCTCCAGCATCTGCAGCAGTGATGGAATGCTCTTCATGGCGCCAGTGTGAACGTCCCGTGCGCCAGCGGCAAGCCTGAAAAAATATTTTCATTCCCATGGATCAGCTTTCGCCATATCCTCACCAAGGGGCACGGCGCGACGCTGGTCGAAGAGCAGGACGGGATAGTCCGCGGTCGGGCGTGTGCCGCGCCAGTCTTTCACCTGACATCAGCAACAGACCTACGGGGTATACTGGCCGCCTGTTCATAACCGGGGATTTCCATGCCACCATTACCTGATCAGCACGCACTGGCCGTGCTCCTGCTGACTGTTGTTGCGCTGTTCCTGTTCACGCGCGAGCGTGTTCCGCTGGAGACCTCGAGCCTGGTCGTGCTGGTACTGCTGACCCTGGGCTTCGAGTGGTTTCCCTATCACGACGGTACGCAGACCCTGCACACCGTCGATTTCTTCAGCGGTTTCGGCCACGAGGCGCTGGTGGCGGTGTGCGGCCTGATGATCGTCGGGCACGGCCTGGTGCGCACCGGTGCGCTGGAGCCGATCGGGCGGATGCTGGCGCGCCTCTGGTCGCACAGTCCGCAGCTTTCCCTGCTGCTGACGCTGATACTGGCCGGCCTGCTGAGCGCCTTCGTCAACAATACCCCGGTCGTGGTCCTGCTGTTGCCGATACTGGTCAGCGTTTCCCTGCGCACCGGTACCAGCGCCTCCGGCATCCTCATGCCGATGGGGCTGTCCACGCTGGTCGGCGGCATGGCGACCACGATTGGCACCTCGACCAACCTGCTGGTGGTCAGCGTCGCGGCCGACCTCGGCCTGCGCCGCTTCGGAATGTTTGATTTCTTCGTACCCGCCGTCACTGGCCGGCAGCCTCGGTGTGCTCTACCTGTGGCTGGTTGCACCACGCATCATGCCGGAACGCCAGACTGCGCTGACCGATACCTCGCCGCGCATCTTCTCCGCCCAACTCAAAATCACCGAAGAGAGCTACGCCGACGGCCGCACATTTGCGGAGCTGCTCAAGAAAACCGGCAGCGGAATGCAGGTGCAGCGCATCCAGCGCGGTGAGAGTGTGCTGTTGCCGCTGCCTGACGTAACCATCAGGGCGGGCGACCAGCTGATTCTCAAGGATACCCCGGTGCAATTAAAGGAATACGAGCAGGTGCTTGGCGCGACGCTCTGTTCCGGCGAGTGCGCCGTTGACGAGGAGCACCCGCTGGAGGCAAAGGACCAGCAAATGGCGGAACTCGTCGTGGTACAGGGTTCGCCGCTGGTCAACCGCACGCTGAATGCAAGCCGTTACATTGATCGCTACCAGCTTGCCAGCATCGCACTCCACCAGGCGGGCCGCACGCTGCATACACTGCTCAAGGATATCGGCGACGTCCGCCTGCAGGTCGGTGATATCCTGCTGGTGCAGGGCTCGCGCGAACAGCTGGCACAAATCAAGCGCGAAGGCGACCTGCTGGTTCTGGATGCAACCGCCGACCTGCCCTCGACGAAGAAGGCGCCGCTGGCCTTGCTGATCATGGGACTTGTGATCGTCAGCGCGGCAACCGGTCTGCTGCCGATCGCGGTCAGCGCCGTGGCCGGCGCCCTGCTCATGCTGCTGTTCGGCGGCCTCGCCTGGCGCGATGTCGGCAACGCCCTGAGCACCGCGGTGATCATGATCGTGGTGGTCAGTCTTGCGCTGGGCATGGCGCTGACAAAGACCGGCGCGACCGGCTGGCTGGCCGATGTCTATCTTGCGCTGACCGCCGGGCTGGCGCCGGCCTACATCCTCAGCGGCCTGATCCTGCTGATGGCCGTGCTGACCAACATCGTCTCCAACAATGCCGCCGCGGTGATCGGAACGCCGGTCGCCATCTCGATCGCCAACGGGCTGGGCCTGCCGCCCGAGGCCTTTGTGCTGGCCGTGCTGTTCGGCGCCAACATGAGCTACGCAACGCCGATGGCCTACAAGACCAACCTGCTGGTGATGAATGCAGGCGGCTATACCTTCGGTGATTTCGTGCGCATCGGCCTGCCACTGACAATAATCATGTGGCTGGCGCTGAGCTGGCTGCTGCCGCGGCTGTACGGGTTTTGATCAAAAAATAAAGGTTGGCTCCGGCTGCATCGGTTTCAGTCCTCGAACTCGACTTCATCGGCGATACCGTCAGGTACCTGGTTGTCACGGAACCGCACCAGGTCACCATCACTGGCAGTACCGAAGAAGGTGTCGCCGGTAATCGAGGCATCATTGACATTTTCGAAATCGGTATTCGAATCTGTCGCAATCGTGATTCCGAGGATACTGACTGTACCGCTGCCGCTGGTACCACCGGTTGGCGGTACATCCACCGGGCCTTGCAGCTCAATGTCATCCAGGTCGTCGCGCTCGATCTGCGTGGCAATCAGCATGCCGCTGCCATCCACGTAGGCCTCGACGTCCAGAAAATCACCATTCTGCATGTTGACGATAGCAAATGGCTCAACACCATCGCGCTCGTCCTCGATTTGCGTTTGTGTACTGGTATGTACCGTCAACAGGCTGCCGGCGATTGACAATGTCACCGTGCCGGCAGCAGGATCCCGGGTGTCGACAATCGCGCTGACCTTGACCTCGCCTCCGCGTTGCTCGACCTCGTCGGCCATCAATACCCCGGCAACGATTGCGCCTTCAACCTCGACCCTGTCGCCATCTGCAATCGTTGCTGCAAGACTGGCAGGTTCGAAAACTGCAGCAGATGCATCGACGGCCTGTCCCGACACTTTGAAATCAGCGATATTGATAAAGTCACTGACAATACCTTCAATACTGATCTCGTCGACATCGTCACCGAAGCCTTCATCTTCAAGTTCAATACGGGTCGCGAGGATCGCGGCCGGACCAGTCAGCGTTCCCTCGACCTCGACAAACTGGGTATCGGTCACAGTGCCCGGCAGGTCCTCGAACTGCGTTGTGCCGTCAAATGTGACCGTTATCGCACCCAGCATGAATGTATCGATGCCGTCAAAGCCGGTAACCGTGCCCCGGGTTTCGACTTCCGTACCCGGCCCTTCATCTTCCAGCCGTGTCGCCAGCAGCTGGCCACCGGCATAGTAGCCACTGATCTCGACCCTGTCGTTTTGCAGCAGGACTGTCATAATCGGTGTTAACGAAGACGGTATCGTTGCGATCAACGACAATGGTGATCCCCAGGACAACGAATGTCTTGGTCACCATATCGGCATCTTCAACCGGGTTGGCGGCAATCGGCCCTTCGACCTCGTCGTCGTACTTGATACTGGTCGCGGTCCCGGTCACGCCATCACTGTTTACCACGCCAACAACCGTGACGACCATGCCGATGTCCAGATCGCCTTCCACGGCTGCAGGGTCATCATCGACATCGAAACTTGTACCGCTGGTCTCGAACTCGACACCGTTGACGAAAACACTGCCGAATCCGGTGACTGTTCCGTTCGTTATCCCGGTGCCGCCGATTCCGCCGCCGGCGACACTGCCGCCACCGCCACCACCGCCACAGCCGGCGATAACAATTGACAACAGTGTGAATGCAAAAAATACCTTGCACCTGGATGATGAAAGTTTAAGCATGGTTATTCCTCGTCAGAATCATGTTCGTGATAATAAATACCCAGGCTGATGTATTTCCCTTCCACTTCATCTTCCTCGGCAAGTTCGTGTTTTCCAAACTCCGTGTTTAGCTGCTCAAGCAGTGCCTGTGCCTTTTTGAAAGACAGCTTCTTGAGCTTCGCGACTGAGCGGGGATCAATATTGTCCCAGGCAACCTTGCGCTGAAATAACAGCTCGGCATCATCTGCCGTCAGGTTATGGTCTATGGTGGCAATCAGTTCAGCTGCATCGGTGCCAAGAATGCGGATCTTCTCGATTGAATCACCACCGGGTATGTAGGCGTGGCGGACCAGCCGCACGCTGTTATCCTGTCTTTTGACACTGCCGGCATCGACCAGCATGTCCAGCATTGCCATGGTCGGAATATCACCGCTGTATTCCTTAACCAGCAGGGTGAATGACTTGCGCTTGCCCTCAACAGGCAGGACTGCGGGTTTGCCACTGGTATCGTGAAATCGCTTGTCGCTAATCCAGCCACTGACCACGCGTACTGCACGGTTGTAGCGGTCCTGCCCGCCTGCACCATCCGCATCGCTGCTGTCCAGCAGGCGTTTAACCTCCTTGCGTGTCAGGCCTGTCAGGCCCGACACCCTCGACACCGTCTGCTTCTTGCCATCAGGTGGAAATTCGTTGTAAGCCACCTCGACATAAACCTTACGAATCTGTTCCGCCAGGGCGCCATAGGCATAACCGTTTCGCAGCAGAATGCGTACCAGTGGCCGCATCAGGCGACGCACGGAGGAGGCAAGCACCTTTTCCAGTTTCATGCTCATGCCATGATCAAGGCTTCAGGGTGTCTGAAACCCTGCGGGCGTTTACGAAACAGGTCAGTCTCATTTTGTTTTCCCCTGTTCATGGGTGCCAGCCATGAACATCCTTGTCGGGCTGGCAATTCACAAACCTGGTAACTGTTCAGGCAAAGGTATCCGAAAACAGATTCTTCGCCCATTCGAACATGGTGTTGTAGTGCTCCGCGGAAGCCGAACTGGCACCACCCATGGATGCCGGCACACCTTGCATGCTACCGCTGACGGCATCATAGGCGAAGGCGGCGGTAAGCCAGGTGGCTGTGCTGGCGGTGATCGGACTGTAGCACGCCGAATTGGCCACCGGTGATTCGTAGGGCGTACCGCCGGACAACAGGCGGATGATCGCATCGGCGCAGATCTTGGCCTCGGAGTTGGCGATGTGACCGGCCTTGGGCATGCCGGTGGCCTGGGAGTCGCCGATAACGTGGATATCGGCGGCGGCAGTGCTCTGGTAACTCAACGGGTTGACGACTGCCCAGCGATTATCAGTGGAATTGGCCAGGTTGTTATCGGTGATGATAGAGCCGGCCTGCATATTGGGAATGACATTAAGTACGTCGGCAGTGAACTCCCCGTCGCTGGTGGTAACTTTCAGGTTGTCTGAATCCACGGCTTCCAGGGTAACGTCCGGATAATACTCCAGCATGTCGCCGTAAAGATTTATAAAGGCATCACTGAACGTCTCCCGCTCAGCAATGATGTGACTGTTGGCGTCCAGCACAATAACCCGGGAGCCGGGCTTGTTGGTGCGCAGGTAGTCCGCTACCAGGCAGGCACGCTCGTAAGGGCCGGGCGGGCAGCGATAAGGTGCCTTGGGAATGGTCAGTACAAAGTCACCGCCGGGCGACATGGCCGCCAGCTGGGACTTGAGCAGCAGGGTCTGGTCGCCGGCCTTCCAGGCATGGGGCACCTTGCTGTGATCCAGTCCCGGCACACCCTGGAAGGCCACGCCGGGGGCGATAATCAAACGATCATAGTCAATCAGCTCACCACCGCTTAACTCAACACGGTGGCCAGTGGCGTCCACGCCTGCCACCCAGTCATTGATCACCTCGATGCCATAGCGGGACTTCAGCAGGTCGTAGCTGAAGGTGATCTCATCAAGCGACAGGCTGTTGTTCAGCACCAGGTTGCTGAGGATGCAGGAGTTGTAGCTGGCATTGGGTTCTATCAGGGTCACGTTGAACGAGGGTGCCCACTTGCGCAGGTACTTGGCAGCGGTGGCGCCGGCAAAGCCGCCACCGATGACCACCACCTTCGGTGCTGCTGTAGCGGCACTGATGATGGACGGGAAGGCGGCGACAGCGCCGGCAGCGCCCAGTGACTTGATGAAATTACGGCGGTTAATCTGTGTCATGACGGTATCCTCTTAAGCCGTGCAACATAATTTAATTGGTGAGTTCGGGTTTTGTTCGAGGCCGTCATATTCACTCCTCGCCGCCCGGGATCGTCGCGAAGTGGTCGCTGATCTGCTGAATCTGGATATCGGTGTACCCGGCTGCCTGCTTGTGCATGATGTCGTCACGATTGGTGCTGTTCTTCATTTCGATCATCTCGGATCGAATCTCGTCGCCCTCACCCACGAGGCTGTCGATATCACTCACGGAGCGGCCGTCGCTACCGTGACACTGGGCGCACTGTGATGCCAGCAGTCGACCGGGGGTGGCTTCGCCGGGTTCTGCCGGGATAAAACCGCCGCTGCCATCATCGTCGCCGGATTCTTCATCACTGTCCTCATCGAGGTTTTCGTCGTCCTCGTCTTCGTCGCGCGTGCCGTCATTGTCGTCGTCACTGTCCAACTCGTCGCTGACGCCGTCGTTGTCGTCATCGGAATCGGCCTCATCCTCGACGCCATCGTTGTCGTCATCAACATCGATGTCGTTGGTCACGCCATCCCTGTCGAGATCATCTTCCGGATGACCGTCGTTGTCATGGTCATTGTCATAGAGATCGAGAATGCCGTCCTCGTCATCATCGGTATCGTACTGGTTGGGCATGCCGTCGCTGTCATCGTCCTCGTAGACCTCGATTATCCCATCGCCGTCTTTATCCATGGGGTCATTGTCGCTGTTGTTGATTTCCACCTTTCTGGATTCGTCATCATCCAGGGCAACCTCCCGGGGAATATCCTCCACACCGTCAGCATTGCCATCCGAGAACATGGTGGCGCGGCTCATCGCCAGGTTTACATGTCCCAGGTCAATAACTTCAGCACTGGTAGTTATGGCAATACCGCTCTGACCGTCCTGCTTGCGCAGTGCGAGTGGTGTGATCACCCTGTCGTCCGGATCATCCTCGTTGGTAATCATGACAATGCGGCAGGCCACGTCCGCGGGCAGATCCAGGGAGAAAGGGTGTTGGACGGTGTCGTTATTTTCAGAGGCTGTGAGGTAATAACTGCCATCATCACAGAATGCCTCGATCAGCGTGCCCGGAACGGTGCCCTGAAGGGTGTAGCCGGCGCCACTTGCGCCTTCAAGGCCCCCTCCCCCGCCGCCGCCGCCGCCACAAGCGGTGAGTGCAACACTAATTGCTGTAGCCAGTGGAACGTAAGCTATTGTCTTCATGATGTAATCCTTGTATTTTCTGTCTGACCTGCGAAGCAGGTTCATGTGGTGATGTGAAGTGTCTGCTTATACGGATATCTTAATTTGGGAATAATTTCCCATATTTTACACCGCTTGTCAATAGAGGTTTTATATTTAAGGAGCCTCGCACCACCATGTCACTGCTCAGGCGAACACCTCTCCCCGCCGGATTGCCGCTGGCCTGGCACGCATCCTGACTTTCGAGCGTTGCCCGACCTGCACCCGGAAGCGCCCCCATGACCCTGTTAGATCAGGCGCTGGATAAAATACAAGTCACTCATCCGTGCGATTGATAAAGGGATATCGAGGCGCGCGCTCTGTAACAGAGATCCCGACTGCCGCGCCTGTACGGATTCCGAGTGACAGGTATAATCATAGTTGTTGAAAAATTCCCGCCATGGTGAGCATAGCGTGGCAATCATATACGATGGAATGAGTACCCTGGAGATGGCTTTGCCTGCAGAGATGCAGACAAGGGGCGTATGCAGGACACGGAAGCTTCATCCCCTTGTTCTTCACAATGACGAATCAACCAGGGTTTCCTTGAAATAGTCACCAGGCATAACGGTCAATGCAGAAGACAAATATAGCAACATTCCTCCTGCTCATATTTCTGATCACCCCAGCCGGGCTGGCTGGCGGCCGACACGACCAGTCACAGGCAAGCAGTGGAAATGCTCTTCAGGCTCGACCTCCACGCAACAAAAGATAGATGCAAGCGTGGATAATGGTGCTGGCCCGACAGCTTCAGCAGAACCCTGAACTGCGCGCACATGAAGGTGCAATTGCTCTCGCGTTCCTTTCTGGAAAAATATATCGGCTGGGAAAGCCTGAAAAATGAAATTACATCGATGTACCTGCAGGCATTCACAGAACAGGAACTGAACGAGATTAATGATTTCTACGCATCACCCGCAGGTCACAAGCTGATCCTGAAGATTCCCGAACTGGTAAGGCGGACGCCGATGGCATCGCAGTGCAGCGTCTGCAGGGAGCATATCAATGAACTGCAGAGCAGGATTCAATCTAACAGCAGGAAATAGCAACTACCTCAGACACGCCGGTACATGGAACTCATCATCGAGACCATAGACCTCATCGAAGATGCCGTCACAGTTGCTGTCGCGGATAACATAGTTCTCCGGGCCGGTCTCGCTATCACGCGTATCCAGGCTCCAGGCCCAGAGTCGTTCGTTGCTGGTAAAGCTGACGATGCTGTTGCCGATTGTGTTCAGGTATTGCGTGATCCGGGTCTCGTTCCTGCCATCGCTGTCACCGTCGGCGTCGCGCTCATCATGCAGGGAAAAACCCTTCAGGTCGGGCGGTGTAAATTGTCCCGCTTCGAGAAGCGGCATGCCAGCGATCAAGACGGCGAACCCCGTAACCAGTCTCCTGCCCAGCCAGCCCCGGTTTACGCGCTGCATTTTCATGTCGAGCACTCCCAAAGTGCCCGCAGAAGCAGCCCCGGCCACATCCATGCAGACGCGAGACGCGTGATTACCACCCGGTTTTTTTCACGCCGCCCTTCTCGAAGGGACGCCGGTCTTTGATCCATTGCTGAAAAGCCCCCTCGAGATGATAGAGGTTGTCGATACCATTGGCATAGAGCACCGGTTCAGCCTCGCGGGTGCGTGAACCGTTGATGCAATAAATCAGCATCGCCGTTCTCGTGCTCCAGTTCATGAGGGCGCGCCTAGAGCTACCGGCTGATGGGATGTTGATTGCGCGGGTATCTGCGCGACCGAATTCCTGCGGCGCGCGCAGGTCTACGACCAGCGGCGCAGTTCGATGTCCAGTCTTGCCTGGAGCTCGGCGGGCAACATGACCGGCGACAGATAGTCATCGGCCTGTACCAGCAGTGGTAGCAGTAATAGTGCAGCAGACTGTGCAGATTCCATTTGATCACTCGCTGTTTGCTCACGGATCTCTCCCGCATGAGCTAATAAAGCCGTCTTGTCGGAGCGCGCCATCCCTCGGCGCGAGGGTACTGGAACACCCTCGCGGCCAGGAGGCTGCTCCTGCGGTTTGAACATCATCAGCTGTGCCCGGTTCCGTTTTCCGCATATGCCGATGCGTAGAGGCGGATTCTCCTGCGCCGGCGTTAGTTACTGCGTCGGCCGAGGTGGCGTGACAAACTTCTGCAGTTCCTCCAGACGCTGCTCGGTCACCGAGCCGGGCTCTCTTCGCCTTCTCGGCCAGCTGCCCGACCATGTCGGCCTCCTGCTGCGCCAGCTGCGATGATCCTGTCCTGGTAGACCTCGACCTTGAAATCGTTTTTTCTCAGGTTGACCGTGTATTCATTGAGTTTGGCATGAATGTACTTGCGCCGCGCCTCCTTGCGGGTGGCCGCCTCGTCGAGGCTTTCACGCTGCGCGTCGCGCACATCCTGCACGGTCATCAGGTGCCATTCCTCGCCGACCTGAACCGGGCCACCGATCTCACCCGGCCCGAGCGAAAACACCACCTCCTGCAGCCCGGGCAGTACCTTGCCCTTCTGTACCCAGCCGATCTCGCCCAGGTCCTTCTTGGCATCGGGCACGATCGAATGCCGCGATGCCGCCTCGTACATGGTCATCTCCCCGGTTTCGATCCTGCGCTTGATGTCCTTCGCCTCTTCCTCGGTTGCCAGCACCACCATCTGCACCTTGCGGAATTCGGGTATGGTTATCATGCTTTTGTTCGCGGTGAAAAATTCTTCCAGCTCGGCATCGCCCGGCTTCCATCTCGCGCGCGAGACTGTCGCGGTGAATATTGATCAGACGGGTCTTTTTGTACTCGTTCAGCCGTGCCTGATACACCCGATCCTGATCGAGGCCGGCGGCACGCGCCTTCTGCGCCATCAGGCGGGTATCGATTTCGCGCTGCAGGACATGCAGCCGGGCGTCCATTTCCATGGCGAGGGGATTCTGTGAGTCGCGGCGATGCCGGCCGCAATCAGCATGCCGCCGATCTCACCCCAGGTGATCGTTTCTTCCCCGATTTCGGCGACCGACGACATCGTCAGCTCGCCCGTCATCGCCTTCCGGCTGGAAATTATTCTGGTAGACCGTGACGTCGATGCCCTCGCGCAGCTGTTCGCGCTGGCCGGCCCGCCGTGCCTCGAGTTTTTGCTTGCGCAGTACCGATTCGATCTGCATGCGGGCCTCGGGGGTGAATTCCGTACCGGGTGCGACCGACTGCTTGAAGTAGGTCTCGATTTCTTCATCGCTCACCGAGACGTCGCCCAGCTGCTTGAGCAGATACAGTTCTGCCAGCATCCCGCGGGTCAGGCGCCCGAGGTCGTCCCGGTATTGGGGTTCCTTATCCACGCCTTTGCGCAGCGCATCCAGATAGATCAGGTTGGCATCGACGATCTTGTCCAGCAGGGTGATGCGCACCGTATCACGCTCCGGTGTACCCAGGGCAGGGATGGAAAGCCCGACCACGGCGGCACTGTTGAGCATGATATTGATCTCGCCGAAAGTGATTTCCTGGTCGCCGACACGGGCGATGACATCATTGATTGCCGCGTTGGCGGCCGGTTTCACGCTATCCGCCACGGCCTTCGGGCGCTCGGCAGCGACTGCGGCCGGTTCTTTGGAGCAGGCCGCCAGTTGCAGGGCAAGCGGGAGCACGGTTGACAGGATGGCTAGACGAATCGGGTAAATCATGAGGGTTGCCTCGCAATAATTATTGATCTGGTTGACGCTCTTGTAATGACACCATTAGATGCTCACAGTTCGCATTCATCGGCGCCCGGATGCTGCCATTCTAACCCGTCATCGGAATGACAGATAGGCCAACCGGTGGCCGAAATATGTAGGTTGGGCAAAGGAGCGCAGCGACGTGCCCAACAGTGCGAACCTCATTGTTGGGCACGCTGCGCTTTGCCCAACCTACATTTTCCGGTCGTAGCGGCGGAACCTCCATTGCCCATCCGTGCCGCCTGCTTGCAAGCGTGTCTTGTTGCCCTGTAGGAGCGGCCTCCTGCCGCGAGGACGGGATGCACGGCGTACCTCCATCCTTCCGGCGCATCGCTTCAACGGACAGGATGTCCTCCGTCACTGGCAGCGGCCATGCCGCGATGTACCTCCATCCCTGGAGGCAAAAAAAGGGAGGGGAAGTAAACCTTCCCCTCCAGTTTTTGGGTTGTACCGCTCCCCGCAGGGAGCGGATTACACGTTACCAGCCGCAGGTCGAACCGCCGTTCTGCGTCTCGGAGATGAACTCCCAGGTCTTCTCGGCAATGCGGCCCTGGATCAGGTGGTTCTTCCAGGTGGTGTTGTCGCAGGTTGCGAGGGTCAGGAAGCGCCTGGCTCGGACCACCTTGCAGCGAGTGGCAGGCGGTGCAGACCGTGTTGGCGATCTGCAGTGCCGTGCGATCGGGGATGCCGTCACCGTTGGTGTCGGGATCGCCGGCCACGTAGCCCAGGTGCTCGATCTCGGCCTTGTCCTGGATCTTGCGACCGATGCGGCCGAAGTACGAGTGGCGCAGCCACTTGCCCTTGTTCTCGGCGATCTTGTTGCTTCGGTCACCGTGGCAGTTCTGCACACGCCGCCATCCTGCAGCACGCTGGCATTGTCGGTGAAGGTATGCGCCCAGGAGACCGCGTCCTCGTAGGTCGTTGACGCTCGAGCCGTTGTATTTCACCTTGCTCATCCACACCGGTACGCCATTGCTGTTGACCTCGTGGCAGGTGGCGCACTTCAGCGGACCGTGCGAGCCATCCGGGTTGAGGGAGGCCGCCTGCGCATAAGACGTGCGTGTCGATGGTCGGGGACACGGGATAGAGACCGTGGATCGACTCGTGACAGGACTGGCAGGTCAGGTCCTGGTGACCGCGCGAGTAGCGCATCAGGCTGGCCTTGCGCGGGTAGTTGAACGGCGGGTACGGGTTGAGGTTGCCGCTCTGCTCGGTGTACGGTGCCGCATGGCAGTCCGCACAGTGCGGTTCACCCGGCGCCAGCCAGTGATCACGGCCGTCGGTGGCCGCATCGAACGGTACCGGGGCGGCGATACTGCCGTTGCCTTCGGCGTCCAGCGTGGCCTGGGCAACTGCAACACAGTCCGGCGTGGTGCAGAAGTCGAGGATGCGTACGCTCGGGTCACCGGCACCGGCGACCGCGCCGCCCGGATCGCCGTCGAAGTCAAGACAGGCATAGCACACCGAAGCGCGGCACCGGAACGGGAAGCGTGGACCGCAACCGGTGGACCGGCGCTGACTTCGATGGTCGCCACGTTGGCATCCGGGTTGGCTACCACATCCGGGTTCCAGATGGAGTGGGTGAAGTCACCCTCGCCGTTGGTATCGGTCGGATCCAGCCAGGCGATGACCTTGGCCTCGTGACACCGGATTCTAAGCGCAGCGGCGATGGCCGCCAGGCGTCGGCAGTGCACGTATATTGACTGCATCGGTGACCAGATCGGCTTCCTTACCCGGGACGTTATTGATCAGGTCGACCATGTTCTCGGCAGCCCATATCGACTGGCCCAGCTGGTTGTGGCAGTTGGTGCACCAGAGACCGCGGTTATCGGCATCGCTGCCGGCCAGTCCGGCCTGGTTGTTGTACACGTTGTCGGACAGCCACTGGCCGACCGCGTTCAGGTACTCGGGCGTCTCCGCCCCGTCGACGTCCTTCAGCGGGTTGGAGTGCACGTCACGGCCGACGAAGCAGCCACCGAGCGCCAGGCGGTTATCACTATCGGCCTGGTAGTTATCACCGTCCAGGGTGATCGGGTAACCGTCGGTAACACCGTCGGAGCGGTGCGCCGGGTGACAACCCTGGCAACCGCCGTCACGGCCGAGACCGTCGGAGAAGGAGATCAGGCCACCCTCATCGGTGCCGCGGTGATTCCAGTGGATCGCCTCGGTGATGGGCTGGATGATCTGGCGCGTGCCCGGACCGGTGTCATCAGGACACAGCACGGTGGAGCTCGGATCAACCTTGCAGCCGGACTTGACCACGGCGATGACGTTGTCGGCGTGGCACTTCTGGCAGACCACGCTCTCGAAGCCAAGGCGGGTGTTCTGCGGGATCACACCCTGCTCTTCCTGACCCGGGTAGTTCTGCGTGAACACGGTACCGTTCTCGTCGTCGTGCAGCGCCATCATGTTGATGGCCGCGGCCTTCAGCCGGGCGTACCAGTCGCTGTCATCCGGCGTGAGGGTGTAATAGGCATACCAGTACTGGTACTCGACGTCGGTCAGGCCTTCGAGGTCATAGCCCGGTGCGCCCACGGATCGCCGAAGGGGTTGGGACCGTCCGCACGTTTCTGGTAGCTCGGGCTGTTGACGTTCGGGTCTCCGGTCACCGGGTTGATGGCCGGTGCCGAGTGGCAGCGCTCGCAGTTCGGGATGTCGATCGGCGCCGTGCCGAAGCCGATCACCGGCTGGCCGTTGCTGCCAACGACCGCGTTGCCCGAGGGATACTCGTGCAGGGCCGCCTTCATGGCGACATACGGCCGGATCGTGTCCTCGTCCACCGCACCGGGATCGACCGAAGAAGTTGATGCTGTCCTCGAACGGCGTCAGCGGCAGGCCGAGGGCCTCCCAGATGCGCGGCGAGGTCAGCATGACCGGCAGGTTCTCCAGCACCTTCATCTGGGTGTAGACCACGGTGCCGGTGTCGGTGGAGAAGGTCAGCACATTGTCGAACGCGCTGACGTTGCCCTCCGGGCCCAGCGGATGCAGCGCTGCGCCGACGTTCTTCGGGTACTCGACCATGCCCTGCACACCGAGGCGGATCTTGTCGGCCTCGTGGCTGGTATTGCCTTCAGGTTGCCGGCCGGTGTCGGATGCCCTCAGGTCGGCATAGATATAGAAGTGGTTCAGCCAGGCATTGGCGTAGTTGTCGGTCGGGTCATCGAAATCACCGTCACCCTGCCAGACGCCATAGGCTACCGCCGGCCAGGCCGTCCGCGTAGAGCCGTAGATCAGCTGACCATCAGGTCCAATCGCGGCCGAGTCGGCGCGGGTGCCGTGATACAGCAGCGAGTTGCCCTCGGCGTCACTGATCAGGGTCTGCCGGGATCGTCGGCTTGCCCTGGCCCTCGACGCGCGGTTGCGCATCGTGGTAGTACTTGACCTGGTAGCGCTTGAAGTTACCGCGCCGTCGAGCGACAGGTCGCGCAGCACCGTTTCGCGGCAGCAGGCCGCCCCTCGGTGTCGGACGCATCCAGCAGGCGCGGGAAGGCCGCGGCCGGGTTGGACGGATTGCGTCCGTTCGGCGTCGGGATGGTCTGCGGCTTGGTGATCTGCGCCACGATGGAGTTATAGGGCGGCAGCACGCAGCAGTAGGCGAACTCGAAACCGGTGCAGTGCATGCCCAGCTCGTAGTTCATGGTCATCTTGTAGTCCGGCTGGTCGGACAGGATCTGCACGGACACGATCGCGGGGGCGGACAGGTCGCCCAGGGCATCCTGCGCCTGGTAGGTGAAGGTGTCGACCTGGTTGTCGACCGCGCCGCCAGGCGGCGTGTAGTTGAACGAACCGTCCGCGTTCAGGGTCACGCTACCCTGGGTACCAGCGGTATCCAGGTTGACTGCCGTCAGCGGCCCCGTGCCGCCGAAATCGTTGTAGAGCACACCCGAAACCCGCGAAGCCGCGACGTTCAGGGTCTTGCCGATCGGGGTGGCATAGGTGTCGCCGCGGGCGGTCGGACCCGCACCGGCAACCGCGATGGTCGTGGTCACCGCATCGCTCTGCGCCTGGCCGGCATGGTTGACGTTATCGCTGGCGGTCACGGTGGAGGTGAGTGCGTCGCCGTCGGCCCCGTGTTGTTGCCGGTGACGGTCAGGGTTGCCGTGGTATTGGGGCACCCGGTGCCACGCTGACTGACCCGGCTGACAGGCTCGAGGGCAGGCTGAAGCTGCCGGTATCACCCGTTTCGCTGTCGATCGCCAGGTTGAAGCTCGGGTCGGGCAGGACGCGGTGTCGTTGTTGGTGACGCTCAGCGTGTACACGGCCGAGCCATCGGGTGCGATGGTCTGGTCGGCGCCCATGCTGAAGGTTGGCGGGTTATAGGTACACTGACCGCCGCAGGGCGTCCCGGTGACGGGGATGGTCGGGCTGACGACACCGTCCTGCCGGGCGAATACATTTTCAGCGCAAGTGGAGGTGCTGATCGCCCAGCGGTGATTTTTCTTGACCGTGGTGTCCGTGCCAATGACGGCGCCGGTGGCGGCATCCACCAGTTGAACCGGTCCACCGGGCGGTATTTGTTCGGCCCGGCCATTGGCGGTCAGGGTAATACCGTCCCAGTCGGCGTTGTGGATGCTCACGCCGCCGTCGTGGCGGGCCATGCGCATGCCCGTGGTGAAAACCAGAACTGTAGCGGTACCCACGACCAGGGCCAGGACCTTTTGCGCGATACGTGCTAGTGAAGTTAAGTACATGACCACTCCTCCCGATATTTTTTAGTACGGCTCCGTTCCCCTTGCAGCTTGCCCCTTGGGAAATGGGCCGGTGCTTTAACATTACAAATTTGAATTCTGTTATATGACCAAGCAACATTCAGGCCATCCGGGCACATAGACGTAAGTTCATGATTCATTTAACACGCGGCGCGGATCACCTTCTGACCCATGCGACAATTGTCATGCGGTACTGACATCATTGTCAGTGACTGACTGACAGAACTGTCGATAACCGACCGGCTGTTTCGGGATACACTGCAGGGTATGGGCGGAGCCCGGGATGCCATGAAACTTCACTTACCCCTGCTGCAATCAACAAGCCTCCAGGGCGGTCCGCCGCGCCGGCAAGCCGGGCGCCTGAAAAAAACCACCCGTTATTTTTCAGGCCTGCTGCTCGCCACCCTGCTCTGGCAGGCAACGCCCGTGTTGGCGGGTGAACTGGAGGCCTACCCGGACGCAGGCCCGACACCGGAACTGGCACTCAAGGATCTTGGTGGTAACACCCACACGCTGGACGCTTACCATGGACAGGTGGTACTGCTGAATTTCTGGGCCACGTGGTGCCCGCCCTGCCTGATCGAGATGCCGGCCATGCAGCGCCTGCAGGCGGCGTTCCCGGAGACGGCATTCAGCATTCTTGCCGTCAATGTGAAGGAATCACGGGAAAAGGCGTGGCGCTTCCAGAAACTGCTGGATGTGAATTTTACTGTGTTGCTGGATAAATCCGGGCAGGCTGCAGAGGACTGGAATGTGGCCGTCTATCCGACCAGTTACCTGATCGATACAAACGGGGCGTGTGCGCCATGTGGCCTACGGGGCACTGGACTGGGACAGTGCAAAGGTAATACGGGCGATCGAACGTCTGCGGGAAGATAATCGGCAGCCACTGCTGACCACGACGACAAGGTAACACTCGTCTATAGGTGTGTTTGTGGAGAAAGCCCCGTTACAGGTTCCCCGCAAGGACGAAGATTTCAGGACTTCCCGGCATCCCCGCTCAACCCAGCGCGTAGCGTTTGAGCTTGCGGTACAGCGTGCGTTCACTCACACCCAGTGCCGCCGCCACCTGCTTGCGGTTGCCGCCATGCTGCTGCCAACAGCCGGTTGATGTGCTGCGCCTCCACGTCATGCAGTGTCGCCGCCATCGGTTCCGGTGCAGGTGCCGCTGGCGTGACGGCCGCTTCCCTGGCCCGGGATGGACAGGGCTGTTTCTTCGTAGTGCGCATGCACCTGCATCACCTCATCGATCGCTACGGCATCGATTTCGCCGCTCTTGCTGTGCGTCGCGGCAATGGACAGGATATTGCGCAGTTCGCGCACATTGCCCGGGTAGTCGTACTGCTTGAGCCGTTCCAGCGCGTCATCGGTCAGGCTGTAGTGGCGCGACATGGCGCTGCTGATCGGTTCCAGCAGATTGGGTGCCAGTAGCTGGATATCGTCAATGCGTTCCCGCAGCGGCGGCAAGCGCACCGCCAGACAGGCAATGCGGTAGTACAGATCCTCGCGAAACCGGCCGGCCTTGACATGATCCCAGAGGTGCCGGTTGGTGGCGCAGACAATGCGCACATCGGCCTTGCGATTGCTGCGGCCGCCGACCCGGCGGTACTGCCCGCTCTCCAGCACCCGCAGCAGCTTTGCCTGCTGCGACATTGGCAGCTCACCCACCTCGTCCAGGAACAGGGTGCCGCCATCGGCCTGTTCGAACAGCCCGATGCGCTCTCCCACGCTGCCGGTGAAGGCACCACGCACGTGGCCGAACACCTCGGACTCGAACAGCGACTCGGTCAGCACGGTGCAGTCCACGGTCAGAAACGGCTGGCCACTGCGCGGTGAATTGTGGTGGATGTAATTGGCGGCCAGTTCCTTGCCGGTGCCGGTCTCCCCCTGCAGCAGCACCGGCGCCTGTGCGGCCGCCACCATCTTCAACTGGTCCATGCAGGCCGTAAACGCCGGTGTCTTGCCCACCATGCGCCGGCCATTGAGGCGCCGCTCATCGCGGGGCCGATATTTCCTGGATCAGTTCGCCCATATACAGCTCACCATTACTGCCATGCAGCGGATAGGCGGTGACCCGTACCTGGCACATGCGGTGGTTCACGTCGTAGTGAATATGCACGCAGGAGTCCTGCTGGCCGGTTTCAAACAGGTTCAGGTGCGGGCAGTCCTCGCCGGACTCATGGCAGGGTGCGTCGTTATTGTGGCTGACCTTGTAGCACGGCTGCCCGACGGCCTGCTCCCGGCTGACCCCGAAAGCGCGTTCATAGGCGCTGTTGACGGCCATGATGCGGTAATCGTTGTCGATCACGACGAACGGCTGTTGATGACTCTCAACCAGTGACTGCAAATCGATTGCTGAGGTTTTTGTGTTTTTGAGTGCCATGATATGCCCCCCGGCATATTTTGCGTTTGCTGCGCATCTCCCCTGGTCCAGGTCTGGCAAGGGATGCTGCTTATGACAATAGTGTCTCTAACCTGACGTTAAGCAGATTATGAACTGACATAATTGTCATGTCTTTGACCTGGATCATGGAAAAGACAGCCTGCCTGACATGTGTGCTGCCAGAGGGTTCTTTTCTCCTGGCTGGCATGACGTTAGGGTTCGATATATCAATGCCCTGCGTGCCGGCCTCCATGAGGGCGGCCGGGCGAAAGCTGGGCAGGTAAAGCTGGCGACAGGCTCCTAGGGGACCCTGCTGTCGATGTTCAGCTCGATGGGCTGTGCGGCGCCCGGCACAACGGGTGTCACCAGTCCCTGCAGATCACCGCTTCGCGGCATGGCCGTGCCCGATTTTGAAATCCGCGCGCCCACCGCGACCTTGTCGAAGTTCGACAGCTTCATACCCGGCGCCATGGCCGTCGAGTCATCCAGCGTTACCGTGAGCGGCAGATCGCTGACCTGTTTGCGCACAATGGCCAGCGGCATGCGTGGCCCGCTGACTGCACGTGCGAAAATAAACAGCGTGTCTTCAGGTGCGGCAGCGGCCGCGACCTGCGGGTCCAGGGTAATGCGGACGGTAATGGCCTTGCCAGCGGCAGCCACAGCCTTCACGGCTGCCGTCGGCTGAGTGGCCTCGACCACCTCGCCGGGCGCGAGGTGTCCCCGGGCCTGGCGGATCTGCTGGGCAATCACCGGGGCGTCTTCACCGTCGGGCGGCAGCTGTTCGGCAGCACGCTGCCAGTAGCGAATCGCACCGGCATAGTCACCCTGCTGGTTTTTCCAGTGGCCGGCCAGCCACAGGGCCTTGATATTGTCGGGATCGGTTTCCAGCGCCTGCATCAGCAAGGCACCCGCCTGGTCGGTGAATCCCCGGCCATTGGCCATCACCAGGGCATCGGCATAATCGGCCAGCAGGTCGGCATTGTCACCGACAAGCCGGTGCGCCCTGGCGTAGGCCACGGCGGCATCGTCGTATCGCTGCAGTGACGTGTAACTGCGCCCCAGCATCACCCAGCCCTCGGCATTGTCCGGCTCCTGCTGCATGCGCTCGGCCAGGCGCTGCACCATTTCCTCGAGCGAAGGCGCGGCAGCGGCCGGCGGCGTCGACTGCCTTGGCGCAGGTGTGCCAACATTGGCAAGCAGCGGAATGATTTGCTGGGTCCCGATATAGTGATAGAGACCGATCGTTAGTCCCGGGATCAACACGACCAGCAGCAGCGCTGCCCAGCGGCCACTGCGCTCCCTCGCCTCGCCGTCCTCTGTCGATGCAGCCGAAAGATCGCTCAACAGCTCACGTTCCAGGTCCTCGCATGCCGCAAGATACTGGGCCTCGTCGAGCCGGCCGTTGTCGAGGTCGGACTCCAGTTCGGCGAGTTGCGCCTTGACCACTGCGGTATTAACGGCATCCAGGTCGGTGTCCGGCTGCCGCTGGCTGCGCAACAGCGCGGGCAGCACGAACAGCAACGCGACAATGAGCATGATGCCCGCCAGCCACCAGAAGACGGTCACGTGTCTTTTCTCCTGTTTGCCGTGGTCCGGCTTGCCGAGCAGCGCATCCAGGCGTGCGCGCTCCGCGACAGAGATCGCGGCCGCCGGCGCCTGACGCTGGCGGCGCAGCGCGCGCAGCAGCACCAGGGCGGCGATGGCCAGCAATACAAAGGGCCCGAACCAGATGAGCCAGGTGGCCGGCTTCACCGGCGGATTGTAGAGTACGAAATCGCTGTAGCGCTCGACCAGGAAGTCGATGATCTGCGCGTCACTCTGCCCTTGCTGGACCATGGCGTAGACCTCGGCGCGCAGGTCGTGCGCCAGCTCGGCATCCGAATCGGCCAGCGACTGGTTCTGGCAGACCAGGCAGCGCAACTCCGCCAGCAGGTCCTTGAAGTGCTGCTCCTCGGCCTCGGTCGCGAAGGTGAAGGACTCCAGCGTGGACGCGGCCGGCAGCGGGGTCGCAGCAAGCAACAGCCACACGGTAAGCAGTGCAGGAAGTAGTCGTTTCATCGAGGTAATCAGGATTTCAGTTCGGCAATCAGTGGCAGCAGCTGCTGCTGCAGTACCTCGGTGGTCAACGGCCCGATGTGCTTGTGGCGGATAATACCCTGCCGGTCGATGACAAAGGTTTCCGGGGCGCCGTAGACGCCCCAGTTGATCCCGACCCGGCCGTCCTCGTCGAAGGCATTGGCCACGTAGGGGTCACCCAGCTGGCGCAGCCAGCGCTGCGCATCGGCGCGGTTGTCCTTGTAGTTGAGTCCGTAAATCGACACCTGCCCGGTGCGCGCCAGTTGCAGCAGGACATCGTGCTCGGCACGGCAGGAGACACACCAGGTCGCCCAGATATTCAGCACGCTGACCTCGCCCCTGATATCGGTATCACTGATGGTGGTATTGGCATCATCGAGACGCGTCAGCGTAAAGGCCGGCATGGGCTTGCCCACCAGCGGCGACGGCACCAGCTTCGGATCGAGACCAAGGCCGCGGAACAGCAGGACAACGAGTACGGCGAAGATGCCCAGCGGCACCAGGTAGCGCAGGTAACGCGCCATCAGGAATGTCCCCCGGCAGCCAGGCCGCCCGTGGCCGGCACGCCGGCGCGCTGCCGAATGACCATACGGTAGCGTTTGTCCGAGGCCGCCAGCAGGCCGCCGAAGGCAATGAGAATGCCGCCCAGCCAGATCCAGCGCACCAGCGGCTTGTAGTACAGCCGCAGGCTCCAGTCACCGCCGCCAAGCCCCTCGCCGAGTGATACATAGATGTCGCGCATGAAACCGGCATCGATACCGGATTCTGTCATCGGCTTGGTCTGTACCAGGTAGGTGCGTTTCTCGGGTTTCAGCACTGCAACTTCGCGCTCGCCCTTGTAGACGCGCACGGTACCCAGGTCCGAAGTGTAATTGGGACCGCGGTGGGCCTCGACGCCGTCAAAGCGAAAGCCATACCCGGCCACCTCGATGGTCTGCCCCGGCGACATGCGCGCGTCCTTTTCGACATCGAACAGGGTGGCCGCCGTCACCCCGAGGATAAACACCGCGATGCCGAAATGCGCCACGACCATGCCGTAGTAACTGCCGCTGCCCTTGAGGCGCAGGTCCCGCAGAATCCCGGCGAAACCCCTGCGGTTACGCAGCCGCTGGCGCAGCCCGATAAACAGCGTGGCAACCAGCCACACCGACAGCATCGCGGCCTCGCCGATCCAGATCGACCAGCCTTCATGCAGCAACGGCATTGCGACCACGAACCCGGCACCGACACTGAGCAGAAACGCGAGGCGCAAGCGGCGCAGCAGATCGCCGCTGTCCTGGTGCTTCCAGCGCGCCAGCGGCCCGATGCCCATGATCAGGATCAGGAACGGTGCAAAGATAATCAGCATGCTGGTGAACCAGGGAAACCCCACCGAGATCTTGCCCCAGCCGAGGGCGTCATAGATCAGCGGCGCCAGCGTCCCGAGCAGGATGAAGGCGGTGATCACGACCAGCAGCAGATTGTTGCCGAGCAGCAGGGTCTCGCGCGACAGCAGCTCGAAGCGCCCGCCGCTGGTAACGTCCGGCGCCCGCCAGGCGTACAGGGCAAGTGAGCCGCCGATGACGATGCAGAGGAAGACGAGGATGAACAGGCCGCGCGCCGGATCGGCCGCAAAGGAATGCACCGAGGTCAGCACTCCGGAGCGCACCAGGAAGGTACCGAGCAGGCTGAGGGAAAAGGCCAGCAGCGCCAGCAACACCGTCCAGCGCTTGAACGCGCCGCGTTTCTCGGTCATTGCCAGTGAATGAATCAGCGCGGTACCGGCCAGCCAGGGCATAAAGGACGCATTCTCCACCGGGTCCCAGAACCACCAGCCGCCCCAGCCCAGCTCATAGTAGGCCCACCAGCTGCCCAGCGTGATGCCGATGGTGAGGAACACCCAGGCCACCGTGGTCCAGGGTCGCGACCAGCGTGCCCAGGCGGCATCGAGCTTGCCGCCGATCAGCGCGGCAATGGCGAAACTGAAGGCGACCGACAGGCCGACGTACCCCATGTAGAGCATCGGTGGATGAATCGCCAGGCCTAAATCCTGCAGCAGCGGGTTGAGATCACCGCCTTCCAGCGGCACCGGAAAGGTACGGTCAAAGGGGTTGGAGGTAAACAGCAGAAAGCTAGAAAGCCGATGCTGATCATCCCCATGACCGACAGCACTCGCGCCAGCACTACGGCAGGCAGGTCGCGCGCGAACAGCGAGACCGCCACGGTCCAGCCACTGAGAATCAGCGCCCACAACAGCAGCGAACCCTCGTGTGCACCCCACACGGCGGAGACCTTGTAGATGAGCGGCAGCTGCGTGTTGCCGTGTTGCGCGACGTACAACACCGAGAAGT
>CAWHCQ010000037.1:0-65927 GCA_963827755.1 uncultured Gammaproteobacteria bacterium
GGCAAATAAACGCAGTTTCAAACAGGCTGGTGCAGTACCAGGAGGGGCGCAAGGTCAGAAACGCACAGGCCCGTGCCATGGGCAAGCGTAGCCGCTCCGGGCAAAAAGATCTGAACAGGCCTGGCTCAGTGCAGAGGTGGATGCGCTCTATCGCCTGGCCCGCAGCAGGGGTGCGCGTCCCGAAGCCCCATGGGGTTGCGATGGCGTGCTGCTGATGGAGTTGATAAGCACCGCCGATGGCAGCGCCGCCCCACGACTTAATGATATGACGATCAGCGCTGGATTGGCACGCAAGCTATCACAGCCAACTGATTGCGGAAATCGTACGTATGCTCTCGCCGGACTCGTCCATGGGGACCTGTCGCAGTACAACGTCCTGGTCGACGAGGAGGGGCCAGTCATCATTGATCTGCCACAGCGGTCGATGCCGCTGGTGATAAATAGTCCCGGCCAGTGATGCTGACGTGGTGATTGTAGACAATATGGCAATGTATTTCGGCCGGTTTGATACGCATTTCTAAGAGAACGGATTATGGCCAAGGAAATCTGGGCGCTCTATGAAAGCGGTAACCTCCATCCCCGACACGCAGCTGAGCGGACGCTTTGAGCGCAGTACAGTGGACGCCGATGTCGCAGCGATTACTGGAGGTCATTGAAGATGCACGTGAACAGGAAGCCGAGCGTCGTCAACGGGCGCTGGCGGCAGAAGAGTAAACGGGGTATGTCCCTGCTTTATGCCGTTTTATGGGGTCTTGCTTGAAAAACAGACTGAGCGATTCGTACACTTTGTGGATAGGTGTCTCTGGAGTAAACCCGGTTTTTGGAAAATACTTCACTGAGGACGGCAAGAAACTCGGCAGGGGCGGTTGCAGCATATCGGTCCAGCCCTGGTTTTGGATTATGCTGAAAATCCTCAAAGGCGTAGGTAAAGACTTTTGACCAGTTTTTTGAATTGATGTCAGTGTGCATGGGCGGGAAGCCGTCTGCTGCGCCATTTTGCATATCCAGCTTGTGGACAAATTCGTGGATGACGACGTTGTGTCCATCTCTTATCCCGGCGTGTTCAGACATGATTCCAGGACAGGACGACCGGGCCACGTTGCCATGCCTCGCCGCTGAGTTCACTCCTGGTGTTATGCGCCACGCCGAATTCATCCATTACTGTTCTTTCCGGTGCAAAGCTCGCCGGGTATACGATGATGGACGACCATCCCGAATACCAGTCGATCCCGAGATGCAAAATGGGCAGGCAGGCCTGTAGTGCGATGAGCAAGGTCATTTCCTCGCTAACTTCAAGGCCTTGGGCGCCAAAGAATTCCTTTTCATGGAGAAATAGTATCGCAAGATCCTGCAGGGTTTTTATTTCTTCACCAGACAGGTAGTCAAGTAGCGATAACTGTGCAACCGCTTTGTCCCAGTACACGGGGGATATTGTGTTGCGTGCAATGATGCGTTGCTGTCGCCATTTTTTCAGAATTTTAAACATAGACTGCGCTTCGCAATGGTTATCCCCTCTGGTATGCGATTGAGCATACGGGCAAGTTAGCCAACGGCAACAGTGTTGCTGTTTCGAACCAGTGATGCAAGATCGAGAAGAGGGTTTTCAGAAATATCTGCTTGAGCGCCATGGCGAATCTGCCCATGGGAAAAAAAAGGGGCCGGATACATTTTCGAATCAAGTTCGAAAATGTCACTCCAAATGCTGCATGAAATATGCTGGTGCATGGTAAAAAGATAGTCAAGCCGCAGCGGCAAGAACCATATAGTACTATTTCTTTTTATGTAGATTATCACATCAGGTAGTTTTTATATAGTAACTCATATGTTACCATAAGAATGGTGGAAATTAGAGAATACCTGGATAGAGATGGACATAGCCCATATGCCAGGTGGTTTGATCGACTGAACGCAGCCGCTGCTGTGAAGGTCGTCACAGCGATACACCGAATGGAGCAGGGTAATTTTTCTAATGTTAAAGGTGTTGGCGCCGGGGTATATGAGTATCGGATTAGTTTTGGTCCCGGCTATCGGATTTACTTTGGTAAGGATGGAGACAAGTTGGTCATATTACTCGCTGGTGGTACCAAGAAGCGCCAGGATGCCGACATCAAGGCAGCGCAAGCGTATTGGCAAGACTACAAGCGGCGAAAACGGCAAGAGGTGTAATCATGGCATTAACTAAAGATTTTAAAGAAACAATTCAGGCACGCGCACAACGCGATTCTGTGTTTCGCAAAGCCTTGCTTCAAGAAGGTACTGAATGTTTGCTCGCGGGTGATATTGACACCGGTAAAGCGGTCCTGCGCGATTATATTAATGCGACGATTGGATTTGAGGAATTATCGGAGGTTTTTGGTAAATCTAGCAAAAGCCTTATGCGTATGTTCAGCCCGAAGGGGAATCCACAAGCCAGTAATTTGCTCGGAGTCATCAGTTACCTACAGGAGAAGGAGGGCGTTCATCTGGAAGTAAAGGCGCGGAAGGTTGCGTAACGAGATGTGCCAATTTTTTTGTTGATGTAGATCGGTACATGGTTTCGGTGTCGATCATCCGTAATGAGTCCGTATCACAGCATCTGTCAACTGCCGGTTTTCATCCTGGCGAAGAGTAGTTAGGGTTGGCTCAGAAGGGGTCGGTTTAGCCAGTCGTCAGCTCCGGAATCCGGACACAAAAATGTTGCCCAAATGTTGCCCAAAAAGTAATGATTTCAGGGCAAGTTGAATATAGAAGTTTGCAGAAATTCGTGCTTTTTCAGACTTTTAGCGTGCCGCCCTGGTGGGCGGCCGCGGGTTAAAATGTTTAAGAAAAACCAATAAAAACAACAAATTGGTGGAGGCGGCGGGAATCGAATAGAGGATTATCCGAGCTACATTAACTCCGTCTTGAGTTCCTTATAGTTTGAGCATTTATTAGATTCAGGGTTTTATTTCCAGGACGCTGTTTTCAAACTGTGTGCGTAATGCCTGCTTTTCGGGAGTGTATTTCCCGTTACGTGGTGTCAGTTTAATGTAATCACGCAGGATCAGTGCGGCTCGCCTGGATTTATAGCCCCTTAGATTGGCGAATACCTGTTCCAGCAGGTCCATGGCCTGTCGGTTGTAGATAGCATAGACATAGCTTGGGGAGTGGTGGGCTTTTGCTATACGTTTGTTGGTGATCTTGCCGACACCGGTTGTGCTCAGGACGAATTCCAGCAGATTTTTCTCGGTACTGCTGATGCTGATGGCGAGCTGGCGGTTCTCGTTGCGGTGTTTACGGGTAAGGGTGATAGTGCCCTCACCATCTATCAGGCCGGCGATATACGCGGCATCTACCGGTGTGAGAACATTTACAGGTCGAGCAGTGGCCATTCACAATTGTACTAGAAAACGGCCCTGGCTGATGCCAGGGCCGGTAGTTGGTGGAGGCGGCGGGACAGCTGGTTCCATACCTTTCGATATGGGCTGGACTATTCCTTCACCTGCCGTAGTCAGCAGGGGAGAGCGTGTTGTAGGTTATTGCCCTCTGGCATCAACCTACCCTAGTACTCCATGGGGAACTTCCCGTTAGGAGCCTATGAGTCTCTAGCCGGCTTACTGGTTTCCCATTCACCGGACGGCGTTGGCATAGGACCCCTGTCCCTTAGCGTTCACCGTATGAGCTCTCTTTTTCCAACAGGGATCACTCCCTGTGGCGACCATTGTGTTAATCGACTCATGCAGGGCTTGAAAAGGTAATTGATTATGATGCGAATAGCACTGTTTCTGGCGACCAATGCGGCCATCCTGGTCCTGATCAGCGTGGTCTTTCAGGCCCTTGGGATCGAGGGTGTTCTGGCCGAAAACGGGGTGGACCTGAACCTGCAGGCCCTGCTGGTGATGTCCGCCGTCATCGGTTTCAGCGGTTCCTTTATCTCGCTGGCCATGTCCAAGTTCCTGGCCAAGCGGTCCATGGGTGTCAGGCTGATCGAACAGCCGGCCAGTGAAGCCGAGCGCTGGCTGGTGGACACGGTGAAGCGCCAGGCGCAGATGGCGCGTATCGGCATGCCGGAGGTCGGTATCTTCGACTCGCCGCAGCCGAATGCCTTTGCGACCGGCATGCGGCGCAACAATGCACTGGTTGCCGTGAGCACCGGCCTGCTGCAGCGCATGAACAGTGATGAGGTCGAGGCGGTGCTGGCCCACGAGATCACCCATGTCAGCAACGGCGACATGGTGACGATGGGTTTGATACAGGGCGTGGTGAATACCTTTGTGATCTTCCTTTCGCGCATCATCGGTCATGTCGTTGACCGGGTCGTGTTCAAGACCCAGCGCGGTTACGGTCCGGCCTATTACATCACCTCGATTGTCGCCCAGGTGTTTCTGTCCTTCCTCGCGTCAATGATCGTGATGTGGTTTTCACGCCGGCGTGAATTCCGCGCCGATGCCGGGGGCGCCTCGCTGGCCGGGCGTGAAAAGATGATCAGTGCCCTGCAGGCCCTGCAGCGGGAAAGTAAGCCGCATGATCTGCCGGGTGAATTTGCGGCCTTTGGGATTTCCGGTGGACTGGGCAGCGGCATCAAGAAGCTGTTTATGACCCATCCGCCGCTGGAAGTGCGCATTGCAGCCCTGCGGGCGGCTGCCTGAGTACAGCCTGTCAGGGCAGGGGGCCGGTCTTTAACGCGGGTTCGTCGGGGAACAGTTCACGCAGGTCGTCATGGGAGAGCGCTTCGCCTTTTTCCTCATAGCGCTGCCAGAGCTTCTCCCGGCGGTCATCGTCAAAGTAGAATCCGGCCGGCAGGATGCAGACCGGTTCCCGCCGGTGGTCGGTGATGACCCTGGGTTCTTTCAGTTTTCCGGACATGCGGGCGGTGATGTATATTTTGGGCTACCTTGGTAAGATACAAGACAATCCGGACAGTGCAATACCCTGACCTGCGCTTTTTGTGCTACCGGTTCACCTCAGAAATGGAATTTACAGAAAAGGCATAATAATGCTGGAAAATATTCCCCTGTTTTCCGGGCTCTCGCAACAGGCACTGGCCAAAATCGAGCAGCACAGTTCTGTCAAGTCCTGCAAGAAGCATACGATCGTTATTAACCAGGACGATGAAACCTACACCCTGTATGTCATCCTCTCGGGCAGCGTTAAGGTCTATATCAGCGGTGAAGACGGGCGTGAAGTGGTGTTGAATCACCAGACGGCCGGCGACTACTTTGGCGATCTCGCAATGATTGACAAGCAGCCGCGCGTGGCCTCGGTGATGACGACCGAGCCGTCGAAATTCATGCTTATCTCGCGTGAGGATTTTATGAGCTGTCTTTCGGAAAATCCGGACATTGCAATCAACCTTATCAGGCCGATGACCAGTCGTATGAGGATGCTGGCAAAAAATGTCAGCAGCCTGGCGTTGCTCGATGTCTATGGACGTGTTGCGCGGACACTGCTTGATCAGTCGGAGAAGCAGGGCGATGTTCTGGTTACCGAGAAGCTGACGCAGCAGGAGATTGCCGACATGGTTGGTGCATCGCGTGCCATGGTCAGTCGTATCCTTAAAGACCTGAAAGAGGGTGGCTATATCTCGATTGAGAAGAAGCACATTACCATCCATCAAAAACTGCCTGCCCACTGGTAATACCCGACGCTACAGGTTCCGGCTGTGCTGTCAGTCCTCGACAGAAAATACCACCGTTTTACTCATCGTCAAGGGAACGGAAAGGCCCGCATGGGTTTTGCCATGTCGTTCACGTTCCCGGACATGCGGCCGACTATCCTGTTCATGTCCGTGAACTGGTTATTCAGTACCTGCATGCTGCCGGTCATGTTTGCAACGCTGTTGGTCATATTCCCCAGACTGATATTCATCTGGTTCAGCTGGTCAACCATGGTGTGCATGTCCGAACTCAGGTTGCCCAGGTTCGAGTCCATGCTGCCTACCGACTGGCTCAGGGCAGGCATTACCGTGATGTTTTCATTGAGTCTGTCGAGGGTGGTCTGCATGCGGGGCATGGTCTGTGCAACCACGACGAAGTTTTTATCCATGGTGTCCATGTATCCCGACATGTCATCCATGTGCTCGGTGATCGCGGAAAAGTCCTTGGCGAGAATGAATACCAGGTAGAACAATGCCAGGCCCAGCGCCAGCATGCCGACCATTCCGAAACGGATGATTTGAGTGGTGCGCTTGCCGATGCGAATGCTGAGTTGTTCCCTGTGGTACATACTCTCGTTGAATTCGCGCATGGCGCTTTCAATGATTTCTGCCACTTCTCTCGTATTATTATTTTCCATGTTTCCTGCTCGATGCTGCTGTTTGATTATTATGTCAGTCTGTGTGTTGTCGCGGATAGCCTGCCTGCCAGTATGCCGTTCAGGTTCCTGAATACCTTGGTGGCGATGAACGGGTAACGACGGCTGAGGCGATCAAGATTGGCCTGTGTCAGGACCAGCAGCCTGCAGTCCTGCGCGGCATCCACATTGGCGGTTCGCTTTGCAAAGAACAGCCCGGCCTCGCCGACGACATCGCCGCGCTCGTGTGTGGCAACCTCGACACGTCGTCCTTCTTTCTCGATGGAGGTGCCCAGTTTTCCTTCTATAACCACGTACATTTCAGAGGCACTGTCGCCGTCGTTGATGATGCGTTTGCCCATTGGTACGTTGATGATCTTGCCCATGATGGCGACGATCTTGGCCTGCGAAGGCCGCAGTCCTTTCAGCAGGGGAATCGATTCCTGCGGGCTCTTGCCCAGGTCGACTGTCAGCACATCCCAGAGGGTGGTGATGCGGAAGGATGCGCTCAGTGCCGGGGTCAGCAGGAAGTCACTGAGCCAGGCGACTGCAAGTGCATAGGACGCCATGATGCCGACCTGTGCCTGCATGCGCAGTTCGCTTGTCATCAGTACCAGGAATCCGAGGCAAAGCCCGATCGATGTGTAGGTCACGGGTCTGCCGACCGCCTTGAGCGTGACCAGTGTCGTCTTTTTCTCATCGGCATAGTGCTGTATCTCGCGGCTGAATCGCGAGAAGTAATGGATGGTGTCGTCAATCGCGATGCCGAGCACCATCGGTGCAATCAGGCTGGTGCTGGGGTTCAGGCTGATGCCGAAGAAACCCAGCGAGCCAAAATATATTGCAACCGGCAGCACGTTCGGTATGAGCGCAATAAAGCCGACCCGTTGTGACATGAACATGATCGACAGGATGCCGTAGACGATAACCAGTGCCAGGCCGATACTTCTTGCCTGTCCGATAATAATATCCGCAAGCGTCTCGCTGATGAGTACCGGGTTACCGGTGACGGTAGCTGTGGATTGCCCGGGCAATTCCTCGAGATGGTCACGGATGCGGCCGATGAGCAAGGACATGTCATCGGAATCAATGACCTTTGAACTGACGACAATGGTGGTCGTCTTGTAGCGTGAATCGACGATTCTTTCCAGGTCATCGGTGGAGCTGAGAAACAGCAGCTGGGTGGTCAGGCGTTTGCTCGCGGGGATGCTGTAGAACGCCGGGTCATTCTCGTGGAAGGCCTGGTTTACCAGCTTCAGGTAATCCACGATGGAAATCGTGCCGCCAATCTCGGGCTGCTGCTCAAGCCATACCTGGAGTTCCTGCAGAATCTCGAGATTCTGCGGCTCCTTGAAGGCATTGCTGTGGTTGCCTTCCACGACGATATAAAACGGGTTGGCGCCGCCGAGGTTCTCGTTGACGAATTCAAAGCCCTTGCGAACATCCGATTCGCTGGAGAAGTTTGTAATCGACTCCGTACTGACATGAATCCGGGTCATGCCGGCCAGGGCAAGCAGGAAGATGATCGCAGACCCGGTAAAAATCAGGCGGCTGTGTTTGAGGTCAAATACGGCTACCTTTTCAACGAAGCGATCGAATCCATTTTTTACCCCGGCAGAGGTGCCGGATTTCCATTTGCCCTGTGTGAAATCCAGCGCCTTCAGCAGTGCCGGGGTGAAGGTCACTGAAAGTATCGATATGTAAACCACGCCGATGGCGGAAAAGATACCGAACTCCTTGACCGCCTCGATCGGGTTGGCAATCAGGGCGACGAAGCCGGCTATGGTTGTCAGGCCGGTCAACAGCACCGGCAATGTCATGTGCCCCAGAGTGTCGATGACGACATTATTGCTCGATGAATCCTGCCGGCGCAGCTGGTGGTATTCAGAAACCACGTGGACTGAATACGACAGCCCGAGAATCATCAGCAGGGGAGGCACCAGGATCGAGATCATGCTCAGTGAGTAGCCAAGTGCCGCGATGGTCCCCAGGGTGAAAACCACGCCGAGGCCGACCGTGACCAGCGGCACGATGACGCCGAGCACGGTGCGAAAGGAGAGCGCAAGAATAATGGCCAGCACCAGCGTGATCATCGGGGGAATCCACGTCAGGTCCTTGACCAGCATGTCGAGCATGGCCACTTTCAGGTAGGGTGTGCCGGTCATGAATATTTCATGACCACCCCGCTCATCCTCGATGGCTTTCAGGATCTGTTCGTGTGTGCCGCCATTTATATATTCACGGTCGGAAATATCATTGAAATAGACAACCAGCGCGCTAGCCTTGCTGTCGGTTGAAACAAGCTTGCCTGCATATACAGGGTTGGCAAGCACCCGTGACCTGATTTCATCGAGGCTGCTGCTGCCGTCTTCCAGTCTGCTGATGAACGGCGAGATATCGAGATCGTCCTCGACACTGCGTATGTCGACGACATTGGCAAGCGATACGACGTGGTGAACGTCAGGGATGGATTCGATGCGTTTTGTTAACTGTTCGATGACATCGAGCGTTTCCGCGGTGAAGATATCGTCAGAGGTCAGTGTGATAATCAGTGTTTCGTCATTGCCGAAGATGCGCCGGGTGTGATCGTAGAACTGTTTTGCCGGCTGATCCCTGGAGAGGAGGCGATTGGCAGAGGGGTCGATGTTGAGGCGTATTTCGCCGCTGCGTGGATCAATAATGGCACTCAGTGCCAGTGCCGCGAAAACCAGTATGACCAGAAGGGTTAAGCCGGTGTGCCGGGAGACCAGTCCGGAGAGTTTCCTGGTGATGCCCATTATTCGGATACGATCGGCGGGGCTTTCTTCTCTTTCAGTTGATCCGGGTCAAACAGGTCATTTTCAAGTGCGGCACCGACATTGATTTCATCGATCACCATGGTGGTTCTGGTTTTGTCCCGCAAGTCGACGATGACGACTTCCATTGGAACGTGGATGCCGTCTGTTTGCCTGATGTTTTCCGGGCTGACGGTCAGCCGCTTGCGCAGCTGGCCGGCCTGTTCAAACAGTTCGGTTTTCAGGGTGACGCAGGTTTCTATGTCAATGTAGCTGACTATTTTTTCATAACCGGAGTTGTCTCCGGGGTAACTGTTAATGACATAAACAGGGCGGCCGTCGAGCACCTCGTCGGGTTGCTGCTCCGCTTTCATCTCAGTCATGACGCCTTGCAGTCGTTCGAAGTCCTCATAGGAAAAGTCTGTTCCCAGCATGGAGTTGGAAATATTCCTGGATGTGATCTTGCGTACCTTGAACAGACCCGGCATGTAGATATACATATCGTTCTGCGGTTTGTTCTGGATAATCAGGAACCGTGCACCACGCAAATCGGATGGCTCATGCATGTACATGAGCACTTTTGCGCCGGCTTCCTCGAAGCGTTTCCAGTAGACATCGGCCTGCATGATCGATTCGTAGCCGCCGCGGTCCCGGGCACGCAGTTCAATGGATTGTGCGGAGCTCGTTTCAGGCAGGTTTTTCGCCAGGCAGGTCCTGACGGCCTCGGGAAGGTCGATTGCGCCGGAAGGCGGGGCCAGGAGAAGCAGTAGCGTTATAGACAGGATTTTGTACATGGCGTTTGAACACTCTTGTTTTATGGTCAAGATGCTATACGAATAGTAGGGTTTTAGCAATGCGGCAGGCGCTGAAATGCGATTTGCCTGCCCTTGTCCCCGGGCCTCGCGGGCACACCGCACAGCGCTTGCCGGCGCACCAGGCAGGTGCGGCGGCGTTGTCGAACTCCGGCGAATGCGGTTATGGTTACATGGAGGCCGGCGTATTCACACGCCGGGTAAACCGGCCAGGGCTTATGAGTAAAATTACAGGAATCCCGGTTGCCAGACCGGTCGCGCACTGGCTGCTGCTACTAGCGGCAGTGGTCATGCTGCCAGCGCCGCGTGCCGGGGAAGAGACCGGTCCAGTCGACATGTTGCAGGGGATGGCAGACGAGTTGATCGCGATTGCCGACAGCCGCCCGGAGATTCTTGATGACCCGGCGGAGTTGCGCAAGGTTGCCTTTGATGTCGTGTTGCCGCATGTGGACTTCCTGCTGTTGTCCCGCCGGGTACTGGGCAAGGACTGGCGCACTGCCACAGCTGCCCAGCAGGAGTTCTTCGTCAACGAGTTCCGGGAGTTGCTGCTGGGTACCTACCTGCGCTCGGTCAGTGCCTACCGGGACAACAGGATACGTTTCCAGCCGCTGCGTACAGACGGTGAGAAACAGCGGGTTATGGTGAACGCGCTGGTCGAACAGAAGAACGGCCCGCCGGTACACACCGCGTTTCGTCTGCACAGGGTGGGTAATGAATGGTTGATCTACGATGTCATCGTCGAGGGTATCAGCCTGGTAGCCACGCACCGCTCGACGTTTGCACAGGTCATTCACAATCACGGGATCGAGGGCCTGATTGAACGACTGCGGGAGAAAAACGCCCTGAACAGTGCGGACGAGGCTGCCGGGGCCAGGTAGCCTGGTCGGTTATTTACGGCGCAGATCCTCGTAGAGCATGTCGACAAACTTCCCGCTGGTGATCGTCCCGCCACCATAGTTCTCGTCATAATCTGCCGTTGGCCAGGCGGCGTGGACCTCTTCAAGCGTAGCGTTCTCGCCCAGCAGTTTCCTGATCTTGCCGGTGACGGCGGCGAGCATATCACGATAGGCAAGCAGTTCCTGCCGGTTGCTGATCGGTCCGTGGCCGGGAATGATGACTGTCTTGTCGTTGGCAATATCAAGTACCTGGTTGATGGCGCGGAGACAGCCATCGGCCGATCCACCGCTGCCGGTATCGATGAACGGGTACATGCCCGCAAAATAAGTGTCGCCCATATGGATGACGTTGGCCTGTCTGAAGTACACCATGGAATCGCCATCGGTATGCGCATGTTCGACATGCCAGGCCCTGATCTCGTTATCGTTCATATGGAAGGTAATGGCATCGTTAAACGTGATCACCGGCAGTCCTGTTTTCGACAGTGCAGGGGCGTTCATCTGGAACATTTCTATGAAGCTGTTAACAGACAGGCGCTTGCGCACATTGTCATGGGCCAGCAGGGTTGCGCCGGCCTTGCCCAGGTTTTCATTGCCGCCGCTGTGGTCCGGATGCCAGTGGGTATTGAGGACAAACCTGACCGGTTTGTCGGACAGTGTTGCAATGGCGGCAAGTATCTTGCCCGTGAGCGGCGCAAACTGGTCATCGATCAGGAATACCCCGTCATCGCCGACTGATACACCGAGGTTACCGCCCTGGCCGGTAAGCATGTAAACGCCATCACCGGCCTTGATGGGGGTGATTTCAACATCGCTGAACCCGTCTTTGGCAACCGCTATGTTCCAGCCAGCCAGTGTCAGGGATGTGGCCAGTAAAAGTGTGGCTGTGCGTTTCATGGTGTTCTCCTGTTGATGCTTGTTATTACAGCTGACCTGATTGTCTCTATTGAAGTTCAGCAGGGCAACGGTTATCCGGGTGTAGGAGCGAGCGCCAGCTCGCGAATATTCCGCAAACACTTCGCCAGCTGGCGCTGGCTCCTGCAGGGGGTGATTCAATCGCTGTAGATCCCCGCTCAGCGCCCGCGCAGGGTCCTTTGCTTTTCCCGGGCCCAGTCATGCTCTTTCAGCGAGGCCCTTTTGTCATGGGTCTGCTTGCCACGTGCAAGCGCAATTTCGAGTTTGGCCCGCCCGTGCTTCCAGTACAGGGCCAGCGGCACGATCGTATAGCCCTTGCGCTCCACGGCGCCAATCAGTTTGTCCAGTTCACGCCGGTGCAGCAACAGGCGGCGGGTGCGTGTCGGCTCGGGCTGTATGTGGGTAGAGGCACTCTTGAGCGGTGCAATGTGCACCCCGTGCAGCCAGGCCTGGTGATCCTTGATCAGCACATAGCCTTCAGTCAGTTGCACGTGGCTCTCGCGCAGGCTTTTCACTTCCCAGCCCTGCAGGGACAGGCCGGCCTCGAAGCGGTCCTCGATGAAAAAGTCATGGCGTGCTTTTTTGTTCAGCGCGATGGTGCTGGAGTTGCGCCCGCTGGCGGATTTCTTTTTTCCCATCGGTGCAGTATATCAACCTCTTGGTGTGCGGGCGTACAAGTCGCTGCAACAACTTGTGATAACCCATGATTTCACGGACAATGCGCGTGCTGTCTGGCTGCAAGTGAACAGGAGACCCTTTATGCCGAGCGCAAGAGTTTCGATTCATGGACAGTGGTCCAGTCGTCTCGCTTTTATCCTCGCCGCAACCGGTTCGGCCGTCGGACTGGGTAATGTCTGGAAGTTTCCCTATATCGCCGGCGAGAACGGCGGTGGCGCCTTCGTGCTGGTTTACCTGTTTTGCATTGCCGTGATCGGCATCCCGATCATGATGGCCGAGGTGATGATCGGGCGTCGTGGCCGCCAGAGTCCCATCAACACCATGCGTACCCTGGCATATGAAGAAAAGGCCAGCCGGCGGTGGCAGTTGCTGGGCTGGGCCGGGGTCCTTGCCGGTTTCCTGATCCTTTCCTATTACAGCGTGATCGCCGGCTGGGCGATTGCCTACGTGTTCCGTGCCGGTAGCGGCGTGTTTACCGGCCTGACCGCCGACGGTGTACAGAGTATTTTCCACAACCTGGTGGGCGAGGCGGAACGCCTGCTGGCCTGGCATACCATTTTCATGATCATGACCATGATGGTGGTGGCGCGCGGCGTCAGCGGCGGCCTGGAGAAGGCCGTGCGCCTGTTGATGCCGGCGCTGTTCGCCCTGTTGCTGGTGCTGGTTGGTTATGCCTGGAACAGCGGTTCCTTTGAACAGGGTGCCCGTTTTTTGTTTGAGCCGGATTTCAGCAAGATCACGGCGAACGGCGTACTGATCGCCATGGGGCATGCATTCTTTACCCTCAGCCTGGGGATGGGGGCGATCATGGTCTACGGTTCCTACCTGCCGGACAACGCCTCGATTGCGAAAACCTCGATTGCCGTTTCGCTGATGGATACCGTGGTCGCGCTGCTGGCCGGCATGGCGATCTTTCCGATTGTGTTTGCCAATGGCCTCGAACCGGCCGCCGGCCCCGGCCTGATCTTCCAGACCCTGCCGATCGCCTTCGGGCACATGGACGGCGGTGCCTTTTTCGGGATGCTGTTTTTTGTCCTGCTGGTGTTTGCTGCCTGGACCTCTGCCATTTCCCTGATCGAGCCTGCGGTTGCGTGGCTGGTGGAGAACAAGGGTATGACCCGGGTATTTGCATCGGTAGTGGCCGGCGGCCTTACCTGGCTGTTCGGCCTGCTGACGGTGCTGTCTTTCAATATCTGGTCCGATGTCAAACCGCTGTCCGCTATCTATATTTTCAGGGACAGTACCATTTTTGATTTGCTCGACTACCTGACTGCCAATATCATGCTGCCGCTGGGCGGTATGCTGATCGCGATTTTCGTGGGCTGGTCAATGACGCGTGACTCAAGTGTCGACGAGCTGGCCATGAAAGACGGTTTTTTCTACAGGCTATGGCGATTCCTGGTGCGTTATATCACGCCGCTCGCCGTGTTTATCGTTTTCCTGAATGCGATTGGCGTCATTGATCTCATCACCCGCTATTTGACCCCGCTGGGAAAATATCTTGGGTTCCATTGACCGTTCAGCATTATTACCTTACACGCCGGAAGAGATGTTCAGGCTGGTGGCGGATATCAGGGCCTACCCGGAATTTCTTCCATGGTGCAGCGGTTCCGGAATTCTCGCGCAAGAGAAGGATGGCGTGGTTGCCCGAATCGATTTTTCCGTGGGTAATGTCAGCAAGTCATTTACCACGCGCAATGTGCACCACGCCAACGAGGAGATTGCCATGCAGCTGGTGGAGGGGCCTTTCAGCGAGTTGCGGGGTTATTGGCGGTTCCGCCCGCTGGGCGAGCATGGCTGCAAGATAAACCTGTCCCTGCACTATGACTTCTCCAGCCGCATGGTGAGCGCGGTGGTGGGCCCGGTGTTCAACAAGATCGCCAATTCCCTGGTGGATTCGTTCAACAAGCGCGCCGTCGAGATTTATGGCGAGCGCTGAAACAATTCATGTCGAGGTGGCGTATGCCCTGCCGCAGAAGCAGGTCATCCTGGCGCTCGAGGTTGCAGCGGACGCTACGCTGGAGCAGGTGATTCAGGCCTCGGGCATACTGGCGCAGTTTCCCGGGATAGACCTGCGCCGTAACCGGGTCGGTGTGTTTGGCAAGCTCGGCAAGTTGACCGACACCCTGCACCCCGGTGACCGCGTCGAGATTTACCGGCCGCTGATTGCGGACCCGAAAGTCGTCAGGAAACAGCGTGCCGCACAGGGCAAGCTGATGAAGAAGGATGCTGGAAAGTAGCCGCGATCAGGGCTTGACTAGATAGAATCTTCGTCCTGCTTGCGGAAGGTAAGCCAGTGCCACAGCTTGTTGAGTACGCCGCGTTCGATGCGTTCATGCGGGGGCACCACCAGGGTAACCTGCTTTGGCCGGGCCGGTGCATTTTTACCTTCCGGGGCCGGGCGCATGGTGCCTTCAATGCGCTCGAGTGAATCGCCGTCAAAGAACACGGTGACACGTTCTTCGCTGATCTCGCCATAGCCGGGTTTGAGCCAGTAGATGTAATCCCAGCGGTCCTGCTGAAAAACATCCGTTATCATCGGTGAACCCATGATGAACTGGACCTGGCGGCGGGTCATGCCCGGTTCCAGCTGGTTCAGGTCGTCCTGGGTGAGCACGTTGCCTTGCTGGACATCTATTTTATGGACCAGGCGGGGTTTCAGGGAGGAGCAGCCTGCAAGCACAAGACTTGCAATGCAGGTAATAATAATGAGAAGCTTTTTCATCTGCTGACCGGTCCGGTTTCTGTGAAAACAACGGCCGCATGATACCCCAAGTCAGTATTCAATGGCATTGCCGAGGAGTAGATGAATTGGAATCCAGTGACTTACGCAAGGCCGGCCTCAAAGTCACCCTGCCCAGGGTGAAGATCCTCGATATCCTGGAGGGCAGCGGCGCCCGCCACCAGAGCGCGGAGGATGTCTACAAGGTGCTGCTGGAATCAGGCGAGGACATTGGCCTGGCCACGGTGTACCGGGTGCTGACCCAGTTCGAGGCGGCCGGGCTGGTCAAGCGCCATCATTTCGAGGGCGGGCACTCTGTTTTTGAAATGGACCAGGGTGACCACCACGACCATATCCTGTGTGTGAAATGCGGGCGGGTCGATGAATTCTACGATGAAATAATTGAACAGCATCAGAAGGATATCGCCGTCAGGCTGGGCTATGAACTGACCGATCACAGCCTCTATATGTACGGGATCTGTGCAAACTGTAAAGCCGGCTAGACCCTCACGCGGCTGCCTGTCTGCCGCTCTCCTGTCCCCTGCAGGGGAAACCTGCCATGGTAATCAGCCAGCCGGTGCTGTAATTCCGGCGGCGGTGATTCGGCCGCCTAGGAGCCTGTCGGACTTGGGCGATCGTAGCGAGCCGGGTGGGAGAACGAGGTCATTTTTTCGATCGTTCGAGGAGAATAGCCGTAGCTATTTGACGAGGAGGATCGGAAAAATGGGCCGTTGTCCCGCCGGCGCAGTAGATCAGTCCCAAGTCCGACAGGCTCCTAGTGTCGTTTTATATGCGCATGCAGGGTAATGAGGTCATCGAATCGCTTGATCAGCTGCAGCAGGCTGGAGGTTGGCGGGTCATTTTTGCGCAAATAGGACTTTGCATAGACATGGATCCCGCTCCTGGCCGGCAGGGGTTTGCTGTCTTCGAGGATCGTCTTCATGCGCGGCAGAAAGATCCACTGAATCCACTGTTCAAACCTGAGGGTGTCTATGCAAAAGGGCTGGGCGCTGCTCAGGGCGCTCACCGCCGGCTGGTCCCGGTCCCATCGGCCATGGCTTCTCAGGGTCCCTTCAACCTCGAGCAGAACGTCGGCGATCCGGTTGGGTATATCGTGCATGGCGGAATTATACATACGACGGCTGGCGGGCATAGCTGAAGTGGACCTGGCGTACACTGGCTGATTTTGCAGCATGCAGGCGCAATTCCGGGGCTCCTGTGAACCATTCACTGGCCACGGGGCCATCAGAAGCATTTATTTTTTGCCGCATTGGGCTATAATCCCGCGGCTGTATTTCACCACAAATGCGTGTCAGCAGATAATTTTAAGTAAACTCGCGTGACAGCTCGCCGTGCCGGGTGGCCGGCGATCGTTCGTCGTTACAAGACCTAACCTAAAGAGTAGCAGGAAAATGACTGATTTAGCCAAGTACAGAAACATCGGCATCTTCGCCCACGTGGATGCCGGCAAGACGACGACCACGGAACGAATCCTCAAGCTGACCGGCAAGATTCATAAAACCGGGGAAGTGCATGATGGCGAGGCCACCACGGACTTCATGGAGCAGGAACAGGAGCGCGGCATTACCATTCAGTCGGCCGCGACCAGCTGCGAGTGGAACGGCCACCGGCTCAATATTATCGATACGCCCGGACACGTTGATTTTACCATCGAGGTCTACCGCTCGCTTAAAGTGCTCGACGGCGGTATCGGTGTTTTTTGCGGCTCCGGCGGCGTGGAACCGCAGTCCGAGACCAACTGGCGCTACGCCAACGACTCCGAGGTGGCGCGGGTCATCTTTATCAACAAGCTCGATCGTATCGGCGCGGATTTCTACCGCGTGGCCAAACAGGTCCACGACGTACTCGATGCAAATGCGCTGGTGATGGTGCTGCCGATCGGTGTTGAAGACGACTTCCGCGGTTGTGTAGACCTGCTGACGCGCAAGGCCTGGATCTGGGACAACGAGACCGGCGATACCACAGCCTACAGAATCGAAGAGCCGCCTGCCGAGATGGCGGATCTGATTGAAGAATGGCGTGAAAAACTGATTGAAACGGCTGTCGAGCAGGACGATGCCGTGCTCGAGCAATACCTGGAGGGTGTCGAGCCACCACTGGAAGACCTGAACCGTTGTATTCGCAAGGGTACCATCGCGCTGGATTTCTTCCCGACCTATTGCGGATCGGCCTTTAAAGACAAGGGTGTGCAGATGGTACTGGATGCCGCCGTTGCCTACCTGCCGGATCCGACCGAGGTCAAGCCGCAGCCCGAGGTGGACCTGGAAGGTAACGAAACCGGCAAGGTTGCAGCGATCGATCCCGACAGGCCGTTGCGTGCACTGGCCTTCAAGATCATGGATGACCGCTTTGGCGCGCTGACCTTTATCCGCATCTATTCAGGCCGAATAGCGAAAGGCGATACCGTGCTGAATACCTTTACCGGCAAGACCGAGCGCATTGGCCGTATTGTGGAAATGCACGCGGACGAACGCATCGAGCTGGATCGTGCACAGGCCGGCGATATCGTGGCCGTGCTGGGCATGAAGAACGTCCAGACCGGGCACACGCTGTGTGATCCGAAGGATTCCGCCACGCTGGAACCGATGGTGTTCCCGGCCCCGGTTATTTCCATCGCGGTGGCGCCCAACGACAAGGCGGCTGCAGAAAAGATGAGTATCGCGCTGAACAAGATGACCAAGGAAGATCCTTCCTTTCACCTTGAAACCGACGAGGAGAGTGGTGAAACAATCCTCAAGGGTATGGGTGAGCTGCACCTCGATATCAAGGTCGACATCCTGCGCCGTACCCACGGCATCGATGTGACGGTCGGTAAACCGCAGGTTGCCTACCGCGAAACCATTACCCGGCGTGTTGAAGACAGCTACACCCACAAGAAACAAACCGGTGGTTCAGGCCAGTTTGCCAAGATCGATTATGTTATCGAGCCGGGTGAAGCTGGCAGCGGTTTTGAATTCGAATCGAAAGTGACCGGCGGTAACGTGCCGCGTGAATTCTGGCCTGCTGTCAAGAAGGGGTTTGAAAAGAGCCTGGACAGGGGTGTGCTGGCGGGTTATCCCTGTCTCGATTTCAGGATGACGCTGATGGACGGTGCCTTTCATGCCGTCGACTCGTCTGCCGTTGCCTACGAGCTGGCCGCAGGTGCGGCCTACCGGCAGACCATGCCAAAGGCAGGCCCGCAAATGATGGAGCCGATCATGAAGGTGGATGTGTTCACGCCGGAAGATTACGTCGGTGATGTCATCGGCGATCTCAACCGTCGCCGTGGCATGATCAAGTCCCAGGAAGCCGGCACCACCAGTGTGCGTGTCAAGGCAGAGTGCCCGTTGAGCCAGATGTTCGGCTATATCGGCGACCTGCGCACCATGACCTCCGGCCGTGGCCAGTTCACCATGGAGTTCCTCCACTATATGCCGTGTCCGAAGAATGTTGCCGATGAAGTCATCAGGGAAGCAAAGGAACGCGAAGCGAACAAATAACAGCTTCGTCGTCCAGTGAATGTAGGGGCCGCAAGGCCCCTTTTTTAATGCCGCCAGTCATGCATGCCTGACGGGTACGCTACGCTTTACCCGTCCTATGCGGCCTGAGGTATTCCCGATGGGTACGCTACGCTTTACCCATCCTGCGGCCTGAGGTATTCCCGATGGGTACGCTACGCTTTACCCATCCTGCGGCCTGAGGTATTCCCGATGGGTACGCTACGCTTTACCCATCCTGCGGCCTGAGGTATTTCGAAAAAGGTATAAAGGTAGACGGTAGGATGGGTAAAGGAGCGAAGCGACGTACCCATCAATACGCTAGGAACCAGCGCTGCGTTTACGGGTCTTGCGCGGTGCCGGTTTCTGCTCGGACTGCTCGATCATCTCGCGGGCATGTTCGCGGGTCTGGGCGGTGATCTTCACGCCACCGAGCATGCGTGCCAGCTCGTCGATGCGTTCTTCCTTGTTTAAAGGCCGAATGCGGATACGGGTGCTGTCCTTGCCGGACAGCTTGGTGACCTGCAGTTGATGATGGGCGAGGGCGGCGACCTGGGGCAGGTGGGTGACGCAGAGTACCTGGCGTTGCCTGCCCAGGTCGCGAAGTTTCCCGCCGACGATCTCCGCGACTCCGCCACCGATGCCGCTGTCGACTTCGTCGAAGATCAGGGTGGGAATGACATCACTGCCGGCGCAAATGACCTGGATGGACAGGCTGATGCGCGACAGTTCACCGCCGGAGGCCACCTTGCCGAGGGCCTGCAGCGGCTGCCCCTTGTTGGCGCTGACCTGGAACTCGATGTTATCCAGACCGTGCCTGCCAAACGCACTGTCCTTGCGCGGGCTGACAGCTACTTCGAAGATGCCGCCGGCCATGCCGAGGGTTTGCATGGCCGCGGTGATCTGCTTGCCAAATGCGCGCGCTGTTTTTTTACGCTTTCCGCTGAGTTGTCTGGCGCAGTCCAGAAACAACTGCTCCAGTTCGCCTGTTTGAGCCTGCAGTGCTTCACGGTGCTGATCGGCATGTTCAATCGAATCCAGCTCTTCGCGCAGTTTCTCCTCGACCGCGGGGAGTTCCTCCGCCGTGCAGTGATGCTTGCGTGCCAGGTCGTGGAGGACACCGATGCGTTCTTCCAGCCAGTTGAGGCGCTGCGGATCGATTTCCAGCCGGTCCGCATAGTGACGCAGGGCATCGGTGCCTTCCTGCACCAGCAGCGCGGACTCGCTTAACAGCCGGGCGGTTTCTTCCAGCCGCGGGTCGAGGTGCGCCAGTTCATTGAGTTCATCCCGGGTGTGTACGATCAGGCTGTAGGCTGTATCGCCGTCGTCGGCATCGAGCCGGTTGAGCCCCTGCTGGCAGGCCTCCAGCAGGCGGCCTGCATTGGCCTGGCGGCCATGTTCCGCATCGATTGCGCTGATCTCCGCGCTGTCCAGTCCGAGGGATTCCAGTTCCTGCAGCTGGTAACGCAGCAGGTCGAGCCGGGCATCCCGGTCGCTGTCATCCTGTACGCAGGCGTCCAGTGCGGCCCGCGCGGCCTTCCATGCAGTGTAGTGGCCGGCAAGTTCGTCCAGCTGCGCCTGGTGCCCGCCAAAGGTATCCAGTAACTGTCGCTGCACGGCCGTGCGCAGCAGCGACTGGTGCTCATGCTGGCCGTGAATATCAACCAGCTGTTCGCCGAGTTCGCGCAGTGATTGCATCGGTACCGTCTGGCCGTTGATATAACCGCGTGAACGGCCCTCGCGGCTGATAATGCGGCGAATCTGGCATTCGCCGTCCCGGTCCAGTTCCTGCCCGGCCAGCCAGCTGTTGACGGCGGCATTGCCGCGCACGTTAAAAGCGGCTGAAATTTCGGTGCGATCGCAGCCATGCCGAATCACGCTGCTGTCGGCACGGTCACCCAGTACCAGTCCGAGTGCATCGACGAGGATTGATTTGCCGGCCCCCGTTTCCCCGGTCAGCGCGGTCATGCCGTCGCCGGGCTCGACCTCGACCTCGTCGACAATCGCCAGGTTGCGCACATGCAGCTGGGTCAGCATGCCTGTCCCTCTTTGCTCACGCTAAACCCCGCCCACCCTGCAGGAGCGAGCGCCAGCTCGCGAACGCTTCGCGAACACCCCGCTAACACTCAAGGCTGTTCGCTCCAGCGCAGTTTCTCCCGGAGGACCCTGAAAAAGTCATGCCCGGGCGGGTGCAGCAATTGCAGGGTGTGCGCGTGCTTGCGCACCGTGACGTGGTCGCCGGGTTCAAGCGGCTGGCTCAGCTGTCCATCGCAGGACACCTGTGCGGCAAGGTTGCCCCGGTGAACAATGATCTCGATCACCGAGTCATCGTGCACCACGATGGGGCGGTTGCTGAGCGTATGCGGGCAGATGGGTACCAGCGTCAGGGCACCCAGTTTCGGGTGCAGGATCGGGCCGCCACCGGAGAGGGCATAGGCGGTCGAGCCGGTCGGTGTGGCGACGATCAGGCCGTCCGAGCGGGTCGAATTGAGGAAGGCGCCATCTATGCTGGTATCAAGCTCGATCATGCGTGCAATGTCTTTCTTGTGCACGATGACATCGTTCAAGGCAATGCACTCGCTGCGGATTTCTCCATCGCGGACGATGCTGGAGTGCAGCAGGGTGCGTTCCTCCTCGAGGAAGTCACCGGCGAAAATATTGTCCAGCTGTTGCGTCATCTCCTCCGGCGAGACATCCACCAGGAAACCGAGCCGGCCGAGGTTGACCCCCAGCACCGCTACGCCGGGCTCGGCGAGGCTGCGGGCGGCATTCAGCAGGGTGCCGTCACCGCCGACCACGATCGCGAGATCGCACTTGCCGGCAAGCGTGGCGCGGTCCGCCACCGGGTAACTGTGATTCGGGAAATGTTCGGCAATGCCTTCATCCAGCAGTACTTTGGCCTTCAGTTTTTCAAGATAGGCGGCGAGGGTGCGCAGGCTTGCCGAGACGTTTTTGTCCGCCGATCTGCCAATCAGGCCAACGCGTTTGAAATGAGGCTTCATAGGTCTGCGGATTATAAGGAATGGTGCTGTGCAAACTACCATGACTCCCGGGATGCGCCAACCATTGCGGGCAATGGGCCGGCTGGCCTGCCAGGACCTGTCTGGCAGTCTATCCGCGAGAGTGCCAAATGATTTATCATGGCTTTATGTTTGTCCCAGCCCGATGACACCGCGAAATGAAAGATTCGATGCCGGATATCAATGAACGCGCCCAGGTAATGCTGCGGGCGCTGATCAACCGTTATGTGCTCGACGGGCAGCCGGTGGGTTCCCGCACCCTGGCGCGCGAGGCCGGGCTGGAACTGAGCCCTGCAACCATCCGCAATGTCATGTCGGATCTTGAAGATCTCGGCTTCGTCAGTTCGCCGCATACCTCGGCCGGCCGGATTCCCACGGTAAAGGGATACCGTTTCTTCGTCGACACGCTGCTGACCGTCGAGCCGCTCAACAAGCGGGCGTTTGAAAAAATGCGCTCGGAACTGGAGTCGGAGGAGGGCAAAAAGGACCTGATTGAATCCGCCTCCGGCATGTTGTCGGGTATTACCCATCTCGCCGGTGTCGTCACCCTGCCCAGGCATGAACACTCCCTGTTCAAGCAGGTGGAGTTCCTGCCGCTCGCCGATAACCGCATCCTGACAATCCTCGTCACCGGTGACGACGAAGTGCAAAACCGCATCATTGTCACCGAGAAGAAAATCAGCCCGGCGGAAATGCAGCAGGCCTCCAATTACCTGAACAGCCTGTTTGCCGGCAAGGATATCGCCGAGGTGCGCAGCACCTTGCTGAGCGAGATGCAGGAAACGCGTTCGACCATGAACAGCATGATGGTCACGGCCATGCGCATGGCCGACGAGGTGCTGGACAGCACCTCGCGTGGCGGCTTCGTGATGGCCGGGCAGACCAACCTGATGGAGTTCGAGGAACTCTGCAACATCGACAAGCTGCGCAAGCTGTTTGATGCCTTCAGCAAGAAGCGTGACATGCTGCACCTGCTCGACCAGTGCGTGAATGCCGAGGGCATCCAGATCTTCATCGGCGAGGAATCCGGCTACCAGATGCTCGATGAATGCAGCATGGTGACGGCACCGTATTCAGTGAAGGGTGAGGTCCTGGGCGTGCTCGGCGTGATCGGGCCGACACGCATGGCCTATGACCGGGTTATCCCGATCGTCGATGCCACCGCCCGCCTGCTGAGCGCGGCCTTGAATCAAAAGGATTAGCCCCCATATCGTCAACAAATCACCCATCCCGCGTATCAAGCAGGATCACAAGTTAGTGGAGCAACACTATGTCTGAGAAGGAAAAAATCAGCGACGAGGACAGCCTGGAAGAGGCTATCGCCGGAATAGCTGAAGAATCGCCCGAAGGCGTTCAGGGCGCTGAGACTGATCATGCCGAGATGACCGCCCTGCTGGAAGATGCCCGCGGCAAGGCGGATGAGCACTGGGATCAGTGCCTGCGCCTGCAGGCGGAAATCGATAACCTGCGCAAGCGCAGCGAACGCGATCTGGCCAATGCGCACAAGTATGCGCTGGAACGCTTTGTCGCGGAGCTGCTGCCGGTGCAGGACAGCCTGGAAATGGGTCTGGCCGCCTTCGAGCAGGAAAATGCCGACGTCGGCAAGCTGAAGGAGGGCAACGAATTGACCCTGCAGATGCTTGCCAATGCGCTGGCCAAATTCAATGTCAGTGAAGTCAACCCGCAGGATGAGCCCTTCAACCCGGAATTCCACCAGGCCATGTCGACGCAGCCGCGCGATGACGTCGAACCGAATACCGTGGTGACGGTGGTGCAGAAAGGCTACCTGCTGAATGACCGCCTGGTCCGCCCGGCGATGGTGATCGTCTCGCAGGCACCGGCTTAAAAAAAACGCCACCGGCCCTTGTTTTTAGATACTACCGCCCCCACTTCAAGGGTAATGACGAGTTAAATTCAATTTCATAAATATCATGTATTTACGCGGAGATTAGAGAAAATGGGCAAGATAATCGGAATTGACCTGGGTACCACCAACTCCTGTGTCGCGGTCATGGAGGGCGGCAAGGCCCGGGTGATCGAAAACAGCGAAGGCGACCGGACCACCCCGTCCATCGTCGCCTTCGTCGATAACGACGAGGTGCTGGTCGGCCAGGCCGCCAAGCGCCAGGCCGTCACCAACCCGACCAATACCCTGTTTGCCATCAAGCGCCTGATCGGCCGCCGTTTCGAGGAAGACGTGGTGCAGCGCGATATCGAGCTGGTGTCCTACAAGCTGGTGAAGGCCGACAACGGCGATGCCTGGGTTGAAGTCAAGGGCAAAAAAATGTCGCCGCCGGAAATTTCCGCCCGCGTACTGCAGAAGATGAAGAGCACGGCAGAGGACTACCTCGGTGAAGAAGTCACCGAGGCCGTGGTCACGGTGCCGGCCTATTTCAACGACTCTCAGCGCCAGGCCACCAAGGATGCCGGTCGTATTGCCGGTCTGGATGTGAAGCGCATTATCAACGAGCCGACCGCGGCCGCCCTGGCCTATGGCATGGACAAGAAGCGCGGGGATACGAAGATCGCCGTCTACGACCTCGGTGGCGGTACGTTTGATATCTCCATTATCGAAATCGCCGATGTCGATGGTGAGCACCAGTTCGAGGTGCTCTCCACCAATGGTGATACCTTCCTCGGTGGTGAAGACTTCGACAAGCGTCTGATTGATTATCTCGCGGACCAGTTCAAGAAAGACCAGGGTATGGACCTGCGCGGTGATCCGCTCGCCATGCAGCGCCTCAGGGAAGGCGCCGAGAAGGCGAAGATCGAGCTCTCGTCCAGTCAGCAGACAGATGTGAACCTGCCGTACATCACGGCTGATGCCAGCGGTCCGAAGCATCTCAACATGAAGCTGACGCGTGCCAAGCTGGAATCGCTGGTCGAGGAACTGATCGACCGCACCATTGGCCCGTGCAAGATGGCGCTGAAGGACGCCGGCCTGTCGGCCAGCGAGATCGATGACGTCATCCTTGTCGGTGGCCAGACGCGTATGCCGAAGGTGCAGGAAGCCGTACAGAACATATTCGGCAAGGAGCCGAAGAAAGACCTTAACCCGGACGAGGCGGTCGCCATCGGTGCGGCCATCCAGGGTGGTGTGCTCGGTGGTGAAGTGAAAGACGTGCTTTTGCTGGACGTCACGCCGCTGTCGCTGGGTATCGAGACAATGGGCGGCGTCATGACCAAGCTGATCGAGAAGAACACCACCATCCCGACCAAGGCGAGCCAGGTGTTTTCCACGGCCGATGACAACCAGGGTGCCGTGACCGTGCATGTGCTGCAGGGTGAACGTGACGTGGCGAACGGCGAACAAATCACTGGGCCGCTTTGACCTCAGCGATATTCCGCCGGCCCCGCGTGGTGTGCCGCAGATCGAGGTGACCTTTGATCTCGATGCCAACGGCATCATGCACGTCTCGGCAAAAGACAAGGCCACCGGCAAGGAACAGTCGATCCAGATCAAGGCCTCCAGCGGCCTGTCGGATGAAGAGATCAACAAGATGGTCAAGGACGCCGAGGAGCATGCCGAGGAAGATCGCAAGTTCCACGAGCTGATCGATGTGCGCAACCAGGCCGACGGCCTGATCCACGCGACCAAAAAGTCGCTGGCCGATCTGGCCGACAAGGTGGACGAGGCCGAGAAGACCGGCATCGAGGCCGCGATGGCCGAACTCGAAGAAGCCATGAAGGGCGACGACAAGGAGGCCATCGAGGCAAAGACCAAAGCGCTGGGTGAAGTCTCCGGCAAGCTGGCCGAACGCGTCTACAAGGAACAGGCCGAGCAGGGCGGCGCCCCCGAGGGCGAGGCCGCGACTGCCGAGGCCGGCGGTGAAGACGATGTCGTCGACGCCGAGTTCGAGGAAGTAAAAGACAGCGATAAATAAGTAACGGCACCCCCCGTAAACTCCCTCCCCTTCGGGGCGACTGCAGGGATGCAGGAGGTAGAGCACCAAAAGCAGGCGCTTTAGGCGACGCAGGAGCAGTTGCCGAGAGGGTTGGGGAGAGCGAAGCGAGGGGCCGGGGATCGATAAATGGCATGAGCCTTGTATTTATCCCCCCATCGTTAAAAGGTCCGGACCCGCTGTCAGCGGTCCCGGACTTTCCTGTGTCTGGACGATGCAGTAAATAATGAAGCGAAACTGAAAACCTATGTCAAAACGCGATTACTACGAAGTCCTCGGCGTCTCCAAGAACGCCAGCGAAGCGGAGCTGAAAAAGGCCTACCGCCGTGCCGCACAAAAACATCACCCGGACCGTAACCCGGACAATGCCGACTCGGAAGCAAAATTCAAGGAATGCAAGGAGGCCTGGGAAATCCTCGGCGACTCGCAGAAACGCGCCGCCTACGACCAGTTCGGCCATGCCGGCGTCGACCCCTCCATGGGCGGTGGTCGCGGTGGCTTTGGTGCCGGCGCGGGCGTCAACGATATTTTCGGTGATGTCTTCGGTGACATCTTCGGTGGCGGCCGCGCACGCGGTGGCGGCCAGCGCGTCTATCGCGGCTCGGACCTGCGCTATAACCTGGAAATGTCCCTCGAAGATGCCGTCGCCGGTACCGAGGTGAAGATCCGCGTACCGACCCTGGTGAGTTGTGAAGCGTGCAGCGGCAGTGGCGCGAAGAAGGGCAGTTCACCGGTCAAGTGCACCACCTGCGACGGGCATGGCCAGGTACGCATGCAGCAGGGCTTCTTTTCCCTGCAGCAGGCCTGCCCGCATTGCCAGGGCAAGGGCACGATCATTTCCGACCCCTGCACCAGCTGCCACGGCAAAGGCCGCGTCCAGGAGCGCAAGACCCTGTCGGTGAAGGTGCCGGCCGGCGTCGATACCGGTGACCGTATCCGCCTTGCCGGTGAGGGCGAGGCCGGCGAGAGCGGCGGTCCGGCCGGCGACCTGTACGTACAGGTGCAGGTCAGGCAACATCCGATTTTCCATCGCGAGGAAAACAATCTCTATTGCGAAATGCCGATCAGCTTTGTCGACGCCAGCCTCGGTGGCGAGCTGGAGGTGCCTACCCTGAATGGCCGGGTGAACCTGAAGATACCGGCGGAGACCCAGACCGGCAGAATGTTTCGCATCCGCGGCAAGGGCGTCAAGCCGGTGCGCGGCGGAGCCGTTGGCGACCTGATGTGCAAGGTAACGGTGGAAACCCCGGTGAAACTGAGCCGCAAGCAGAAAGACCTGTTGCAGCAATTTGCCGACGAGATGAAATCCGGCGGCAGTCGCCACAGTCCGCAGGAGCACTCGTGGATGGATAGTGTAAAAAGTTTTTTTGATGATCTGGCGGGGTAAGGTGCTTCCTCTGGAAAAAGGGACAGATCTATTTCTGTTTCTGCAGGATGAATAGGACGTCAGGTTTAACCGAAAAATAGATCTGTCCTCTTTTTGCTTTCATTAAAGCCCTCCACAACAATGCAGCCCATCGTTTCCATTGCAAACCTGTCCAAGACCTATGCCGATGGTTACCGGGCACTGAGGGATGTAAGCCTGGATATCGAGCCCGGGGAAATCCTGGCGCTGCTCGGTCCCAACGGTGCCGGCAAGACGACGCTGATCTCGATTGTCTGCGGGATTGTCAACGCCAGCAGCGGTTCGGTGAGGGTCGGCGGCCGTGACATCGTTGCGGATTTTCGCATCACTCGCAGCATGATCGGCCTGGTGCCGCAGGAACTTACTCTCGGCGCTTTCGATAAGGTATGGAACACGCTGTGTTTCAGTCGCGGCCTGTTCGGCAAAAAACCGGACCCGGCTTACCTGGAGCAGCTGCTCAGGGATCTGTCGCTCTGGGAGAAGAGGGATAGCGCGCTCATGACCCTGTCGGGTGGCATGAAACGCCGCGTGTTAATAGGCAAGGCGCTGGCGCACGAACCTTCAGTCCTGTTCCTCGACGAGCCCACGGCGGGCGTGGACGTGAAGTTACGCAAGGATATGTGGGCACTGGTGCGGCGCCTGCGCGAGACCGGCGTCACCATTATCCTCACCACCCACTATATCGAAGAGGCCGAGGAGATCGCTGACCGCGTCGGCGTCATCAACAACGGCGAGCTTGTGCTGGTGGATGACAAGCAGGCGTTAATGCACAAGCTCGGCAAGCGGCAGCTGATCGTCGAACTTGAAGAGGCCGTGAGCGCCGTACCGGCTGTACTGGCCCCGTGGGCGCTGGATCTTTCGAGCGGCGGCAGCGAACTCACCTATACCTATGACCCGCATAGTACACACACCGGCATCAGCGGATTGCTGGGCGCTATCGGCGAATCCGGGTTATTGATAAAAGACCTGAAAACCACGCAAAGCTCGCTGGAAGAAATATTCGTCAACCTGGTGAGCCGAAAAATCATGAACACCCACGCCGTCAAGGTCATCTACAAATACGAAATGCTGCGTGCCTGGGAAACCCTGCTGCAAAGCCTCGCCTCGCCGGTAATTTCCACCGCACTTTACTTCGTGGTGTTCGGCTCGGCCATTGGCTCGCGCATCGAACAAATAGACGGCGTGTCCTACGGAACCTTCATCGTGCCCGGCCTGATGATGCTGGCGCTGCTGACGCAGAGCATTGCCAACGCGTCGTTCGGTATATTCTTTCCCAAGTTCACCGGCACCATCTACGAGCTCATGTCCGCGCCGATCTCCATGACTGAAATCCTGATTGGTTACGTGGGTGCCGCCGCCACCAAGTCACTGGTGATCGGCCTGATCATTCTCGGGACGGCAGGATTCTTTGTGCCGCTGGAGATCGCTCACCCCGTGTGGATGACAGCATTCCTGCTGCTGACCTGCATCACCTTCAGCCTGTTTGGTTTCATCATCGGGCTATGGGCAGACAACTTCGAAAAGTTGCAACTCATCCCGCTGCTGGTGATTACGCCGCTGGTGTTTCTCGGTGGCAGCTTTTACTCGGTCAGCATGCTGCCGCCTGCATGGCAGACCATCACCCTGTTCAACCCGGTGGTGTACCTGATCAGCGGCTTTCGCTGGAGCTTTTTCGAGGTCTCCGATGTCAGCGTGGGACTGAGCCTGGCCATGGTGCTGGTATTCATGGGCGTCTGCCTGGCCATCGTCAGCTGGATGTTCAAAACAGGCTATCGATTGAGGCAATAGTTGCACACCGGGTACCTTGATGAGGTAAAGTATTTCCCATGAATCGGGAGAAGAAAACCGGCAACGGCCGGCTCGACGCGGTTGTCGCGGCGGCACAGCGCGACCGCGCGCAACGTGAGTCGGGCTACCGGGAGCAGGCGCTCAAACTGTATCCCTGGATATGTGGTCGCTGTTCACGCGAGTTTACCCGCGCCAACCTGCAGGAGCTCACCGTTCACCACCGCGACCATAACCACGACAATAATCCTCCCAATGGCAGCAACTGGGAGTTGCTGTGCCTGTATTGTCATGACAATGAGCATGCGCGCTACCTGGAGGGTGAGGCTGTCGCCGGCCCCGGCGGCTGCGGCTGGCGACAGCCCGCAGGTCTCCCACAAGGCATTGGCAGGCCTCGCTGACCTGTTGAAGAAAAAGGACGACTGATTTCCTGCGTTGTTATCGTTTGGTTTCTGACCAGGTGCCGGTGCGGCCGTAGAAATTCAGTATGCGGTCAGTGGTGACCAGGGTGGCCGAAAAATCCGCCACCTCCAGGGCTTCCAGTTTCTCGCCGGCCTGCACCCGGCGACTGTTCCAGCTGCCCGGAAACACCCCGTAGGCGGCAAAGCGCTGATTGGTGACGACCACGGCAACCGCGTTGGCGGTCTTGTACTCGAGGATGCGTTCCTTGGCGCTCATCTCCAGCCGGTCGAACCGTCCCAGCCTGGTGTTTGAGGCGATCACCTCGTCTTTATCGACCACCAGGAACAGCAGTTTCTCGATGTCACCGGCGCCCGCTTGCGTGTACACACAGGCAAGCGGAAATCACCAGGGTGACAACAAACCATGTGCGCAGTGCTTCCAGAGCTTGCATGTTTCCTCCCGTAATCAGCCTTTAATAAGGGCTGGAATCGATTTGGTTAGTGTGGAGATTCAAAAGGAAGTTCAAAACCATGCGTATCGTGGCCGCTAACCGGCGTGACCGCCCTGTTGCTCGGTGCGATGATGGTAAAGCTGGCACCTTCACCGGCAGCCGGCGCCGCGACTACCTGGACAGGATCGCGACCCTGTGCAAATACCGCAGAGCCCTGTATGGAGCCACTGTCCCCGGCTGGCGGTGCAACACTTGCCCATAGTGTCTCTGCCGGCTCTGCAATCGGATTGCTAATCGTCAAGGTATGTGAAACATTTACACTCAAACTGGAATAGGGCGCCGTGATTTTCAGGTTTGGGACGGGACCCTGCACAACTACCGCAGAGCCCTGTATGGAGCCACTGTCCCCGGCTGGCGGCACCGCACCCGTCAGCAGTTCTTCTGCAGCTTTGGCGATTTGCTTGTGTACCGTCTTGGTGGGGTGTATGCCGTCCCAGAAAAAGTACCCCTTGGGCTTCTTGCAGATAGCACCTTTTTTGACTTCGGGTGTGATGCAGGCATCGACAACATTATCGAAGCCGAATGCTTCCGGCATGTTGATTGCCGCGGTCATGTAGCCAAATACATTCAAGCGGGTAATGTTAACCGGCGATGCCATTTCCAGCCCGGAGAGCGCAGCTTCGAGTCCCTGGTTGAAAAGAATTGACAACTGCATCCCCAGGTTTGCAGTGTCCGGTCCCAGCGCGGTGACGGCCGGCGCCAGGCCGACATTCGGTGCATTCGGTACCAGGATATGCTGTGCGCCCAGCGAGGCCAGGATGGCGATTTGATCAGCAATAGCCGTCACAGATTCGGTCAGTATGATGCCAGCGGCTGTTTGCCCGGCTAAAAACGCAGTAGCCGGGTTTCCGGTAGTGGCAAGAGCCTGCTGGAACGCGGCACCAAAGGCGACCAGGGCATCGCGTATATCATTACCACCGAAAAAAATCGCGTAGAGCGCGTCGCTGTCGGCCGTGTTTCCGGAGTTGGCAAGGTACGGCGCTGACCTGTGCGTCCAGGTCGAACGGGCCACCCGATGCGCGTGCGCGAGCACCGCCGAAGGCATAGTTGGTATTTTTTGGTGATTTCAGCGCCGGTTTCATGCCGCCTTTCAGCTTCAGTGATTTTGAAAGGAGTTCCGACCAGGTTTTGCCGTTGGTGAAGTGATGTCCGCCTTTGGCGTACGGTGCGCTCGGGATATTACCGGCAGCAAACGGCGGCTTGCTGGATTGCCCGGTCAGTTCATATACATTCCCGGGGTCGGAGAGGCTGTCGCCGAAGACAATCATGTCGCTGTATTTGCTTGCGGCGTACGTTGTGGAAGCGGCCAGGATACACAGGCCTGCGAGTAAAACGTGTATGGTTCGTGGAATTCTCATGGTCGGCGACCCCTCTTTATTAATTATATTTGTCGATCATTTTTCGAACAGGACATTTGATTGAAGTTAAAGAGTACTTGAATCCTCGAAGCCGTGTAAAGAAAACCGGATTCTGGTTGCGGTTTTTCGCTACTATAGCGTTGTTCTGCCTGCGCTGATCATGGGGAGACGACGCGCCAGTTTCTGCATTTCTGTTTGTGTTTTTATATAAAGAGAAACGGTTCGCTGTCGACTTATGAGCCGAGAGGATAAATATCAATACCAATCATTAATACCGTACGACTCAATAGCGAACCCGCCGGGAGGCATATGTTACAAACATTCAGGCAAATACTGATCCTCGTGTTGCTCTTCGGACTGTGGGGCTGCGCCACTGTTCAGCCACCGCCGATCGAGGTGCACGCCGGGCCGGGCAGCCTGCCGGAGGGGCAGGGCTGGTGGGCGGCGCGTTTTCGCATAGACCGGCCGAATGGCGATCCGGCGCGCTGGCATATCGGTGCGCTGCTGGGCGGTGAGGTGATTGCGCCGGTATTCGACAGCCATTACCGGGACATCCTGATCTGGCGTGTGCACCGGCGCGCGGGCGCAGACGATCACGGGCACGTGTTCAGCTTTATTTTCTACAGCACGCCGGCCGGGGCACAGCGCATCTACAATGAAATCGCGGTGAACCCTGTGCTGGCGCGGCTGCGGCAGGAGAAGACGATAACCTGGGTCGGGTTTGATGATGTGCACCGGATCAGCAAGCCCGATATCGAGGACACCAGCGACAGCCACTGGTCACCGCTGGTACAGAAAACCTGGCCGGCACTGATGATGGGGGCAAGTCGCATGTGGCTGGACATGGTCGGCGAACTTGCCGTGGCCCATGCCGACGAGCCTGACCTGGAGCGACGCTATGAAATCGTGCAGCAGGATCTGGATAACATCTGGGCCGTCCAGGGGCAGCACGCAATGCTGCATCACCTGAGCGCACTGTTTGCCTACGAACCCCTGCAGATACGCTACTGATTGTTAGCGGTTCACCCGGACAATGCAATACATGTACTGTTCACAGGCTTGCACTCAAATGCATATTGACTTAAGCGGCTGAAACTCTCACTCTTCGTCCATTCTTTACTGAAAAAACAACTGCAAACATGACACGAATCGCAATCACCGGCGCAGCCGGCCGTATGGGTCGCAGCCTCATTGAAGCCTGCCGGCAGGCAGATGCAATGGAGGTGACCGTGGCGCTGGAACATCCGCAAAGTCCGCTGCTGGGCAGTGATGCCGGCGACCTGGCCGGTATCGGCAAGCTCGGTGTGCAGGTCGGTTCCGATCTCGCGGCCGTGACGGCGGATTTTGATGTGCTCATCGATTTCACCCGGCCCGGGTCCACCCTGGAGAACCTGGAGACCTGCCGCAAGACCGGCAGGCGCATGGTCATCGGCACCACCGGTTTCAGTGCCGCAGAGCAACAGCAGATCGCCGGCGCGGCCAGTGATATCGCGATCGTGTTTGCCCCGAACATGAGCGTCGGCGTGAACCTCTGCTTCAAACTGCTGGAGACGGCCGCACGCGTGCTTGGTGACGAGGTCGATGTCGAGATCATCGAGGCGCATCACCGCCACAAGGTGGACGCACCCTCCGGGACGGCGCTTCGCATGGGCGAGGTGGTCGCTGCTGCACTCGGGCGTGACCTGGAGCGCTGTGCCGTCTATGGACGGCAAGGGCATAGCGGCGAACGTGACCGCAAGACGATCGGTTTCGAGACCATCCGTGCCGGGGATATTGTCGGTGACCATACGGTCATGTTTGCCGGCAGCGGCGAGCGTGTCGAGATCACCCACAAGGCCTCCAGCCGCATGACGTTTGCCAACGGGGCAGTACGTGCATCCGGCTGGCTGATGTCCCGCGATACCGGCCTGTTTGATATGCAGGATGTGCTCGGCCTGAAATAGACTCCTGCCGGTGACGTGCCGCAACGGGAGTGCTTGTGAACATCAGGCTGCAACTCCCGGGCAGGGTTATTCAGCTTAACCCGGCCTGTCCCGAGCGGCTGCGAATTCTCCACGGGGTGCCCGTTCGGGCACATCAGGGTGCCGGGCATTTGACAGGTCGTGGCTTGCGCGCCGGCGGATCAGTTCGCGCTTGCCGGGCATTCAAACCGGGTGCCCGCCGGCAGGAAATCAGCGTCGCCGGCGCTGCCTGGAGGTTTTCGCCATGTTTAATAAGCGATTGAAATATATGCCAATATATGCTAAAAGTGAAGGTCATGCATAAATCTTCGGACGAGGTCTCCGGTCGTGCCAAAGAAATTCACAAACTGGTCGATAACTTTAAGTTAATCTCATGTCAGGTGCCCATGAAAACGTGCTCTCAATACCGCAAAACATGAAGATTCAGAAAGGTTTCACCCTGGTTGAATTATTGATTGACGTTGACGGTCATTATTATTACTGGCGACGGTCAGCGCTCCGGCCTTGCGTTCCTTTATCCAGAACAACAAGGCGGTGACCGAGACCAACCAGCTGGTCACTGCCATGAATTTCGGCCGCTCCGAGGCCGTGAAGCGGCGTACTGCCGGTGGTGATCTGTGCCCTCAATGCGGCCCAGGATGACTGCACCACGGGTACCGATCCCTGGGACACGAACGGCTGGATGGTGTTTGCCGACAGGAACAACGATGGTGCTTACACCAACAATGGTGATGCCACCCTGGCGGCTGGCGAGGATCTCCTGCTCAAGCAATGGAAGGAGATCAGGAACAAGCAGGATATTAATATCACCACTGCACGAAAAAGCTTACCTATCTACAGACAGGCGCGCTCTCTGCGACTGCAGACGTTGGCATTAAAGTGAGTGTTGATGACAGTACCGATGCCGATCGCTGTGTCAGGGTTCTGACGACAGGGCGGGTCGAGTACGAAAAAATGCAAGGCGGGGTTACCTGTCCATGAACGGCGTGAAAAGCAGTCCTGCAGGATGCTGCCGCTGGCCGAAAAGCGGCAGCGTGGTCTGACGCTGATCGAGGTGCTGGTTACGCTGATTATTCTGTCCGTCGGGCTGCTCGGTCTTGCGGGGCTGCAGGGCGCTGCCAAGCGATCCAGTCACCAGGCCTACCAGCGGACGCTGGCAACGCAGCTGGTCGACGGGATTATCGAACGCATCCGCGCCAATCCGGCGGCTGCGGCGGGTTATCACACGGGAACGTCCAGCCCGCTTGGCGCAGCGAGCAAGGGAGACAGCGCGCCAAGCCCCAACTGCAGCAGCGGCAGCACCTGCACGTCTGCCCAGCTGGCCACCTACGACCTCTGGTCCTGGGAGCAGGCCATCGATGGCGCGGCGATTACCAACATTGACAGTTCCAAGGCAGGCGGGCTGATCAGCCCCAGGGGCTGCATCGTGCTGGCGGCAGATGCCGGGAAAATCAATACCGGCCAGTTGTCGGTCATCCTCAGCTGGCAAGGGCTTACTGAATTGTCCGATGCGGTCGAGGCGGGCGGTACCGTCTGCGGGAGCGGGGCGGCGAACAGCAATACCCGGCGGCGTCAGATCCGTGGTCAACACCTACATTATCGATGAGGCGGAGTGACCCATGAAGACCGTTTCATCCAGACGCTGTTCCGGTTTCACGCTTGTCGAGCTGATGATTGCGCTGCTTATCAGCACGCTGCTGACCGGCGCCGTCATCTACCTGTTCATCGGCTCAAACAAGTCCTACAAGCAGCTGAATCGTTCCGCGCGGATGCAGGAAGATACCAGCTTTGCGCTGCATACCCTGAAGCATGACCTGCACCTGGCCGGGTTTTTCGGCACGGTGCGGCAGTACGATATCGCGCTGGATGGCTCGCTGGGAACCGTCAGCGGTGACTGCAGCGGTGATGCAGCGGCCTACGATTTCAACATCACGGTGGCGGCGACGCAAAGCGATGGTTCGGGCGCCGCCTATGGCTGTATTTCCGATGCCCTGCCCGCAACATCTGTGCTGGTCATCAAGCATACCCGCGCCGCACCGATTGCACCGGGCTCCGTGGATAGCAAAAAGACTTACCTGCTGGCCAACCATGAAGTCGGGGTACTTTACGACGGCGCCGATACCGCACCCACCAGCGTGGTGCCGGATGGCAGGGCCTGGGAATACCTGGCACATGCCTATTACATTCAGAAAGGCGCGGCTGCCGGCGACCCGCCGTCATTGAGCCGCAAAACCCTGCGCTGGAACGGCAGCGCGATGGCCATGCAAACAGAAGCGATGATATCCGGGGTCGAGGAGATGCGCCTGCTGTTTGGTGTCGACAGCGACGCCGATGGAAATCTTGATTCCTTTCTCGATGCGGCTACCATCAACGCATCGACAAGCTACGACTGGAATGATGTCAGCGCAGTGCAGATCTACCTGCTGGTCAGGACCGATGAAGAGGACCAGGCCTACACGGATTCACAAACCTATAACCTCGGGACAGGGGCGCCGGTGGTCAAGCCCGGTGACAAGTTTCACCGCACCGTGATCAATACCACGATCTCGCTGCGCAATCCCCAGTTCCTCATTCGGGATGAATTATGATGCCTTGCAGAGCCTGCAAACGTGAGACAGGGGCGGTGCTGCTGGTATCGCTGTTGCTGTTGCTGATCCTGTCGATCATCGGTGTGGCGGGCATGTCCACCAGCATTTTTGGTCTGCGCATGGCGGGCAATTTGCAGAGTATGTACGACTCCTTTCAACTGGCAGACGCGGGCCGTGCGGCGGCCATGTCGGATGCCGGCAGTTTTAATGGCGGCGACCAGGCCGATATCTTCGCCGGCAGTGATGCCATCGACACGTATATCGTGGCAGAGGTGAACGTGGTACGGCTGCTGCCTGACGTGGAGCTTGAGTGCCCGAGAAGTCCCGCTGCATCGAGTGTCGGTTTTATCGCCTGCGAGTTCTACACCATCGACAGCGAACACGATGATGCAGTCAGCGGTGCGCGTTCAAAAGTATTTGAAGGGGCCGCGAAAGAAATACTGGCCAAATAGATGCCTGTTGAGCTTGCCTGGCGTGTGGATCGCAAGGTTCTGCCAGCAGGGATCAGCGAGTAACCTGTTATGAGTAAATGGATTAGCGAGGAACGAGCCATGCATGCCATGAGTAAAATGATCGGATTTGTTGCAACTGTCCTGCTGTTGCTTGCGGGAAGCCAGGCCGTGCAGGCGGATGACACGGAGATCTTCCTCAGCCAGTACCTGCTGGGTGCAAACGCAAGCTCGAAACCGAAGGTGCTGATTATCTTCGATAACTCGGGGAGCATGGACACCATAGTTTTGGGCGAGCCGGCCCCCTATGACCCAACGGTCACCTACCCGGATTTCGGCGATATCCAGGCCGGCCGCATCTACTGGTCTGACAATTCCGGTCCGCCCGAGGACGATTCAGACCAATGGTTTACAGCGACAAGGAACCGCTGTGCGGAATCCTTCACGCCCCTGGAAAACATCGGGTATTACCAGGACAACGTGATGAGGTGGAAAACCGACAAAAATCCCAGTAAGAGTAAATGGGACAAGCTCAATAACAAGTGAGAACGATCCGCCCCACGTGGACTGCAAGGCGGACGTGAGCAACGGCAATGCGGACAATGGTACGGGCCAGGCTGACGGTTATCCCAGCAATGGCGCCTCCGGCCCCTATGCAGCAATCTTTGACACCAACATCGATTTTGATGATTCCTACATCCTCTACAGTTCCAATTGGCTGAACTGGCACTGGCGGGACCAGGTACCGATTGACCCCGGTCGCGCATCGAAATCGCCAGGGATGTCGTGACCGACCTGATCGATAGCAACCCGGGGGTCGATTTCGGCCTGATGGTATTCAATGATAACGAAGCTCTGCAGCCGCTATAACGGCGGCCGGGTTATTCGGCGCCTGATTCCCAATATGACGCTACCGAGCGGACCAGCCTGACGACGCTGGTGGATGGCCTGGATGACGGATACAGCTGGACACCGCTGTGCGAGACGTACTATGAGGCCTACCACTACCTGGCAGGCGATGAGGTGTTCTATGGCGACGATGAGACCGCTGCAGACGCCTGCCAGGGACCTGCTGGCCGAGGACGCCGGCGTCTACAAATCACCCCTGCAATTCTGCCAGTACACCTACGTCATCCTCATGACAGACGGGGCAGCCGACCCGTGACACCGCGGCCAATACCGCCATCGAGATGCTGACGGGAAAGACCTGCAACACCTACCCTGACGGTAATGGGGACAACTCGAAAAACTGCCTGCCGGAACTTGCCGAATACCTCAACAAAACAGACCTCGATGGCGATGACAGCAACGGCAAGCAGCGGGTGCTGACCTACACGATCGGCTTCGCAACCGACCAGGACTTGCTCGAGGATACGGCAAAGAAGGGGGGTGGCAAGTACTACACGGCCAACACGACCCAGGAGCTTACGCGAATCTTTCCAGGGGGCCATCCTTGAGATCCTCGAAATCACCACCTCCTTCGCTGCACCCGCGGTTGCGGTGGACAGCTTCAACCGTACCCGCAGCCGGGATGATCTCCTGCTGGCGATGTTCGAACCCAGGGCGAACGTGCGCTGGCCGGGCAATATCAAGAAGCTGAAGGTGCATGTGGATGTGACCAGCGGAGATTCCGAGCTGCGGGATGCGAACGGTGTGGCCGCGATTGACAGTAAAACCGGCCAGATACTTGAAACGGCGCAGACCTTCTGGAGCACGGTTGCGGATGGCCCGTTTGCGGAGAAGGGCGGCGCCGGCGCACTGCTGGCTGCCAGGGACCCGGCCACCCGGACCATCAAGACCAATACGGGGCCCTCGGGCGCCCTGGAGGATTTCAACAGCGCCAAGTGAACCTGCAAGCTACGGGCTCGCCAACCGATGCCGCACTGTTCAGCCTCTTCGGCGTGGCGAACCAGGCGGAACTGAACGCTTGATCAGCTGGGCCTCGGGTGTCGATGTCGAGGATGAGGACGGCGATGGCAGCAGCACCGATACCCGTCCGTGGATCCTGGGCGATATGCTGCACTCCGCCCCGCTGACCATCAACTACGGTGCGCTGGGATCCTTCACCCAGGCCAATCCGGATCTGCGCCTCGTGGTCGGTACGAATGCGGGTTTCCTGCACATGTTCGGGACGAGTGACGGTGTCGAGGACTGGGCCTTCTTCCCGAAGGAACTGGCCCCGGTGCTGGCCAAGCGGCTGGATAACCAGGTCAGCAACAAGCATGTCTACGGCATCGATGCCACGCCGGTGGCCTATATCAAGGACGTCAATAATGACGGCACGATTTCGGCGGCAGCCGGGGACAAGGTCTTTGTCTATGTCGGCCTGCGCCGGGGCGGGCGTGCCTACTATGCCCTGGACCTTTCGGTGCCCGACTCACCCAAATTCAAATGGATGATCGACAACAATACTACCGGCTTCTCCGAGCTGGGCCAGAGCTGGTCTGAACCGGTGATCACTACCGTCGCGGGCTATGTCGATGGTGCCGGCAAGTCATCCCAAACCGGTGGTCATCTTCGGCGGCGGCTTTGATGCCGCAAACAAGGATACAGCCGGCCCTGCCACACCCGACAGCATGGGGCGCGCCATCTATGTCGTGGATGCGGACACCGGTGCGCTGGTGTGGAGTGTTTCGCCGGCGGCAAGTCCCGGCAGCCTGCAGGAGACCGGGCTGGAGCATGGTATCGCGGCGCGACTCGTCACCCTGGACAGCGATGCTGACGGACACAGCGATCGCATCTATGCTGCCGACACCGGCGGCAATGTATGGCGGGTCGACCTGGCAGGTGCCGACAGGAGCAAATGGAGTATTGTCAAGCTGGCCGCATTCAATGGTGGCAATGCCGCGAATGACCGCCGCTTCTTCAACACGCCGGACATCGTCAGGGCGCGGCGCGGCAGCATCATCTTCGACGCGGTGCTGATTGGCAGCGGTGAGCGCAATAACCCGACGGCAACGGATGTAACCAACCGCTTCTATATGATCCAGGACCTGCAGACCACGCCGTATTACACGGCACGGCCGACGACAGCCGCGTGCTCCGGGGGATCCAAAGACTTCAGGTGCAAGCTGCCGCTCGACGAGACCGATTTGTACGATGCAACGGAGAACCTGGTACAGGAAGGGGATGCGGACGAGGTGTCAACGGCACAGGGTGATCTCTACTCGAAGTCAGGCTGGTATATCACCCTGGAGAAGACCGGTGAGAAGAGTCTTGCCTCGTCGATTACCGTTGGCGGCAATGTGCTGTTCACGACCTTCTCCCCGGAGACGGCCAACAAGGATCTCTGCGTACCGCAACCGGGGCAGGGCTACCTGTATGCGGTCAGTCTGCTGAATGCCTCCGCCGTCTTTGACTTCAGCGGGAAGGGGGCCACAGACCTGGAGAAGGCCGACCGGGTGGCACAAATGGGAACGATGATCCTGAACACCCCGACGCCACATGTAGGCCCGGATGGAAAAATACGCCTGATCTTCCCCGCCGGTGGTACATCTGCTGGCGATAAAACGAAGGCGCTGGAGGGCTCGATCTTCGATACCCAGACCAGTCTCTCCGGTGCGAAGGGCGTCTACTGGTACCAGGAGGAATACTGATGCCGGCCGCCATACGATGCCCGGGCGGGCAGGGCGTGCGAGCGGCGATGCTGCTGCCTTGCGCCCGCATTCGGGTTTCACCCTGATAGAACTGGTCATCGTCATCACGATTATCGGTCTCATTGCAGCGATAGCCTATCCATCCTATCTCTCGCAGGTGATGAAGTCGCGCCGCTCGGATGCCACCAGCTCGCTGATGAACGCGGTGAGTAACCAGGAGCAGTACCTGCTCGACCACAAGCAGTATACCAATGACATGACCCTGCTTGGATATGATGCAAACCCGTACATTACACCCGAGGGCATGTACTCGATTGCGGTGGCAATCACGGGTTGCGGGGTCTCGCCCTGCTACAAGTTCACGGCCACGCCCGTCAGCGGCAAGCCCCAGGCCGGTGATGCGAAGTGCGCCTCGTTCATTATCGATTCTACGGGAGCCAAAACGGCGACCGGTTCGACGCCGAACAAGTGCTGGTAACGAACAGGCAGGCGATGATGTGTTGTGACCGGGGCAAACAAGCCAGGCTTTTTATCCGCCGAACGCGATTTCGCGCCGGGGGTCGGGCTGCCTGTCCGCAATGGCAGGTAATTAATTGTTGCAAACGAAGGAGTGACATATGAACAAGCAAAATCGCAGCGCGGGTCGCCTGGCGCTGATTGTGACGGGGTGTGTGCTTTCCCTGGCGGCGCAGAATGCCGCTGCCGAAGCGACCTTTGCCTGTCACGTGCTGACGAAGGATGACCGCCCGGGTGTGGTCTTTGTACAAACCGATGCAAAAGCGAAGGCGCAACAGGTCGCGCTGGGCGCCAGGGTTGACGCCGGCAGGCGTGCAAAAGAACCGGTGGTAAAGGTCGTGGAGTGCATCAATTACCCGCAAGGGCGCTTTTCCGATTACGTCATGCAGACGCATCTTAAAAAAATCCCGCGCTGACTATCCAGCTCGCTGCGGGGCGTGCCGGGCCGGGAGACGGCGGCCCGCCAGGTAGACAGCTCCAGACCCCGTCCAGTATAATCCGCGCAAGTTCAGGCAGTACAATCCAGTAATCCATAAACGGGACGGTTCCTCGGAACCCTCCCGTTTTCTACGTCCGACGCGGAGGTCCTGTTGAAGAAAGCGGCCCTGTTGGCCCTGGCAGACGGAAGTTTATTCCGTGGCACCGCTATTGGTATTGAAGGACAGGTAAGCGGCGAGGTGGTCTTCAATACCGCCATGACCGGTTACCAGGAGATCCTCACCGATCCCTCCTACGCAAAACAGATCGTCACCCTGACCTATCCCCACATCGGCAATGTCGGCACCAACACCGAAGACGAAGAGGCCGCCGCGGTTCATTGCGCCGGGCTGGTGATCCGCGACCTGCCGGTGCTGCTGAGTAACTGGCGCAGCGAGGCGTCCCTGCAGGATTACCTGACAGAGAACAGGGTTGTCGGCATTGCCGATATCGATACCCGGCGCCTGACGCGCATCCTGCGCGAGAAGGGCGCACAGGGCGGCTGCCTGGTGGCCGCTGACAGCATTGATGAGGCCGCCGCCCTGGCCGTGGCGCAGGGATTTCCCGGGCTCGAGGGCATGGACCTGGCAAGGGAAGTGACCACGCGCGAGGCCTATGACTGGCAGCAGGGCAGCTGGTCGCTGGCAGGCGGGCTTGCCCGCGGATGCGCCTGCCGGAGCACTTCCCCGTCACGTGGTCGCCTACGATTTTGGCGTGAAACGCAATATCCTGCGCCTGCTCGCCGACCGCGGCTGTCGCATTACCGTGGTGCCCGCACAAACCCCGGCCAGCGAGGTGCTCGCACTGCAGCCGGACGGTATTTTTCTGTCCAACGGCCCGGGTGATCCCGAGCCCTGTGACTATGCGATCAGTGCGATTCGGGAATTGCTTGGCAGCGGTATCCCGCTGTTCGGTATTTGCCTGGGACACCAGTTACTGGCACTGGCCAGCGGTGCAGGCACGCTGAAGATGAAGTTCGGCCATCACGGCGCGAATCACCCGGTGCAGGACCTCGACACCGGTCGCGTGATGATTACCAGCCAGAATCACGGTTTTGCCGTCGATGAAAAGAGCCTGCCCGCGACTCTCAAGGCCACCCATCGGTCGCTGTTTGATGGTTCCCTGCAGGGCATCGAGCGCACCGATTGCGCCGCCTTCAGTTTCCAGGGACACCCGGAAGCCAGCCCGGGGCCGCATGACGTGGCGCCCCTGTTTGACCGGTTTATCGGCATGATGGAAAAGGCCGGGTAAGCAATGCCAAAAAGAACTGACATAAAAAGCGTGCTGATCATTGGCGCCGGCCCGATCGTTATCGGCCAGGCCTGCGAGTTTGATTACTCCGGCGCGCAGGCCTGCAAGGCCCTGCGTGAAGAGGGTTTCCGCGTGGTGCTGGTGAATTCAAACCCGGCCACCATCATGACCGACCCGGACATGGCCGATGCGGTGTATATCGAGCCGGTCGTCTGGCAGACGGTACAGCATATTATCGAGAAGGAGCGTCCGGATGCGCTGTTGCCGACCATGGGCGGGCAGACCGGGCTGAATTGCGCCCTCGACCTGGTGCGTGAAGGTGTGCTGGAGAAATTCGGTGTCGAACTGATCGGCGCCAGCCGTGAAGCCATCGACATGGCCGAGGACCGCGGGCTGTTTCGCCAGGCGATGAAGGAAATCGGCCTGCATACCTCGCGCGCGTCCGTGGTGCACAGCATGGAAGAGGCAGACCAGGTGGTGGCCTCCATCGGTTTCCCGATCATCATTCGGCCATCCTTCACCATGGGCGGCAGCGGTGGCGGTATCGCCTATAACCGCGAGGAATTCGGCGCCATCTGCGAGCACGGGCTGGACCAGTCGCCGACCACCGAGGTGCTGCTGGAGGAATCGATTCTCGGCTGGAAAGAATTCGAGATGGAAGTGGTGCGCGACAAGGCGGACAACTGCATCATTATCTGTTCCATCGAAAACCTCGATCCCATGGGTGTGCATACCGGTGACTCGATCACGGTAGCGCCCGCGCAGACCCTGACCGACAAGGAATACCAGATCATGCGCGATGCCTCGCTTGCGGTATTGCGCAAGATCGGCGTCGAGACCGGCGGCTCCAATGTGCAGTTTGCGATCAACCCGGTCGACGGGCACATGGTGGTCATCGAGATGAACCCGCGCGTCTCGCGGTCATCGGCACTGGCTTCCAAGGCGACCGGATTTCCGATTGCCAAGGTCGCGGCAAAACTGGCCGTCGGCTTTACCCTCGATGAGTTGAGTAACGAGATTACCGGCGGTGCCACCCCGGCCTCGTTTGAGCCGACCATCGACTACGTGGTCACCAAGGTGCCGCGGTTTACCTTTGAGAAATTCCCGCAGGCCGATCCGGTACTCGGCATCCAGATGAAGGCGGTCGGCGAGGTGATGGCGATTGGCCGCACCTTCCAGGAGTCCCTGCAGAAGGCCCTGCGCGGCCTGGAAACCGGCATGGACGGCCTCAACGAGATGTTCGACCTGTCGCTCGAAGAGGGGCGGGAGGAACTGCGGCGCGAGCTGCGCATTGCCCGCCCGGACCGGCTCTGGCATGTGGCCGATGGTTTTCGTGCCGGTATGTCGATTGCAGAGCTGTTTGAATTGACGGCCATCGATCCCTGGTTCCTGGCACAGATCGAGGATCTTGTGGTGCATGAGAATCTGGTGCGCAAGCTGGGCACGGAGGGGCTCGATTATGACTGGTTGAGATGCCTGAAACGCAAGGGCTTTGCGGATTCCCGCCTGGCCAGCCTGCTGGACCTGGCCGAAGATGAAGTGCGCGCGCGTCGCCATGAACTGAATATCCGGCCGGTCTACAAGCGCGTCGATACCTGTGCCGCTGAGTTTTCCACGGCAACGGCCTACCTCTACTCCACCTATGAAGAAGAGTGCGAGTCATTACCCTCGAGCAATGAAAAAATCATGGTGCTGGGTGGCGGGCCGAACCGTATCGGCCAGGGTATCGAGTTTGACTATTGCTGTGTGCATGCCGCGCTGGCCTGTCGTGAAGACGGTTTCGAGACCATCATGGTGAACTGCAATCCGGAAACGGTTTCCACCGATTACGATACCTCGGACCGTTTGTATTTCGAATCGCTGACGCTGGAGGACGTGCTTGAAATCATTCACGTCGAGCAGCCCAGGGGCGTGATCGTGCAGTATGGCGGGCAAACTCCGCTGAAGCTGGCGCGTGGACTGGAAGCCAACGGTGCGCCGATCATCGGCACGTCAGCCGATGCAATCGACCATGCCGAGGACCGCGAGCGCTTTCAGCAGATGGTCGAAAAACTCGGCCTGTTGCAACCGCCAAACAGGATTGCCTCTGATCCGGATGAAGCGCTGGCGCTTGCCGAGGAAGTCGGTTACCCGCTGGTTGTGCGGCCGTCCTATGTGCTTGGCGGGCGCGCCATGGAAATCGTCTACTCCGGTAACGACCTGGCGCGTTACATGCGCGAGGCGGTGCAGGTGTCGAATGACTCGCCGGTGCTGCTGGACCGGTTTCTCGATGATGCGGTCGAGGTCGATGTCGATGCCATCTGTGATGGTGAGGATGTTCTGATCGGCGGCATTATGGAACATATTGAACAGGCGGGCGTGCACTCCGGTGACTCGGCCTGTTCCCTGCCACCGTACACCTTGAGTGCGGACATCCAGGCGCGCATGTCCGAACAGGTCGCGCAGATGGCGAAAGAACTGAAGGTCTGCGGCCTGATGAATACCCAGTTCGCCATCAAGGGTGATGACATCTACCTGATTGAAGTCAACCCGCGCGCGTCGAGAACCGTTCCGTTTGTTTCCAAGGCGACCGCACGGCCGCTGGCGAAGATTGCAGCACGCGTGATGACCGGCAAGAGCCTCAGGCAGCAGGGATTGACGGCTGCGGCAAGGACGGAGTATTTCTCGGTAAAAGAAGCTGTTTTCCCGTTTATCAAGTTCCAGGGTGTTGATCCCCTGCTGGGTCCGGAGATGAAGTCTACCGGCGAGGTGATGGGTATCGGCAGGACATTCGGCGAGGCATTCGCAAAGGCCCAGCTGGGTGCGGGCAATGCGGTGCCCGCCAGCGGCATGGCCTTCCTCAGCGTAAGGAAATCGGAACGCGAGTCGATCGTCGAGCTCGCGCGCGAACTTGTTGAAAAGGGTTACCGGCTGGTTGCAACGCGCGGTACGGCGGCGGCCATCAAGGCAGGCGGGATCGAGTGCGCTGTCGTCAACAAGGTGCTGGAAGGGCAGCCGCACATCGTTGACATGATTAAAAACGGCCAGGTTGATCTGATACTGAATACGACTGAAGGAAAGCAGGCGATTGCTGATTCCTATACAATCAGGCGCACGGCCTTGCAGCACAAGATCACCTATAGCACGACGCTGGCAGGTGCGCGCGCAACCTGTATGGCGCTGGATTATCTGAACTCAAGCAGTGTTATCAGCCTGCAAAGCCTGCACCGGGAGTGAGTATAGAATGAGTACCAAGGTTCCAATTACGGCACAGGGTGCCGAGAAGCTGCGCGCAGAACTTGCGCGGCTGAAAACGGAAGATCGTCCGCGGATTATTGCCGCGATTGCCGAGGCGCGTGCGCACGGCGATCTCAAGGAAAACGCGGAATATCATGCCGCGCGTGAGCAACAGAGTTTTGCGGAAGGCCGCATCAAGGAAATCGACGGCAAGCTGAGCAATGCCCACATCGTCGATGTCACCGCGATCCCGCACACCGGCAAGGTGATCTTCGGGGTTACCGTTGAATTGATCGACGAAGACACCGGGGAGACCATCATCTACCAGATAGTCGGTGAAGACGAGGCCGATATCAAAAAGGGCAAGATCTCGGTGAATTCACCGATCGCCCGCGCCCTGATCTCCCGCATGGAAGGTGACGTGGTCTCTGTTATCGTGCCCGGCGGTGAAAGAAACCTGGAAATTGTCGAGGTTCGTCATATCTAGTCATTTCTTGCGGCGATCACTGTAGGAGCGGATCTCATCCGCGATAATCCTGCGTGCAGGATCTATCGCGGATGAGATCCGCTCCTACAGGTTGATGTTGTTGATTAAATATTCACTCGCCGCCGAACGCGTTCTCCTCACCCTCTGGGTGGGCAGCCTGTGGGTGACCGGTTTCCTGGTCGCCCCGGCCCTGTTTGCGCTGCTCGATGAGCGTGCACTCGCCGGTACCATTGCCGGTAACCTGTTTACGAAGGTCAGTTACATCGGGCTGGCCTGCGGCGGTGCACTGCTGCTGTTGAACGTGCTGATCAAGCGAGGTTTCGGCTGGCGTGTGCTGCTGATACTCGCGATGCTGGCGCTGGTCGTACTTGGCCAGTTTGTGCTCTCGCCGATGATTGCGGAACTGCGTCAGCAGGGCCTGGCCGAATCAGCCAGGTTCGGCCAGCTGCATGGACTCTCCGGGGTGATCTATGTGATCTGCAGTGTAGCGGGCCTGGTGCTGGTGGCGGCGGGGCAGCCACCCCGGGATCATTCTTCAATCTTGTGATAAACCAGTGCGATATGACCGATGGCCTGTACCAGCTCGGTATTGAAAGTCGTGCAGATCTGTTCGATTATTTTCCTGCGCTGTTCACGGTCGGCACCGGCGATCCTGATCTTCATTAATTCATGATGTTCCAGGGACAGTTCCAGCTCCCTGAGCACAGCCTTGCTGAGTCCCGAATTGCCGATGCTGACAACCGGCTTCAGCGCATGGCCGCGGCCACGCAGCTCGCGTTTTTGTTTTTCTGTCAGTGACATGATCCATGTTTCTGTGAACAATGGAACAAGTATACCCGGCGTGCCTGCCGGCGGGAATTAATCATGGGCAGAAGCAAAAGCAGTCACCAGTGGCTGAAGAAACATTTTGATGACGAGTTTGTAAAACGCGCACAGCGTGAAGGCTGGCGTTCGCGAGCCGTCTACAAGCTTGAAGAAATCGACAGGAAATACCGGCTTCTCCGCCCCGGCATGACGGTCGTGGACCTGGGCGCGGCGCCCGGTGGCTGGTCGCAATACGCTGCAAGGGCGCTGGCCGGCAAGGGCCGGATACTTGCGCTGGACATCCTCGCGATGGACGCCCTGCCCGGGGTGGAATTCCTGCAGGGTGATTTTACCGAGGACGAAGCACTTGATTTGCTTATGGAAAACCTTGGTGATTCAAAGGTAGACCTTGTTTTATCGGATATGGCCCCAAATATAAGTGGTATGCGCGCGGTTGACCAGCCGCGCAGCATCTACCAGGTGGAGCTGGCCGTTGATTTTGCAGCGAAAGTGCTGGCAGGCAACGGGAATTTACTGTTCAAGGCGTTTCACGGCGAGGGTTTTGAAGACGTTGTCAGGAATTTGCGCGGGGCATACCGAAAGGTGTTGATCCGCAAGCCCAGGGCGTCCCGGCCAGGCAGCCGCGAAGTGTATGTGCTGGCACAGGGGCGCATTGGCGCGAATATGTGATAATGTGAACAAAAGCACTGCCTGAGTGTCGGTATAAGCAGTTGGAAGTCCATCATTTTTCATGTCTTGAATTGAGGTAGCCGGTTTGAACGATCTGACGAAGAATCTTGTCCTGTGGGTAGTCATCGCCATCGTCCTGATGTCGGTGTTTAATAATTTCGGCCCAAAGGGTACCAATACGCAGACGGTTGATTATTCCGATTTCATCAACGAGGTCCAGCAGGGCCGCGTCCAGAAGGTCGAAATCGAAGACCACATCGTCGAAGGCCTGCGAATTGACGGCACCAGCTTTTTGACCCACACACCGCCGGATGATCCGAAGATGCTGGATGACCTGCTGTCCAACAACGTGGTGGTGAAGGTCAAGTCGCCGGGTCAGCAGTCGCTGCTGATGCAGATCTTTATTTCCTGGTTCCCGATGTTGCTGTTGATCGGTGTGTGGATTTTCTTCATGCGCCAGATGCAGGGCGGTGGCGGCGGGCGTGGCGCCATGTCGTTCGGCAAGAGCAAGGCCAGGCTCATGGGTGAAGACCAGATCAAGATCACCTTCGCGGATGTTGCGGGCGTGGAAGAAGCCAAGGAGGAAGTCGGCGAGCTGGTCGAGTTTCTCCGTGATCCGAGCAAGTTCCAGCGCCTCGGCGGCAAGATCCCAAGTGGCGTTTTGATGGTCGGTTCTCCCGGCACCGGCAAGACGCTGCTGGCCAAGGCCATCGCAGGCGAGGCGAAAGTGCCGTTTTTTACAATTTCAGGATCGGATTTTGTTGAAATGTTTGTCGGCGTAGGCGCATCACGGGTGCGTGATATGTTCGAACAGGCGAAGAAACACGCACCCTGCATCATCTTTATCGACGAAATTGACGCAGTCGGCCGGCACCGTGGCGCAGGTCTCGGTGGCGGTCATGACGAGCGCGAACAGACCCTCAACCAGTTGCTGGTCGAGATGGACGGCTTTGAAGGCAATGAGGGCGTCATCGTGATCGCCGCGACCAACCGGCCGGATGTGCTCGATCCCGCCCTGTTGAGACCGGGACGTTTTGATCGCCAGGTCGTGGTGCCGCTGCCGGATGTGCGTGGTCGCGAACAGATTCTGAAAGTGCATATGCGCAAGGTGCCGATGTCTGAAGACGCCAAGGCCAGCATTATCGCGCGTGGAACACCGGGTTTTTCAGGGGCCGACCTTGCCAACCTGGTAAACGAGGCTGCGCTGTTTGCCGCGCGTGGCAATAAACGTCTGGTAGAGATGGATGATCTCGAGAAGGCCAAGGACAAGATCATGATGGGTGCGGAGCGCCGCTCCATGGTGATGAGTGATGATGAGAAAAAGATTACCGCTTATCATGAGGCCGGTCATGCAATCATCGGCCGCTCGATGCCGTCACATGACCCTGTCTACAAGGTAACCATCATCCCGCGTGGCCGTGCGCTGGGCGTGACCATGTTCCTGCCGGAGGCCGATCGCTACAGCCACAGCAAGGAGTTTCTCGAAAGCCAGATTTGCAGCCTGTTCGGCGGGCGCATTGCCGAGGAGCTGGTATTTGGCAGCGATCATGTGACCACCGGTGCGTCCAATGACATCATGCGCAGCACCGAACTGGCGCGCAACATGGTGACCAAGTGGGGCCTGTCGGAGAAGCTCGGGCCGCTGACTTATGGTGAGGATGAGGGCGAGGTTTTTCTCGGTCACTCGGTCGCGCAGCATAAAACGGTGTCGGATGAGACGGCGCATACGATTGACGAGGAAGTCCGGGCGATTGTCGACCGCAGTTACAAGCGGGCTGAAGCCATCCTTAAGGAGAACCTCGACAAGCTGCACGCCATGGCCGCTGCGCTGATGAAGTATGAAACCATCGACAGTGACCAGATCGACGACATCATGACAGGCAAGCCCCCGCGTGTGCCGGATGACTGGAATGAGCCGGAGCCAAAAGCAAGCCCGGGTGGCGATTCAAAAGGCCCTGAAAGCAAGGACAACAAGCCGGATCCAAAGATTGGCGATCCGGCCAGCCAGCACTAGCTGGCGCATGCCCCGTTTACCGGCAGGCTTGCAGCAGGGCGGCAGCGGCCCCCTGCCGTGACTGCTTCGCGAGGCATGCGTGCGGGTAGTTCACTCCCTGAAAAAATCATCGATTGTGCCGGCAAGCCGCTGGACCTGTCACGGCCCTGCGTCATGGGCATACTCAATGTAACCCCTGATTCCTTCTCGGACGGGGGCGATTATTTTCCCCTGGAAAATGCGCTGCAACATGCCCGCCGCATGGTCAGCGAAGGTGCAGCCGTCATTGATGTCGGGGGTGAATCAACCCGGCCGGGTGCGGCACCTGTTTCGCTGGATGAGGAACTGGATCGTGTCATCCCCGTGATCGAGGCCCTTGGCAAGACACTGACCGTGCCCGTCTCCATTGATACCCGCAAGCCCGAGGTCATGCAGGCAGCGGTTGCAGCCGGTGCCGGCCTGATCAACGATGTGAATGCCTTGCAGGAGACTGACGCCGTCACGATGGCGGCCGGGCTGGGGGTCCCGGTTTGCCTGATGCACATGCAGGGCATACCGGAATCCATGCAGGCGTCTCCGGATTATGAGGATGTGGTTGCCGAGGTGATCAGTTTTTTGCTGGCACGCGCGCAGGTCTGCATTGACGCAGGCATAGCGCCGGAGCAGATTATTCTCGACCCCGGTTTCGGTTTCGGGAAAACAGTCGAACATAACCTGCAGCTGCTGCATTACCTCGAACGGCTGGTCTCGGCCGGTTTTCCGGTGCTGGTGGGACTCTCGCGGAAGTCACTGATTGGTAAGGTACTGGACCTTCCGGTCGATAAACGTCTATATCCCGGTGTGGCACTGGCGGTGCTCGCCGTATGGAAGGGGGCAGCCATCGTGCGCTGCCATGATGTTGTTGAAACCCTGGAGGCAATTCGCATGTGCCAGGCAGTCAGGGATGTTGTTTAGTCTGCGTGGCGGGTTAGTATAGTGAACAGGATATCAAGGTAAAGACAGTGGCGAAAAAATATTTCGGAACGGATGGTATACGCGGGCGGGTGGGGGAACCCCCGATCACTGCCGAATTCATGCTCAAGCTGGGCTGGGCCGCCGGTCGGGTGCTCGCATCAAGTGGCGGCGACCTGGTAATCATTGGCAAGGATACGCGTATCTCCGGCTACATGTTCGAGGCAGCGCTGGAGGCGGGCCTGATTGCTGCCGGTATTGATATTCGCATGCTCGGTCCCATGCCTACGCCTGCAATTGCCTATCTCACCCGTACATTGCATGCCAGTGCAGGGATTGTCATCAGTGCATCGCACAATGCCTATGCGGATAACGGTATCAAGTTCTTTTCAAGCGAAGGCAGCAAATTGTCTGAACAAGTCGAGCAGGCCATTGAGGCGGAACTGGAGAAGCCCATGGTGACAGTGGCATCGGACAGGCTGGGGAAGGCGCAGCGTGTTGAAGATGCGGCCGGTCGTTATATCGAGTTTTGCAAAAGCACCATCCCGCTCAGCCTGTCATTGAAGGGACTGAAGATCATTGTCGATTGTGCGAATGGTGCTACCTACCATGTTGCGCCAAGCGTATTTCATGAACTGGGTGCCGAGGTGACCGCCATCGGTGCCAGTCCCGACGGCCTGAATATAAACCTGGAATGCGGCTCCACCCATCCTGAAAAGTTACAGAAAATGGTCCGCGAACAGCATGCCGATGTCGGTATTGCGCTTGATGGTGACGGAGACCGTGTACTCATGGTGGATGGCGAGGGCATACTCCTCGATGGAGATGAACTCCTCTTTATTATTGTCATGTCACGACACAGGCAGGGCACCCTGAACGGCGGCGTGGTGGGAACCCTGATGAGCAACCTTGGGCTGGAACATGCGCTGCTGTCACATGATATTGCCTTTGACCGGGTCAATGTCGGCGATCGTTATGTGCTTGAGCGACTCAAAGAGACAAGCAGCGTGATCGGCGGTGAATCCTCGGGTCATATCATCTGCCTCGACCGGACGACAACGGGTGACGGCATCGTTTCGGCCTTGCAGGTGCTGGCGGCGATGGTGCAGTCGGGTAAAACCCTGCGTGAGCTGAAAGAGGGTATGAAGAAATATCCGCAACGGATGATCAACGTGCCGGTCGCAGCCAAAGTCGATCTGGCAATGGTGTCGTCTGTACAGGATGCAGTAAAGTCAGCGGAACTGCGCCTGGCCGGCAGGGGACGCGTGCTGTTGCGCCCTTCCGGTACCGAACCGGTGGTGCGTGTCATGGTCGAAGGTGAAGATGAACAGCAGGTCTTCGAGGAGGCCGATCTGCTTGCCTCGATTGTTGCCAGGGCGGTCTGACCTGGCAACGCCGCTATCCCGGGTGGACAGGCAGACGCGCAGCCGGCCCGCATAACAATATGCCTTATGCACTGCAAAGCCTCCTCGGGATACTGGTCTTCATCGCCTTCGCCTGGGTGCTGAGCGAGGACCGCAGCCGCACACCCTGGTGGACCTTGCTGTCGGGCCTGGTTTTGCAGTTCGGGCTTGCTGCCACGCTGCTGTGGTTGCCACCCTTCAAGCATGTATTTATGGGGCTCAATGATGCGCTGCTGTCGCTGGAGCAGGCGACCCGGGCGGGCACTTCGTTTGTCTTCGGCTATCTCGGCGGCGACAGCCCGCCTTTTGAAGAAACCGCTGCCGGCAGCAGTTTTATCCTGGCGTTTCGCGCCTTGCCGTTGATATTACTGGTCAGTGCCCTGTCTGCACTGTTGTTTCACTGGCGTATATTGCCGATGCTGGTGCGCCTGCTTTCACGTTTGCTGCAACGCGTCATGGGTATCGGTGGTGCGCTGGCCCTGGGCGCTGTCAGCAATATTTTCGTGGGCATGATTGAAGCCCCCCTGTTTATCCGCCCCTACCTGAAAGAGATGACGCGGAGCGAACTGTTTACCCTGATGGTTACCGGAATGGCAACCGTTGCCGGTACCGTCATGGTGCTCTATGCCAGCATCTTGCGCGATGTCCTGCCCGATGCCATGGGTCATATCCTGATTGCCTCCATGATCAGTGCGCCGGCAGCTATTGTGATTGCCCAGTTGCTGGTGCCGCCCGGGCAAACCGCTACCGCGGGGGAATTATTTCCGGCGGACAAGGCAGGCAGCAGTATGGATGCTGTTACCAAAGGTACCTTGCAAGGCGTGGAATTGCTGATCAATATCACGGCGATGCTGGTGGTGATGGTCGCGTTGGTGAGTCTTGTCAATATGATGATCGGCCTGCTGCCATTTGCTGGCGATGAGCCCCTGACCCTGCAGCGGATGCTTGGCTGGTTGCTGGCGCCGGTCGCCTGGTTGATGGGAATTCCCTGGGAACAGGCAAGCACCGGCGGCACATTGCTGGGGACAAAGATCGTTCTCAACGAGTTCATTGCCTACCTTGACCTGGCGGCGCTGCCAGCCGGTGAACTCGGGCCGCGCAGCCAGCTGATCATGACCTATGCCCTGTGTGGTTTTGCGAATCTCGGCAGCCTCGGCATCATGATAGGCGGTCTTGGCACCATGGTGCCCGAACGACGCGCGGAGATCGTGGCGCTTGGAATGAAATCCATCATCGCCGGCACCCTGGCCACCTGCATGACCGGTGCGGTGGTAGGGGTGCTCGCCTGAGGCAAGCGCAAACCCGGCTGGTTTCAGCCTGAAATTGATTTTCCCGCCCCGGATAGCTAAGCTACGCGGCTACTCTCTGCAAGGACATATCGATATGCGTCAGCCACTGGTTGCCGGAAACTGGAAAATGAATGGCTCGCTCGACAGCATCAAGGTGCTGGTCGAGGGTGTCAAGGCGGGCATGGGTTCGGTCACAACGGCTGAAATGGCGATGTGCCCCCCCTTTGTATACATCCCGCAAGTTGCTGCGATGCTCGAAGGGTCCTCGATTTCACTTGGCGCACAGGATGTAAACGACCAGGAATCGGGTGCACATACCGGCGAAATCGCCGCGAACATGTTGACAGACATCGGCTGTCACTATGTCATTGTCGGTCACTCGGAGCGTCGTGCGATCTACGGCGAGTCCGATGTCTTCACCGCGCACAAGTTCGCCGCGGCCCGCAAGGCCGGCCTGGTACCGATTTTGTGTGTCGGCGAGACACTGGAAGAGCGTGAGCAGGGGATAACCGAGGAGGTTGTCGCCCGCCAGCTGGATGCTGTGATCGAGCTGGAAGGCAGTGCCGCAATCGCTGATGCCGTGATTGCCTATGAGCCGGTTTGGGCCATTGGTACCGGCAAGACGGCCAGCCCTGACCAGGCTCAGGACGTTCATGCCTTTATTCGTAACAAGCTGGCCGCGCTCGACAGCACTGTTGCCGCCAGTGTACGCATTCTCTACGGTGGCAGTATGAATCCGGCCAATGCGGCTGAATTGCTTGCCATGACTGATATCGATGGTGGTTTGATCGGTGGTGCTTCACTCAAACCGGCTGACTTCCTGGCGATTGGCCAGGCTGCCAATGCCTGATATCTCCCAACAACGGATCAGCTACACGGAATTTACATGTTTGCATTTTTATTGATCGTACAAGTGGTTGTCTGCATTTGCATTATCGGACTGGTGATGATGCAGCAGGGCAAGGGTGCCGATATGGGCGCAGCTTTCGGCAGCGGTGCTGCCGGCACCGTGTTCGGAACAGGTGGTGGCGGTTCTTTTCTTACCCGTGCCACAGCAGTTCTCGCAATGGTCTTTTTTATAAACTGTTTGCTGATTGCCTCGCCACTGATTCGCGACCGGCACAGCTCGTCAGGCTCGATTGCCGAGGTGATTGAACAGCGGGAAGCAGAGAGCGCAAATGCACTCACCGAGACGCCGCAAGGCAGTGCCCCGGAAGCGGCCGTTGAGAAAGCTGAAATGGCAGTTACCGAGAGTGACATCCCTGATGCCCCGGCTGTACCGCCGGCCGATGCCGGAACAAGTGATTTGCCTGAATAGCTGTTGATCGAAAGTGTGGTTTTCTGTTGTACCCAGGCCGATGTGGTGAAATTGGTAGACACGCTATCTTGAGGGGGTAGTGGCGAAAGCCGTGCCGGTTCGACTCCGGCCATCGGCACCAACAACGGTTTCGGGCTGGCCGGGCCGGTGGTTCAGGGCCTGTGTACTGCCTGTCAAGGACGTTTTCGCCGTTGCATTCGAGTGCCCGTATCCTGATTTTTTATGACCCCTAAAAAACCACGCAACACATTGATAGTATTGTTAAAAATGGCATAACCGCAACTTGACAGAAAACAGGGGCTGGCCTAGACTTCGTCCTCTTTTTTCATTGCATGACTGAAGCATAAATTCGAACAAGGCCGCCGGGTGAGCCTGCCCCGGCCAAATGAGACCTTAGCCCATGCTGGAAAATTATCTGCCAATCCTGATCTTTATACTTATTGGCATAGCTGTGGGTGTCGGCCCGGTCCTGCTGGGTTTCCTGCTGGCGCCGTACAAGCCCGACAGCGACAAGAATTCCCCCTACGAATGCGGCTTTGAGGCCTTCGAAGACTCGCGCATGCGTTTTGACGTGCGCTATTACCTGGTTGCCATCCTGTTCATCATTTTTGACCTGGAAATCGCCTTCCTGTTTCCCTGGGCGGTTGTGCTGGAGTCGATCGGCCTGTTCGGCTTTGTCGCCATGATGGTGTTCCTCGGTATCCTCGTCGTCGGCTTCATCTATGAATGGAAGAAGGGGGCGCTCGAGTGGGAATAGAGGGCTTGCTCAAGGAAGGCTACGTGACGACATCGGCCGATGCGCTGATCAACTGGGCGCGTACCGGCTCGATGTGGCCGATGACCTTCGGCCTGGCCTGTTGCGCGGTCGAGATGATGCAGGCAGGTGCGTCACGTTATGATCTTGACCGCTTTGGCATTGTCTTCCGCGGCAGTCCGCGCCAGTCGGATGTGATGATTGTCGCCGGCACGCTCTGCAACAAAATGGCACCGGCACTGCGCAAGGTCTATGACCAGATGGCGGAGCCGCGCTGGGTCATTTCAATGGGTTCCTGTGCCAACGGCGGCGGTTATTATCACTATTCATACTCCGTGGTGCGGGGCTGTGACCGTATCGTTCCGGTGGATATCTACGTACCCGGCTGTCCGCCCACGGCAGAGGCCCTGCTCTACGGTATTTTGCAGCTGCAAAATAAAATCAAACGCACCAATACCATCGCCCGTTAAGCGGCGGACATACCAGGAAATGACTGTTTCTTCCCGCCAGCTCGCAGAGCAACTCCAGCAACGCTTCGACGAAACCCTGTTATCGATAGTCGATGCAGTGGGTGAGGTCACCATAGAGCTTGCCGGTGAGAACCTGGTTGAGGTGGCCACGGCCTTGCGTGACGAAGCGGATTTCGCGTTCGAGATTCTGCTTGATGTCTGTGGTGTGGATTATGTCAGTTTTGGCAAGGATGAATGGGTAACCGAGGAATCATCGGGCAGCGGTTTCTCGCGGGGTGTTGATGCGACAGGCGCCGGCCATCTCGGTGCCGTTACCGAAGACCTGGTTGTTTCCAGGCAGTATGGCGCGAAACGCTTTGCCGCGGTCTACCACCTGCTGTCGATCAGCAAAAACCGGCGTCTGCGACTGCGCGTTTATGCAGCCGATGATGGATTACCCGTGGTGCCTTCCGTCATCTCTGTCTGGAACAGCGCCAACTGGTATGAACGCGAGGCCTTCGATCTCTACGGAATTCTTTTCGACGGCCACCCGGATTTGCGTCGCCTGTTGACGGATTATGGTTTTATCGGTCACCCGTTTCGCAAGGATTTCCCGCTCAGCGGCAACGTCGAGGTCATTTACGATGCCGAGAAGCGCCGCGTCATCTATCAACCCGTCAGTATCGAGCCGCGGGTGCTGGTGCCCAAGGTTATACGTGGTGGCCGGGTTGACGCAGTCGACCTGAAGAACATCCAGGCGCCTGTTGAAGAAGAAGTCGCGGCAGGACAGGCAGAATAGCCATGCCCGAGATACGCAATTTCACTCTTAATTTCGGCCCGCAGCATCCGGCTGCGCACGGCGTATTGCGCCTCGTGCTGGAAATGGATGGCGAGGTCATCGAGCGGGCAGATCCGCATATCGGCCTGCTGCACCGCGGCACGGAAAAACTTGCCGAGAGCAAACCCTTTAACCAGAGTATCGGTTACATGGACCGTCTCGATTACGTCTCCATGATGTGCAACGAGCATGGTTATGTGCTGGCCATGGAAAAACTGCTCGGCATCGAGGCACCCATACGTGCGCAGTACATCCGTGTCATGTTCGATGAAATCACCCGCATCCTCAATCACCTGTTATGGCTGGGTGCGCACGGTCTCGATATCGGTGCCATGACCATTTTCCTGTATGCCTTCCGCGAACGTGAAGACCTGATGGATCTCTACGAGGCGGTTTCCGGCACGCGCATGCACGCAACCTATTACCGTCCGGGTGGTGTGTACCGGGATTTGCCGGAGAGCATGCCGAAGTACGAGGCCTCCAAATGGCACAGCCAGAAAGAGGTCGATCGCAAGAACGAAGACCGCCAGGGGTCGATGCTGGATTTTATCGAGGCCTTTACCGAACGCTTCCCGGGCTGTGTGGATGAATACGAAACCCTGCTGACGGATAATCGCATCTGGAAACAGCGCACCGTGGGCATTGCCGTGGTGTCCCCGGAACGTGCCATGCAGCTCGGCTTCACCGGCCCGATGTTAAGGGGCTCCGGTGTCGAATGGGACCTGCGCAGGAAGCAGCCCTACGAGGTCTATGACCGGTTGAAATTCGATATCCCGGTAGGGGTCACCGGCGATTGCTATGACCGTTACCTGGTACGCATTGAGGAACTGCGCCAGTCGAACCGCATCATCAGGCAGTGCGTCGACTGGTTGCGCAGGAATCCGGGGCCGGTGATGCTCGATGACCGCAAGGTCACGCCGCCGCGCCGGGAAGAGATGAAGGCCGACATGGAATCGCTGATTCAGCATTTCAAACTGTTTACCGAGGGCTTTTGCATTCCCGAGGGCGAGGCCTATGCAGCTGTCGAGCATCCGAAGGGCGAGTTTGGCGTGTACCTGGTTTCTGACGGGGCCAACAAGCCGTACCGCCTGAAGGTGCGTGCTCCCGGTTTTGCGCACCTCGCGGCGCTTGATGAAATGGTGCGCGGCCACATGCTTGCGGACGTGGTTGCCGTCATCGGCACACAGGACATTGTGTTCGGGGAGATTGACCGCTAATGGCAGGTCAGGCACAGGCACGCAAGTATGAACTGTTGACGGCCGAGTCCCGTGAGCGGATTGATGGCTGGGTTGCGAAGTACCCGCCCGAGCAGAAGAAATCCGCCGTGCTCAGTGCATTGCAGATCGCACAGGAACAGAATGGCGGCTGGGTAAGCAGCGAACTGATGGATGCGGTTGCCGACTATCTCGATATGCAGCCGGTCGAGGTGTACGAGGTATCGACTTTCTATTCCATGATCGAGATTGAGCCGGTCGGGCGCAACATGGTTGCCCTGTGTACCAACCTGTCCTGCATGTTGTGCGGCGCCGAAACAATCGTGGCGCATGTCGAAAGGAAACTCGGCATCAGGCTGGGCGAAACCACGCCGGATGGCCGTATTACACTGAAACTGGAAGAGGAATGCCTGGCCGCCTGTGCCGGCGGCCCGATGATGACCGTTAACGGCCACTACAAGGAAAACCTCACACCTGAAAAGGTGGATGAGATCCTGGATGCGCTGGAGTAGGACATGACCGTACAAGTCTGCTTTGACACCCTGCAGTTTGATGAGCCATGGACGCTTGAGAATTACCTCAAGGTCGGTGGGTACCAGGCGTGGCAGAAAATCCTCAAGGAGAAAATTTCACCTGAAATTGTTATTGACGAGGTGAAAAGTTCTGGCCTGCGGGGGCGCGGCGGTGCGGGCTTTCCCACCGGCCTGAAATGGAGTTTCATGCCGCGCAATGCACCGGTGCAGAAATACATTGTCTGCAACTCGGATGAGTCCGAGCCGGGGACCTGCAAGGACCGCGACATTCTCCGCTACAACCCGCATGCCCTGATCGAAGGCATGGCCATAGCCGGTTATTCCATGGGTGCGACCATCGGCTACAACTACATGCGCGGCGAGTTTCATCATGAGCCGTTTGAACGTTTTGAACAGGCGCTGCTTGAGGCGCGTGCAGCCGGTTATCTCGGCGACGATCTTTTCGGTTCCGGCGTGAGTTTCGAGTGTCACAGCCACCTCGGTGCCGGGGCCTACATCTGCGGTGAAGAAACGGCCCTGCTTGAATCGCTCGAGGGCAAAAAGGGCCAGCCGCGGTTTAAACCGCCGTTCCCGGCCAACTTCGGCCTCTACGGGCGGCCGACGACCATCAACAATACCGAGACGCTTGCCTCTGTGCCGGCCATCATGCGCAACGGCGGTAAATGGTTCATGGATCTCGGCAAGCCGAATAATGGTGGCGTAAAAATATTTTCAGTGTCCGGCCACGTCAACAACCCGGGTAATTTCGAAGTGCCGATGGGTACTCCCTTCAGGGAACTGCTGGAGATGGCGGGCGGTGTGCGCGACGGGCATACCCTGAAGGCGGTGATCCCCGGTGGTTCGTCCATGCCGGTGATGCCGGCGGATATCATCATGGAAACCGACATGGACTATGACGCGCTCTCGAAAGCGGGTTCTGCACTGGGCTCCGGCGGCGTGATGGTCATGGACGAGACCACCTGCATGGTCAAGGCGCTGCTGCGTGTCTCGCGTTTCTACTACGCGGAATCCTGCGGCCAGTGCACGCCGTGCCGCGAGGGTACCGGCTGGATGTACCGCGTTATCAAGCGTATCGAGGAAGGCAAGGGCAAGCCGGAGGACCTCGACCTTCTGGTCAGTGCGGCCGGCCAGATTGAAGGGCGCACCATTTGTGCGTTCGGTGATGCCGCCGCCTGGCCGGTGCAGAGTTTCCTGAAACACTATCGTGATGAATTTGAATATCACATCACCCACAAGTGCTGCATGGCGGGTGAGGGTGCAAGGTCAAAGGGAGAAGCCGCATGAGTGCCCGCCCCGAAATTCCGCTGGAAGATGCCGTCAATATCGAAATCAACGGCCGGCCCTGCCAGGCGCGCAAGGGTGCGATGATCATCGAGGTCACCGACGCGGCCGGCATCAGCGTGCCGCGCTTCTGTTACCACAAGAAACTCTCCATCGCGGCCAATTGCCGCATGTGCATGGTTGAAGTCGAGAAGGCGCCGAAGCCCATGCCGGCCTGCGCCACGCCGGTTGCCGAGGGAATGAAGATCTTCACCACCTCGGATCTCGCGAAAGATGCACAGAAGGCGGTGATGGAATTTCTGCTGATCAACCACCCGCTGGATTGCCCGATTTGCGACCAGGGCGGTGAATGTGAACTGCAGGACCTGGCGCTGGGTTACGGCAGCGGGGTATCCCGCTTTGCCGAGAACAAGCGTGTCGTCATTGACAAGAATATCGGTCCGCTGATTGCGACTGACATGACACGTTGCATCCATTGCACGCGGTGCATCCGCATGTTGCGCGAGGTGGCGGGCAAGATGGAGCTGGGCGCGACCGGGCGCGGCGAGAACATGGAGATCGGTACCTACATCGAGCGATCGATCGAGTCGGAGCTCTCGGGCAATGTCATCGATGTCTGCCCGGTGGGTGCGCTGACTTCCAAGCCGTTCCGTTTCAAGGCGCGCGCCTGGGAGCTGCAGCAGCATGCATCGGTTGCACCGCATGACTGCATCGGTTCGAACCTGCAGGTGCACACCCGCCGCGGCAAGGTGATGCGCGTGGTGCCGCGCGAGAACGAGGCCATCAACGAGGTCTGGCTGTCGGACCGCGACCGTTTCAGCTACGAGGGCCTGTACAGCGATGATCGCCTGGCAACACCGATGCTGAAGGTGGATGGTGAATGGCAGGCCGTTGACTGGGAGACCGGTCTGGAGGCCGCCGTCGAGGGACTGCGTGCGGTCATCGACGCGCACGGTGCCGGAGAGCTGGGCGTGCTGGTTGCACCCACGGCAACGCTTGAGGAAATGGTGCTGCTGCAGGCACTGGCGCGCGGAATCGGCGTCAATAATATCGATCACCGCCTGCGCCAGTCCGATTTCACCGACCAGCAGCAGGCCCCGCTCTGCCCGACGCTGGGCCAGTCACTGGAAGCGCTGGAGGCAGTCGATGCCGCCCTGGTGATCGGCTCCAACACCCGCAAGGATCAGCCTATTGCCGGGCACCGCTTGCGCAAGGCGGCGCTGGCCGGCGCGAAGGTCATGTTTCTAAACCCCGTGGACTACGAATTCCTGTTCGATGTCCATGCGAAAGCCGTGGTGCCGCCCTCGCAGATGGTCAAGGTACTCGCGGGTATTGCCGCGTGTTTCCCGGATGCCGCGGGCACGTCGACGGATGAAATCAAGGCATTGGTCGCCGGCGCCGCAGTGGATGATACCCGGCGTGCCATGGCCGCCGCCCTGAAAGAGGCGGAGCGGGCAACGGTCCTGCTTGGCAGCATCGCCATCGCCCATCCGCAGTATTCAACAATCAAGGCGCTTGCGGCGCTGATTGCAAGGACAAGCGGTGCCACGCTGGGCATTCTTCCCGAAGCCGCCAATAGCGTTGGCGGCTGGCTGGCCGGTGTGTTGCCCCACCGCGGGCCGGCCGGCAGTGCGGTCTCGAACGAGGGCATGACGGCGCAGGCCATGCTGCAGTCACCGCGCAAGGGGTACCTGCTGTTCGGTGTCGAACCCGAATACGATTGCGAGGACCCCGCCACGGCAACGGCAGCCATCACTGCGGCCGACTTCGTGGTCTCCATCAGCCCGTACGCCGGTGAAGCCACTCGCGAAGCCGCGAATGTGATGTTGCCGATCGGCCCGTTTACGGAGACGTCCGGCACTTATGTGAACGCGGAAGGGCGCTGGCAGAGTTTCCAGGGTGTGGCGAGTCCGGTCGGGGAAAGTCGTCCGGGCTGGAAGGTATTGCGCGTTCTCGGTAACCAGTTTGGTCTCGACGGCTTCGAACAGACCGGCAGTGAACAGATTCGTGATGCCCTGCGCGAGCAGCTTGGCACACTCAAGCCTGATAATGCGCAGGCCAATGGCCCGGTTGCGCAGGCTGCGGTGATCGATGGCCTGGAACGGATCGGCGATATCGCCATCTACTCGGTCGATGCGCTGGTGCGCCGCGCAGGCCCCCTGCAGCAAACCCCGGATGCGGTGAGCGCCGGGCTGCTGCGGATCAATGCAAAACAGGCGGAGGCATCGGGCGTGCGCGACGGTTATACGCTGATCGTCACCCAGGGTGAGGCGATGGTAACCATGGATGCACAGATCGATGACCGCGTGCCGGATAACTGTGTCCGGGTGCAGGCAGGGACGCAGGCCGCCACGGCGCTCGGTGCCAGCTTCGGTCCGGTAAAGATACAAAGGATTTGACGGGAATTGCAGCGATGACGGATGCCGCCGTGGAAAAGTATAAATACAAAACGCAGTTGCTGCTGACCCTGCTGGTGACGGTCGTCGTGTGTGCGGCGATGGCTGCGCTCGGCGTGTATTTCTGGGAAGAAATAAAGGAAATCACGATTTTATATATCCTCATCAAGATCATCGTCATCGTTGCTCCGTTGATGGGCGCGGTTGCCTACCTGACCTTTGCCGAGCGCAAGTTCATCGGCTACATGCAGGTGCGCATCGGACCCAATCGCGTCGGGCCGCGCGGCTGGCTGCAGCCGATTGCCGATGCGCTGAAGCTGCTGATGAAGGAAATCATTGTTCCCGCCAACTCCAGCCGTTTCCTGTTTGTGATTGCGCCGATGCTCTCCATCGCACCGGCACTGGCGGCCTGGGCGGTCCTGCCGTTTACCGATACGCTGGTGCTGGCCAATATCGATGCCAGCCTTTTGTATATCCTTGCGCTGACATCGATGGGTGTCTACGGCGTCATCATCGCGGGCTGGGCGTCGAACTCGAAGTACGCCTTTCTCGGCGCCATGCGTTCGGCGGCGCAGATCGTCTCCTATGAGATCGCCATGGGTTTCGCGCTGGTCGGCGTGTTGATTGCCGGTGGCAGCCTCAACCTGGTCGAGATCGTCGAGGCCCAGCAGGGCAGTGTGCTGCACTGGTTCTGGCTGCCGCTGCTGCCGCTGTTCCTGGTGTATTTTATTTCCGGTGTCGCCGAAACCAACCGCGCGCCCTTCGATGTCTCGGAAGGCGAGTCCGAGATCGTTGCCGGTTTCCACGTCGAGTATTCCGGCATGACCTTTGCCGTGTTCTTCCTCGCCGAATACGCCAACATGATCCTGATTGCCGCGCTGGCTGCGCTGATGTTCCTCGGCGGCTGGCTGTCGCCGTTCCAGGGCACCTGGCTGGAGTCCTGGTTCGAGTGGGTGCCGAACATCTTCTGGCTGCTCGGCAAGACCTCGGTCATGGCCTTCATGTTTCTCTGGTTCCGCGCCACCTTTCCGCGCTACCGCTATGACCAGATCATGCGCCTGGGCTGGAAGGTATTCATCCCGATCACCATCGTCTGGCTGGTGCTGGAAGGCGCGGCCGTCGTCATGCACCTTGGCCCGTGGTTCGACTGAGGTAATCCGGATTATGGATAAATTCGTCAACTTCCTGAAAAGCCTGTTTCTTCTCGAGCTGTTCAAGGGGCTGGGCCTGACCGGCAGGCGCATGTTTTCGCGCAAGATCACGGTGCAGTACCCGGAGGAGAAGACGCCGCAGTCGAACCGTTTCCGCGGCCTGCATGCGCTGCGACGCTACCCGAACGGCGAGGAACGCTGCATCGCCTGCAAGCTGTGCGAGGCCGTCTGCCCGGCGCTGGCGATCACCATCGAGGCGGAAGAGCGCGAAGACGGCACGCGGCGCACCACCCGCTACGACATCGATCTGTTCAAGTGCATCTATTGCGGTTTTTGCGAAGAGTCCTGCCCGGTGGATTCCATCGTCGAGACGCGGGTCTTCGAATACGCCTTCGAGAATCGCGGCGAAAACATCATGACCAAGGAAATGCTGCTGGAGATCGGCGACAGGCACGAGGCACAGATTGCAGCGGACCGCATGGCGGACGCAACGTACAGGTAATGAGCAATGGATTTTGACCGTTTCATATTCTACGTGTTTGCCGCGATCCTGATCTTCGCGGCGGCACGCGTGATCACCATCCGCAACCCGGTGTATGCGGCGCTGCACCTGGTGCTGGCATTTTTCACCAGCGCCTGTCTGTGGATGCTGCTGGAGGCGGAGTTCCTCGCCATCACGCTGGTGCTGGTCTACGTCGGCGCGGTGATGGTGCTGTTCCTGTTCGTGGTGATGATGCTCGACATCAACCTGTCGCCGCTGCGCGAGGGCTTTATCAAGTACCTGCCGGTCGGGCTCACCGTGGCGGTATTGATCGTGCTGGAAATGTACCTGGTGGTGCGGGCAAAAAGCATCGGCCTCGAGACCACGGCAAGCCAGCTGCGCCATCCCGAGGGCTACAGCAATGTCAGGGAACTCGGCGCCGTGCTCTACACCGACTACGTGTATCCGTTCGAGATCGCCGCGGTGATCCTGCTGGTTGCCATCATCGCGGCGATCGCGCTGACCATGCGCAAGCGCCCGGAAACAAAGAGCCAGGACCCGGCCGCGCAGATCGCGGTCAAGGCGAAAGACCGGGTACGCATCGTGGCCATGAAATCGGAAGGGGAGAACTCATGATTGGCCTGTCCGATTACCTGGTGCTGGGCGCCATCCTGTTCGGCCTGAGCGTCGCCGGGATATTCCTCAACCGCAAGAACGTGATTATCCTGCTGATGGCCATCGAGCTGATGCTGCTGGCCGTGAACATGAACTTTATCGCCTTTTCCTATTTCCTCAACGACACCGCCGGCCAGGTCTTCGTGTTCTTCATCCTGACGGTCGCCGCGGCCGAGGCCGCCATCGGCCTGGCGATCCTGGTGGTGCTGTTCCGCAACCGGCAGACCATCAATGTCGATGATCTGGATACCCTGAAGGGCTGATGCCGATGTCCATGGAAAACATCTATCTGGCCATACCGCTGGCGCCGCTGCTCGGGGCCATCATCGCCGGCCTGTTCGGCCGCCAGATCGGCCGGGTCGGTGCGCATACCGTCACCATCCTCGGTGTTGCCATTGCCTTCGTTCTTTCTGTCGCTGCTGGTGCTGAAGCAGTTTGCGCATCGACGGCGCCAACCCGTACAACGCCAGTGTCTACACCTGGATGATTGTCGACGGGGTGACCTTCGAGGTCGGCTTCCTGATCGACAACCTGACCGCGCTGATGATGACCGTGGTGACCTTCGTGTCCCTGATGGTGCATATCTACACCATCGGTTACATGCGCGACGACCCGGGCTACCAGCGCTTCTTCAGCTACATCTCCCTGTTCACCTTCTCCATGCTGATGCTGGTGATGTCGAACAACTTCCTGCAGCTGTTCTTCGGCTGGGAGGCGGTCGGCCTGGTGTCCTATCTGCTGATCGGCTTCTGGTACAAGCGCCCCACGGCCATCTACGCCAACCTCAAGGCGTTCCTGGTCAACCGTGTCGGCGACTTCGGTTTCCTGCTCGGCATCGCGGCGATCTACACCTCGTTCAACAGCCTCGACTATGCCACGGTGTTCGGCATGGCGCCGGCGATGACGGATGCCGTGTTCCAGGTCTTTCCGGGCGTCGACTGGTCTTTGATGTCGGTGATCTGCATCTTCCTGTTCATCGGCGCGATGGGCAAGTCCGCGCAGGTGCCGCTGCATGTCTGGCTGCCGGATTCGATGGAAGGCCCGACGCCGATCTCGGCGCTGATCCATGCCGCGACCATGGTCACGGCCGGCATCTTCATGGTGGCGCGCATGTCGCCGCTGTTCGAACTGTCCGAGACGGCGCTGGTCTTCGTCATGATCATCGGCGCGATCACCGCGCTGTTCATGGGCTTCCTCGGCATCGTGCAGAACGACATCAAGCGGGTGGTGGCCTATTCGACCCTGTCGCAGCTCGGCTACATGACCGTGGCGCTGGGCGTGTCGGCCTATTCGGCCGCGATCTTTCACCTGATGACGCATGCCTTCTTCAAGGCGCTGCTGTTCCTCGGCGCGGGTTCGGTGATCATCGCCATGCACCATGACCAGGACATCCGCAACATGGGCGGCCTGCGCAAGTACATGCCGATCACCTGGATCACCTCGCTGATCGGCTCGCTGGCGCTGATCGGCACGCCGTTCTTCTCCGGTTTCTATTCCAAGGACACGATCATCGAGGCCGTGCATCACTCGCAGCTGCCGGGTGCCGGTATCGTGCACCTTGCCGTGCTGGCCGGCGTGTTCATCACCGCCCTCTACAGTTTCCGCATGTACTTCCTGGTGTTCCATGGCAAGCCGCGCATGGACGACCATACCCGCAAGCATCTGCACGAGACGCCCTGGGTGGTGACTTTCCCGTTGATCATGCTGGCGATACCGTCGGTGCTGTCCGGCTACCTGATCGACCCGGTGGTGTTCGGCGATTTCTTCAAAGGCGTGATTCACGTCGACCCGCGCCACGATGTGCTCGGCGTCATCGGCGAGCATTACCACGGCGCGGTCTCATTTGTTATACATGCCTTTGGTGGTTTTGCACCTTATCTGACAATCGCCGGCGTGGCGACGGCCTGGTACATGACGCTGAAGAACCCGGGTTTTGCGGATGACATGCAAAAGCGTTTCAGCGGCCTCTACCGGGTGCTGGTCAACAAGTACTACGCCGATGACTTCAACGAGGCCGTGTTTGCCGGCGGGGCACGCGGCGTCGGCCAGCTGTGCTGGAAGATCGGCGACGTGCTGATCATCGACGGGTTGATTGTCAACGGCAGTGCGAAGGTCGTCGGCTGGGTGTCCAGCGTCGCGCGTCACCTGCAGACCGGCTACCTCTATCACTATGCCTTCAGCATGATCGTCGGCCTGTTGCTGATGCTGTTCTGGTTCGTGTTCATGGCACCGGGAGCAGG
>CAWHCQ010000038.1:0-62765 GCA_963827755.1 uncultured Gammaproteobacteria bacterium
ATGACTACCTCGACTCCCTCCCGGAAACCGGCAAGGTACTGTCCATCAGCACCACCATGAAAATGCTGACTACCCTGAACGAGGGCAAGCCGCTGGATGATTTTTTCCTGGCGATCCTCTACAAGCGCCTGCCCGAAACTCTGCGCACTAACCTGTTCGCACCCTATCTTTCACAAGATGGTAACCAGCTGCGCTACAGCGTGCGGGTATTCGAATCCGACCCTTCGCTGCAACGCGAGAAGTTGCTGGAAAATATCCAGCGCCAGTTGAGCGACGAGATGGGCCTTGATAAGGAGCAGGTGCACGTAACCGGCATGCTGGTCCTTTACAACAACCTGCTGCAAAGCCTGTTCAATTCGCAGATAAAAACCCTGGGCGCTGTATTCCTCGCCATCATGCTGATGTTCGTGGTCTCTTTTTGCAGCTTCAGGCTGGCCGGCATCACCATCATTCCCAACCTGATCGCCGCCACATCGGTGCTCGGCTTGATGGGCTGGCTGGGCATTCCCCTGGACATCATGACGATCACCATTGCCGCTATCGTCGTCGGCATCGCCGTGGACGATGCCATCCACTATGTACACCGCTTCAAAAAGGAATTCTGCAAGGATCATGATTACTGGAAAGGCGTGGAACGCAGCCATGACAGCATCGGACGTGCGATGTACTACACCACTATTACCGTCACGCTTGGCTTTGTCATCCTCGCCCTGTCCAACTTCATACCGACGATTTACTTCTCGGCCTTTTAACCGGCTTTTCCATGCTGGTGGCACTGATCGCGAACCTGACCCTGCTGCCTATGCTGATTGCCTGGTTGCAACCGCTGGGCAAATATGAAATACCCGCACAGGCCGAAGGTTCACAGACCCGCGCCTGATCAAGCGGGTGTCATTCGAACGGGTGCTTGATAATCATGGTTTCGGCACGGTCGGGGCCGGTGGAAATGATAGCAATCGGCACTTCACAGAGCTCTTCTACCTTGCGCAGGTAGGCCTGCGCCGCCGCCGGCAGATCGCGAAGGTCTTCGCCCCTACGGTTGATTCCGACCAGCCCGGCATGCTCGATATACTCGGGTTCGCACTGCTCCATCAGGTCTGCACCTACCGGGGGAATATCGATACTGGAACCCTGCAGCGTGTAGCGCACGCATATCTTCAGGGTCTCCAGGCCATCGAGCACGTCGAGCTTGGTAATGCACATGCCGGTGACACTGTTGATCGCCAGGGAGCGCCGCAGGGAAACCGTATCCAGCCAGCCACAGCGTCGCTGGCGTCCGGTGGTGGCACCGAACTCATGGCCCTTCTCACCCAGGTGCCTGCCATCCTCGTCAAACAGCTCCGTCGGGAAGGGCCCGGCGCCAACGCGCGTGGTATAGGCCTTGACGATACCGAGGATGTAATCAAGATCGCGCGGGCCAACACCGCTGCCGCTGGCGGCACCGCCGGCCGTCGTGGTTGACGAGGTCACATACGGATAGGTGCCGTGATCGATATCCAGCAGCGCGCCCTGCGCACCTTCGAACATGATGTGCTTGCCTTCCTTGCGCAGGCGATGCAGCAGGCCGGGAATATCATCGATCATCGGGGTAATTTGTTCGCCCTGGGCCAGCGCCTCATCGAGAACCATGCGGTAATCGACCGGGTCGGCCTTGAAGTAGTGCTCGAGGGTAAAATTGTGGTACTCCATCACTTCGCGCAGGCGCTCCGTGAAATGGCCGGGATCGAGCAGTTCACCCAGCCGCAGGCCACGGCGCGACACCTTGTCTTCGTAGGCAGGGCCGATGCCACGCCCGGTCGTGCCGATGGCCTTGTTGCCGCGTGCGAGCTCGCGCGCCTGGTCGAGCGCAATATGATAGGGCAGTATCAACGCGCAGGACTCACTGATCCTGAGCCGTTCACGCACCGGCACACCGGCCTGCTCGAGCATATCGATCTCTTCCAGCAGTGCCTGCGGCGACAGCACTACACCGTTGCCGATCAGGCACTGCACCTTGTCCCTGAGAATGCCGGAAGGAATCAGGTGCAACACGGTTTTCTCGCCGTCGATTACCAGTGTGTGGCCGGCATTATGACCGCCCTGAAAACGCACCACGGCCGATGCCTTGTCTGTCAGCAGGTCAACGACCTTGCCCTTTCCCTCATCACCCCACTGGGTACCAACGACAACAACGTTCTTGCCCATAGCTGTACTCTCTTTAAAATAAGCCGGAAATCAATTCCGGTAATTACCATTCACCCGGATAGCCCCGTTCCGGCTTCTCCGTGGCATGACCCTGTAGGAGCGCCTTGCAGGCGCGATTGCCGTGCGTTAACTCCTATCGCGCCTGCAAGGCGCTCCTACACTATAATCGTTGAATTCAGTGTGCTGTGTCTGCCTGTCAAAGCGGTTTAACCACCCAGTCACCCTGTTCATTAACCAGTATCCGGGCACAGCCCATGGCAGCGGCATCACCGACCTGCCCGGGCAAGCCGGAGACGACGCATTCGCCTTGCTGACGCAGCCTGTGCACGGCAGCGGCCAGTGCAGGGTCATCATCTGCCGGGGCGAATATCGTGTTGCCCGGGGTGGAGAAATCCCGCTGACTCAGATCCAGCAATGTTTTCAGATCCATACTGAAGCCGGTCGCGGGCCGTGCACGTCCGAACACCTTACCGATTGAGTCATAACGGCCGCCGCGGGCAATTTCCTGTCCATGGCCCGGCACAAACATGGCAAACACCATGCCGGTCTGGTACTTGTAAGCCCGCAATTCCGCAAGATCGAAGTTCAGCGTGATGTCAGTGACCCGCTGTTCCAGCAGTGCGGCAATTTCGCAGAGATTATCCAGCGCCGCCATCACCTCGATTCCGGCACCGGCCAGCTGTTGACGTGCGGCATCCAGCACCTCACCCCCGCCATTCAACATGGACAGGGCGGCCAGCCGCCTGCGTTGCGCTTCATCGGCAGGACTCGCTGCCAGCAGCTCATCGATTTCGGTTACCGCCTTGCGCTGCAGCGCCTCGAACAGGTCGTTTTCCTGCTGCCCGCTCAAGCCCGCCTCCTGTGCAAGCCCGCGAAAAATCCCCACATGGCCGAGGTCAATGTGCACATCCGCGATTTTCATCAAAGACAGGGATTCAAGCACCAGCGCAAGAATCTCGACGTCACTCGCGGGTCCGGCGTGTCCGAATAATTCCGCGCCTACCTGCAGGGGACTTCTTGAGCCGCCGTAGCCATCCGCACGGGTCTGCAACACGGTCCCCAGGTAGCACAGGCGAGAGGGTTCTTCGCGCTGCAGGGGATGCGCATCGATACGCGCCGCCTGCGGCGTCATGTCCGCACGCAGCCCCATCATGCGCCCGCTGAGCTGGTCGGTAACCTTGAAGGTCTGCAAGTCAAGATCATTGCCGGCGCCGGTGAGCAGTGATTCCAGGTATTCGATAAAGGGCGGCATCACCAGTGCGTAACCCCAGCGGGAAAACAGGTCGAGCAATTCCCGGCGTGCACACTCAAGCTGCCATGCCTCCGGCGGCAGGACCTCTTCAATACCTTCCGGCAACAGCCATTGATCTTTCACACTCATAATGAATTCTGTCTGTTTAGCGACGCACGATGTACAGCAACACAACACCGCAGATCATACTGACCAGTCCGATATTGCGCAGCGTCCTGTCATCCAGTTGCGACATGGACTCCTGCAGTTTTCGCAACGACTGCGGACTGATAAACGGCACCATGCCTTCAATCACCAGCACCAGCGCAAGGGCTGCCAGAAGATCACTCCAGTTCATGATTATGCATCACGACCGAACAATGTCCTCACCCTCCCGGTCGCCTGCATGAATGCGGGCGACCGGGCAAAGTGGACGCTGCCGGTTTTCGCTACAGGGTTTACCTTTATTTACCGGTAGAGCTGTTAAAGTACTTGAAAAACTCGGAGTCGGGCTGCAACACCATTATGTCCTGCTTGCTGGCAAGTGCCTCGCGGTAGGCATTCATACTGCGATAGAACTCGTAGAATTCCGGGTCCTGCCCGTAGGCCTTGCCGAAGATCTCCGTGGCACGGGCGTCACCTTCACCACGGGTGGCTTCAGCATCGCGGCGGGCCTCGGCGAGGATGATCGTGCGGTCCCTTTCGGCGATGGCCTGGATCCCCTTGGCAGTTTCCTGTCCTTTCGCGCGGAGCTCCTTGGCGATGCGTTCGCGTTCGGCGCGCATGCGCTGGTATACCGCGTTATTAACCTCCTGAGGCAACTCGATCTGCTTGATGCGCACATCGATGACCTCTATACCGAACTGGTTCACCTCGTTATTGCTGGAGCTGGTCAGGTCCTCCATCATCTGCGCGCGGTCATCGGAAACCACCTGCTTGATGGTGCGCTTGTCAAATTCGAGCTGCAGGCCGTTTTTCACGATCTGCAACAGCCGCAGGCTCGCCTGGCGCTCGTCGCCGGCAAACGATGTATAATAATCAGCGACATTCTGGATGCGCCATTTAACGAAGAAATCGACGGAAACATTTTTCTTCTCTCCGGTGAGAAAACGCTCCGGCCGGGTATCCAGCGTGAGGATGCGCCTGTCGAACTTGCGCACATTATTAACGAACAAGCGGCTTCATGAAGTGCAGGCCCGGCTCGTAGTCCGAATCGATAATTTCACCCAGCTGGAAACGAATCGCAAGCTGGCGTTCGTCAACCACGAAGAACGAGGTCAGCGCGACCAGGATCCCCAGCCCCACAAAAACAAATAATGCTCGTATAGCCATTAGCGGCCTCCTCCGTCTCTGGAACTGGTGCGCCGGCGTATCGTGTCCTGGTCATCCTGTTCCGGACTGGTCAGGACCTCGGCATTGCCTGCCGTTGTCCTGGTCCCGCCCGTGTTTTCCATCAGCTTGTCCAGCGGCAGGTACATCAGGCTGTTGCCATCCTTGACCTGCATGACGACCTTGCTGGTATTGGCGAACACGGTTTCCATGGCGTCCAGGTAGAGGCGCTTGCGCGTCACCTCGGGGCCTTTTCATACTCGGCCAGGGTTTGCAGGAAGCGGCTGCTTTCACCTTCCGCCTGTGCAATCACCTGTTCCCGGTAGGCATTGGCCGCCTCGCGCAGGCGGGTGGCATCACCGCGCGCCTTCGGCAGGATATCCAGGGCGACGGCCTCGGCCTGGTTCTTGTAGCGGACTTCGTCCTCCTGTGCCTTGATGGCATCCTCGAACGCACCCTGCACCTCTTCCGGTGGTTGCGGGTCCTGCAGGTTGACACTGGTCAGGATCAGACCCGGTCTGGTACTTGTCGAGGATTTCCTGGGTCAGGGTCTTGGTCTGCAGTACGATCGCCCCGCGGCCGCCACTGAGAAACTCATCCATGGCGATCCCGCCGATCACTTCGCGCAAGGCACTTTCCGTGGCCTCCTGCAGGGTGTAGTCCGGATCACGCACCTGGAACAGGTAGTTCTTCGCATCCCTCACCTGGTATTGCACGGCCAGCTCGACCTGGATGATATTCTCGTCCTTGGTCAGCATCTTGGCCCGGTGACTGACGGTACGCAGCCGGTCCACATCTACCTGTCGAACGGTTTCAAGACCGCGCAGGTACCAGTGCGGTCCCGGCCCGGTAACCTCGTTGAATTTGCCGAGGCGCAACTCCACGCCGCGTTCGGCAGGATCGACGATATAGATACCTGACAACAATCCAGGCCGCCAGCGCGAGGATGGCTACCAGGCCGAAGCTGAACGGGTTGCTGCCACCGCCCTTGCCGCCTTTCTTGCCGAAGAAACCATTCATGCGCTCGCGCATCTTGCGCGCAATTTCATCAAGGTCCGGCGGGCCGTCACCACTGCCACCGCCACCCCACGGGTCTTTGCTACCCTTGCCCGGTTCGTTCCAAGCCATAATTTACTCCAGTCAGACCAAAAAAATACCGGCACACGCCAATGCGTGTCGCATGCCGGCCAATCGGTTAAGTTTAAGAAGCTTGCGCAGTACCTGCAAGAAAATCCACGTCATCGGCAGCATGAAAGGAACAGTCGTCGCCGGTTTCGCGCAGTAATTTATCCACGTTACGTTGTGCCATACAGATTTCCAGCCACCAGCTGCCCTGCTCGTCAACGTGTTCGGACAGGACCTGGCCGATTTCGTACAGGGATGAGCGGGTGCTGCCCGCGGATACCGGCAGATGCAGCCAGCCATGTACCTGGGCACCCTGGAAATGCTCCTGCAGGGCGGTTGCCAGCAAGTCCAGTCCTGCCCCGGTGACCGCCGATACCCAGACCTTGTCAATCCGGCCGTCTTCGGCAATATTCCAGCCGCGGCTCCGCGTCCGAAAGATCTATCTTGTTGTACACCCTGATCTGGGGAATATCCTCTGCGCCGATTTCCTGCAGCACCGCGTTGACCTGTTCGATATGGGCATTCTTTTCCTTGTCCTGCGCATCGATGACATGCAGCAGCAGGTCCGCCTTGCAGGTCTCCTCGAGCGTGGCGCGAAAGGCCGCCACCAGTTCATGCGGCAGGTGGCGGATAAAACCCACCGTATCCGCCAGTATCAGTGCACCGACGCCCTCGACATCGATACGCCGCAGGGTCGGGTCCAGCGTCGCGAACAGCTGGTCGGCTACAAAGGCATCGGCCCCGGTCAGGGTATTGAATAACGTTGATTTACCGGCATTGGTATAACCCACCAGCGAGACCGTCGACACCTCGGCGCGCTGGCGTGCACGCCGCCCCTGGTTACGCTGCTTCTCCACTTTTTCCAGGCGCCGGTTGATCACCTTGATACGGGCATTGAGCATACGCCGGTCGGATTCAAGCTGGGTTTCGCCCGGTCCGCGCAGACCGATACCGCCCTTCTGGCGTTCCAGGTGGGTCCAGCCGCGCACCAGGCGGGTGGACAGGTGCCGCAACTGCGCCAGTTCTACCTGCAGCTTGCCCTCGAACGAACGCGCACGCTGGGCAAAGATGTCGAGAATCAAACCGGTGCGCGCCAGTACACGGCAGGACAGCTTGCTCTCGAGGTTGCGCTCCTGGCTGGGACTGAGCGCGTGATCAAAGATCACCAGTTCGGCTTCGTGCTGCCTGACCGCCGCGAGTATTTCCTCCGCCTTGCCGGCACCCACGAACAGGCGCGGTTCCGGGCGGCTGCGCGTACCCGTTACCGTGGCAACCGGCAGCGCTCCGGCTGAACGGACAAGTTCTGTGAATTCCTGAAGATCCTCGCGGTCGCTATCACCGGCAAAGTTCACATGGACCAGTACGGCCCGTTCTCCACTCTCAGGGCGTTCGAACAAACAGACACCCCGTCATGCAAATACGCAAATCAGGCATTTCCCGGCTGGGTCTCGGCTTCATCATCAGGGGCACCGCTTTGAATGCGCACGTTGCGCGCCGGCACCACGGTGGAAATGGCATGCTTGTAAACCATCTGGCTGACCGCGTTCTTCAGCAACACGACGAACTGGTCAAATGATTCGATCTGTCCCTGCAGCTTGATGCCATTTACCAGGTAGATCGATACCGGGACTCTCTCTTTGCGCAGTGCATTCAGAAACGGGTCCTGCAAAGATTGTCCTCTGTTCATTTTTTCTCTCCTTTTTATATCGCGTTTGCGACTGTTCTTTTTCCTGACAGGCCGTATTGGCCTCTTTCACCGTAAGTCCTTCTCTTATAATACTAAAACTCCGGCACAATCACACAGCCTAATTTGGCTGATCCAGCCACTGCGTCAAACATTCGGCGATTCGAGCGGCCAGGTAACGGGGTCCCGGCAGCAAAGTTCAGCAGGCCCTGTTCACCGCGCAGCCAGGTCAGCTGTCGCCTGGCATACTGTCGCGTGGCCACTATAGCCTGTTCCCGCATCTCGTCATAGCCGGTCTCTCCGGCCAGATACGCCAGGATCTGCCGGTAACCGACCGCCCGCATGGCCGGAAGTTCGGCCGCCAGATCGCCCCGCTGTCGAAGTTTGCGCACCTCTTCCACAAACCCCGCGTCCAGCATGGATTGAAACCGGCTTTCGATACGCGCGTGCAGCAACGCCCGGTCTTCGGGGATCAGCGCCAGTTTGAGCAGGCGGTAGGGCAAGGCGCCGGACCGGCCCCGGGCATGGAAGCGGCTGATGGGCAGGCCACTGATTTCAAAGACTTCCAGTGCCCGCTGGATACGCTGCGGATCTGTCGGCTTGATGCGGGCCGCAGCCTGCGGATCAATCCCGGCCAGCCGGGCGTGCAGTGATGCCCAGCCCGACTGCCGGGCCTCGGCCTCCAGCCGCGCGCGGATTTGCGGATCGGCCGCCGGCATGCCGGACAGGCCCTGTTCCAGGGCCCGAAAATACAGGAAGGTCCCGCCGACCAGCAACGGGATACGTCCCCGCGCCGTGATCCCGGCCATCGCCTGCAAGGCATCCTCACAGAAGTCCGCTGCCGAGTAGGCCTCTGCCGGGTCGCGAATATCGATCAGATGATGGGGCGCCGTTTGCAGTACATCAGCACCCGGCTTGGCTGTGCCGACATCCATGCCCCGGTATACCAGTGCCGAGTCGACGCTGACGATCTCCAGCGGAAACCGCTTCACCAGTTCAACCGCGACGGCCGTTTTTCCGGACGCCGTCGGGCCCATCAGGAAGACGGCAGGTGGCTGTGGCTTGGCTTGCACTATAAAAACCCGGCTCGCGCAAAGACGCAAAGAAAAGTTGAATACATTATGATGCTGTTTCCTGCATGTCGCGGGATCGGCTACCCAAAGCACCGTAGGAGCCAGCGCCAGCTGGCGAATTATTCACGCACCGTTCGCGAGCTTGCGCTCGCTCCTACACGTGCAACGCCGTGCCCCGACCTGGAATGTGGCCCGGATGAAGCAAAGCGAAATCCGGGAAGGCCCGGGCTACGCTGCTGGCGCCTTTGCGTCTGTGCACGACACCTGTCAACGTCCGCGCAAGAACAGCTTGTCCAACTCCGGCAGGCTGATCTGTATCCAGGTCGGCCGGCCGTGATTGCACTGGCCACTGCGTTCGGTGCGTTCCATTTCGCGCAGCAGGGCGTTCATTTCATCGATCGTCAGGCGCCGGTTGGCCCGCACCGAGCCGTGGCAGGCCATGGTGGAAAATAAATCATTAATGCAGTCCTGCACCCGCTGGCTGCTGCCGTGTTCCAGCAGGTCAGACAGCACATCGCGCACCAGGGTGGCAATGTCCGCCTCGTGCAACAGCGACGGCACTTGGCGGACCACCACCTGCTCCGGACCCATACGGTCGACCTCGAATCCCAGTGCAGCAAACCAGTCCCGTTTTTCCTCGCACACCCCGGCCTCCCGCTGGCTGACCTCCAGGCTCACGGGAACCAGCAGCGGCTGGCTGCGTATGCCCTCGCCCTGTTGGGCAGTTTTCAGGCCCTCGTAGGTGATGCGCTCGTGTGCCGCATGCATATCCACCAGCACCAGGCCGTCTGCATTCTGCGCGAGAATATACACACCGTGTAACTGGGCGAGCGCAAAGCCAAGTGGAAAACCGTCACCGGCATCCGCAGCGGCGACTGCAGTAGCCGGTGTGTTAGCCACCGGGTGCAGGGCCGCGTAGCGGGTCACCTGCTCCTGCACACCGAGGCGCATGCTTGCCTGTGACGGCGCCGCACCCGGCGCGCGCTGCACGTTCAACTGCTGCAACGGCCGGGCCGGCAATGGACCGGGTTGATCGGCAGCCGGCCGGACATCGGCCAGTGCATCGTGCAGGGTCCGGTACAGGTAGTCATGTACCAGGCGGCTGTCACGAAAGCGCACCTCGTGCTTGGTCGGGTGCGCATTCACATCCACACTGGCCGGATCGATTTCAAGGAACAGCACGTAAGCCGGGTGACGCCCGTGAAACAGCACATCCTGGTAGGCCTGGCGGATGGCGTGCGTGACCAGCTTGTCGCGCACCATGCGGCGGTTGACATAGAAATACTGCATGTCCGCCTGGCTGCGGGAAAACGTCGGCAGGGCCACCCAGCCATGCAGGGACAGGCCGGCGGCGGCATGCTCAACGTAGATGGCCTGCTCCATGAAGGCCTTGCCACACAGGTCGGCAACCCGGCGCTGCTGCTGTTCCCGGGTCGTGGCCTCGGGCAGGTGAAACACCGTCCGCTGGTTGTGCTGCAGCTTCAGGGCAACGGAAAAGCTGCCAAGCGCAATGCGCCGCACCACGTTTTCAATATGCTTGAACTCGGTTGTCTCGGTGCGCAGAAACTTGCGCCTGGCGGGCGTATTGAAAAACAGGTCCTTCACATCGATCGTGGTACCGGGCGTATGCGCAACCGGTGTTGCCTCAGCAACTGATTCCGAACCATCGCCGCAGACGCTCCAGCCGGAATCCGCACCCCGGGTACGTGAACTGAGCTGCAGACGCGATACCGAGGCGATGCTCGGCAAGGCCTCGCCGCGAAAGCCGAGGCTGCCGACGGATTCGAGGTCTTCCAGCGAGGAGATCTTGCTGGTGGCATGACGGGTCAGGGCCAGGGACAACTCGTCGTACGCTATGCCGCTGCCGTCATCGCGCACTCGAATACGCTGCTTGCCGCCCTGTTCGATATCCACCTCGACGGCACGCGCCCCGGCGTCAATACTGTTTTCCAGTAATTCCTTGACGACGGACGCCGGCCGCTCGATCACTTCACCGGCAGCAATCTGGTTTATCAGCTGGGAAGGAAGTACCTGGATGGGCATTGGACAGGGGCAACGGGCAGTGGATCTGCTGCGCATGATAGCGCTAGTGGTGAGTGCAGAATAGTGGCTGGACGACCCGACAGCCGGCTGGCCGTTGACACTAACCGCCCTGTGAAGGCGGTATTCGCAGGGTTTCGCCGACCCGCAGCCGGTCACCTTTGAGGCCGTTATAACCCCGCAGACGGTTCAGGCTGACCTGGTGCCGCAGCGCAATATGACTCAGGGTATCACCGCTCTTGACCACATACTGGCGGGCAAGGCGGGTTCCAGGCGGCGGGTGCTTGCCGAAATATTCCTGTATGCCGCGCAACATGGCACGCGCCACAAGCTGCTGGTGTTTTTTGCTGCGCAGTTTCTTTTCTTCCTGCGGGTTGGAAATAAACGCTGTTTCGACCAGTATCGACGGGATATCCGGCGATTTCAGCACCACGAACCCGGCCTGCTGCACACTGGACTTGTGCGTCTTGCCGATACCCTTGAGTTCACCCAGCAGATTGTCGGCCACCTCGAGGCTGGCCTCGATGGTTGCCGTCTGCGAGAGATCGAGCAGGACCTCGGCCAGCAGGTCATCCTTGTCATCGAGGCTCACTCCACCGGCAAGGTCCGACGAATTCTCCTTCTCTGCCAGCCAGCGGGCCATTTCCGAGGTTGCGCCCCGGTTGGAGAGGACAAACACGGAAGAGCCGCTGGCGCGGTGATCGCGAAAGCCGTCCGCATGAATGGAAATGAACAGGTCGGCATTGAGTTGCCGCGCCTTGTCGATACGCTGGCGCAGGCCGATGTAGTAATCGCCCTCGCGTATCAGGACCGCCTTCATCCCGGGCTCTTTGTTGATCAGGTCCTTGAGCCGTCGGGCAATTGAATAGACGACGTCCTTTTCACGGGTTCCATGGCGACCGATCGCACCCGGATCCTCACCGCCATGACCGGCATCGATGGCTATAATCAGGTCGCGCGAGGTGATTTTCATGTCGGCAACCGTCTTCTTGACGACCGCCGCCTTGTCCGCATCTGTTTTGTTGTAGAGGTCGACGACCAGGCGATGGCCGTACTCCCTGTTTGGCTTGAGGATGAAGCTGCTGGGACGAACGCCCTGTTTCAGATCCAGCACGATGCGCAGCACGTCAGGTGTGTTCATTGCCGCACGCATGCCACTGATCAGGCCGGCGCTGACATTGCCGGTCTTGAGCGAGGCCTTCGCCTGCGCGCCGCTTATATCGATGACCAGGCGTTCGGGGTTATGCAGGGTGAACAGCTCATGCTGCACCGGGCCATCGGTATCGAACACCACACGGGTGTGGTCGGGGGCGGTCCACAGGCGGATGTCCTCGACTTGAACCGGGGCGGCAAGGACGAGGCCTTGCACGGCCAGCCAGAGACACCATCCTGTAAGCAACTTCTTCATAGAAAGCCCGACACCCGATTTCCCACAAGGATTTTGCAGAATATAGCCACATTCTGCCATAGATTGCAAGAAATACCCTTTAATCTCGATGAGATAGGGGGTATACCTGAAAAACAATCGAGGTCATGCAGGCGGCTAAACAGCTTGCAGCGTAGTCAAGAGATGCTCACCTGCTGCGGATAGCGGCTCCAGCGTTACCCGGCGCCCCGCCCTGCGATGCTCGATACCGACCCGCAAATCGGCAGCCGGCATAACACCGGCGCCCCGCTCCGGCCACTCCACCAGCAACAGCGCCTTTTCTGCCAGCAGATCGCGCAGACCCAGGTCTTCAAGTTCCTGGGGATCAGCGAGCCTGTACAGGTCAAGGTGATAGACCGCCCCGGAATCCAGCAGGTACGGCTCTATCAGGGTATAGGTCGGACTCCTGACCTTGCCCGAATGTCCCAGGGCACGCAGCAAGCCGCGTGCCAGGGTTGTTTTGCCGGCGCCCAGCTCACCCTCAAGGTAGATAATGCCTGCCGTGCGCGCCTCCGCCAGCCGCGCCCCCAACGCCTCCATGGCCGCGGCATCCGCGACGTCCAGGATCACTCCGCATCCCCGGCAGTATTCATGACAGGACGTATCGCCGCGATCACATCACCCGCCGTCATGCCACGCTCACCCTGCCGGGCGGCGCGATCACCGGCACAGGCATGCACACACACCCCGGCCACGGCCGCATCCGCCAGCGGCAGGCCCTGGGCGATCAAGCCGGCAATCACGCCACTTAATACGTCACCCATGCCCGCCGTTGCCATACCGGGGTTACCCTTCGCGCAGACCGACAGCTCACTGTCTGCGCCGTTGATGAGCGTGCCGGCGCCTTTCAATACGACAACGGCGTGGTATTGCCGGCCAAGGGCCGTAATGGCAGCAAAGCGGTCCGACTGCACCACTCCGGCCGAAAACCCCAGCAAGCGCCCCGCTTCACCCGGGTGCGGTGTCAGTATGCTGTTTTCACAGGGCGCGGGGTCCTTCGCCAGGTAGTTCAGTGCATCGGCATCCAGCACCCGCGGCAGCCGCGACTCCAGCACGACCGGCATGAGGGCATGTGCCCATGCCGATTGCCCCAGTCCCGGACCGGCGACAATCACCGTCGCCCGTTGCAGCAATTCCCGAAGCTGCAGCGGACCGGTGACCGCGTGGGCCATCAACTCGGGGCAGGCGGCAGCCAATACCGCCGCATGCTCCGCACAGGTCGCCAGGCTGACACGGCCGGCACCGGTTCGCAGCGCCGCCTCGGCACTGAGCCGGACCGCACCGGCCATCCCCGGACCGCCGCCGAGCACCAGCACATGGCCGAAGTCGCCCTTGTGCGCAGCGCGTGAGCGCGGCCCCGCGAGCAGCCCGAGCGGCGGCCGGGTGAAAAGCCTGCAATCGGGGTTAACGCTGGCGTAAACGGCGGCAGGCACGTCGAGATCCGCGAAACTGACGCTGCCGGTATACTGCGGCCCCTGCCCGGTATAAAGCCCGCGCTTGCGGCCGATAAACGTCATGGTTTTCGCCGCCCGCACCGCAACGCCCATGACCGTGCCGCTGTCGGCATTCAGGCCACTCGGAATATCGATCGCCAGCACCGGGACTGCCGCGGCATTGATCGCCAGCACGACATCGCGCCAGCCGCCCTCGAGCGCGTGGTGCAGCCCGGTGCCGAGCATGGCATCGACAATGACATCGGCGTCTGCAAGGGCATCCGCCGAAAACGGCACGATCGCGCCCCCGGCCTCGAGATAGTCGCTGCGCGCCGTCAGGGCATCCCCGCTGATTCGCCCGGGGTCACCGACCTGCATCACTCGCACCTGCAGACCGGCCGCCAGCGCCAGCCGCGCCATGACAAAACCATCACCACCGTTATTCCCGGTCCCGCACACAACAACGAGGTTGCGCGCATCCGGCCAGCGTGCCTCGAGGCAGTCCCGGCAGGCCCCGGCCGCACGCGTCATCAGGGTATAGCCCGGAATGCCGGCCTCCTCGATGGCGAGGCGGTCGAGTTCACGCACCTGTTCGGCGGTGTACAGGGGAAGCCCCTGCAGGCGAGGATCATTGATATGCATAGGCGCCTTCAAATGCGTGTATTCTGTTGACACTGCCTGTCGGCAAGCAGGCTCAACATACCGTGAAGCACACGCACAAATCCAGTACCGCATGAGCGAAGAACCCGGACAAACCGAGCCGACGCCGGATTACACCGCGCTGGCGCAATCGATCAAGCGCTGGGGCATGGAACTTGGTTTCCAGCAACTGGGCATTGCCGACACGGATCTTGCCGCCGACGAGGCACATTTACTGCAATGGCTGAAGGCAGGCAGGCATGGCGACATGCACTACATGCAGCGTCATGGCACCCGCCGCAGCCGCCCTGGCGAGCTGCTGCCCGGCACCATCCGGGTAATCAGCGCACGCATGAATTACTGGCCGGCGGATGCACGGCAAACCGATGCCGTCCTCGATGACCCGGCACTGGCCTACCTGTCCCGTTATGCGCTCGGTCGTGACTATCACAAGGTACTGCGCAAGCGGCTGCAAAAGCTGGCAGACAGGATCGAGGCGCACACCGGCCCCTTTGCCTACCGCGTTTTTTCAGACAGTGCACCGGTACTTGAAAAGGCGCTGGCACAGAATGCCGGGGTCGGCTGGATTGGCAAACATACGAACCTGATCAATGAACAGGGCGGCTCCTGGTTCTTCCTCGGCGAGTTGTACACCAGCCTGCCGCTGCCAACCGATGCCAGGGCCGTGAACCATTGCGGCCGCTGCCAGGCCTGCATCGATGCCTGCCCGACCGGGGCCATTGTTGCGCCCTACGAGCTGGATGCACGCCTGTGCATTTCCTATCTCACCATCGAACTGCGCGGCTCCATACCCGAGCAGCTGCGCCCGTTGATCGGCAACCGCGTCTATGGCTGCGATGATTGCCAGCTGGTTTGCCCCTGGAACCGCTTCTCGAGCCCCAGCGGCGAAACCGATTTTCAGCCCCGCCACGGCCTCGACGCCAGCAGCCTGGTACGCCTGTTCCGCTGGGAGCAGGCAGACTTCGACCGCTATACACAAGGCAGCGCCATCCACCGCATCGGCCACGAATGCTGGCTTCGCAATATTGCAGTCGGACTGGGAAATGCCGCCAGCAGCGACGCAGTGGTCGCCGCCCTGCAGGCCCGGCGCGGGCATCCCTCGGCACTGGTGCGCGAACATGTGGAATGGGCGTTGCAACAACATGGTCGTGAATAAGCCCACCATACAGGTACGCCTTCGTAGGACGGGTAACGCGCAGCGTACCCGTCGCGGGCTCGCGATAGTTCTCTTCTAAAACAGACCAACTGTTTGACGGGTACGTCGCTAGCGCTCCTTTACCCATGCCTACAGGTACGACCGCTCGTCGTAGGACGGGTATTCGCGAGCTAGCGCTCGCTCTACGGGCCGCCGTCTGTTTCTCTTTGATAGCCAGGCCGGCCTCGTAGAGTCGGTTTTTTGACAGGCCGGTGATTTTCGCGGCCAGTGCGGCTGCCTGCTTCAGCGGCAACTCGTCCATGAGGATACTCAATACCCGTTCAGAATCCGCGTCGATCGCCGCATCGCGCGCCGGCGCACCCTGCAGCATGACAACAAATTCCCCTTTTTGCTGATTACTGTCGGCCTGCACCCAGTCGGCAAGCTCGCCAAGGGTGCCGTCGCGGATGGTCTCAAAGGTCTTGGTCAGCTCGCGTGCAACCGTGGCCTGGCGGTCTGGCCCCATGGCCTCAGCCATGGCCTGCAGACATTCACAAATACGGTGACTGGACTCGTAAAACACCAGTGTGCGCATCTCGGCTGCCAGTTCACGCAGGCGCCGGGCACGCGCCACCGGGCGGGACGGCAGAAACCCCTCGAACACAAAACGGTCGGTCGGCAGTCCCGCAACCGACAGGGCCGCAATACAGGCACTCGGACCCGGCAGGGGTATCACTCGAATACCGGCCTGGCGTGCGGCGCGCACCAGGTAAAAACCCGGGTCACTGATCAGCGGCGTCCCGGCGTCGGAAACCAGCGCCACGTCATCGCCACCAAGCAGCGTCTTCAATAATTTGTCGGTAGCATCCTGCTCATTATGATCATGCAGGGCAATCAGGCGGGCCACGATGCCGTAATGCGCCAGCAGTTTTCGGCTATGACGGGTGTCTTCTGCAGCAATCAGCGGGACGGTCTTCAATACCTGCAGCGCCCGCAGCGAGATATCCTCCAGGTTGCCGATCGGTGTTGCCACGATATACAGCACACCGGGTTTCTTGCTGCCTGTGCCCATGGGCGTGAATCCTAGCAAAAATCGTCAAAGCGGGTGCTGCATCCCTTAAATGGTGGACGCAGTAATGGCTTTTCAGTAGAGTCACTGGCAGCTGATTTCCATTGACGATCCAACACAGTAGCGGCGACCCATGCCTGTATCCACATGCCTGACTGCATGCAGAAATGCAGTAATCCTGATTCTGCTTGTTAGCCTGTTGCAAGCCTGCAGCTCCACCGCCCCGCGGCAACCTGCCGCTACCAGGAGCCCGCTCTACCAGCAGGCAGAAATGCACGAAGCCCGGGGTGATTACCAGGCTGCGGCGCGCATTTATCTGCAGCTTGCAACACAGGCCGGCGGCAACGAGAAGCACGCCCTGCAGCTGACGGCGGCCGGCAGTCTGATTCGTGCTGCTGACTACAAGGCGGCGATGGCAATCCTTGATGCCCTGCCGCTCAGCAGTCTCAACCTGTTGAACATGCAGCATTACGATGTCAACCGGGCCGAGATCGCGGTGCGCGAACAACGCCCGGACAGAGCACTGGCGATCCTGCAGGTCGTTCCCCTCAGCGGACCCTATGTGGCAGACATACACCGGCTGCGAGCAGAGGCCTACCTGCAGAAGAACCAGTTTTTCCCGAGCGCGCGTGAAAGGATACTGCTTGACCCGTTGATAACCGACCCCGAGAAAAGGCTGAACAATGAATACCTGATCTGGGGATCCCTGAACAAGCTCACAGACGCCGAACTGCAAGACTATCGCAGCGCACCTCCCCCCGACCCGGTCAGTGGCTGGATCGAACTGCTGGAACTGACGCGCCTCTACCTGCAACAACCGGATGTCATGAAAGAGGTCACACCCCGGTGGCAGCAGCGTTATCCCCTCCATCCGGCCAACCTGGGTTTTATTGATGCCATACTGGGGACCATGCAGCTGGCGGGCCAACCTCCCGGGCAGCTGGCGCTCTTATTGCCGCTGACCGGCAACTTCGCGGATGCGGCTCACGCAATACGTGATGGTTTGTTCGCGGCCTACTATGATTCCCCCGATTCGGCCGTACATCCCCGTTTGCGCGTCTACGATACCGGGGAGACCCAGGAAAGTGCCCTGGCCGCCTATCAACAGGCCGTTACCGAGGGTGCGCAATTCGTGATAGGCCCGTTACGCAAAGAGGACGTGCTGGCCGTTGCCCGGCAGGAAAATCTCCCGGTACCGGTACTCGCGCTCAACCATGTACAGGGGTTGGCACCAGCAGGTAATGCCTTCTACCAGTTCGGCCTGGCACCCGAGGACGAGGCACGGGAAGTTGCCCGCACGGCCTGGCAATATGGCCACCGGCGCAGCCTTGCCATGATTCCGGACAATAGCTGGGGTGAGCGTGTCTATGCGGCATTTGCCGCTGCATGGCAGGCTCTTGGTGGCGAGATCCTCGAGGTGCAACGCTATGACGCAACACAAACCGACCACGGCGAGGCAATAAGTGCCTTACTTAACCTGAATGCCAGCAAGGCAAGACATCTGCAGGTTTCCCGCTTGCTCGGGACAAAACTGGAATTTGAACCGCGCCGCCGCCGGGACGTCGATTTTGTATTCCTGCTTGCCTCCCCCCTCCAGGCACGACTGATTCGCCCACAATTGAGTTTTTATCGCGCCTCCTCGGTTCCCGTCTATGCAACCTCACAGGTGTATACCGGCGAGCCCGACAGGGACAAGGATATCGATCTGAACGACATCATATTCTGTGACATGCCGTGGGTGCTGGAGCAAAACAGCGACTGGTTGCACCTGCAGCAGGCCATCAGCGAATACTGGCCTGAAAATTCAAGCCGCTATAAACGACTCTACGCTCTGGGTATCGATGCCTACCGGATAATTCCCTATATCACCCAGCTGGGCGGCGGTATGTTCGGCACCTATCACGGTGTCAGCGGCAACCTTTCCCTTGACGAGCAGGGACAGATTAACCGCACCCTGCGCTGTGCGATATTCCGCAATGGGCTGCCGGACCTGCTGCAACCCGTTGCCGGGCAGGAATACACGACGAACATCGATACACCCTGAGAATGAATAAAATCGACACCGGCAAGGATGCCGAAGACCATGCCTGTCGCTACCTGCAGGCACGGGGACTGCAACTTGTGCAGCGCAACTACCATAGCCGGCGCGGGGAAATCGACCTCGTCATGCAGGACAGGGACAGCCTGGTCTTCGTTGAGGTACGATACCGCCGCCAGTCACGCTTCGGCTCTGCCGCAGAGAGCGTCGACCGGCGTAAACAGTCAAAACTGATAGCCTGTGCCAGTCATTACCTGCAGGCGTTTCCCGGGATTGCACGGCAACCCTGCCGGTTTGACGTGGTATCGATCGGTGCAAACCAGGACAGCATCGAGTGGATAAGAAATGCGTTTGACGCCCAGGAGTGATCAATGAGTGAGCACGACCGGATTGCCCGCGTGAAACAACATTTCGAAGCGAGCATCGAGACCAAGCAACTGACGATGGATGCCCTGCTGCCACCGATTGTCCAGGCCGCGGAGATGATCTGCGAATCCCTGAAAAATGGCGGCAAGGTATTGAGCTGCGGCAATGGCGGCTCCGCCGGTGATGCACAGCACTTTTCCTCGGAGATGGTCAACCGCTACAATCTCGAGCGCCCCGGCCTGGCCGCAGTCGCCCTGACGACCGACAGTTCAACACTGACCTCGATTGCCAATGATTATGACTACAGCCGGGTATTTTCCAGGCAGGTGGAGGCGCTTGGAAACGAGGGTGACATACTGTTCGCCATCTCTACCAGCGGCAACTCGGCCAATGTACTCGAAGCTGTAAAGACTGCTCAGGCAAAGGCTCTCGGGATTATTGCATTGAGTGGTCACAGTGGCGGAAAGCTGTCGGCCCTGCTCGATGACCGGGCGATCGAAATCTGCGTGGCGTCGGATTCGACTGCCCGCATACAGGAGGTCCATCTACTGGTAATCCACTGTATTTGCGACCTGATTGATACACAATTTGCACCACAGGAGTAACTCGAATCAATGAACGCACTCAAGGTATTTTTTGCTGTTTTTCTGACCACCCTGCTGCTGAACGGCTGTGCACCGCTTGTTGTGGGCGGGGCCGCAGCCACCGGCGTGAACATCGCCCATGACCGGCGCACCGTGGGCACCTACATCGACGACGAAGGCATCGAACTGAAGGCCGGTGCGGCGATTCGCCGGGAGAAGGAGCTGAGCAGCCAGATTCACATCAATATCATCAGCATCAATGGCGTGGTACTGCTGGTTGGCCAGGCACCAACCGAGGCCCTGCGACAGCAGGCCGCTGCAATTACCCGGGGAATCGAGAAGGTGCGCCTGGTGCACAATGAAATGACGGTCGCCGCACCGAATTCGCTGATGACGCGCAGCAGCGATTCGGTCATTACAACGAAAGTGAAGGCCAGCCTGATCGGCATCAAGGGTCACGACGACCTGGATGTTACGCGCGTCAAGGTCGTTACCGAGAACGGCACCGTGTTCCTGATGGGGCTTCTCTACCATGCCGAGGCCGATGCGGTCACGGAACGTGCCAGCCAGGTGAGCGGTGTACAGAAAGTGGTCAAGTTGTTCGAGTACCTGGATTGACATCCCCTCCCGGCGACACGGTGTATGCAAGCGGTCAGTGCAACACCCCGCAAGCAGGCGCGACCCGGCAGACCGTTCTAGCGAGCGCTGTTCAGGCCAACGAAACTGCCACCGTTCGTTTCCGCCAGCCGGCGCATCAGCGCGGCGTAGCGCACGGCATTCACCGGGAGATTCTGCCCCGTGCCAAACAGCACCGGGAAGCCGACTGTATGGATACGCACGCGCCGCTTGCCGGACTTGTCGGCGCGATTGAGCTGCGCCACGGTGTCGACCACGGCCTGGATGGAACCGCGCGCAAAATCGTCGCCGAACACGTACAGGCTGATGCGCTTGTCCTGCGCATGGAAGCGACGGATGGCAGCCTCGATGCCTTCCACGGGACTTGAATTGGAAAAAGGCTGCCAGCCGGAGAGCCGCGTGATGATGGCCCTGCGGCGCGCCGGCGTGTCGGGTATCCACTTGCCCTGGTACTGCGAGAACATGTAGTCACCCATGTCGTTCATTACCTGGATGCCCTTGACCCGCGGGTAAATGTCCAGCACCTCGGTGACCTTCTTCAACACCAGCGGCCAGGCATTCTGCTGCATGGAACCGGAGGTGTCGATAATGAAAATAATGTACTCGCTGTCGACCGGCACCCCGCCGATGGTGGCCGCCAGTTTTTTGCGCTGGTAGCTGCTGCCCAGCAGGCGCCGCATTTCCTCCGTCAGTTCCTGTTTCGCAGACGCCAGCTGCTTCTCGATAATGGTCTGCGCATCATGCTCGTTGCGGGTGGTGGCGTACTGGCCACGAATCGTCGACATGTCGCCCTGGAGGCGCGCCAGTTTGTCGCGCTGCTCCGACAGCTGCTCTCGCCGGGCAGTCAGGTCACGGTTGAACACCGTGGTCTCGCCCCGGATCTCGTGCAGTTCGGCTTCCAGTTTCGCCACCAGTCCGCTGAGGTCAACCGCCAGCTGTTCGATGACATGCGGTTCTGAAATCTTGACGATCACCAGCAACAGGATGATCGCGCCGAAACCGCAGGAAACCACATCCAGGAAGGACAGGTTGAAGATGTCGATGCTGCGGCGGCTACGCCGTCTCATGGCCAGTCCCGCGCCGGTGTCATAAAGGAACCGCTCGTTTCCTGTGCGAGTTTCCAGAATGCCGCCGCTGCCCAGGCATCACCTTCCATCGGCAGCAGTACCGTATTCACCGGGATGCCGGACGGCAGCACACGCATCGCCGCCTGAAAGTGTTGCAGACGTTCGGCGCCGGACACCGTGGTTGCGCCTGGTTTGCCGCGCCCCTGCGTCGGCAGGCCATCGGTGACCAGCAGGATATTGTCCGGCCGCGGCGACAGCTTTCCCGCAACCGCGAACGCATGGTACAGGCTGGTGCCATCGCCCGGCACGGTCTGGCGCAGGGCACCGATGGCGGCGTCCACGTCCTTGCGGCTGGAGGCCTGCAGCCAGTTGCCGTCGGTGCCGCTGACGGCGGCGCCGGCCCGCGTGTTGAAGGTATAGAGCTGAAACTTCGCCGTGGAAGGCAGGTTGCTGACCAGCCAGTCGGCGGTTTTCAATGCACGCTGCCACTTGGGTGCACTGCGTTTGACGGCCGCATTCATATTGCGCTTGCGCACCACGTTGATAATGGTCTCGTCGAGCATACTGGCCGAGACGTCCACCAGCAGCAGCACCCGCTTGCCGCCCATCTTCAGCCCGGTGAGATACTGGCGGTCACCCTCCCCCTTGACCTCGCGAACCCTGGTACCGCTGTCTTGCTCTGCCGGCTGCGCCGCACCGAGGCGTTTATTCTCTTCATCCTGGTTCTTCAGATCAGACGCTAACTCATTGATATGTTGTCGACTTGCCAGGGTTTCGTTATCCATGCGTGCCACTTCGATCTCGAGCTTCCTGACGGTCTCGATGATGCGCTCGGCCTCGCCCTGCGTCGTGACCAGTTCACTGTCGGTGGCAGCCAGGCTGTTTTGGGCCGTCACCATATCCTCGCGGCCGACGATCACTTCCTGCTCGAGGCGGACCACTTCGGAGCGCAGGTCCGCAAACACGGCATTGCGCGCGCGCACGGTGTCGGTATTGAGGATCAGCACCAGCAGCACCACGGCGCCGAAGCCGCAGAACATGATGTCGAGGAACGACAGTGAAAAGGGTGAAACGGGACGGCGTTTCATAATATTGTCCGGCCGCGCGCGCCGCTCAGCTGCGCAGGCGCCGGATCAGCCAGTGATCGACATAACGTTCGCTGTCGAGCACCAGGCGCTCCTGCATCAGCTGCAGCTGGTGCACAAAAAACATCAGGACGATGCTGATGACCAGTGCGATGAAGGTCGAGTTGAAGGCCACACCCAGGCTGGCGGTGACCCCGGTAATGTCGCCCTCGACGGCACGGTGCGCCTGCCCGAGGGCGTCACCGATGCCACGGACGGTGCCGATAAAACCCACCGAGGGAATGGCCCAGGCAATGTAGCGGATGATGGACAGCTCGGACTCCAGGCGATCACCTTCCGAGTCGCACAGATCGCGCGCCGCCGTCGAGACGTTTTGTACATTGCGGGTCGCGGCAAAGCGCTCGATGGCGGTCAGCAGCGTGCGCGGCAGCAGGTAGTGCTGCATGGACGCCGGCAGCGACTGGATGCGCCCGGACAGGTCGCGGGTGTCTTCCGGGCCGATGGGCAACTCCGCAGGCAGGCGCAGCAGGTCCTGGTCGAGCAGCTTCTGCTGACGCCAGGTCATCCGGCCCTTGAAACCGAGAATGGAAAAGGCCCACAGCATGAGGACAAAACAGGTTTCCTGTTCGTAGTCCTTGACGACCACGAAGAATGACCGCTGTTGAACATAGCCGGGGTCGGACTGCATCTGCAGTGCCTCCTGCCCGATGAAGGCATTGGCCTGCGGCCGGATGAAGCTGACATAGAGCGCATGCACCAGGATGAATGCAATCAGCAGTGAAAATATCTGGTAAAAGAATTCAACGGGGAAGCCTCTGTTCATGGCGCGTCTCTTCCTGTGTCAGGTCGGGTAGTCATTCAAATATCCACGGGGAACGACACGGCGCTGTCGGCGCCGATCTTCTCCGTGGGGGTAAAGGTGGCCGCGGGTTTGCGCACCGGCCGAGGGTCCTGTCTGGCCGGGGGACCGGGTTGCTCCGTGGCAGTCTCCGTGGCTGTTGCCGGCTGCTTTTCGTCCTCCGCGGCCAGGGCGTACGGCGCCCCTGTTGCAGCCAGACAGCCAAGCACCACGACAAGTCCTGAAAAACGCACCATCATCGATCCCCTGTCACTCGCACGCAGGTTGCGTGTATCCGTTGGGCAAAACATTTCATCCACCGCGGTTGCAAAGCTGTCATCGCGCTCGATGGCCGCAGCTACTCCGCATAGCGCGCCACACGAAAACCGAGATCGGGCCGCGCCGTGCGGCTGTAGTCGCGGTAACTCAGGCGCAACTCCGAGATCGTCCCCTGGCGCCAGCTCGAACCGCGCACCACGTGGTGCTCGCCGGACACCGGTCCCAGCGGATCACGTACCGGTTTGCCGGCCTCACCCGGATACACGGCATAGTAATCGTGCATCCACTCGGCCACGTTGCCGCCGAGATCATGAAACCCCGCCGGCCAGGCCGCAAAGCTGCCCACTGCTGCTGCGACCCGGTGGCCGTCATTGTAGTCCGGAACGGTATTGGCAAGGGTGTCGGCAATGCTGGCATCGGCAAAATTGCCAACGACCTCCGTCGGCGGGAAAGTTCCGCTCCACGGGTAACGCTGTTCCGACTGGCGTGTATGCCTGCGCGCGACGTAGGCCCACTCCGCCTCGCTCGGCAGACGATAACCGCTTGCCAGCGGCAACACCGCCTGCAATCGTCCATTGACCTCGGCATAGGCCGGCGGCAACCCTTCACGGCCGCTCAACCAGTTGCAGTAGCGGGCCGCATCCTCCCAGCTTACATTCACCACCGGCTGCCTGTCGGCATTCAGGCTCACGCCCTCGGATGAACCCGAACTGTGCGCAGGCTTGAACTGCCGGTACTCTGCATTGCTCACTTCTCTGCTCGCCAGGTAGAAGGGGCGCGTCAACTCTACCAGCCGTTCACTTTCATTGGCACGGCGCCCGGCATCGCGCCGCGATGCCCCCATGCGGAAATTCCCCTGCGGGCGCACCAGTTGCAACGGCTGACCGTCCGCACTTTTCCTGACAGCGGGCGTGGCGGCCGCCTGTTGCACGCTGCGCGCCTGCGCCTCGGTCAGCAGGGTGACATCGACATTCCGGCTGCTGCCGCTGCGCGGCGTGACCGTGACGGTTTTCGAGACATAGCCGGCTTTGCGAAATACCAGCGTGTGACTGCGCGTCGTCAGCTGCAGACGTTGCGTGGCCTTGCCGACATCCCTGCCGTCAACCTGCAAGGTTGCATCCCCCGGCTGCGCGGTCACGAACACAATGCCGTACTCCGGTTTCAGTTTCGCATCGAGAGACTGCTCCTCGTCCGCTGCCAGCTGCAGTTGCTTCTCGTAGCGCCGGTAGCCCGGCCGTGTCAGGCGCAGGGTGTGTTCGACATTCGAGGCAAGCAACAGGGTAACCGGCGTGGTCCCGTTAAAGACACCATCGACACTCACACTGGCCCCCGCGGGATCACTGCCGAGCACCAGCCTGCCATCGGCCGGCTGCAAGCGGAACGTATCGAGCACCAGCTCGGCACCGGCCTGAACCACCTGCTGCAGCGACAGCGGCTTGTGTTTTTCAAGTGTCAGCAAAAGGCTGCGCTCGCCCTGCAGGAGCTCGGTATCCAGCGGCGTTACGCCGATCTCTGCACCATCCACCTGCACGGATGCACCCTGCGGCAGGCTGTCGATGTGTACCCTGGCCCAGGCCGGCTGCAGGACAAGCGTTACACGCTGGGCCTCGCCCTTGCCGGCCACGGTCAGCAACTGTTCGACCGGCAGGTAGCGCGCCGTTTCGATACGCAGCCGCCGGCTTCCGCCGGGGATCTCCGCGACCTTGTCGCCGTCAACCGGCACCTCCATATCATCGATAAACAGTCTGAACGGGATATCCGGCTGCAGCTCGATACCGACCCGGCCGGGCAGCTCCTCGAACGCCAGATCGAACATCTGCAACCCGCCCGCAAGCACCTCGATGGTCTGCCGCAGCGGGCGGTAACCCGCACGTTCCGCGGTGACCGTGTAACGGCCGGGCAGGATCAGTTGACGCTCACCGATGGAGACCGCCGGCGGGAATCCCTTCAGCGCCTGGCGTTCCGGTTGCGGTGTAATCCGCAACGTCACCGGTGTGGCCAGCAGCACGAACACGACCGCCAGCAGTAACAGAATGAACACACCGAGGGCGATCCTTCTCAGGGTGCGCTGACCCTGTGCAGGCACGGGCGTCTGCGGCACCTCCGGAAGCGACCGGTTATTCAGCGGCAGCGGCGAATCGGCCGGCGGGACCAGTACCGGTGCAGCGGCCCGCTTCTGTACAGTGATGTGGACCTGGTCACCCTGAACCTGCCAGTGGATGACCGACTCCCCGACCTCGACCACGTCACCCGACTTCAGCCACTTCGATGCTGCCAGGTGTTCGTGATTGTGAAACAGCGGTGTTTCCGTTTCGGTCGGCTGGATGAAGGCATGGCCGTCGGTCAACCCGATATGCGCCACGACGGCAGCGCCCGGCAGACCGGGCAGCACGATGCCGCCCTGCCCCGTGCCGCCGATGGACAGTGGCAGGTCCGCAGCACCGAGGCGGCGCTCCCCGTGCGCATCATGGACAAAATAGACGTGGCTCAAATCAGTTCCACGCAACGCACCAGCAACGACGGACGAGACATACCCGGGCGTACCCTGAATACCTTGCGTACATCACGATAACCAGGCCGGCTGCCGACGACGGTATAGTCACCCGGCAGCAATTCCAGCTGATGCGTGTCGAACTGGCCGAGTCGCCCGACGCGATAGATCGCCACGCTGGTCGCACCGTCCGAGTTCAGGGTAACCGCAACCGGCGTGCCGGCCCGGCTCACCAGTTCGCGCAGTGCCGTGATTTTTTTTGCCAGCCGCGGTTCACCCTGCGGCGCCTCGCTGGCGCTGGCAAGCAACTGTCTGGCATTGGCCAGCGGTTCGGTCGAGAACACCCGGACCGGGTTGTCAAGATAGTGATCGAACTGTGCGTGCAACGCGATCCGCTGCTCTGCACGGCGCATCCCCTCGCGGGCAAAACCTGCCACCGGGTCGATGTCCAGCGCCTTGCGGTACAATCCAGCGGCGGCCTGCCAGTCTTCGGCCGCGACCCTGTTCGACGCCTGCCGGCGCAACATTTTCAGCGCGGCCTGCATCCGCATCTGCTCCAGGCGTTGCCGCGCATCCCGGACCACGGAATCACCGGGCCGCAGGCGTCCGGCCGCGGCCAGTGCCTTGCCGGCCGCACCCGTCTGGCCGGCATCCAGTGATGCCAGCGCCCGGGTCATGGCTGCATTGAAATCACGTGCATTGATCTGTGCGCTCACCCGTTGCAGCGCCGCCGCGGCCTGCGCATGGTCCGCATCCAGCTGCACCGCCTCCCGGTAGGCCGCCGCGGCCGCCTCGAAATTGCCGTTGGCTTCCGCGGCCTGCCCCCGGTTTATCTGCTCGATGACGGCCCTGCGGCTGTGCGCCCGTGCAAGACCACGCGTGGCAAACGGGTGCCCGGCCTCGATAGCCAGTGCCGCTTCATATCGGGAGATGGCCGTGGAGGCATCATTCTCCGCCAGTGCACGGGCGGCCTCATCAAGTGCCGTGGCCAGCAGCGACGCCCGGTTGTCGACAAGCAGCTGCAGGCGGTCGAGGCCTGCCCGATAGTCCCGGGCCGCCGCAGCGAATTGCCGCTGTGTAAAATAACGGTCGCCACTGGCTACCAGCGCGGCCGCGGCACCCCACTCCGGCTCACCCCAGGCCGCGGCATTATCGAGCTCCATCCTGGCACGCTGTTGCAGGTAAGCCTGCAGGGCCCGGCGCGCCGTGTCGCGCGCTGCCGCGCTGTCACCGGCCGCCGGGGCCGGCATATCTTCCAGCATGGCGGTCTCGTCGACCGGGCCAACCAGGTCCGGAAGCAGGAAGATCACGACCATCCCCAGCAAAAGCAACGCGGCCAGCATGGCCAACGGCCAGCGCTGGTTCGCGGACGTAGTCGCAGCAGGCGGCCGCCCGGGTGGCTGCAAGGTGGTTGAATCCGTCATACCGGGTTGTTCGCGGACGTCCAGGTTGACAGCCACGGTCAGGAACCGGCCAGGCCGGTCTCGGAGACATAGATGCGCTTCAGCAGGGCACGCCACCGGGCGTATTGCACTTCGGCCGATCCGGTCAGTTCGTGGGTCTCGCCCTCCACCTCGACGACCATCGGCCGGGCCTCGGAGGAGAAGGATTCATCCAGCTCGATAATGGCATCGCGATGGATTTTGGTTTCCGACGACTTGTCGAAACCGGTCTTGATGGCGTATGCGCCGCCCAGCACCAGGACATCACGCAGCACGCCGGAACCGGCATTGTTGCCGTCGCTCGAGGCCTCGATGGCGACGGCGCCAATGATGGCCGCCGCACCCAGCAGCTTGCGCTTCAGTGCCTCGCGTTCCAGTTCACGCAGGTTGGTGGCCTCCTCGCTGCGTGCCTTGCGCCACTGTGTGTAGGGCTCCTCCATTTGCCGGGTGAAATTATCGAAATGACCGTTCAGAGTGTCGATCAGCATAAAGTCCCGGTCGCGGATGGCCAATACCCGCTGGTACATCGGGTCATCTGCCGCCGGCAGGTGCATGACCCTGACCGTATCCTGGTCTGTTTCCAGGTAACCATTGAAGGCGTCCGGTGCGAGGTCTTCCGCAAAGTGCAGAGCGGCAACCCGGCGGATAGCCGAGGTTTCTGCAGCATCCAGCCTGACGCGGACTTCGGCAAGGTCATTGGCAATGGTGTTGTAGAGCGACTGGAATACCTCACTGCCATTACTGCCGCTTTGCAGGTATCGCGTGTACTCGATTTCTTCCCGGTAGGTACGCCTGAACCACTCGCGCCCGGTTGCATCCAGCGCCTTTATTTCCAGTACCAGGCGCTCGCCGTCGGATTCCAGGATGGTGCCGCGCACCAGCAGCTCGCTGCCCGTGGTGTCCTGCGGCACCATGCGCACGGCACCCCAGTAACCGGTGCTTTCCATTGTGGTGCGCAGTTGTTCCGGCAGATAACGGGCCTCGGCCTCGCGAATATCCATGGAAAGTCCCATGGCCTTGTCTTCATCGTCCGGAAGTTTGCCCGGGTCGAACAACTCCACCCAGACATCCAGCAGCTGCTCTTCAGGCAACTCGGTAACCGCCTTGTTCAGAGGCACCTTGCCATCAACATTGCGTGCCGGTCCAAGCGTGCTGCAGCCGTGCAGCAGCGCGAACAGCAGGAACAGAAATACTGGCTTGCTAAATCTCATGGTATTGGCCTTCATCAGCGTGTGCCTTGCTTGTACTTGCGGTATTCCTCCCAGAGTTTCTTCTTCAGTTCGGGGTCGGTCTCCTTCTCGGCAGCCTCGCGCAGTTGCCGCGCCACCACGTCATCATCACTGCCGTCCGGGATATCCGGCGGTGTTCCCGGTCCGCCGCCCTGGCGCTGTGCCCCGCGGCCCGCCCCGCGGCCGTAACTGGTATCGCTGCCACCCTCCGGGTTCGCCCCGGATTTGCCTGCTGCACTTTCAGCACCTTCTGCGCCTTCTGCACCTTCTGTACCTTCAGTGCCTTCCCCTGTGCCTGCAGCGCCTGTGCCGCCACCGGCAGCATCCGTCATGGGCGCCGCGGCCCTGATGCGATCCTGTTCGCGCAGCAGCATTTCATCAAACTCACCAAGGCCGGCAAACAATTCTGCATCGAAGGCAGCGAGCTGTTCATCCATGGTTTTCTCCGCCGCCTGGTCGATCGCTGCGGGGGCGAGAAATAGCGGCGGCTGCAACGGACAGCCCAGATCAGGCGACATTTGAAGACCGGCCTCGGCCAGCGCCACGCAGTCCTCGGCAACCTGGCGGTGCAGGCGGGCGACATAGCTGGCATAGTCAGCGGCTTCTACACCATTAAGACTGCCACGCTGCCGCCGTGCATGAAAATCCTGCTCGGCAGCATTCAGGGCGGCATGGTCGATGTGCAAGCGGTCAAGCAGCTGCAGATTATCGGCAGCCGACCCGCAGCTTGCCAGCAACAATCCTGCCATTATCAATAATCTATCATGCTTCACAGCATCTCCCGCGTCCCCGAAACACTCATACCATGTTAATACGCATGACACTTATAGAGGAAACGCATTCCACCGGATTCCCGGGAATCGGGCTAAAATCAACATTTTTTAACAATTTCCCCACGCTACCGGTCTCGATTCCGGGAATCGTTGATCCTGGTGGTTCGACTGTTTATTGCGGGATACATTCCCCTGGACTTCCGGGTCAGGCAAGAAAGGTCATTCCTTCAGCGCCCGGCAGTGACGAGTTTCAGGGCCAGGCCAAGGAACACGGCTCCAGCCACCCGGTTCATGACGATCTGCGCACGCGTCGACGTTCGCAGCCGGTTGCCCAGAAAGCCGGCGGCCCATGCTATCGAACCGAACACAATGAGCGTTGCCATTATGAACAGCGCACCGAAATAAAATAGTTGCAGCGTCAGCGAGCCTCGCGCCGGATCTGCGAACTGCGGAAGAAATGCCAGAAAAAAGATCGCGACCTTCGGATTTGTGACGTTCATGATGACTCCACGCGCATACAGCCGGGATCTGCTTGCAGCCGGGGTATGGTTTTGGGGAATATCAGATGCGCCTGCCCGAAAGGCCAGCCATGCAAGATAAAGCAGGTAGGCGGCTCCCAGTATCTTCAGGAAATTAAACGCCGTAACAGAGGTCTGAAAAACTGCGGCCACTCCCAGGGACACCGCCGTGGTATGAACAAGGATACCCGTGCAGAGACCCATGGTTACTACCAACCCGGCCACGCGGCCATGAAGCGCACTTTGCGTGAGTACGAAGATGTTGTCGGGACCGGGTGCCAGCGCTAAAGCAATCGACGCAGCGAAAAAAACACAGACGATATCGAACGGGATCATTTTCGGAACTCCACAGCCTGAAGCCTGCGATGAATATCTTCGAGTGACAATGATGTCAACAGCGGGCAAACGTTACCGCACATCCAGGCCGGGTTTCGCAGGAGCCGGCGACAGCTCGCGAATCTTTCTGCAATCCATGAAACCCTTCGCCAGTTGTCGCCGGCTCCTGCTAATGGCGGACCAGCCTCAGTGTTTCTTCTTCACATGCCGCATCAAACGGCTCTTGCGCTTCAGCTGGCGTCCCGTCAACTTGTTTTTACGGCCTTTAAAGGGGTTGTCCCCGGTGCGGAACTCGATCCGTATCGGCGTGCCGGTGATTTTCAGCGCTGCACGAAAGGCATTCACCAGGTAGCGTTTGTAGGTCTCGGGGACCTGCCTTGTCTGGTTGCCATGGATAACGATGACCGGGGGGTTCTTGCCGCCCTGGTGGGCATAGCGCAACTTGATGCGGCGCCCGCGTACCATAGGCGGCTGGTGCGCCTCTACAGCGCGTTCCAGGATCCTGTTTAAAGCAGGGGTTGCCAGCTCGCGCATGGCCGAGGCATAGGCCTTGTTGATCTGCGGGAACAGGTCACCGACGCCGGTCCCGTGCAGCGCTGATATGAAACAGGTTGTTGCAAAGTCGAGAAACGGCAGCCTGCGCTCCAGCTGCCCGGCAATCCGGCCGCGGTCATAGTCATCCAGACCGTCCCACTTGTTTACCGCGACAATCAGCGCCCGCCCCTTTTCGGCGATATAACCGGCAAGATTCGCATCCTGCTCGCTGATCTCCAGTTGCGCATCCAGCACCAGGATGACCACGTGGGCTGCATCGACGGCCTGCAGCGTCTTGATGACACTGAATTTCTCGATGGCCTGGCTGACGCGTGAGCGACGCCGCACCCCGGCCGTATCGATCAGCGTATAGGCCTGGCCGTCACGCTCGAAGGGGATAAAGATACTGTCACGGGTAGTGCCCGGCTGGTCGAAGGCGAGCACCCGCTGCTCGCCCATGATCCGGTTGATCAAGGTGGACTTGCCGACATTGGGCCGGCCGACGATGGCAACGCGGATGCGTTCATCGTCGGGCTCCGTGGCGGGGGAATCGTCTGCCGCCGGCAGTTGCTGCAGTGCAACTGCCATCAGAGCGGCGACGCCTCGCCCGTGGGCGGCGGCAATCGCCCGGGGCTCGCCGATACCGAGCGCATGAAATTCCGCCAGTGATGCCCCGGCATCGATCCCGTCGGTCTTGTTCACCACCAGCACGCGCGGCTTTCCGGTGCGCCGCAGTGCTTTGGCGACCACTTCATCAGCCGCGGTCAGGCCCTCGCGCCCGTCAACCAGAAAAAATACCAGGTCTGCTTCTTCAACGGCCTGCCAGGACTGCTGCGCCATCAGGTTATCCAGGTCTTCCCCGGTCTCCGACAGCCCGCCGGTATCGACTACGATATACGGACGATCTCCAATCGTGCCATCCCCGTACTTACGGTCACGCGTCAGCCCCGGAACATCGGCGACCAGCGCATCCCGCGTCCCGGTCAATCGATTGAATAACGTGGACTTGCCCACATTCGGGCGGCCCACCAGGGCGATTACCGGTAACATTGAACTGTACTTGATGCAGACTCAGGGATAGTTGATAAAAAGCAGTGCCCGGCAATATGTCCCGGCAACGAGGCAATCAGCCCCCGGGCAAGGCATAGGCGGCCAGCGTGCCGCTGTTACCATAGACATAAAGGATATCGTTTTGCACCAGTGGCCTGGCTGAAATACCCTTCGAGTCAACCTTCACACGTCCGACAATGTGGCCGTCCTGGCGTGACAACAGGTGCAGGTAACCCTCAAAATCACCCACGGCAACGTACTGCCCGAAAGGTACGGGCGCCGTCAGGCTGCGATGCTGCAGCTGGTTCAGCTTCCAGACAGACGCGCCGCTGTTACGCGTCAGCGCCCACACATGGCTCATGTCATCGGTCACGTATACCTGTGAAAAATCCACGCCGAGCCCTGCGTGTGAAGACATGTCCCGTTTCCAGCCGGCTTCACCATTTTGCAGATTGATAACGGCAATATGACCCTGAAAAGTCGCGACGTAGACGGCATTACCGACAATAACCGGATCAGCATCGATGTCGATCATGCGCTCCAGCTCGGAACGACCGCTGGGGATCGCGATATTGCTCTCCCAGAGGGCAAACCCCTTCTCGGCGCTGATTGCGGCCAGCTTGCCGTTGGAGAATCCCGCCACAACCAGTCCGTGCTCGACAGCCGGCGTACTGGTTCCGCGCAGCGTCAGCACCGGCACCGAGCGGTCGTAAACCCAGAGTTGCTGGCCGTCGGTCTTGTTCAGTGCAGTAATGTTGCCATCCGCTGCCTGCACTATGACCCTGCCGATATCGATCCTCGGCACCGAGAGCACTTCACTGCTGACACGGGCCTTCCACAGCAGTTCACCATTCGAGGCGTCCAGTGCCAGCACCTCGGCATCGCTTGTCCCGACAAGGACGACGCCTTCACCGGCGCCCGGCCCTGCTGAAATAAGCACATCCGTTTTCACCTCCCAGTTGCGCTTGCCCGTTTTGGCATCGAAGGCGGCCACACGGCCCTTGCGATCGGCGACGAACACCTGGTCGTAACTGACAACCGGCACCAGCTTGATGAACTGCTCGTCATAGCCGACGCCGACACGTTCACTCCAGAGCTTCTTGAGGCTGACTTCCTCTGTCAGCTTTTCCAGTTCTGCCGGTGGTTCCGAGTTGTCACTGTCACCGAAAATAGACGACATGGTAGAGCAGCCTGTCAACAGGCCTGCAAGCAGGAAAACACCAGCCAACTTTTTCACTTCGCCACCTCGTTTTTGACATTGCTGATTGCCAGTACATTTTCATATTTGAGCCGCAGCAGGCTGGATTCGGGGTTGTTTGCGGGCGTAGCCGCCAGCGCGCGCTGGTATGCCTCACTCGCCGCGGTTGCATTGTTACGGGCGCTGTGAATATCCCCGGAAACCTCGTCGTAGAGGCTGTCAAAAGCCGTCGTATTGCGGGGCTGCTGCAGCAGCGCCTCCGCTTCATCCAGTTGCTGCCGTGCAACCAGCACGCGGGCAAGGCGCAGGCGGGCCGTCTCCCTGACCACATCAATGTCGGCATTATCCAGCACCCATCGAAGTTGCTGGCCGGCAGCATTCAGGTCACCGTCCTGCGAGCGGATTTTTGCCAGCGCCAGTGCCGCAAGCGCGGCATACGGCGTTGAGTTGTACTGCGTAATAAGGATATCCGCCCGCTCGTTGACAAGCTGCCTGTCATCCCTGTCGAGCCCCTGCAGCATGGTGCTGTAGATTGTCGAAGCCTGCCCGGCAACGTTCTCCTGGTAGGCCAGCCAGGCCCTGAATCCAAATACACAGGCAAGTCCGAGCGCCACACCGACAATTATCGATGTGCCATTGTCACTCCACCACTTTTTGAGTTCAGCAATCTGCTGCTCTTCTGTTTCATTAGCCATCAACCACTCCTGTTAGCACTATTTTCATTGTTCAATATGCAGCCGCTTCATGCCAGCCGCTCCATCCCGAGCAGATCACGCAGGCGGCCGGCCGTCTCCGACTGGGTGCAGACCTGCTGCGCGGACTCGCTGCGTAACGGCTTGAGCACTACATTACCCTGCTCTGCCTCGTCGTCGCCCATCACCAGCGCATACTGCGCACCACTCTTGTCCGCACGCTTGAACTGGCTCTTGAAACTTCCGTTGCCGCAATTCGTCAGCAGGCGCAGCCCGGGAATGAGATTGCGCAGTTCGTCGGCAAATACCAGCCCCCTGTGAACGGCCCTGTCGCCGTTCAAAACAAGGTAGACATGTGGAGAACTGTCCGGCAACGCGGCCCCGCCTGTCGCCAGCAGGGCCAACAGACGTTCCAGGCCCAGTGCAAAACCGAAGGCCGGGGTGGATTTCCCGCCAAGGTATTCAACCAGGCCATCATAGCGGCCACCGGCGCAAATCGTGCCCTGCGCCCCGAGACTGCCAGTCACCCATTCAAAAACGGTCCTCGTATAGTAATCCAGTCCCCGCACCAGGCGTGGATTCACTTCGTAGCTGACCCCGGCTGCATCCAGCAGCAGGCAGAGTGTCTCGAAGTGCCTGCGGGACGCTTCGTCAAGATAATCCGGCAAGCTGGGCGCCGCCGCGATCAAGGCCTGCATATCCGGGTTCTTGCTATCCAGTATGCGCAACGGGTTGCCCTGCAGACGCCTCAGGCTGTCTTCATCGAGGCTGGATTTTTGCCCGCTGAAGTAGTCGACAAGTACATCACGATAAGCGGCACGCGAGGCCGGCGTTCCCAGTGAATTGATTTGCAGCACCACATCCCTGATGCCCAGGCGCTTCCACATTCGGGCCGTCATCAGCAACATCTCTGCATCGACATCCGGGCCTTCCATGCCGAACGCTTCCACCCCGAGCTGGTGAAACTGGCGATAACGTCCCTTTTGCGGCCGCTCGTGCCGGAACATCGGCCCCCGGTACCAGAGGCGCTGTACCTGGTTGTGCAAAAGGCCATGCTCCATGCAGGCGCGCACACAACTGGCCGTAGCCTCGGGTCGCAGGGTCAGGCTGTCGCCGTTGCGGTCATCGAAAGTGTACATCTCCTTCTCGACAATATCGGTCACTTCCCCGATGGAGCGCTTGAACAGCTCGGTCTTCTCCAGCAGGGGCAACCTGATTTCGCTATAGCCGTAGGCGTGCACGACATCACGCAGCGTATCTTCAAGATACTGCCAGGCTGAAGACTCCCCGGGGAGTATGTCTTTCATGCCACGAATGGCCTGAATCGTATTCGCCATGATCTACACGCGTTAACTGTAAAAAAAGCAGGCCGGGCGCAGGGCCGGACTGACCTGTGGTGCCGTTGCAGGAGTGACCCGGTTACCCGCTACCCGCTTTGTTAACCATTGCCGGCACTTTCGCTTGCCGGTGGTAATTCAAGGCGGCCCGGCACCTGCTCTGTGGCCGACTCGCGTTGCGAGTCGATGATTCGCTCCATAAACGGCCAGGCCAGCCATAAAAGAATGGCTGCCAGCAGCAGGATAATCACATTACGGATCAGCCTGATTGAGCGCAGCTTGACTGCCGGTAGCCGGGTGTTTGTCCTGAACACAGTCAATGGTGGCGGCTCACCCGCCTGCTCGCTGTAATCCCTGATCAGTTCCTCGACCGGCAGGTCCACAAGTCGCCCGTAACTTTTCAGATATCCCTGTACGAAGATGGGTGAGGGCAGCTTGTCCCGCTCATCATTCTCGAGCGCCCTGACGACGGCCAGGTCAAGGTGTAACTCCTGCGCGACTTTTTCGACAGTGAGCTTGCGCATTTTCCTGGCGGCAGCAAGCTGCGCACCAATCGTCGCACGGGAGTCCATTGCCCCGCCTTCCAGTGCATTATTTCCGGGTGCGTCGCTCATTTTCCCATGTCTTCAGGCGCTTGACTTCATCACTGTCGGGGAAAGTATTTCCAAGCATCATTGCATAGTTACCCCAGGCCCGATGATCGCCCAGCTCATACTCGGTACGAATTGCCAGCCAGAGGCTCTCGGCAGAGTGCTGCGCAACCTCCTGGTAGCGCTGTATATAGCCACGCGTACTCATGTAATTTCCTTTTGAGTAACTGATGAGCCCCATTTGCAGCAGGGCCGGTGCAAAACGCGGATCCTTGGCCAGCGCCTGGCGAAAGAATTCCTCGGCTTTAGTCATATCCGGTATGCGCATCGCGCACAGGCCGGCATTGGTGAGCGGCAGGCTTGGAACAGGATAGAACGCATTGTTCGCGGCCAGCAGGAATTCCGTCTCGGCCTCCTGGTAACGCCCCGTGGTGCAGAGAAACTGGCCGTAATTATTGTGTCCTCTTGCGTAGTCAGGACTTAACTCCAGGGTTTTTTTGTAATGGTCTTCAGCCTTGGCGGTCTCACCGACCTGCTCGTATAAAATCGCTATGGCCTCATGCGTCTGCGGCCTGTCAGGCTGCAGTTTCAGGGCCTTCTCGAGCTTCAGATGCGCCATCTCGTAATTGCCTTCCTGCATGTAGGTGAGACCCAGCTGCGTATTTGCCTGCGCTGCCAGCTCCTTGTTCACCCGCGGGTTTTCCCGCTCGTTCACCGATGCACACGCCGACAGGACAAGCGCCATAATCACAATCATGCCAGTACTTGTTTTCATGCCTCACCTACCTGGATGTTTATAAGGTTACGGGCGCGCCGCCGTGTACGGTCCATGAACTGCCCGGCAAGCTGGCCGCAGGCCGCATCGATGTCATCGCCCCGGGTCCTGCGCGTAATGGTGACGATACCGGCACGATTGAGAATTTCGAAAAACCGGTCGATGCGCGCATCCGGACTGCGCCGGTAGCGTGTCTCGGGGAACGGGTTGAAGGGAATCAGGTTAACCTTTGCCGGCACGCCTTCCAGTATCCTCGCCAGCTGCCTGGCATGCATATCACTGTCGTTGATACCGTCCAGCATGACATATTCGAAGGTCACCCGGCGCCTGCTGTCCCCGACATAATCCTTGCAGGCCTGCAGCAGTTCAGCAATCGGATATTTTTTATTCAGCGGTACCAGTTCGTTGCGCAGCAGGTCATGCGGCGCATGCAGGGAAACCGCCAGGCTGACATCACAGTCGGCAAGCAGCTTGCCAATCGCCGGAATGACGCCTGCCGTACTCAGGGTGACACGCCGCTTTGACAGGCCGTAGCCGAAATCATCCAGCATAATGCGCATGGCGCGAATCACATTATCGTAATTCAGCAACGGCTCGCCCATGCCCATCATCACAATATTCGAAATATAACGCGGCCCGGCCAGCGTTTGCCCGAGTGCCTTTGCTGCAATCCACACCTGCGCAATAATCTCGCCGGTAGACAGGTTGCGGTTAAAGCCCTGTTGGGCAGTGGAACAGAAACTGCAGTTGAGTATACAACCCACCTGTGATGACACACACAGGGTACCGCGCTCTGCCTCGGGGATATAAACAGTCTCGATGCAATTCCCGTCTGCCAGGCGCAACAGCCATTTACGCGAACCGTCATCGGACAGACTGTCTGTAACAATCTCCGGCAAACATATCGCGGCGCAGTCCTGCAGATCGTTGCGCAGGCCCTTGCTGATATTGGTCATGGACTCGAAATCGGCAACGCCATGGCCATAGACCCATTGCATGAACTGCGTGGCACGAAAAGGCTTCTCACCGCGATCGACAAAGAACTCCACCAGCCCTTCGCGGTCCAGGTCCAGCAGGTTGCTTGTCGGTGTCTCGGCCATGCTCATGCTCTCACATCATTACTAGCGGGTGCGGGCACAGAGTTCGTCGTCACTGAAGAAGTATTTGATTTCCTCGGCAGCCGTTTTCGGGGCATCGGATCCATGCACGGCGTTTTCATCCACCGTCGTTGCAAAGTCCGCACGAATCGTACCCGGGGCGGCCTCTGCCGGGTTGGTGGCACCCATCAGTTCACGGTTCTTGTTGATGGCATTCTCGCCTTCCAGCACCTGTACTACCACGGGACCGGAAATCATGAATTCCACCAGGTCGTTATAAAAAGGCCGCTCCTTGTGAACCGCGTAGAAACCCTGCGCCTGCTGCTTGCTGAGCTGCAGCATCCTGGAGGCGATAATACGCAACCCGTTCTTTTCAAAACGGGAGATGATTTCGCCAATCACATTTTTGCCGACCGCATCCGGCTTGATGATTGAAAAGGTACGTTCAATTGCCATGCATGACTCCGTGTAAATAATTCTCTAACAGGAAACCCGCCTGAAAACGGGAGCTTAGTGAGTAATTTCAACCCGGTAGTTTAAGCCGCTGGCAACTTTCAGGCAACGAAAGAGTTGCTGCTTTGGACATGAAAATGGCCCATTGGATGGGCCATTCAGGATAAAACCAGCCTTTGCGACTGTGTAGCCCGTCTGAAGCAGAGCGCAATCCGGGAACTTACCGAAACGGTTTCCCCGGATTACGGCCCGTTGGGCCTTCATTCGGGCTGCTGCAGGTCAGGAAAACACCCGCTGCGCGGTCTTGCCGATGTCTGCCGGGTTGCGAACCACGTGAACGCCGAGTTCCTCCATCAGGTCCATCTTGGCATTCGCGGTGTCCGCCTCGCCCGAGATGATGGCCCCGGCATGGCCCATGCGGCGACCGGGCGGTGCGGAGACACCCGCCACAAAACCGACAACCGGCTTGCTCATGTTCTGTTTCGCCCATTTTGCCGCCTCAACCTCCTGCGGCCCGCCGATTTCGCCAATCATGATGACGGCCTCCGTCTCGGGGTCTTGCTCGAAGGCCTGCAACACGGTGACAAAGTCGGTGCCATTGACGGGATCGCCGCCGATACCGACGGAGGTGGTCTGCCCCATGCCCAGTTCGGACATCTGCTGGACCGCCTCGTAGTTGAGCGTCCCCGAGCGCGAGACCACGCCGATTCGGCCCGGCGTGTAGATATGCGACGGCATGATGCCGACCTTGCAGGCGTCCGGTGTAATGATGCCCGGGGTATTGGGGCCGATGATGATGGCATCCTTGTCGGCGGCATAACGTTTCACGCGGACCATGTCCTGTACGGGTATGCCGTCTGCAATCACGACAATGACACCGATACCCGCCTCCAGCGCCTCCATGATGGCATCGGCCGCGAACGGTGGCGGCACGAAAATACCGCTGACATCCGCGCCCGTTTCTTCTATCGCCTGGCTGACGGTGTCGAACACGGGCAGGCCCAGGTGCGTCTGTCCGCCCTTGCCCGGCGTCACGCCGCCGACCACGGTGGTCCCGTGCTGCATCGACTCTTGTGCATGAAAGGTCGCATGTTGCCCGGTAAAGCCCTGGATAATGACCCGTGAATGCTTGTGAACGAAGACACTCATGCTGAAGCCTCCAGCGTTGCCATGACTTTCGTCGCGGCATCATCGAGGTTATCCGCCATGATGAAGGGGAAACCGGAGGCCGCGAGTATCGGGCCGCCTTTTTCCACGTTGGTCCCTGCCAGGCGCACCACGATCGGAATCCTGATATCGAGATCGCGCATCGCCTGCACCAGCCCTTCTGCAATCCAGTCACAGCGGTTGATGCCGGCGAAGATATTGACGAGGATGGTTTTTACATTCGGGTCCTGCAGCACGATACGAAACGCATTACCGACCTTCTCGGGCGAGGCGCCGCCGCCGACATCGAGAAAATTGGCCGGCTTGCCATGATGAAAGCTGATCGCGTCCATGGTCGCCATGGCAAGACCGGCGCCGTTGACGATACAACCGACGTTGCCGTCCAGGGCGATGTAATTCAGGCCATGGCCGGAGGCCTCGACTTCCTTGGAATCCTCTTCATCGAAATCGCGCAGTTCGGTGATGGCCGGCCGGCGGTACATGGCGTTGCTGTCGAACGACATCTTCGCATCCAGCGCCATCAATTTACCGCCCTCGATCTCGGCCAGCGGGTTGATCTCGGCCAGCAGGGCATCCTTGTCCCGAAAGCAGCGATACAGTGCCTGCATCAGCTTCGAGGCCTCGCCGATCTGCTTGCCGCTCAAACCGATTCTGGCGGCGATCTTGCGGCACTGGAAACCGGGCAGGCCGATGGCAGGATCGATGGCTTCGCGAATCACCCGTTCGGGATTCGTCTTTGCAACTTCCTCGATATTCATTCCACCGGATGCCGAGGCAATCACGGTGATGCGTTGCGTGGCACGATCAATCACCAGGCCGAGGTAATATTCCTTTTTGATGTCACAGGCCTGCTCGACGAGTACCCGCTGCACCAGGCGTCCCTGCTTGTCTGTCTGCGGCGTGACCAGGTGCATGCCGATCATTTCTTCAGTAAACTGCCTGACCTCGTCGATCGATGAGGCCACCTTGACGCCGCCGCCCTTGCCACGGCCACCGGCATGAATCTGCGCCTTTACGACCCAGCGTTCACCGCCCAGTTCTTCTGCGATGGTGGCAGCATTGTTAACGTTGTGCGCAACGCGCCCGTCCGGAACCGGAACGCCATAGCCGCGCAACAGTTCCTTGGTCTGGTATTCATGTATATTCAAGCCGGGTCTCCGTCTTTTATTGTTTACTGGCGGGCAGCAAGCGAAGATTCGATCTGCGCAGCCTTGTCCACCATCACCTGGGCCTGGCGAATCGATGCCGCATCGATGAGGCGGCCATCCAGCGAAACAGCACCCTTGCCCTGTGTCGCCGCCTCACTCATTGCCTCGAGGATACGGCGCGCACGGGTCACCTCGCTGTCCGGCGGTGTGAATACTTCATTGGCCAGTGCAATCTGGGACGGATGAATGGCCCATTTACCTTCCACACCAAGCGCTGCAACACTGCGCGCAACGGCCTTGAAACCTTCCGGGTCACCGATGTCGCCAAAGGGTCCGTCAATCGGCCGCAGGCCATAGGCACGGCAGGCAACCACCATGCGCGAAATCGCAAAGTGCCACTGGTCACCCCAGTGACGTTCACGGGCACCCTCGTTATCGGGATGCGTAAGCATGAAGTAATCGGGGTTTGCACCACCCATGTTGGTAGTGCGCGCCTGTGTTGAAGCCGCGTAATCGGCAACCCCGAAGACCATGGCTTCAAGGCGTTCCGGACAGGTCTGGGCAATGGCCTCCACGTTTGCCATGCCGAGGGCCGTTTCAATCAGGATGTGTATATTGATCGGCTTGTAGCCTTTCGCCATCTCGATCTGCTCAAGCATGGTCGAAACAAACAGGATATCGGCGGGTGTATTCACCTTCGGGATAAGAATGGTGTCGAGCTTGTCACCGGCCTGCTCGACCACATCGACGATATCACGGTAGCAATAATGGGTATCAAGACCATTGATGCGCACGGACACCGCGGTTTGCGACCAGTCCAGGTCATTCAGCGCCTCGATCACGTTCTTGCGCGCCTGCACCTTGTCATCCGGCGCCACCGCATCTTCCAGGTCAAGAAACACCAGGTCAGCGCCGGCGCCGGGGGCCTTCTCGAGCATGCGGGGGTTGCTGCCGGGAACAGCCAGTTCGCTGCGATGCAGCCGATTTCTTACAGCCATGGTCTACCTCTAAATTATGTGAAATACAAAACGTCAGGTCATTCAGAATGACCCGGGGAATCTATCCAGCGGGATAAAACCGGCAGGAACAAGGCCGCGTAATATACAAGGTTGGCGGGTTTAATGGAAATACGCGGCCATTCGGAAGCAGGCACAGCCGCTGAAATCCTGCAGGCAGGACTGCCCCCGGCCGCTTTCCTGTTTTTAACTTTTCAACAACTTAGCCGCAATTTATGCGGAATGTTTTTCAATCACGCTCTTCAATCCACGCCATCTGGATACCTTCAAGGATCCGTTCGCCGCAATGCTCGGGATCATCGTCGAAGTCATCCAGCGCCAGTACCCACTCACGCAGCTCGACGAAGTTGATCTGCAGGGGATCGACATCCGGGTGCAGCTCTTCCAGCTCGATCGCAATATCCAGCACATCCGTCCATTTCAGTCCCATAACACGCTCTCCTGCAATGCCTGTTTAAAAAACCGGCTAATGGTTCTCGCTCACCATGTTGATGGTGTACTTGGGAATCTCGACGACCAGGTCCTGGTCAGCCACCATGACCTGGCAGCTCAGGCGTGAATCCGGGTCCAGGCCCCAGGCCCGGTCGAGCAGGTCATCTTCTTCCTCTTCCGATTCGGGCAGCGATGCACCACCCTCGCGGATATAGACATGACAGGTCGTACAGGCGCAGGATTTTTCACAGGCATGTTCGATCTCGATGCCGTTCTTCAATGCAGCATCACAGATAGTCATGCCCGGCTCGGCCTCGATGACAGCGCCTTCCGGACATATTTCCTCATGCGGTAAAAAAATAATCTGTGGCATATTTATATCGATCCCGGTAATTACTTCAACAACAACTCATCAGGACTCAAATTCATCAAGCACGGTGTCCCGCCATCGCCTCGCGGATACTGGTGTTCATGCGGCGCTCGACATAGCCGCTACTGGCCTTCTCGACCGCCTCTATCGCCTGCTTGATGGCGCGATAATCATCACCCTTGCGCTGCTCCTCGAGCCTTGCAGCCGCCGCATCGATTGCTCTGCGTTCGTCATCGCCAAGCAGCTTGTCACCATCCACCGCCAGTGCAGCCTGCAACGCCTCCAGCACGCGGTCCGCCTCCACCTGCTCTTCGCGCAGGCGGCGCGCATCCCGGTCATCGAGCGCATACTCCATGGAATCCCTGAGCATAGTCTCGATTTCCGTGTCGCTCAAACCGTAGGACGGCTTTACCTCGATACTGGTCTTGACCGCCCGGGTCTGTTCTTCAGCCGTCACATTCAGCAGGCCGTCCGCATCCACCTGGAAGGTCACCTTGATGCGCGCCGCCCCCGCCACCATCGGCGGAATATCGTGCAGTTCGAATTTTGCCAGCGAACGGCAATCCTCGACCAGTTCGCGCTCGCCCTGCACAACATGCAGTGACATGGCCGTCTGGCCGTCCTTGAAAGTGGTGAACTCCTGTGCCCGTGCCACGGGAATCGTCGCGTTGCGTGGAATGATCTTCTCGGTCAGGCCGCCCATGGTCTCGATCCCGAGCGACAGCGGGATGACGTCCAGCAACAGCATATCTTCATCCGCCTGGTTACCCGCGAGGATATCAGCCTGGATCGCCGCGCCCACGGCAACCACCTTGTCGGGATCGATGTCCAGCATCGGCTCGGCTGCAAAGAATTCCGCCACCCGTTCACGCACCAGCGGCACCCGGGTCGAACCACCCACCAGTACCACGGAGTCGATATCGCGCGCGCGCAAACCGGCATCACGCAAGGCGCGTCGACAGGGCACGAGGGTCTTCTCCACAAGTTTGGCGATCAACTCATCGAACTGCTTGCGCGTCAGGGTAACATTCCAGTCGGAACCATCCGGCAGTTGCCCGCTTACCTCCGTTGCCTCCTGCGTCGACAGGGCCTCCTTGGCGGCACGCGATGCCTGCAGCAGGTGCCGAATCTGTGAATGACCGGCATCGTCTGCAATGCCGGCCTGCTGCATGAGCCAGTTAGCCAGCAGGCGATCGATGTCATCGCCGCCGAGCGCGCTGTCACCGGCCGTCGACAGGACCTCGAAGACACCCTTGTTCAGGTTGAGAATGGAAATATCAAAGGTACCGCCACCCAGGTCGTATATGGCAACCCGCCCCTCGGCACCCTGGTCGAGGCCGTAGGCAACGGCCGCCGCCGTGGGCTCATTGAGCAGGCGCAGCACGTTTAACCCGGCCAGCCTGCCGGCATCCCGGGTTGCCTGGCGCTGTGCATCGTCGAAATAGGCCGGGACGGTAATCACCACGCCGTGCAATTCACCGCCGAGCGTTTCTTCTGCTCGCGCCTTGAGGACGCGAAGAATCTCGGCTGACACCTCGACCGGGCTGACATCGCCGCCGGCAGTATGCAGCAGCGGCATACCGCTCGACCCGGCAACGAACTCATAGGGCAGGCGGCTGCCGATATGCCTGACATCAGCAATGCCACGCCCCATCAGACGCTTCACCGATGCAATCGTATTCAGGGGGTCTTGCGTCGCCGCATCCAGGGCAGCCTGCCCGACGAGTGGTCCCGCCCCGGCAGAGTAACGCACGACCGACGGCAACAGGTGATTGCCGTCTTTATCCGCCAGTGTCTCCGCGACACCGCTGCGCACACTGGCAACCAGCGAGTTGGTCGTTCCAAGATCAATGCCGGCGGCAAGCCGGTGTTGATGCGGCGCCGTCGATTGACCCGGTTCTGATATTTGCAGAAGTGCCATCTGGTATCTCTTTAAATGCCTTGCAGGACCGAATTTATTCGGCCAATCCCGACCGGTCGAATGAATTCGACCCTACAGTTCTTCCGCAATTCGTGGCCGGGCTACCCACCAATACGCCGGGCAAGTTCATCTTCCAGGTCGGCTTCCAGTTCCCCGGCCTCTGCCTGCAAGCGCCTGAAGAACTGCATCCTGGTCAGGGTATCTGCCGCGGCATCGAGGCTGGCGGCATCGGCCCTTGCAAACTGGCCACGCAATTTATCGACAAGCGCGTCGATATCGGCAGCAATCCTGTCCATGATCCTGCCAAGCGCCGGCATTGCATCGTCACTGCCTCGAACCCCGGCCAGCGCCTCGCGCAACTCCATCTGCTCCATCAAAAATTCCGTATCGCTGCTGGTGTTGTGTTCATCATCAAACTCACGGCCATCGAGTTCCAGCAAATAACGCCCGCGCTTCAGGGGGTCTTTAAGAACCTGGTATCCCTCGTTGATTTGTGTTGCCTGCTGCATCGAGATACGTCGTTCCTGGTCACTTGCATTGACATAGCGGTCAGGGTGCACGCTGCGCTGAAGCGCACGGTAATTCCGGTCAAGCAGCCCCGTGTCCACATCAAAAGACTGCGGCAGACCAAAAAGATCAAAGTGGGTTGTGGAAGAAACCGCATCCATTTCAGATACAACCAGGTAATGAGACAGAAATCAGCAGTCCACCGATATCAGATATTAAAACTCTCCCCGCAGCCGCATTCATCCTTGACGTTGGGGTTTCTGAACTGGAAGCCTTCATTCAGCCCTTCCTTTGCATAATCCAGCTCGGTGCCGTCCAGGTAAACCAGGCTCTTCGGGTTGACCAGTATCTTTACATCATGGTCTTCGAAGACGACATCATCATCCTCGACCTCGTCCGCATACTCCATGACATAGGCCATTCCCGAACAACCCGTGGTTTTTACCCCAAGGCGCAATCCCACGCCCTTGCCACGCTTTTCAAGAAAATTCCTTACGCGTTCTGCAGCAGCAGTAGTCAGTGTTATCGCCATAATCCGGTCCCGCTAGTGCGCAGCCCACTTTACCGTGTTCAGGTCAATGCCGTCTTTGTACATATCCCAGAGCGGTGACAGTTCACGCAACTTGGTAACCTTCTCCTTGACCTTTGCGATAACGTAATCAACCTCCTCTGCTGTCGTAAAACGACCGATGGTAAAACGCAGCGAACTGTGCGCCAGCTCATCATTTCTGCCAAGCGCCCTGAGGACATAGGAAGGCTCCAGGCTTGAACTCGTGCAGGCAGAACCGGAAGAAACCGCCATATCCTTGAGCGCCATGATCAGGCTCTCGCCTTCGACATAATTAAAACTCACGTTCAGATTACCGCTGATCCTGTGGTCCAGGTCACCGTTGAGATAGACCTCTTCCATGTCATTCAGGCCACTCCAGAGCCGGTCGCGCAACACCATGATACGTTTGTCCTCTTCGGCCATCTCTTCCTTCGCAATACGGAACGCCTCGCCCATGCCGACCAGCTGATGCGTCGCCAGTGTCCCGGAACGCATGCCGCGTTCATGACCGCCGCCGTGCATCTGGGCCTCCAGCCGAACGCGTGGCTTGCGGCGCACATACAGGGCGCCGACCCCCTTCGGGCCGTAAATCTTGTGGGCGGAAAATGACATCAGGTCGACTTTCAGTTTTGCAAGGTCGATCCCGATCTTGCCGGCACTCTGGGCGGCGTCGACATGAAAGATGATCTTGCGTTCTCGACAGATTTCGCCGATGGCGGCAATGTCCTGGATCACGCCGATTTCGTTGTTAACATGCATGATGCTCACCAGGATGGTGTCTTCGCGCAGGGCATCCCTGAATTTTTCCAGGTCAAGCAGGCCATTCGCCTGCGGATCCAGGTAGGTGACCTCAAAACCCTCGCGTTCCAGCTGGCGGCAGGTATCCAGCACCGCCTTGTGCTCGGTCTTCAGGGTGACAATATGTTTGCCGCTTTTCTGATAAAAATGCGCGGCACCCTTGATGGCGAGATTGTTGGACTCGGTAGCACCCGATGTCCAGACGATCTCCTTCGGATCGGCATTGATCAGCGCTGCCACGTGGGAGCGTGCCAGTTCGACGGCCTCTTCGGCCTTCCAGCCGAACTCGTGTGAACGTGATGCAGGGTTGCCAAACTTCCCCTGGCGCGTCAGGTAGCTGCACATCAGCTCCGCGACACGCTCGTCTACAGGTGTCGTTGCCGAATAGTCCATGTAAATAGGTATGCTAATGTTCATGACGATATCATCCAGTGTGAATTCCCGGGCGGCCGCTCTCAGGCCACCGTTTTTCTCAATCCAGGCGCGCCCGCTATTCCAACAGATTGCTGTCGACGCACCAGCGCACTTACCCTGTCACGTTGAAGAAAACCGGCCAGGGTAATACCGTCGAGAAAACCAAAAATCTCGTTGCCGAGCTTGTTCCACAGTTCGTGGGTCAGACAGCGCTCGCCGTCCTGGCAATTCTCATTGCCTTCGCAGGACGTTGCATCAATACCCTCACCAATGGCATTGATTACCATGGCAACGGATATTTCATCCGGCGGCCGCGACAGGCAGTAACCACCGCCGGGACCGCGCAGCCCCTCTACCAGGCCATTCTTGCGCAAACGTGCGAATAATTGCTCAAGATAGGACAGGGAAATGGACTGGGACTCGGAGATGTCCGCCAGCGTCACAGGACCGCCCTCATAGTGGATCGCGAGATCCAGCATGGCAGCCACTGCATAACGTCCCTTGGTTGATAAGCGCATATTCACTGTCCACCGGCCCGGTTAAACACCGGCCTGCCCATAATAACCTACTAAAATACTCAGGTACTAATTATGGGGCAGTCCTGCGGCACAGGCAAGCGCCGGGACCTGCCAAGAAGAGATATACGGGGGAAGTATTTGCTTCAGGATTCGACAGTAAGCAGGGATTGCTCAACGATTTCCGGAATGTTGTCGACAGGCAGGATAATCCTCCCCGGAATACAGCGGTGACCCTGCATCAGGCTGTAACCCAGCCATTTCTGCAGAAAACGGTTCATATGCCATTTCTCTGCCAGGGAATAGTGGTTATACATCCTGTTGTAGAGGGCATTGCGCACGCCACGCCGTCGCCCGCAGGAAATGACTTCCCCGACCTGGGCGTCGTGATACATGCGTACCCGCATGTCCGGTGCCGGGAAACGACCGTGCCTGTCAGTGAAGTAGTAGGTCAGGTGCAGCGTGGTAGTGAACCTGCAGCGTTCGGCGATCCGCACGTGCAGATCCAGCGCACCGGCAACCCTGGAAATCATCTCGTTTGGCACGGCATCGAGATCAGGCACCAGGTTACGCAGGCGGATGTAATTGCACTCGTACAGCTCCATCAAGCCCGCAAAGTTTTTTGAGGGTATGCCGTGATGCAGAATTTGTCTTACCGTACAGTGCACATTCAGACCATTTCATTTATGAAAGTGAGTTCAGCCGTGTAGCCTGCTGAAGTGATAGTATTTCATACCATATCGGCGATAATAAACATATCTTGACCAGACTTACACGGTTGACAATTGTCACTATACATGCCAGAAACCAGCATCATATCCCTGCTGCACAAGCATCTGCCCGAACAGTGCATACTGTCGCGTCCTGAAGAATTGCGCCCCTACGAGTGCGACGGTCTGTCTGCCTACCGCCAGCAACCCATGGTGGTTGTCATTCCGAAAACCCTGGAACAGGTGCAGACAACTCTGCGCCTGTGTTCGCAGCAGCAGGTGCCTGTCGTTGCCCGCGGTGCAGGCACCGGGCTTTCAGGTGGCGCACTGCCGTTGGAGGCCGGCGTATTGCTGGTGCTTGCGCGTTTTAATCGCATCATGGCAATCGATCCGCTCAACCGGGTTGCACAGGTCCAGCCCGGCGTCACCAACCTTGCAATTTCAAAGGCCGCCGAAGCCCATGGCCTGTACTACGCACCCGACCCCTCTTCGCAGATCGCCTGCTCGATCGGGGGAAACGTTGCGGAAAATGCAGGCGGCATTCACTGCCTCAAGTACGGTCTGACCGTGCATAACATTCTCGCGCTCGAGGTACTCACCATGGAGGGTGAAGTACTGACCATCGGCAGCCAGGCGCTCGACAGTCCCGGCTACGACCTGCTGGCCCTGATGACCGGCTCGGAGGGCCTGCTCGGCGTCATCACCGCGATCACCGTGAAACTGTTGCCGCTGCCTGAAACCGCGCAGGTTGTACTTGCTGCGTTTGCATCGGTCGATGCCGCCGGTGCGGCCGTGACCGCCGTCATCGCCAGCGGCATCATTCCGGCAGGACTCGAATTGCTCGACCGGCCTGCCATCCATGCCGTGGAAAAATTCAAGCACTGCGGCTACCCCGAAGATGCGGCGGCTATCCTGCTCTGCGAGGTCGACGGCAGCCATGAAGACGTTGCCGCCCAGATCGAACAGGTCAACAGGATTTTCACGCAGGCGGGTGCATTCGAGCAGCGGGTCTCGCAAAACGAGGAACAGCGCCAGGACTTCTGGGTCGGCAGAAAGGCCGCCTTCCCGGCCATGGGGCGCCTGTCGCCGGACTACTACTGCATGGACGGCACCATCCCCCGAAAACAGCTTGCGCGGGTGCTCAATGAAATCGAGACGATGTCGCAACAATACGGCCTGCCCATCTGCAACGTCTTCCACGCGGGCGACGGCAACCTGCACCCCCTGATCCTCTATGATGCCAACAAGCCCGGGGAACTGGAACGCACCGAGGAACTCGGCGGTAAAATTCTCGAGTTGTGCATTGCCGTCGGCGGCACCATCACCGGCGAGCACGGTGTTGGCCTGGAGAAGATCAACCAGATGTGCGTGCAGTTCAACAGCGCCGAACTGCAGCAGTTTCATGCCGTGAAACAGGCCTTCGATCCCGGGGAGTTGCTCAACCCCGGCAAGGCCATCCCCACCCTGCATCGCTGTGCCGAGTTCGGTGCCATGCATGTCCACGACGGCAAACTGCCGCATCCCGAACTTGAACGCTTTTAATCGGGCCCGATGAACGATTACCGGCCCATCAGCGAACGCATCCGCGATGCGCACTCTGAACGTACGGCGCTTGCCATCCGGGGCGGCGGCAGCAAGGACTTTTACGGCCGCCGCACACGCGGAGAAACCCTGGCGATCAACGACTACCGCGGCATTCTCGACTACACGCCTTCGGAGCTGGTGATCTCTGCGCGGGCGGGCACACCCCTGGCGGAACTGGAAGAAAGCCTTGCGCAACAGGGCCAGATGCTGCCGTTCGAACCCCCGCATTTCGGCGAACACGCCACCCTGGGCGGGACCATCGCCTGCGGCCTGTCCGGTCCGCGCCGCCCCTATGCCGGTGCCGCGCGTGACTTCGTGCTCGGCGTCAACTGCATCAACGGCAAGGGCGAATACCTGCGCTTTGGCGGACAGGTGATGAAGAATGTTGCCGGCTATGACCTGTCGCGCACCCTTACCGGTTCGCTCGGCACGCTCGCCGTGCTGCTCGACATTCACCTCAAGGTATTGCCACACCCGGAAACCAGCACCACGCTCAGACAGGTCTGCAGCGCAACCGGGGCCGTGCAACGCATGAACCAGTGGGCAGGGAAACCCGTGCCCCTCTCCGCCGGCTGTTACCTGGACGGCGCACTCTACGTGCGTTTGTCAGGCACTGACCGCGGCGTACAGGCCGCGGCCGACACCCTCGGCGGTGACGTGCTCGATACGGGCGAAGCCTTCTGGAAAGACCTGCGCGAACAGCGCCTCGATTTCTTTGCCGGGGACATACCTTTGTGGCGGCTGTCCGTCGCACCGGCCTGCGAGGCGCTGCAACTGGACGGCAGCTGGCTGATCGACTGGGGCGGCGCACAGCGCTGGTTACGGAGCGACCTGCCGGCCGGCACGATCCATGCGGCGGCGGCCGCGGCCGGCGGACACGCCACCCTGTTCAGGGGCGGCGATCGCGATGCAGGGATATTCCAGCCGCTGACGCCGGCACTGCTGGCGCTGCACCAGCGCATCAAGCACAGCTTTGACCCCGCCGGAATCCTCAATCCGGGCAGGATGTACCCGGACCTGTAACGCATGCAAACGACACTGACAGCCGCACTGCTGGAAACCGCCAGCGGACAGGAAGCCGATGAAATCCTGCGCACCTGCGTCCATTGCGGCTTCTGCAATGCCACCTGCCCCACCTACCAGCTGACCGGCGACGAACTCGACGGCCCGCGGGGGCGTATCTACCAGATCAAGCAGGTACTGGAAGGCGCCGCCCCGACAAGAGCGACGCAATTGCACCTCGATCGCTGCCTGACCTGCCGGGCCTGTGAAACCACCTGCCCGTCCGGGGTCGAGTATCATTACCTGCTGGACACCGGCCGCGAACTGGTCGGGCAAGGCGTGACACGCCCCTTGCGGGAACGTTTCATGCACGCCGTGCTGCTCGCCCTGCTGCCCCGGCCGTCACGCTTCAAGCCGTTACTGCGGCTCGGCCAGTCGGTGCGCCCGCTGTTGCCGGCCGCGCTTAAACGCCGCATTCCGGCCTACCGTAAACCCGGTCACTTCACAGCAAGGCAACCACATGCGCGCAGCATGCTGCTACTCGACGGTTGCGTACAACCGCTGCTGGCACCACAGATCAACCTGGCCACCCGGCGGGTACTCGATGCACTTGGTATCAGTAGTCAGATTGCAGACAAGGCCGGATGCTGCGGCGCGGTCAGTCACCACCTCAATGCACCGAATGATGCCCGGGACTTCATGCGTAACAATATCGATGCCTGGTGGCCCGCCATCGAGCAGGGTGCAGAGGCCATCGTCATTACTGCCAGTGGCTGCGCACCGATGGTGAAGGAGTATGGCCGCTTGCTGGCAGACGACCCGCGATATGCCGAACGGGCCTCCCGGGTCAGCGCACTGGCACGGGATGTCAGCGAAATCATTGCAGACGAAGATCCGGCCGGCCGTCTGCAGCGCCCGAAAGGCCTTACCCGGATTGCCTTTCATTCCCCCTGCACCCTGCAACACGGCCAGGGCCTGGACGGGTGCGTCGAGAAAATTCTGCACCAGGCCGGGTTTGAATTGACAACGGTGGCCGACAGTCACTTATGCTGCGGCTCGGCGGGCACCTACTCCATCCTGCAGCCGGCGCTGGCAAACAGCCTGCGTGACAACAAACTGGATGCGCTGCAGGCCGGACAACCCGAACTCATCGCCACCGCCAACATCGGCTGCCTGATGCACATGCAGCCGCACAGCCAGGTGCCGATGCGGCACTGGATAGAATTACTGGCCACACTCATCCCCGAGGAACACCCATGAACAGCAGCCGACCTGCCCCTGCTTATCGAGCCAGATATACTCGAAAATTCATTAACTTGCGACAATCTCCTGATTGTCGACCTGAGCAAGGCCGAGACCTATCGCAAGCTGCATATTCCCGGGGCCGTGCACCTCGACTACGTGCACATCACCGCCGGCCGGAAACCGGTGATGGGTCTGCTTCCCGAAAGCGAAGTCCTCGACACCCTGTTCTCCTCCCTCGGCATTGACGAGCACACCCACGTGGTCGCCTGTGACGACGAAGGCGGTGGCCGTGCCGCCCGCCTGCTGTGGACGCTGGAGATGGCCGGCCACAAACATTTCTCGCTGCTGAACGGGGGTCTGCATGCCTGGGCCAATGAAGGCCATGCACATACGGATGAAGCGGTCACACCGGTTGCAAAGGATTTTCATACTCATTACAACGACACACCCAGCGCAGACAGCGGCTACATCCTCGAGCGGCTTGGCAATGCCGACACCTGCCTGCTGGATGTACGCAGCCCGAATGAATATAAAGGCATAAAAAAGTATGCCGAGCGCGCCGGACACATCCCGGGCGCCGTCAATATCGAATGGACGCAGATGATGGACCAGTCACGCAACCTGCGTTTCCGGCCTGACGGGGAATTGCTTGCCCTGCTTGAATCCGTTGGCGTCACCGCCGACAGGGAAGTCATCGTCTACTGCCAGACCCACCACCGCTCGGCACACAGCTACATCGTGCTCAAGCACCTCGGCTATAAACAGCTGAAAGGCTATCCCGGTTCCTGGTCGGACTGGGGGAACAACGCGGAGTTACCGGTCGAGATGTGATTTTTTTGGTTTGCCCTGGCGGGCGAGGCTATTCTTCGTTGTTGGGGCGCCTTGCAGGCGCTGGTTTTATTTGGATGCGGGCTCTCGCGCCCGCCGGCGAGATACTTTTCTTTGCTCCGCCAAAGAAAAGTATCCAAAAGAAAGGCGACCCGGAGGCCTGCACCGCTGACGCCGGGTTCCCTGCGCTTCTCGCGAAAACCGGCGCATGCGCAACTCGCAATCTCGCTGCGCTCGAAAGCTCAAACAGGGCGCATGCTTCATCCGGTTTTCACTGCGATGCTCGGCTGCGCCTACGGGAGGGGTAGATCAAACCCCCAACTCAGTGAGTATGGGGGGTTGATCTACCCCTCCCGTAGCACTCACCGAGTACCGCAGCCAATCCGGGGAATAGCCGCGCACCCTGTCTGAGCTTTCGAGCGCAGCGAGATTGCGAGTTGTGCGCGGCCCCCGGATTGGCGAGGAACGCAGGGGACCGTATTAGGCAAGACAGCGTTGCTGTCTTGCCTAATACGGTGAGTGCTCCGGGTGCCCTTCTCTTTGGGTACTTTCTCTTGGGCAAGCAAGAGAAAGTATCTCGCCGCGCGGGCGCGAGAGCCCGCATCCAAATAAAACCGCGCCTGCAAGGCGCTCCAACAAAGAAATCGGCGAAGCAAAGAAAAGTACCTCGCCGGCGGGCGCGAAAGCCCGCATACAATAAAACCGCGCCTGCAAGGCGCCCCAACACCAATTCAACCCCGAATAAAATACTCCCGGTAATACAACATCTCGCGAATCGAATCGCGGGTGTCATCCAGTGCAAGGTGCGTGCTGCTCTTGGTAAATCCCTTCGCCAGTTGCGGTGACCAGCGCGTCACCAGTTCCTTGATGGTGCTTACATCGAGATTGCGGTAATGGAAGTAGGCCTCCAGCTCGGGCATGCAGCGGGCCATGAAGCGCCGGTCCTGGCAGATACTGTTGCCGCACATGGGTGATACACCCTTGCCGACATACTGGCTCAGGAAATCAATGGTCTGCTGTTCCGCCTGCTTCTCGGTCAGGGTGCTTTTGCGTACCCGCTCCGTCAGTCCGGACAGGCCATGCTGGCGGGTATTCCATTCATCCATCCCGTGCAGGACATCATCGGACTGGTGAATCGCCAGCACCGGGCCCTCGGCAAGGATATTCAGCTGGCCATCCGTGACCACCGTGGCAATCTCGATAATCAGGTCCGCCGTCGTATCCAGGCCGGTCATTTCGAGGTCAATCCAGATCAGGTTGTTGGGGTCTTGCTTCATGTGCTGGTTCATCCTTCCAAAGATTGTGGTTGAGTCGCATTGTATCAGAGGCTAACCTCATGCCTACTCGTTTCAGGTACACAACCGATTATGCATACTTTTACGCTTCTGTTTCTGTTCGCACTGGCAGGATCCGTACTGCTTCGCTTCTGGCTTGCCGGCCGGCATCTTGCCCATGTCCGCAAACACCGCGACACGGTCCCCGCATCATTTGCAAAGCGCATCCCGATCAGCGACCACCACAAGGCCGCGGACTACACGCTCACCAACACACGCATCGGCATGCTTGAACTGGCCTACGGAAGCCTGCTGTTGCTGGGATGGACCCTCGGCGGCGGTCTTGAATGGCTGAACACGGCATGGATCAAGGCCGGCCTCGGGGCACTGTCGACCGGCACCGGCGTGATTCTCAGCGCATTTTTCATCATGACCGTGCTGGAGTTGCCCTTCAGTCTCTATCACACCTTCGTGGTGGAAGAACGCTTCGGCTTCAACCGCTCGACGCCGTCGGTTTTCATTGCCGACCTGCTCAAGCAGGCCGCCCTGCTGCTCGTCATCGGCGGCCCGATGATCGTGCTGGCCCTGTGGATCATGGATGCGGCAGGTGAACGCTGGTGGCTGTACCTGTGGGCGGCGTGGATGTCTTTCTCGCTGCTGATGTTCTGGGCCTACCCGGCCGTGATTGCGCCGCTGTTCAACAAGTTTTCACTGCTGGACAACGAGGCATTGCAGCAGCGCATCCAGGCCCTGCTGGATAAATGCGGATTTCGCAGCAAGGGGATTTATGTCATGGACGGCTCGAAGCGCTCGGGGCACGGCAATGCCTATTTCACGGGTATAGGACGCAACAAGCGGATCGTTTTTTTCGACACCCTGCTCGACTCGCTCAAGGCGGAGGAAATCGAGGCAGTACTTGCCCATGAGCTCGGGCATTTCAAACTCAAACACGTGCAAAAACGCTTTCTGTCCATGGCCGCACTCAGCCTTGCCGGGCTGGCAATACTCGGCTGGCTACACGGCCAGACGTGGTTTTATAACGGCCTCGGCATCAGCCAGCCGTCAGACTGGATGGCCCTGCTGCTGTTCATGATGGTGATGCCGGTATTCACCTTTTTCCTGCAGCCGCTGATGTCGCTGCTTTCCAGGAAGCATGAATTCGAGGCCGATGCCTATGCGGTCGCGCAGTCCAGCGGCAGCGACCTGATCCACGCGCTGGTGAAAATGTACCGCGAGAATGCCAGTACGCTGACGCCTGACCCGCTGTTTTCGGCCTTCCACGACTCGCACCCGCCGGCACCGGTGCGCATCGCCCGTATATCGGCTAATATAGGGACAACAGCATCCGGAGGCTGACTATGAATTACAAAACCCTGAACCTGGCAGCACTGGTGGCGGTACTGGCTGTCGCGCCCGTGCAGGCCGCCGACGTCAGTCATGGAAAATCCTTGCAGGAGAAAAACTGCATGGGCTGTCATGACGACAGTATGTACACCCGCAAGAACCGCAAGGTAAGCACCCTGGCCGGCCTGCAAAAACAGGTGAGGCGCTGTGAACTGTCACTCGGACTGCAGTGGTTTGACGACGATGTCGCTGCCGTCACCGAGTACCTGAATACCAGTTTCTACAATTACAAGTGACCGGCACAAGCGTCTGCGACCTGGGCAACCGGCACTGCAAGCCCTGCGAGGGCGGTGTCGCGCCACTCGATGCCGGGCAGGCAAAGGGCCTGCTCGCCGAGTTGCACGGTGACTGGTCAATCGATGCAAGCGGCAAGGAAATCAGCCGCACCTGCCTGTTCAAAAATTATTACCAGACCATGGCCTTCGTCAATGCCCTTGCCTGGATCGCCCATGCCGAGGACCACCACCCGGATATCGAGGTGGGCTACAAGACCTGCCTGGTCCGCTACAGCACCCACGCCATCGGCGGCCTGTCCGAAAACGACTTTATCTGCGCGTCAAAAATAGACGCCCTGCTGCCCGCGACCGAATAACCACGGCCCGGCATGTCCAACGATCCAGACCCCTCCACCCGACCAGACACAGACAACCCGGAAAACACAGCAGGCGAGCGCCGCAGCGGCCTCGTCGTCGTCAACTATGGCAAGCAACAGCTGCTGGAAGACGCGGCCGGTAACCTGCACCGCTGCGTGGCGCGCCGCGGGCTGGAACAGCTGGTCTGCGGTGACGAAGCTGAATGGCTGCCGACCGGACAGGGCGAAGGCGTTATCGAGGTGCTGCTGCCACGCCGCAACGTGCTGCAGCGGGTGGACAAGAATGATAGCGAGCGGCCGCTGGTGGCCAACATCGACCAGCTCGTCATCGAGGCCGCCGCGGAACCGGCACTCGACACCTTCCTGATCGACAAGTATACCGTCGCCGCCGAGCTGGCGAATTGCAGCGCGCTGATCGTCGTCAACAAGGCCGACCTGCTGGGCAGCGAGCAACGCCACAGCATCGAGTCGCTGTTTGGCGAATTCAATGCCATCGGCTATGCCACCCTGTTCACCAGCGCGAAGGAAAATACCGGCATCGACGAACTGGCCGAACACCTGTCCGGTAAAACCAGCATCTTTGTCGGCCAGAGCGGCGTCGGCAAATCATCGCTGATCAAGCGGCTGTTGCCGGAACTCGACATCGTGACCGGCAAACTCTCGCAAGCCTCCGGACAGGGCAGGCACACCACCACCGCCACCACCCTCTACCACCTGCCGCACGGCGGCAGACTGATCGATTCACCGGGGGTACGCGACTTCAAGCTCGGCAAGGTCAGCCCCCTTGTACTGGGCAACGGCTTTCGTGAATTCCACGAGCTGCAGGCAGGCTGCAAGTTCAATGACTGCTCGCACTTGTCCGAACCCGGTTGCGTCATTACCAGCGCCGTGGAAAGCGGCACAATCAGCCGCCGCCGGTATGAAAGCTACCGGCAACTGCTCGCCAGCATGGAATGATGCCTTCACGGCAGGCCATCAGTCCTTTGTACATGCCGGGTTGATATAGTATCTTTCGCCAGGGGGATCCTCACTATTACCGCCTTCGGACGCGAAAGCGGAAGTCAGATTTTCCAGCTGTATTTTGCGCTGTGCTGTCACGTGACATGGAATAAACCGGAGAGGAAGCTGATGGAACAAAGAAAATATTACCCACTATCGCATCACTGGAACCTCGTCTCACTGGTGCTGGGCCTGCTGCTGTCGGCATTGCCGCTGACGGCCTGGTCTGCACTCGAAGCAGCTACCGCCACGCCCGTGATCAGTGAACAGCAGGCGATTGGCCTGGCATTGAACCGTATCGAGACTGGCAAAGAAGCAATTACCGTGACCAACCGTCGTCACCGTGCGCTGTTTGACAGACGCGGCGTGCAATTTACCCCGCACCGGGGCCCGGACTGGAACTGGCGATTGACGCACATCAACAATGCCCGGCAGGCAGCGGTGGCACCAACCCGGAGTGCGCCAGACGCGGTGGACTTTGCCCGCGGTGGTCTGATCGAGCGCTACCTGATCAAGGCGGCCACGATCGAACAGCGCTTTGTACTGGAGCGCCCCTGGCCACTGGACCGGGACCTGGTTATTACCGGCGCCATCAACAGCAAGGGCAAGATGGAGCCAACCGCGCAGGGCTGGGTGTGGCGTGACGCATCGGGTGTTGTGACGCTGGGCCAGGTAACGGTGTTCGATGCCACGGGCAAGGTGTTGCCGGCACGGATGCAGGTGACGGACACGCACAGCACCATCCAGGTAGCCGCCAGCGGACCTGGCCGGTGCGGTCTACCCGGTGACCGTTGATCCGGAGATCGGCACCAATGACTTCCGCATTTCCGACATGGGCACCGGATGGCAATGTCAGCTTTGCTGCCCTCAATCCGGCCGTGGCTTACAACGCCATGAACAACGAGTACCTGGTGGTGTGGTCAGGCGATGACGACACGGCCCCGCTGGTGGATGAGGAGTTCGAGATCTTTGGACAGCGCATCGATGCGGCGACAGGCGCCGCGATTGGCACGAATGACTTCCGCATCTCCGACATGGGCACCGGATGGCAATGTCAGCTATGATGCCTTCAGCACCGGCCGTGGCCTGGAACGCCACGGACAACGAGTACCTGGTGGTGTGGGCAGGCGATGACGACACGGCCCCGCTGGTGGATGAGGAGTTCGAGATCTTTGGACAGCGCATCAATGCGGCGACGGTGCCGAGATTGGCACCAATGACTTCCGCATCTCCGACATGGGCACCGGATGGCAATGTCAGCTTTGCTGCCTTCAACCCGGCCGTGGCTTACAACGCCACGGACAACGAGTACCTGGTGGTGTGGGAAGGCGATGACGACACGGCCCCGCTGGTGGATGAAGAGTTCGAGATCTTTGGCCAACGCATCAATGCGGCGACAGGTGCCGAGATTGGCACGAATGACTTCCGCATCTCCGACATGGGCACCGGATGGCAATGTCAGCTTTGCCGCCCTCAGACCCGGCCGTGGCCTGGAACGCCACGGACAACGAGTACCTGGTGGTGTGGGAAGGCGATGACAACACGGCCCCGCTGGTGGATGAAGAGTTCGAGATCTTTGGCCAGCGCGTCAATGCGGCGACGGCGCCGAGATTGGCACCAATGACTTCCGCATCTCCGACATGGGCACCGGATGGCAATATCAGCTTTGCTGCCTTCAACCCGGCCGTGGCTTACAACGCCACGACCAACGAGTACCTGGTGGTGTGGGAAGGCGATGACGACACGGCCCCGCTGGTGGATGAGGAGTTCGAGATCTTTGGACAACGCATCGACTGCGGCGACGGCACCGAGATTGGCACCAATGACTTCCGCATCTCCGACATGGGCCCGGATGGCGATGTCAGCTATGATGCCTTCAGCACCGGCCGTGGCCTGGAACTTGACGGCCAACGAGTACCTGGTGGTGTGGTCAGGCGATGACGACACGGCCCCGCTGGTGAATGAGGAGTTCGAGATCTTCGGCCAACGCGTCGATGCGGGCGGTACCGAGATTGGCACCAATGACTTCCGGCTCTCCGACATGGGCCCGGATGGCAATGTCAGCTTTGATGCCTTCAGCCCGGCCGTGGCCTGGAACGCCACGGCCAACGAGTACCTGGTGGTGTGGGCAGGCGATGACGACACGGCCCCGCTGGTGGATGGAGGAGTTCGAGATCTTCGGCCAGTTGTTCAGCCCGGTTACGACAGGCGGTGGCGGCGGCATTACCGGCGGCGGTTCCGGTGGCAGCGGGCACTGCAGCCTCGCGAGTGACGATGCCGCCTTTGACCCGACCCTGTGGCTGCTGGTGCTGGTCTCTGTCATCTACCTGCGGCAGCGACGCTTACGCGCCGGATAGGGCCGGCAGCAGCGATGCCGCGTAACCGGAAACCGGCCTGCACCAGGCAAGCACTGCTGCTCGCCTGGCTGCTTTCCGGGACAGTGTTTGCCGCGACTGAAAACCTGCCCCGGACCTGAAGGTGTTCGCGAGACGTTCGCGAGCTGGCGCTCGCTCCTACACGGTGAGTCCCGATAAATTGTAGGAGCCAGCGCCAGCTGGCGAAGTGCTCGCGAGGTGTTCGCGAGCTATCGCTCGCTCCTACTACCCCGGCGGCCAGTGCATGGGCCTGCCGCCCAGCAGATGCAGGTGAATGTGATACACCGACTGCCCCGCCCCGGCGTTGCAGTTCATCACCATGCGGTAACCCGGTGCGGCAATACCCTCTTCCCCGGCAATCTTTTTGGCGGCAAGGTATAACTTGCCAACGACAGCGGCATTGTCCTCGTCCAGGTCATTCGTGGTTGCGATATGCGCCTTCGGAATCACCAGTACATGCACCGGCGCCTGCGGGTTTACATCACGAAATGCGAGCACTGTTTCATCCTCGTAGACCACGTCCGGCTGGATTTCACCGGCAACCATTTTGCAGAACAGACAATCTGACATAGACAAGCTCCGGGCTAGATTTCAAGTCGGCCTGAAAAGGCATGGGACAGCGTGCTGCTGTCAATGTATTCCAGTTCACCACCCATGGGCACGCCGTGCGCAATACGGGTCGTACGGATGCCATGGGCACGCGCCATCTCGCTGACAAAATGCGCCGTGGCCTCGCCTTCAACCGTCGGGTTGGTCGCCAGGATCATCTCGCTGACCTGCCCGGTTGCAAGGCGCGCCTCGAGCAGATCCAGGCCGAGGGCATCGGGGCCGATGCCATCCAGCGGCGAGAGGTGCCCCATGAGCACGAAATACAGCCCCTTGTAACCGGTTGACTGTTCCAGCGCCTGGACATCGGCCGGCGTCTCGACGATACATAACTGGCTGCGGTCACGCCGGTGGTTTGCGCACAGGCCGCAAACTGCAGTCTCCGTCAGGGTGCGGCACTCGCTGCAATGGCCGACCTTCTCCATCGCCTCGTTCAATGCCGCGGCCAGCTGGCGGCCGCCGTCACGGTTATGCTCGAGCAAATGAAATGCCATGCGCTGTGCCGATTTCGGCCCGACGCCCGGCAGACAACGCAGGCATTCGACCAGGCGCTCGATGAGCCGCGAGCTGCTCACCGGCCAGCCCCGCTGCCGGGCCCGGCATGAACGCGCAATCCCCGACTGGTAAAGACGCCCGCGTGCAACATAGTCGCTAGAAGGGCAGCTTCATGCCCGGCGGGAGATTGATGCCGCTGGTCAGTCCGGACATCCGTTCCTGCGTCGTTGCCTCGACCTTGTGCGCGGCATCATTGATCGCTGCCGCAACCAGGTCCTCGAGCATGTCCTTGTCATCCTGCAGCAGGCTGTCATCGATGACGACACGGCGCACCTCGTGCTTGCCGGTCATCGTCACCTTGACCAGCCCGCCACCGGCTTCGCCGGTCACCTCCAGGCTGGCAAGCTCCGCCTGCGCCTTCTCCATGCTGGCCTGCATTTCCTGCGCCTGTTTCATCAGGTTACCCAATCCGCCTTTCATAATGTCTTCCTCGATTTACCCATATCATAAATTAACAACAGCATGCGTGGATCGCATCGCGCTTTGAGAAGCGCTCCTGCAATGGCATGACCGCTTATTTGCGCCATCATTTCGGCCGGATCGAATCCACTTGTACCGCGCCGCCAAAGGCATCCTGTATGGCGCGGATATTTTCATCATTTTCGATCGAATCCTGCGCCTGTTGCTGGCGTTCTTTCTGTTCGCGGCTGCGCCGGCCTGCCGGTGTTTCGTGCGGCAGATCGCCCTCTTTTGCAATCTTTACCCTGACCGTGCGCTGGAAATGCGTACACAGCGCCTGCTCCAGTTGCTGCGTGCGCTCCTTGTTCAGCAGGGAGGAATGCGCAGGATCCAGGGAAAGCCGGACGCAGTCATCTTCCATGCCGTGGAAGGCACAATGCTGCGCCATTTGCCCGGCCATGCCCTTCAGCGTGATGGCTCCGATAATGCCGCTCCAGGCCTCGGCATTGTCCGATGACGTGGCGGCTGGTGCCTGCCCTGCAACTGTAGCCGGCGCGGCAGGTACCTCCCGTGCCTCCGGAGCTTTCTGCACAGCCGCTGCTGTTTGCACGGCAGGTTTTGCCGGCGGCTGTTTGCGCGCCGGCGCCGCAGCCTTCTTCACCTGCGGTTTCGCAGGCGACGCCTGGGCCGCGACCGGTTTCGACGGTGCCGCCCCCGGGCGAAACGCCAGCATGCGCAACAGCAGCATCTCGAGTCCACCGCGCGGCTGCGGTGACAGCGACAGGTCACGCCGCCCGATCAGTCCGATCTGGTAATACAGCTGGACATCTTCAGCAGACAGGCGCCCGGCCAGTGCCAGCACCGCATCGCGGTCGCCAAGGCTGTCATCGATCGCATCGGGCAGGGCCTGGGCAATCGCGATACGCTGCAACAGCGCGATCATATCCGCCAGCAGGGCCGCATAGTCCGGCGCGAAATCATCTGCCTTGTCGATCTCGTTCATCAACTGCCGGGCATCATTTTCCGCCAGGGCATCGAACAGTCGATAGACCACATCGCGGTCGATGGTGCCAAGCATGCTGCGCACCTCGGCCTCCTTCAATTCACCATCGCCGAAGGCAATCGCCTGGTCCAGCAGGCTCAGGGCGTCGCGCATGCTGCCATCGGCGGCCTGCGCCAGCTGGCGCACGGCATTGCTGTCGGCCTTGATGTTTTCCGCCGTGAGGATCGTTTCAAGTTGCGCAGTAATCTGCGCCAGCGTCAGGCGCTTCAGGTTGAACTGCAGGCAGCGTGACAGCACGGTCACCGGCAAACGCTGCGGGTCGGTCGTCGCCAGCAGGAACTTGACGTGCGGTGGCGGCTCTTCCAGCGTCTTCAGCAAGGCATTGAAGCTGTGCGTCGACAGCATGTGCACTTCATCGATCAGGTAGACCTTGTAGCGCCCGCGGGTCGGTGCGTACTGCACGTTCTCGAGCAGGTCGCGGGTGTCCTCGACCTTGGTGCGCGAGGCGGCATCGACCTCGATAAGGTCGACAAAGCGGCCGCTGTCGATTTCCTCGCAGGCGCTGCAGGCGCCACAGGGCGTGGAACCCACCCCGGCCTCGCAATTCAGCGCCTTGGAAAGAATCCGCGCGATGCTGGTCTTGCCGACCCCGCGGGTGCCGCTGAACAGGTAGGCATGATGCAGGCGGTCATTGTCCAGCGCATTCACCAGCGCGCGCCGCACATGCTCCTGCCCGACCAGCTCGGAAAACGTACGCGGGCGCCATTTACGCGCCAAAACCTGGTAGCTCATATATATAGCATCGATTAGGGTCAATTAAGAGGTGTGACGACCCGGGAATAAGGTGACCTGCACCAGCCACACCCCGGCACTCGAATCCACTGCTGCCGCTGCTCCCTTCCAGGCCTGACGGGGTTCACAGCTTCTCGTCGCGAGGGGACCGGCACAAGCCACCGCCGGCATTATCGCAGATATCGGCCGTGAATTGCCACGGGTCATAATGTGCAAACGCATTGCGCTCACGCTTGAATCCGCATGGCTTGAACGCCTGCAGTTCGCACGACAAGGCTCCCGGTCAAGGTTAATTGAACCGGCCATCGATAAAGTCGCCGCCGCGGATACACAATGACGCACCCGGTACCACACTTGCAACTGTTTGATCAGTTCGCCTGCAGCTTGAGTGCATCCTGCAAAGGCTGCAGAAAGGCCGCGTAGTTACGCCAATAATCCAGCGAATCCTTATAGATCGGCTTATTGACCTGAGCCGAGCTGGCGGTAACCGAACGGCTGCCCGATTTGTCATGCGCCAGACAGCTATCATGCCAAGGCAACTCACAGAAATTCAGCAGCTTTTCGATTTCCTGCTGCGGGTTACTCACCAGCGCCTCGTACTCTACGTCATGGACAAAACCCGGCAATACCGCATGCCAGTGCGATATCAGCTCCTGATACATGCGGTAATATTGACCAAGCTCGACCAGATCATAGCAATAGGGATGCGAACCGGAAAACAGGTGCTTGAACAGGGACAGGCAGGTATCCATCGGATGCCGA
>CAWHCQ010000039.1:0-51169 GCA_963827755.1 uncultured Gammaproteobacteria bacterium
ACCGTGTATGTCGCGCACAATCGCCTGACTTTCCTCGAGTTGTTCCTGCGGGGTCCGGCCGTCAACGGATGGCGTGCGGATACCGGCAGCGATTTGCTGTTTAAGGCCGCCGACCCGTTTCATGAAGAATTCATCGAGATTGGCACTGACGATCGCGACGAACTTGACGCGTTCCAGCAGGGGGGTGGCATCATCAGCGGCCATGTGCAGTACACGGCGATTGAATTCCAGCCAGGTCAGTTCCCGGTTCAGGTAGAGTTCCGGATTATCCAGATCGGTCCTGGCGGCAGATTTCGAACGTGCCGGCACCGCGGTTTTCTTCGCCGCGCGCGGGCGGGCTGAAGCCGTTTTCTTGCGGCTCTGCGGGCTGGCGGGCCTGCGTTTGACCGGTGTTTTTCGTTGCCCGACGGGTTTATCCATGGTTCCGTTGTCTCCCTGTGATTTGGCCGGCAATCGTATCAGCTTATAATGACGTATTGATTGACCCGTATCAAGTATATGCAGCTTGCATGCTGTTAATCTGCCCAATTCGACCTCGGGATGTTTGGCGAATCGGGGCGTGCTGGGGCAATCCGGGTGTAGGTCAATGGAAAGTATTCTGCAGGAAATATTTCAGCACTGGGAATCCATCAAGGCGTTCTTTGTCTTTGATACCGCGCGCCTGGCAGAACCCGATATGATCGTCCGCCTGGGTATCCAGGGGCTGCTGCTGTTTGGCTCTGCTTTTTTTTCCGGGTCGGAAACCGCGTTGTTCTCCCTCTCCCGACTGGACCTGCAGAAACTCCGCCGGGAACGCAACCGCCACACCGAGACCCTGCATGCCCTGCTGGATCAGCCCCGGCGGCTGATTATTTCCATCCTCTGCGGCAATGAACTGGTCAACATTGCGGCTGCCGCAAACATGACGGGGATACTGGTTAGTCTGTACAGCGTCGAACGTGCCGGCTTGATCAGTGTGCTGGTGATGGTGCCTTTGCTGCTGTTGTTTGGCGAGGTAACCCCGAAGACCATCTCGGTGTCGAATCCGGTGCGTGTCAGCACCGGGCTGGTTGCGACCCCCATGAGCCTGTGGGTCAGGCTGATCGCGCCGCTGGTCTGGGTGATTCGCAGCATTGCCGACCGTATCACCACCCTGATTGTCGGCGAGGAAAAAGCCGCCGATAATATTCTGCATCTTGACGAGTTCAAAACCCTGGTGGAGGAGGTTGCCAAGGACGGGGAGCTCAATGCAACCGAGCGCGCCCTGATTTACAACCTGCTGGAGGCGGGGGATACGGAAGTCGTCGAGATCATGACCCCGCGAACGCGCACGGCATTTCTCAATGCGGAGATGACGGTGCCGGAAATGATCGAGCTGTTTCGCGACTACCGCCATCCACGGGTTCCAGTATTCCGGGAGCACCGTGACAACCTTGTCGGCTTTGTCCATGCCGAGGATGTCCTTCGGCTGGTGCTGGACGATAACGATCTGACGTCACTGGAACCGGCTGACATCATGCACTCGCCGGTGGTGGTACCTCTCACCAAAAAAGTTGACGAAATGTTCGACTTCTTTACGGCCAATAATGCCCGCGCCGCGGCTGTCCTGAACGAGTTTGGCGGGGTCGAGGGCTTCGTCACCATGAAAGATGTGCTGACATTTATATTCGGCCAGATTTCCGGTGATGTCGAGGGCCAGGAGTTGTATCGCGAGCGCGACGAAGATGCCTACGAGGTCGACGGGGACATGAAGCTGACTGATTTCAATAACCTGAGCAATTTCGGGATTGACGATCCGCGCATGACAACCATCGGCGGTGTGGCGTTCCGGCACCTGGACCGGTTGCCCAGGGTTGGCGACAGTATCAGTATCGAAGATATCAGCATTACCGTCCTGGATATGGATGAACACCGGATTGCGCGCGTCAGGGTAAGCCGCGGTAACCGGGGGGATGAGGCAGTTGCCACGGGCGTCCCGGCTGAGCAACAGGCGCGGATGACGGGCAGGTGGAACCGCCCGATGACAGCGTGGCCGGGCCGGATGGTGGTAATGACACGACGGTGCCCGGTGAGTCGTTCAATGATGAGACGCATTCCGGACCCGTCGGGGCAGTGGATGCAGACAGCAACCCTGAGCGGAAGGCCGTTCACTGAGGCCTGGAGAAACGATTATGGATTTTCTGATTTTATTCCTGGTGATGGTGCTCCTCCTCCTGCTGAAGGGGTTCTTCTCGGGTTCGGAAATAGCCCTTGTAAACTCGGACAAGTTCAAGATGCATCACAAGGCGAACCAGGGGCACCGGGGGGCGAAGCTGGTGCTCAGGCTGTTCGAGACACCGGATGTACTGTTGGGTACTACACTGGTCGGAACCAACATCGCAACCATTATCCTGACGACCCTGGGCACGATGCTGATGATCCGCTCGTTCGGCCAGTTGGGCGACCTCTACGCGGTATTGCTGTTTACCCCGCTGTTCCTGGTGCTGGGCGAAATCGTGCCCAAGAGTGTCTACCAGCAGAAATCCAACGAGATCGCGCCAGTGATCGTCTATCCCTTGCAGGTATTCTCCATATTGTTCTACCCGCTCGTGTTCGTCTTTTCACGCATCGCCCGTTTCTGCGCGCGCCTCGCGGGTGGCGGCAAGGGTGAACAGAATGTATTTATTACCCGGGAACAGATGCGGATGGTGGTGGATATGGCCGAACGCGGGGCCAATGTGGATGTCTTTGACCGCGTACGCATCAAGCGTGTCATCCGCTTTGCGGAGACCTCGGTTGGCGAGGCCATGATCCCGGTTGCCGATATAACGGCGATCAATCGCAACCGCGACGCCCGCAATGCCCTTACCCTGGTACGCAGGCGCGGCTATAACCGGCTCCCGGTGTATACCGGGAATATCAGCAATATCGTGGGCGTCGTCACACTGACGACCTGGGACCTGATGGACCCGGAACTGCCTGACCGCCCCCTGGAGGAGCTCATCAAGCCGGCACACTATGTTTCACCCTACCAGACGATCGACCAGTTGCTGCCCGTTTTGCGTAACCGGGATGATCACATGGCCATCGTGGTGGATGAATTCGGTTCGGCTGTTGGCATGATTACCATGGAAGATATCCTCGAAGAGGTCGTTGGTGAAATCGATGTCGGTTATGACTTCGAGGAATATCTTCCGCGACGAAAACGTATTTATGAAATGCTCGATGAAGAGACTTACCTGATGGATGCGCGCCTGGCTATTTCTGAAGTCAACGAATTACTTGGCACCAGTCTGCCGGCCGTGGAATCACATACCATCGGTGGCCTGATGATGGCCCGGCTGCGTCATATTCCCGCCGAAGGAGAGTCCATTGTGGAAGCAGGCTTCAGGTTTACGGCAACAGAGGCAACTGACCGGGCTGTCGTGAAGTTGCGGGTTGAGCCGGCGTGAATGCCGCAGCCATTGACCACGGACGCAGGTAACAAACGGGTGGGGGGCGAACCATGACAGATTCATCTGACGAAGAAGGCGTCATTCTGGCGCTTATCGATCGATTCGAGAAACAGCGGCTTCCCAGGCTTCAGGCGCTCAAGAAGAAGACCGACGATGGCGAGTTGCTGAGCGAGGGCGATATTAACTTTCTCGACAAGGTTATTCACGATGCCCAGCAGAGCAAGCATTTAATAGACCGGCATCCCGAATGGCATTCGTTTTGTTCGAGGGTAGTGCACCTCTATGAAACGATTACGGAGAATGCCCTGAAGAACGAAAAGGGTTCATAGCTCGCAGACTGTTACGGGGCTTTGCCCTGTTGCCGGTCTGCACGCATTGTATACACCGGCATTTATGCCAGCCACGCATGCATTGCCTCAGTGCTTTCTCCTGTTCGCTGCGACGGATGCTCTCCATCAGTCCGGGAAATCTGTTGTCGAGGAAATGCCTCATGTGAATGCCCCCTGGTTTACTGTTCACCGGTGTGAGTATTTTCGGGCTTTATTCCACCCTTGTAACACGACCGCAGCCACTCTCAATGGATTATAGAATGCCCGGAGCGAATTGCCACTCGACTGTTTTTGGCGCTGTCGTGAAGGTACTATCCGTACCCCGCAAGCCGGGTGAAGAAAATTCACAAAGAAGCAGAAATACAGGGTCCGCTCCGGTTTTGCTGGCCCATGCAATATGCCATACTCCTCGGCCACGGGTGATATGAAAACAAGGGTCGGGATATGAAAAACAAGCGTTACCGTAAAAAAAAGACCATGGCGGAACTGGCAGACCGGCATGTCCTCTATGAAAAGTCTGTCCAGGATGTCGCTGCAGAATATAATTTCGTCAGCAAGACCTTCCGCAAATTGCGTGGCCGGCGTCCCAGGCATATGCGCGAGGATTTTTGCGGCACCGCCGGTATGTGCTGTGAATGGGTCAGGCGCAGCAGGAAGAATACCGCCATCGGCGTGGATATCGACCAGGAGGTTCTCGCATGGGGGCGGAAACACAACCTGTCCCGATTGAAGCCGGATGCGCGCCTGCGAATCAGCCTGCTGCAGGAGGACGTCTGCGAGGTGCAAACAGCCAGGCCTGCAGATGTAGTGCTGGCCATGAATTTCAGTTACCAGCTGTTCATAACGCGCAAGAAACTGGGCGGATACTTCCGCAAGGTGCGCGAGGCGCTTGACAAGGACGGCATTTTCTTCATGGATGCTTTCGGTGGCTATGAGGCCTATCAGGAAATCAAGGAGAAGCGCAAGTTCAAGGGTTTCAAGTACATCTGGGAACATGCAAGCTATAACCCGATAGACGGCAATATGCGCTGTCACATCCATTTCGCCTTTCCGGACGGGTCGAAAATGAAGAAGGCTTTTACCTATGACTGGCGCCTGTGGAGTTTGCCGGAACTGCGCGAGCTTCTTGACGAGGCCGGTTTTTCAAAGGTGACTGTTTACTGGGAGGAGACCGATTCGAAGACCGGCGAGGGAACCGGCGTTTATTCACCGGCCACTGTCGGTGATGCAGACCCGGGATGGGTATGTTTCCTGCTGGCAGAAAAATAACCGGTGCGTGATCAGGCAGGACACCTGATTTGCATATAATGTAAAAATGGCAAAGTTAATCGTCATCAAACTGCCTGAAGGCGACCGCTCGCCTTTTCTGAGGGGGATACTGGTCCAGTCCCTGGTAAACACCGGTCTCAGCTTCGATGTTGCCTATAAGCTTGCCAGGGAAATAAGAGATGAGCTGAAGGACAGGCAGGAGATTGAGAGCACTGAACTGAAGGGCAGGGTCGGCGAGTTGCTGGAGCAGCGACACGGGAGCGACAAGCGGAAACTCTACGATGCCGGCCCCGGCAATGAACCCGGTATCATCGTGCACACGCCCACTCGCAGTTTACCCTTTTCTGCAGGCGTACTGGCGCACTCACTGGAAACCTGTGCCATCCCTCCGGAGATGGCCATGCAGGGCGCGCGCAAGGTGCTTGTGCAATTGCAAGCGACAGGTCATCGGGAAATTGACCACAAGGCACTGCGGCGTGTGGTACACAGGTGTCTGTATGAACACTGTTCGCACGAAGCAGCTGATCGCTACCTGTCATGGCGCCGGTTTGAAAACAGCGGCATACCCCTCATCGTATTGATTGGCGGCACCACCGGCAGCGGCAAAAGCACAATAGCTTCGGAACTGGCCTATCGACTGGATATTCCCCGTCACCAGTCAACAGACATGATGCGCGAGATAATTCGCGCCTACCTGTCTCCGCAGATGGTTCCCACCCTGGGTTATTCAAGCTTTGAAGCCTGGCGCGGTCTGCCGGGATCCGCCGATGCAGCCGGGCCATCCGTTGAAAACCCGGTGATTAGCGGTTTTCTCTCCCAGTTTGGCGCAATGAGACTGGCACTGGAAGCAACCATTGGCCGCGCCATCGAAGAAAGGCACCACCTGATACTGGAAGGTGTCCACGTGGTGCCAACAGAATTGAACCTCGATGAGAAGCAGGGCGAGGCTGTCATCATCCCCATTATCCTCGCCAGTATTGAAAAGAAATTATTGCAAAAACAGCTTAAACGGCGTGGCCGTGAAAAAGACAAACGCCAGGCCTCGCATTACCTGAAAAATGTGGATGCAATCTGGGAGCTGCAATCCTGGTTGCTGAATGAAGCGGACCGGGCCGGGATTCGTATTATTGAAAACTGGTACATCGAGGATACCGTGCGTGCTGCACTGGATATTATTATCGGGGAGTTGATGAAACTTTTCCCCTCACAACCGGATGATAAGGTATGGGATGTGTAACAAACTGGCCGATCATTCTCGCTGCCGGTAGAAGAAATCCTGCGACGATGATACAGAGCGCGGAAATGCCTTTTGTCGCCAGCACTGCCGGGGTGCAGGTTCCTTTACTTTTCTTGCTGTTTGGCCGGGCGGGACCTGTACTGATGCCACTGGAGATAGAACGGAAATTTCTGGTCAGGGGGGAAGGCTGGCGCACTCACGCGGAAGGAATTCCCTACCGGCAGGGTTACCTTTCCACCGAGCCGGCACGTAGCGTCCGGGTAAGGCTGATCCGGGACAAGGGCTATCTCACGATCAAGGGGCTTGCTGTCGGTGCCACGCGGGTCGAATACGAATATGAGATCCCGGCAGAGGAGGCCGGCGAGATGCTGGATAATCTCTGTAAGCACCCATTGATAGAAAAAACCCGTTACCGGGTCGAGCACCGGGGTCTGACCTGGGAAATCGACGAATTCGACGGGGACAATACCGGACTGATCATCGCCGAAGTGGAGCTTGATGCCGAAGACCAGGCCATCAGTCTGCCAGACTGGGCCGGTGACGAGGTTACCGGCGACACACGCTACTATAATTCAAGCCTGATAGCCTGTCCTTTCACGCGCTGGCCACTGGAAAACAAGCATTGAGTTTACGCGCGGGCATCTGTACGCGGCCGGCTATCCAGGTCCATGAGTAACCCTTTTCTGAACAGTATCAGTCACAACCGTTGCCCGTAATGGCGAAACCGATGGACATTGATAAACCCCGGCCGGAGGCGCATCTCCTGGCGGGGGACAATGCTCACGTCTGGCACCCCTACAGCGCGATCGGTAGCGGGATGCCCGTATTCCCGGTGGACTCTGCCGACGGTGTGCGTATCAAGCTGGTGGACGGGCGTGAACTCATCGATGGCATGGCCTCCTGGTGGTGCGCAATCCATGGTTATAACCAGGCACAAATCAACCGGGCGATCGAGGCCCAGCTGAAAAAAATGGCGCATGTCATGTTCGGCGGACTGACGCACGGCCCGGCCGTCGAGCTCGCCGAACAACTGGTGGCGCTGACTCCGGCGCCCCTGCAGTCTGTCTTCTTTTCCGATTCCGGCTCGGTTGCCGTTGAGGTTGCCATGAAAATGGCGATCCAGTACTGGGCGGCAAAGGGAGCCGGCAGCAGGAACCGCTTCGTTTCCCTGCTGCACGGATACCACGGCGATACGCTGGGTGCCATGTCGGTATGTGATCCGGTCAATGGTATGCACAGCCTGTTTGCGGAGGTCTTGCCGAAACAGATATTTATCGATGCTCCTGACTGTCGTTTCGGTGAACCGTGCAGCGATGCAGCGATGCAACCCATGATCGATGCGTTAACCGGGCATGATGGTAAAATCGCAGCCGTAATTCTCGAACCGATCGTACAGGGTGCAGGCGGAATGCGTTTCTATTCGGCAGATTATCTGCGCCGGGTGCGGGCATTATGTGACCGTCACGGGGTGTTGCTGATTGCAGACGAGATTGCGACGGGGTTCGGCCGGACCGGGAAGCTGTTCGCCTGTGAGCATGCCGGCATCGCCCCGGACATCATGTGCCTCGGAAAGGCACTTACCGGGGGTTACATGACGCTGGCCGCCACCCTGGCCACCCGCGAAATCAGCACTGCCATCTCGCAAGGCAAGCCTGGCCTGTTCATGCACGGACCTACTTTCATGGCCAATCCACTGGCCTGTGCCACGGCACTGGCCAGCGTGCGCCTGTTGCTTGACTCGCCCTGGCAGGCGCGTGTGCAGCACATCGAGCAGGGCCTGCGTAACGGGCTGGCGCCCTGCAGACGTTACCCGCATGTGACCGATGTGCGTGTACTGGGCGCAATTGGCGTTGTTGAGCTGGAGCAGGCGATTGATCTTAAGCGGCTGCAGCCCCTGTTTGTGGAGCAGGGTGTCTGGGTAAGACCCTTTGGCAGGCTGGTTTACCTGATGCCGGCATTTATCATCAATGATGCCGATCTTCTGAAATTGACGGATGCAGTCACCAGGGTGGTGGGTTCGGTCATGCAGGTCGTGAATGAGCGGGCATAACTGCGGCAAGATGTATCCTAGTCTTTGCGCAACCGGTCGCTGACTGCGATCGGTGTCGGATAGCTCAGCATAATAAGATAGGACGACACCATGAACGTCATCAGCGTGGATGCCTGGATCAGGTAGGACGCCCGCGTGCCTATAGCGCCTGCATTCAGGGCCAGCACGGCGATCAACAGGGAGAACTCGCTCACCTGCCCCAGGCGCACGCCGATTTCATTTGACAGGCTCTTTGATTCACCCGAGCCTCTGAGCAATCCTGAAAATATCAGGGGTTTGGCGGTGAGCATCAGTATTGCCAGGATCGCAGCGGGGAAAGCTATATCGGGCAGCATGCTGATGTTGAAGCTTGCACCCAGCGAGAAGAAAAACATGATCAGGAAGAAATCCCGCAGCGGTTTGAAGCTTTCTGAAATAAACAGTGCAATCGGGCTCGCTGCCAGCGAGACACCGGCTATAAAGGCGCCGATTTCGTAGGACAGCCCCATCGTTTTTGCAAGTTGGGCCATGCCAAGACACCAGCCGATAGAAGTCAGGAATACATATTCCTGGATGGTGTCAAAGCGTTGCATGAGCCGCTGCAGAATATGCCTCTCAAACAGCAGCGACCCGAGGATCAGGACCGGTACTGAAACCCCCAGGATACCTATCTGTTTCCATTCCACGCCTGTCTGCGAGAAACCTTCCAGGAATAACAGGATGCCGATGGCGATAATATCCTGCAGCAGCAGGATGCTGATCATGACCTGGCCGACATGACGATGGTGAAGGGCAGTGGTGGGGAGCAGTTTCAGTCCGATGATGGTGCTTGAAAACATCATTGCAGCGCCAATCAGGAGACACTCGGTCAACAGGAACCCGAAGGCCCGGCTTATCAGGAAACCAACGACTGCAAAGCTCAACGAGCTGACAACGGTGACCACGGTTGCTTTACGGAACATATGCAGCAGTTGTGCAGGTTGCAGGTTGAGCCCGAGCAGGAACAGCAGGAATATGATACCGATGTGTCCGATTTGCTGGATGATCGAGGCATCATCAACCAGGCTGAGACCCCACGGCCCGAGCAGGCCACCGAGCACGATATAGGCAACCAGCAGGGACTGACGTGCAAACAGCGCAATTCCGGCAAGGATGGCAGCGCCGGTAAAGATCAGAAAGATCGAGAAGATAATGGGATCATCAAGCATCGCCGGTCAATGCTATAGCCGGCAACCGGCAAAAGAAAGCCCCGCGTCGAAGCAAAAAAAAGGGCCGAGAAGATCTCAGCCCTTTATGGATGTTATGTCTGCAGGTCGTTTACTGGATGTTGCTGGCCTGTTCAGGCAGTGGTACTTCCAGGGCCCACAGCAGCTTGCCGGTACCGGCGAGAATCCTGTAGGTCGCAAACGAAACATCGTTCAGGCCGTTGATGAGGTTGATCCTTGCCTGGAAAAGTTCATTTTCCTGGTCGAGCAGGTCGATCAGGGTGCGTTGCCCGAGGTTGAACTGCTTCCGGTAAGCCTGCAGTGCCGAGTCACTGGCTTCGACATGTACCTTGAAGAACTCGAGCTGGGCCAGGGCTGTTTCGTAGGCATTCCAGGAGAGTTGCATGCTTTCGATGACCTGGCGCCGGGTACGATCCCTGATTTCCTTGGCTTCGTCGATCTGGTACACCGTCTCCTGACGCCGCGCCATGTCCTTGCCGCCTGTCAGGTTGTAGCGGCCGCGTACCATGACTGATGCCTGGTCATTCCGTCCATCTGTACCGTCCAGGTTTTCAGCATGTGTGCCCTGTATTTCAAGGTGCACACGTGGAAGAAACACGGACTTGGCGGCATTGTACTGTTCACGCGCAGCATCGATGTCCGAGTCAGCCGATTTCAGGCGTGGGTGGTTGTCCAGTGCAACGGACAATGCTTCATCGAGTGAGGCTGGAATCAGGTAGTCGCGTGAAATCGGGTCGATCAGGTCAACGGGTTCATAGCCGACGACACTGATAAAGGACGATACGGCATCTTGCAGCCTGTTTTCCTCGGCCATCAGATTGGTCTTGGCAAGCGCCAGTCTTCCCAGTGCCTGTTGTGTGTCGGCACGGCGACCCACGCCGCTCTTGGCTCGCTTGACAATACGATCGTAGGTTTTCTGATGGCTTTCCAGGTTGTCTCGTGCGATTTCAACGAGTGCTTCTTCGCGGATAACATCAAAGTAGACCTCGACGGCCTTGAGGGCGATGACTTCAGCTGTGCTGAATGTTTCGTAGGCGCGGGAGTTTACACGTGCTCTTTGGCGCTCATACTCGCTCACTGTGCCGTTTCCATCGTAAAGCAATTGCCGTATGAAGATTTCGGATTCATCACGGGTGAGCCCCACGGAGCCATTACCGGCTGCCCGGGTGGTGGGATTATCGCTGTGTTCCCAGCCTGCACCAAGAGTAAGATCAACCTGGGGGAAAAAACCTGCCCGGGTCTGTTCCATCTGTTGTTCAATCGAGTCTCTCTGACTACCAACAATCAGGACATCCGGGTTGGTCGCAACCGTTTCCCTGACGACATCTTCCAGTGAAGCTGCGGCGGCGTTACCAGCAAACAGCGCTGAAAGTGCCATAAACGCAGACAAGTGTATTGTTGTTCGCATCAAAGATCCTCCCTAGACCCACAACCTGCTTAGAATTCAAAAATATATCGGATAAAACTACATCCGCCGTAGTTTCCAGAAAATGCGTCCGACTTTCAAGCTATTTCATTGAAAAACAGGGCCAGGTGGAGTCGATTGGCAATATTCAGTTTGCGAAAGATGGCACTCAGGTGAGCCTTTACGGTGCGCTCAGAGATGTCGAGTTCACGTGCGATCATCTTGTTATTCCCCCCCAAATGTACCATTTGGGCGACCTCGAATTCTCTTGGGGTGAGCTTGGCCATGGTTTCTCTTGCCGCCAGGTCCTGACGGCCTTCTTTGGCGGCCTTGCTCCTGGCAAGCTCGGAAATCAGCCTTGATATCAGTTTGCGTGGAACCCAGACCTCTCCTTTTGATACCGATTGAATGGCCTTGGTCAGCAACGATGGCGAAATATCATCTGCAATAAAACCGTGAGCACCGGCCTTGAACAGGCTCATCTGGTCAAGCGTTCTGTCTGCCTCATCTATGATAACGACTATGCGCGAGAGTGGTGATGAGGTGGAAATTCCTGGATATGGTCGATTTGACGTGACCCCTGAACAGCAAAGGGTCAATCATCACGAGTTGCGGGAGATGCTGCTTGATGAATAAAATGACATCGGTGGAAGTGTCTGCCACGGACACTCTGGATTCATCAACCAGAAGATTGGTGTACCGGGTAGCCAGCGAGCTGTCGTCACTCGCGATCAGTATGTGCGGGTTTTTCTGTGTGTTGCTTGCTGACATACTTTAATTTCCTTGTTTAGGGCCTGCTATCGCTCGCGAAGGGCCTTTTCCCTGGCACGGAGAACCGGCTTCAACAGGTAATCCAGCACTGATTTTTCTCCCGTCAGAATATCCACAGTGGCTGTCATGCCCGGGATGATTTTCAGAGAGCCGTCTTTGGAACCCAGGTAATCCCGCTCTGTGCGTACCTTGATCAGGTAAAAACTCTCACCATTCTCATCAGTAATGGTATCGGCACTGATATGCTCGAGTTTAGCGGGCAGACCGCCATAAATTGCATAATCATAGGCAGTCAGCTTTACCTTGGCATCCTGTTCGGGTCTCAGAAAGGCAATATCCGCGGGTCGGACATGCGCTTCAACCAGCAGGCTGCCCTCGAGCGGGACGATTTCGACCAGGTCCATTCCCGGCTGTATAACGCCGCCGATGGTTGCCACCATGATTTGTTTGACCTCGCCCCTTACCGGTGATTTGACCAGTGTCCGGCTGACACGGTCACTCTGGCTGTGCAGGGTCTCCTCGATGCCCGAGAGTTCTGACTCTGCCTCGTTCAATTCAGTGCGGGCCTTGGTGCGGAAGCTTATCTCCAGGTCCTTGAGCTTGATGGTGGTTTCTTCGAGCATGGATTTGACGCGCGGGATGGCGAGCCGGCTGGCGTTAAGCTCGCCTTGCATCTCGTTGACGGTGCGTCGCAAGCGCAGGATCTCAACCTCGGAAATCGCGCCCTCTGCGACCAGTGGCTCGGACATGGTGAGTTCCTGCTTTACCAGCGTGTAACTGCGCGACTGTTTTTGCCTGCGCGATTCCAGTTCTCTCAATTCCGAACGGGCCTGGTTCTCCTGCTGCTGCAGAATTTCCAGGTTGGAACGCAGTTCGTTGACACGAGACTCGTACAGGGCGATTTCATTGGCCGCCAGCTCCGGGTCTTCGTTCAAGACCACTTCCGGCATTTCGAGGGCTGTATCGCTGGCCTCGGCTCTTAACCGCGCCGCCTTGGCCTGCAAGGTAAGAAACCTGGCGCGTGATTCGCGATAGCTTGAAGAGAAGCGGGTATCGTCAAGCCTGAGCAGCGGCTGGTCTTTTTTAACAATCTCGCCTTCCTTGACGAGGATCTCGGTGAGGATGCCGCCTTCAAGATTCTGGATGACCTGTATTTTATTGGAGGGAATGACCTTGCCTTCGCCGCGGGTGACCTCGTCGATATCGGCCAGTGCTGCCCAGACCAGCGCTGTAAAGAAAAACAGCACCGTTGCAATCAGGATAAGGTGGCTGGTGCGGTTTGCGCCCATGAATACGGCAGCGCTGGTGTCACCGATGAACTGCGCATCTTCAGCCTCGAGTTTCGCTACATCTGTTTCGTCTATGCTGTATGAGCGCGGCTTGAACGCGGTCTTGAGTTTGCCGATCATGATTTTGGCGCCTTGATCTTCCCCTGCCTGAGTGCTTCAAGGATGCTGTCCTTGGGGCCGTCCGCAATAATCCTGGCGCCATCCATGACGATAACCCGGTTAACAAGGTTTAACAGTGAGGCCCGGTGCGTGACCAGCACCAGTGTCCGGTTTTTCAGCCAGGTGGAGAAACGGGTTTTGAAGATTTCTTCCGTTGCATTGTCCATGGCATTGCTCGGCTCATCCATTACCAGGATTGCCGGGTCACGCAACAGGGCGCGCGCCACCGAAACACTCTGTCTTTGCCCGCCAGAGAGATTTTCACCCCGTTCGCCGACCTGTAGGTCAAAGCCGGACGGGTGCTTGCTGACGAAATCGGTGACACCGGCAATGGTTGCGGCTTGCAGGACTGCCTGGTCAGCGGCATGCGGCATTCCCAGCATGATGTTGTCCTTGATTGTGCCGTAGAACAGGAAGTTGTCCTGTGGCACATAGCCGATATTCCTGCGCAGGTCCGCCGGGTCTATCTGGCGGTTGTCTGTTCCATCTACCAGGATTGACCCGGAGGCCGGTTCGTACAGGCCGAGCATGAGTCGTTCAATGGTGCTTTTACCCGAGCCGATACGGCCAATGATGGCTATGTGTTCACCCGCCCTGATTTTGAAAGAAACCTCGCTCAGGGCCTCGATCTTTTGGTCGGGATAGGAAAAACTGACCTTGCGGAACTCTATGTTGCCCTTTATGTCGGGACGGTCGAGAAACTTTTTCTCGGCCGGGCGTTCCAGTGGCAGCCCCATCATGCTGTCGGTGGATGTATAGGCGGCCTTTGCCTGGTGGTAACGGGTAAGGGTGCTGGCGACCTGGGATAAAGGGGCAAGCGCGCGGCCGGTGAGAATGGTCGAGGCAATCAGGCCACCCATGCTGAGTTCACCCTCGGCGATCAGGTAGACCCCGAAGATGATAACGGCGACCGAGGCCATGTGTTGCAGAAAGACCGTGATATTTACGGCGCTGGACGACAGGAAGCGCGTCTTTAGTCCCAGGTGAGAGAGTTTGCCAACGACCTGTTCCCAGCGCCGTTGCAGCTGGCTTTCGGCACCCAGGCCCTTGACGGTCTCCATGCCGCTGAGTATCTCGATCAGCGTGGCGTGCTTTTGCGAGGCGTGGCGCATGGTTTCCTGGACATGCGCGGCAAGCGTGCGCTGGATCAACAGTGCAGCCAGCAGGGAAAGGGGTAATACGGTCAGCGGTACAAAAGCCAACGGTCCCCCGATCAGCCAGATAATGAAGATAAACATGAAAACAAATGGCAGGTCGATCAGGCTGGTCAGTGTCGCCGATGTGAAAAAGTCACGAAAGGTATCAAACTCATGCAGGTTGTTTGCGAAGGCACCGACAGATGCCGGGCGTGCAGCCATCTTGATGCCGAGCACCCGTTCAAATACAGAGGCCGAGAGAATGATGTCGGCGCGCTTGCCGGCGATATCGAGGAAGTAGCCGCGCAGCGTCCGCATCAGCAGTTCAAAACAGAAGACAATCGCGACACCGATGCCGAGGACCCAGAGTGTTTCGATGGCCTGGTTGGGTACCACGCGGTCGTAGACATTCATAATGAACAGCGGTGATGCCAGCGCGAAAATATTGATCAGCAATGCGGCCAGCAGTACTTCGCTGTAGAGCGGGGTGGATTCGGCAAGCGTATCCCAGAACCAGTGGCGCGGCCGTCCTGATACGGATGCCCGGGTGCGTTCGTCAAATCGGTAGCTGGGCTGGGTAAAGATTGCATAGCCGCAATATTCCGCTGTGAGTTCGGCAAGCGGCAGTTCTTTTTCACCTTCACCACTTTCAGGAGGGATGATGCGCGCAGTCCCGTCCTTGTTTACACGTTCCAGTATGCAGGCACGCCCGCCATTCAGCAGCAGCACGGCAGGCAGTACCAGGTTGGAGATTTTTTCCAGCGGACGCCTCACGACCCGTGCGGACAAATCGGCACGCCGGGCTGCGCGGATGAAGAGTTCGGGGGTGAGCTTGTTGTCGACCAGCGGCAGGCCGGCTGTCAATGCGTCCGCCGTGTGCGGGCGGTGTTCAAGTTTCGTGAGCGTCAGCAGGCACCCGAGCAGGGGGTCGTCAAAATCGGACCCGTCCGCAGGAATTTCCCAGTCCGCCTTGGCTGCGCTTCCCTCTTGTGTCATGCTTTCAGTAAGTCCTTGACTGCGTGTATAATTTCATAACATTCATAAAGATACAATAGGGTTTTGATACTGGTTCGGCTTTTTCAGGCACACGATTGCTGCTTATTCTAGTGTCATCGGCGCCGGGATCCTCATATTTAGGTCAAGGATGACATTAATTCAATTTCCAGCGCGGTTTACAGCAAGGCCCGGGATTCCTAAAGGTATGTACAGCAGGGCCGAAACGGTAGGTGTTATGCCATACATAAAACGAAATTCCAGCGGCAGGATTATCGGTATCTCGGACCAGGCAGAGAACGGCGACGAGGAACTTGATCTCGCTAATCCGGAGATTCTCGCCTACCTGGAACTGGCCAGGAACCAGTTGTCATCCTCGGACACGGAAACCATCCGTGTGATTGAAGACCTGGTGGATCTTTTGATCGAGAAGAAGCTTATCCTGCTTACCGACCTGCCCGATGCAGCACAACAGAAATTATCCGAGCGCCAACGCATGCGTGGCGATCTCGGTGTGCTCGCGAACCTGGTGGTGGACGAGGAGGACATCCTCTAGCAACCAGTCCAGAGGGTGGTCCCTTGCCCCTGGCTAGAGCGGTTCCGGTTTTCCCGTCAGGTAACCCTGTATCCCGTCAACCTTCAGCTCCTTCATTGTATTGCGTTCTTCGCTGGTCTCGATGGCCTGTGCAATGACCTTGATATCGATGCTGTGCGCCGTATCTGCCAGGGCCTGTATAAAGAACTGGTTGTCTTCTTCCTGTTCTATGTGCCGGGTATAGCCGGCATCGATTTTCAGGTAGCTGATTTTCAGGCTATGCAGGTATCCAAAAGAATAAAATCCCCGGCCAAAATGATCGATCCCGCAGCGGCAGCCGGCCCCATTCAGACGGTCTATTGTTGTCCGCGCGCTCTGCAGGTTCCTCAACACGCCGTATTCCGGAAATTCCATCAGCAGGTGCTGTGTTCGGGCAGGTGATTCAGCCAGTCTTTTACACAGCCATTCTATGAAAACCGGCTCGGCCAATGAACTGGACGACAGGTTCACAGCGAAATCGCTGATTCCGTTAGCGGTTTCCATGTGCTTCAGCAGCGCTGTAATGGCAAGTTTGTCCATTTCACTGGCAAGCCCGAGATGTTCAGCCATGGGCATGAATATACCGGCAGTAATGTTGTTTCCGTCCTTGTCGGGGATGCGCAGCAGTACTTCCTTGTGCAGCAGAGTCCCGCCGGAATCATCCAGCGCATAGACCGGCTGTACAACGAGAGAAACATTACCGGTTTCGATTATTTCCCGCAGGTAACTGCGCCAGTGTGCTGTAGAGTGTATTTCCGCCTGTTCGGCTGCGGATGGTTCATGACGTTGCCAGTTGTTGTGTCCCACAGACTGTGCAGCACGCAGTGCGATGTTCGCTTCCGTGAGCAGCTTGTCCAGTTCGTCTCCATGATTCCAGATGGCAATCCCGAGGTTGCAGATATCATCGGTCTCGGCCAGGCCGTCAGCGTGCAGTTGTTGCAGGTTGTGACAAAGGTCCCCGGCGAACAGTTCGGCGTCACCGGTATCGAACCCTGTAAGCACTACACCGAAGCCGGCACCGGTTATGCGGGCAGAAAAGCAGTTCTCCAGTTTCTCGATGCGGGATTGCACCAGCTCGCCCGTACGCTTTAACAAGCGGTCGCCACCAGGGTAGCCGAGTTTTTCGTTGACCTCATCGAGGTTGCGCAACTCGATCAGCAAAAATGCACCGCCTGCAGGGTCTTCCCGGGAATCCAGCAGGGCCTGTAGCTGGCGATCGAAATAACGCTTGTTGCCGAGACCGGTGACCGGATCACGGAAGGCCTGTTCGCGCAGGCGTTCTGTCAGGGCAGATTGGTCGGTGAACAGGCTGTTGATCTTTTCTGACAGGCGGTTCATTGCCTTGACAACGCTTTTGAGTTCGCGCGTGCGCGGCAATTTTTTCTGTACCGGGTAAGACTGGTTGCAGATTGCGTCCGCCTGCATTTCCACCTGGCGTAATGGCCGCAGCAGAATCCGTACTGCCAGCAGTCCCAGTATCAGCGTAATCGTGGTATAGGCGAGAAAAAGCTTGAGTGTATCGAGCGTGTTATTCCAGATTTCACGGTATGCCCGGCCGGGGTGGCTTGCCACTTCAACCGTGGCGGCCTGCCTCCATCCCGACATTACCAGGGCCTCGGCTGCCGGGGTTTGCAGGGGGACGGCCTTGACAAACCAGTGTGGCGTCTGTCCCGCGATAGCCGTGTTGCTGCGTTCGACCAGGATGTCCCCGTTCATCGATGTCACGCTGATTTTACTGTAATCGCCGCGATCAAAAATCGCATCGACCATGGAAGAAATGATCGGCATATCCGCTGTCTTCATATGCGGAGAGAGTGACAACCCCAGCGACGTCGCAGTATCCTGGGCATGGGATTCGAGTTGCGCGCTCAGGAAGGCGCGCAGATTGTTTGTGCTGATGACGACGGTGCCGATAAAACTGGCTATAAACAGCAGAATAATACTGATCGAGATTTGTCTATACAGGGTCATCAGGTAAATTCGTTCGTCGATTTACCCGGCAGTATAGATTTACTCTGCAGTAATTGCATTCTGTATTTATCGTGACAGGGGGATCTGTTCCTCATCGATACGTGCAATCACTTCCTGCCAGCGGCTGAGCCGTTCTGAACGCCCGACAAGCTTTGACGTGCCGCCTGATTTTGCAAGCCAGAGTCCATCACCGTTGAAACTGTACACTGGCAGCAAATCTTCTCTCTCCGAGGCCGGACTGATCTCGCCCACCAGGTTGTCGAGTACCAGTGGATCGGCTTCCGCTGTCGGGAAATAGGTAAGCACCATGTGTGCCTGGTTCAGCCTGAGCGCCTTCACGTAGGTAAGCCTTAATTGGTCTGCCGGGATTCCCATTTCCCGCAATGTAAAATATTTTGCAATTGCGTAGTCTTCGCAATCACCGCCATTGGAAGCCAGCATTTGCAGCGGTGTTGCCCAGTAGTCTTCCTTCCCCCAGTGATCGATATCGTTGCTAAACTCAAGACTGTTGAAAAAATCGTTCACCACTCGCAGTTTTTCTTCACGCCCGGAGGTCGCGTTCTGGTTGATCAGGTTACGCCAGGCAACCAGCCGGCGCCGGGCATAATCTCCGTATTGCTCCTCGGTGTTGGCCAGGATTTGCTTCGAGAGTGAAAATTCGCCGGCAAATGACAGACCGGCTGCCGCGAGATTCACAAGCAATGCGATCAACGCGATCGACGCGGTGCCGCATTTGAAAGCATGACGATGACTCAGGGGCATTGAATGATCTATGTAATGGACAGGAACTCTAGGGCTATCGACCGCGGCGAGAGTCCCTTTTGACCTTTATGTCAAAAATGTGACGCAGTTTTGATCTTCGTCAGGCGGGATTGTTGGTACCTTAGTCCTATTGCACCAGGCCAGGCAACGACGTAACCTCTACAAAATATATAAAAACAGATAGTTATGGAAAAAATCAAAGTAACAATCATGTGTGCGGGAACGGAGGAATTACCCCGCTGCAGCGATCTGCTGGTCAGCTGTCCGGGCATCTCGATCCTTGCAGAACCGGGCGGCCTGCATGAGGCGGGTATCTGGCCGGCACTTGAACGCAGCGACATCCTGATCCTGGATGAAGCCGTCATGCTGCAGCACGGTGCTGATGCCATACGCGGCTTGCATGCCGGCCGGCCATCGATCAGGAGCCTGCTTGTCATGGAAAATAATAATAAAAACAATATATTATCTGCGCTTTCTCTGGGGGTCAGGGGCGTGATTGAACGCGCTACGCTTTCCTCAACACTTTGTCGGGCAGTTGCCGCTATCCATACTGGTGAGGTGTGGGTATCGCGGAGGCTGGTTGAACCGCTCAGGAACGAATTGATTTATCTCGACAGACAGGCGCAGCGGGCGCTGGACTCAGCAGGGCACCCTGGCCATGACAAGCTGAATTGAGCGTTGGTACCTAAGTACGATGGACAGAAAATTGACTCTGTGACATCGTGAGGATAGCCGGAATATAAGCTTCAGGAAGATGCCATCAGCCGGGCAATATCCATAAATTTCCGAAGCAACGGTTTTCAGATACGATCAGGCTGCAGGAGAGCAGGTGCGAAAAGTTAACTTCAGTGAGCAGGAATTGGGAAGACGTGTCCCGGCATGTAATATACAGCTTGAATACAGGGATGCATGTTTTACAGAACAAGTAATCGCTTATAAATACAAGGGATGAGGACGTCATTATGGCTACAGTAACGATTGGTAAAATAGGAAACATCGAGGGCAGTGTAGAAGTCGTACACGCAGATGGAACCAAAGGCAGCCTTGAACAGGGCGCCCCCGTCTATGCAGACGATGCTGTCACGACCGGCGAGAATTCAAATGTCCGGATCGAATTCCTTGATGGATCGGCCATGAACATTGGCCCTGAATTCACAGCCATCCTGGACAAAGACGTATTCGATTCCGCACTTCTCCGGGGAGATGACACAGACGCTACTTCGATAGTGCTGGATAGCAGTGACAGGGAAGTTGCCCCTGACAGTGGGCTCGACAGCGAAGCTAAAGAAAAGATTGGCAGTGTCGAAAAGGCAGAGGGCGTTGTCGAGGCTGTCGGCGAAGACGGCATTCCGCGCATGCTCGAGGATGGCGATGCACTCTATGCCAATGACGTCATCCGGGTTGATGACGATGGCAGTGTATCCATCAAGATGATCGATGGTTCCGACCTCTCGTTTGGTCCGGGGACCCTGGCGCGTATGGGAGACAGCGTTACCACAGTGGCGAGCAGCGAACCATCAGCTGTCCCTGGTAGTGCACAGCCAGCCGTCGTTGATGCCGCACAGATTGCAGCCATCATCGGGGAAGGTCGGGATCCTACCGAGGAAGCAACCGCACCGGCAGCCGGCGAAACCGGCGGTAATGAAGGCGTGGATTTCACCGTTATCGAGCCAAGCCACAGGGCCGTTACACCGACCAGTGGTCACGACACCCATGGTTTTGAGCTGCCATTCGGCATTCCTGAACCGGATTTACTGGAACCTGAAGAAGATTCCGTCACAGGTTATTCTCCAGGGTACCGGTCTCGCAGGTACCACGGTACTTGAAGGCGTGTCGGCGCTATTCACTGTCAGTCTGAGCAAGGCCAGCGCTAGTGACAGTTTCATTGTTCTGTCGGCTACTGACGGTACGGCGTTGTCGGCCGATGATCCAACGACACCGCTTGTCAATGAGCAGGACTATAACAACATACAGTTCTACTTTGATAAAGACCTGACCAATCCGATTCCAGCCAATACACTGACGATTGCCGCCGGTGACACCGGTCCTGTCGAGATCTATGTCGGTACCATCAATAACGACCCACCGTTTCAGGAACCGATCGAAAATTATATTCTTCAGGCCGATGCATCGGGTGGCGCAACCGGTATTGCAACCGCGAACGGTTTTATTGAGGACCAGCCGTTTGTGATAATCAAGGGCATTGATCCGGGCGCGACCGGTACCACGGTACTGGAAGGTACGGCTGCGGAGTTCAAGGTGGGCCAGAGCAAGGTGAGTGCGGTCGACACGACGGTGCAGCTGTCGTTGACAGATGGCACGGCCGACTCGACGGACTACGACAACGTCCAGTTTTACTCGGACCCGAGTTTTTCACCGGCCTCGATTATTACGGGTAACCTGCTGACGATTCCGGCCGGTAGCACGGAAGTATCGGTCTATGTGAAGACCATCGATAACGATCCGCCGTTTGACGAGGCCAACGAGACCTACACGGTGACGGCCACGGGTGTCATGGGTGTTGAGGGTGTTGCCACGGCCGCCGGTATTATCACCGATCTGCCGACGACCATTATCAAGGGCATTGATCCGGGCGCGACCGGTACCACGGTACTGGAAGGTACGGCTGCGGAGTTCAAGGTGGGCCAGAGCAAGGTGAGCGCTGGTGGACACCACGGTGCAGCTGTCGTTGACAGATGGCACGGCCGACTCGACGGACTACGACAACGTCCAGTTTTACTCGGACCCGAGTTTTTCACCGGCCTCGATTATTACGGGTAACCTGCTGACGATTCCGGCCGGTAGCACGGAAGTATCGGTCTATGTGAAGACCATCGATAACGATCCGCCGTTTGACGAGGCCAACGAGACCTACACGGTGACGGCCACGGGTGTCATGGGTGTTGAGGGTGTTGCCACGGCCGCCGGTATTATCACCGATCTGCCGACGACCATTATCAAGGGCATTGATCCGGGCGCGACCGGTACCACGGTACTGGAAGGTACGGCTGCGGAGTTCAAGGTGGGCCAGAGCAAGGTGAGCGCGGTGGACACCACGGTGCAGCTGTCGTTGACAGATGGCACGGCCGACTCGACGGACTACGACAACGTCCAGTTTTACTCGGACCCGAGTTTTTCACCGGCCTCGATTATTACGGGTAACCTGCTGACGATTCCGGCCGGTAGACACGGAAGTATCGGTCTATGTGAAGACCATCGATAACGATCCGCCGTTTGACGAGGCCAACGAGACCTACACGGTGACGGCCACGGGTGTCATGGGTGTTGAGGGTGTTGCCACGGCCGCCGGTATTATCACCGACCTGCCGACGACCATTATCAAGGGCATTGATCCGGGCGCGACGGGTACCACGGTCTGAAGAAGGTACGGCGGCGGAGTTCACGGTGGAACTGAGCAAGGCGAGCCTGGTGGACACCACGGTGCAGCTGTCGTTGACGGACGGCACGGCCGACTCGACGGACTACGACAATGCAGTCACAGTTGATTACAACAGCACCCAGTTCTATTTTGACGCGGCCTTGACCAGCCCGATTCCAGGCAACACCCTGACGATTCCCGCCGGTAGCGCCGGTCCTGTAGACATCTACGTCAGTACCATCAATAACGACCCGCCGTTTGATGAGCCGACCGAAAACTATACGCTTCAGGCCGAAGCATCGGGTGGCGCAACCGGCATTGCAACCGCGAACGGTCTCATTGAGGACCAGCCCGTTGTCATCATCAAGGGCACCGATCCGGGCCTGGCGGGCACCACGGTTGAAGAAGGCACGGCGGCGAAGTTCACGGTGGAGTTGAGCAAGGCGAGTGCGGTTGACGAGACCGTCACCCTGGCGGCGACCGATGGCACGGCCGACTCAAGCGACTATGACAACACGAAGTTTTACCTGGATGCGGGCCTGACCATGGAGGTCCCGGCCACGGGCCTGGTGTTTTTGGCCGGTGATACCTCGATCGACATCTATGTCGACACCATCAATAACGATCCGCCGTTCGACGAGCCGAACGAGGACTACACGGTAACGGTGACGGGCACGGGCGGTGTCGAGGGTACGGACACGGCCACCGGCATTATCACCGACAGTCCGCAGGTGACCATCATGGGCACCACTGCGGCGGGCACCACGGTTGAAGAAGGCACGGCGGCGAAGTTCACGGTGGAGTTGAGCAAGGCGAGTGCGGTTGATGAGACCGTCACCCTGGCGGCGACCGATGGCACGGCCGACTCAAGCGACTATGACAACACGAAGTTTTACCTGGATGCGGGCCTGACCACGGAGGTCCCGGCCACGGGCCTGGTGTTTTTGGCCGGTGATACCTCGATCGACATCTATGTCGACACCATCAATAACGATCCGCCGTTCGACGAGCCGAACGAGGACTACACGGTAACGGTGACGGGCACGGGCGGTGTCGAGGGTACGGACACGGCCACCGGCATTATCACCGACAGTCCGCAGGTGACCATCATTGGCACCACTGCGGCGGGCACCACGGTTGAAGAAGGCACGGCGGCGAAGTTCACGGTGGAGTTGAGCAAGGCGAGTGCGGTTGATGAGACCGTCACCCTGGCGGCGACCGATGGCACGGCCGACTCAAGCGACTATGACAACACGAAGTTTTACCTGGATGCGGGCCTGACCACGGAGGTCCCGGCCACGGGCCTGGTGTTTTTGGCCGGTGATACCTCGATCGACATCTATGTCGATACCATCAATAACGATCCGCCGTTTGGTGAGCCGACCGAGAACTACACGGTAACGGTGACGGGCACGGGCGGTGTCGAGGGTACGGACACGGCCACCGGCTTTATTACCGACAGCCATCGCGCGTTCGTCGTCGGAACCAATGCCGATGATGTCGGCCCCGACGATAATGTTGATCCGCATCAAGTCAACAACACACCACCGATTGATTCAGGCACGATTATTGGCGGGAGTAATCCGGATATACTGGTCGGTGATGTGGGTGGTACCTCCGCAACTAATACAAATGCCAATATCATCCTGATTACTGGATACATCGGGGAGTATGGTGAATCAGATCGATTTTGATGATGACTCAGACCCAGCTACACCAGACATCTCGATATCTCGCCTGGCGGCACTGAAACTGGCGGTCGATGCGCTTCTGACCGAGTTGGCGGGAAGTGCTGCAAATCAAGTGCGCGTCCATATAATCGATTTCAATACAAGGGCCTCAAGCCTTGGCACCTTTAACCTGAAAGATGCCGGGCAACTGGATGATGCCAAGGATTCGTATGTTAACCTGCAACGCTGCTGGCTGGACAAACTATGAGGATGCACTGCAGAAGGCCATTGACTGGTCAGGTGATTCGAATAATCTGCTTGGTGATGCTGGCGGCACATTAAATGTCGTTAACCAGACGTTCTTTATCTCTGATGGTCAGCCGACAGCCTTCAATACCGGTAACACCACAACAGGAGACGATGTATCAGATAATCAGACAGCATCGCTTTCGTTGGATCATGCGACAGGCGATGTAGGTACTGTCGATAATGTCAGTGAAGTGGCCATACTGGAAAACCAGTTTGGTCCCACTGAGGCAATCGGCATCGCGATCGCCGACCCCAGCAGTAGCCTGGACAACCTGGATGAAGTGGAGGGAGAGTTGAGGTCCTCGGATGCGGCAGACACAATTTTCACCGCAAACGAGCTCATCGACGTGCTTCAGGATCTCAACCCGCTGAAGAATCTTGAACCCGTGGGTGATGACACAATCAACGCCGGGGACGGTGATGACTTGATCTTTGGTGATTCGCTCTTTACGGATACCCTGGCCGGCCTGGAGGGCATCACTACGGAAGACGGTTCCGGCTGGCAGGTCTTTGCTGACCTGGAGGCAGGGATGGGTACAACCCCGGGATGGGACAGGGCGGACACCATCGACTATATACAGACCAACCATGAAGAACTGGGCGCCGAGTCAGACCTTGCCGGGACAGGCCGAACGGGTGGAATCGATATCATCGATGCGGGCGGAGGTGACGATATCGTCTATGGCCAGGAAGGTGACGACATGATCACCGGTGGCAGCGGTGACGACATGATCACCGGTGGCACCGGTGCTGACACGTTCATATGGAATTCCGGTGATGAAGGTACTGCAAACGATCCGGCTAACGATACCGTTACGGACTTCGATCGTGGCGATGACGATGTGCTGAATATTGCGGACCTGCTGGATGGTGCAAATTCCGACGCGGGCGACCTTGATGGTGCATACATCAGTATTGCATCGAGCGGCGGAGATACAACGCTTTCGATTTTTAGCGATGGCGATGGAGCCACTGCGCCGGGCCCTGATCAGAAGATTGTACTGACCGGGCTTGGTCTGTCGGGTTCCAGCGAAAGTATGATTAATAGTCTGCTGGGTGACGGCAGTCTGGTTACCGAATAGCATGAATGATTGATTCCCCCGGTACTGTCAGGTACCGGGGGATTGAGCGTGCGGTTAACACCGAGATTTCAGATTAATCCTTCTATCTTCCGAATGCCCTGCTCAATGCAGGGCGTTTTTTGTTCGTGTATAGCTGCAGAATCCGGTAAAACTATCCGCGTGACTGTGTAATAATCCCCGCTGGATTTATTTATCACCCGGGATACCCACGCCACACCATGTTTCGTCCACTTGAACTCTTTATCGGCCTGCGCTACACGCACAGCAAGCGGCGGACGCATTTCATTTCCTTCATATCCATGACCTCCATGCTGGGCATTGCGCTTGGCGTGACGGCGTTGATCACCGTCCTGTCGGTGATGAATGGTTTCGAGCAGGAATTGCGCGAGCGGATTCTCGGCATGGCCTCGCATGCATCGGTGACCACCTTTGGCGGCAAGCTGGAGGACTGGCAGGGGCTGACCCGGGTCATCGAGGGCCGGGAGCACGTGGTCGCGACGGCGCCGTATGTGCGCGGCGAGGCGATGCTCAGCCACGGCAAGAGCGTCAGCGGCGCCCTGATACGCGGCATACTGCCGGAAATCGAAGGGAATGTCTCCGACGTAACTGATCACATCAAGAGCGGCAGTATGGAAATGTTGCAGCCGGGCGAGTACGGGATCGTGCTCGGTAACGAGCTGGCCTTTGCCCTGGGTGCCGGGCTCGGGGACAAGATCACGGTGGTTACTCCCCAGATCATGGTGGGACCGACGGGGGCGATGCCGCGCCTGCGGCGTTTTACGGTTGTCGGGATTTTCGATGTCGGCATGTATGAATATGACCGTACCGTGGCGCTGGTGCATATCGTGGATGCCGCCAAGCTGCTGCAAATGGATGACACCGTGACCGGGCTGCGCCTCAAGCTCGACGATCTCTTCAATGCGCCGATGGTCAGTCGTCAGCTGGCAGTCGATTTAATCGGTGATTACCGGGTCGAGGACTGGACCCGGCAGCATGCCAACTTTTTTCGCGCGGTGAAGACCGAGAAGCGCGTGATGTTCATTATTCTTACACTGATTGTCGCCGTTGCCGCCTTTAATATCGTCTCCACCCTGATTATGGTGGTCACCGAGAAGCAATCGGATATTGCCATCCTGCGCACCCTGGGCATGTCACCGGGTTCGATCATGGTTATCTTCATCATCCAGGGCGCGGTCATCGGCATCATGGGTACCGTACTGGGTGTTGCCGGCGGTGTCGGGCTGGCATTGAATATCGAGACCATCGTGCCGGCTATCGAACAATTGTTTGAGGTGAAATTTCTTGCGGCGGACGTGTACTACATCAGCACGGTACCGTCCAGCCTGCACTGGAATGATGTCTGGGTAATGGCAGGCGTTGCGATGGGGCTGAGCCTGCTGGCGACCCTGTACCCGGCCTGGCGCGCGGCCCGTACCCATCCTGCCGAGGCATTGCGTTATGAATAGTGTGCTCAGCTGCAGTCATCTCGCGCGGACATTTTTCGAGGGTGAGGATACGTTGCATATCCTGCGCGATATCAACCTGTCGATCGCCGCAGGTGAGCGTGTTGCGATCATGGGGGCTTCCGGAAGCGGCAAGAGTACCCTGCTGCATTTGCTCGGCGGCCTGGACGAACCAACCATTGGCGAGGTGCAGATTACCGGCATTTCAGTCGCCGGCCTCGGCTCGGCACAACTCGGTCGCCTGCGTAACAGCACGCTCGGCTTTGTCTACCAGTTTCATCACCTGCTGCCGGAATTTACGGCGCTTGAAAACGTTGCCATGCCGTTGCTGATCGGCGGCAGTGATCCGGCCGAGGCGGGTAAAGAGGCCGAGCAGGTACTGGCGCGCGTTGGCCTGACTGCGCGCTTGATGCATAAACCGGGTGAGTTGTCCGGTGGTGAACGCCAGCGTGCGGCGGTGGCGCGTGCCCTGGTAACACGTCCGCAATGTATATTGGCTGATGAGCCGACCGGCAACCTCGATCGTCAGAATGCAGAACAGGTGTTTGACCTGATGCTGGCGTTGAACCAGGAGTACGGTGCCAGTCAGTTGATTGTCACGCACGATATCTCGCTTGCAGAGCGCATGGATCGCATTCTTTATCTGCAGGACGGTAGCCTGGTAGAGCAATAGACCGGCACGTCCGTGCTGCCGGGAACCCGGCGGGGCATGTGCCTTGCCAATAACACGATGTTCAGGGACGAACATGCTGTTACCCGTTATCGCCTTTCTTGCCGGCGTACTTGCACTGCAGTTCTGCAGCACGCTCCCGCCCGTCCTTGCCTACACCCTTGTTCCACTTGCGCTGGCGTTATTGCGCTGGCCGCGGACACGTATCCCGGCATTCCTGCTTATCGGTTTTTTCTGGGCGGCCTTGCGGGCAGAAATCGCACTGGCACCCGCGCTGGATGCGGGGCTCGAGGGGCAGACCGTACTGGTTGAGGGCACCGTGCTGGATATCCCGAGGCAGGTGGCACCGGGCAAAACGCGTTTTTTGTTCCAGCTGCAGCGGCTGGATGCAGGTTCCGGCTGGCATGAATTCCAGGGCAAGGTGCGACTCAGCAACTATGCCGTGATCGAGACAATGGAGGGCGGTGAGCGCTGGCGCCTGGCGGTACGTTTAAAGCGGCCACGCGGGTTCTCAAACCCGGGCGGCTTTGACTACGAACGCTGGTTATTTGAGCAACGCATCATCGCGACCGGCTATATCCGCAAGGACCCCGCTAATCAGCGTCTGCGGGCAGGTGCGCTTGATATAATCACGGCCGTGCGTCATCGCCTGATCAGGACCCTTGACAGGATGGATCCCCGGCAAGCCAGCCTGGGTATGGTGCAGGCCCTGACGGTGGGTGATCGCAATGCCATCAGCCTGCAACAGTGGGACACCCTGCGCGCCACCGGTACCAGCCACCTGATGGCAATATCGGGGCTGCACATCAGCCTGGTGGCCGGACTGGTATTCTGGCTGGCGCAGTTTGCCTGGTCTCGCTGCACACGGCTGGCCGAGAGGATACCGGCGCGCAAGGCGGCAGCGGTTGCGGCGATCCTGGCTGCCGTATTGTATGCCCTGCTGTCCGGGTTCAATATCCCTGCACGCCGTGCCGTGGTGATGGTTGTCGTCTTTATGCTGGCCATTGTCTTTAACCGTTATGCCTCACTGGTACAGGCTCTTTGCCTGGCGGTCCTGGTCACACTTGTCATTGACCCCCTGGCCGTTCTGTCTGTCGGCTGGTGGCTGTCGTTCTGGGCTGTTGCCATCATTGCCTGGATGGTCACGGGTCGGCACGGCCGGCAGGGGGCGGGCTACCGCTGGTTCTACATGCATGTTGTACTGGCCGTCGGCATGTTGCCGATCCTGCTGGTCTGCTTTCAGCAAGCCTCCGTGGTTGCGCCGCTGGCAAATTTTCTGGCAGTACCCTGGGTCGGCTTGCTGGTGGTGCCCGTAGCCTTGCTGGGCGCCCTGGTGGCGATGCTGAACGAAATGGCTGGTCAATTCCTGCTTGGTATCTCCGCAGGCTTGCTGGATTTCATCTGGCCCTGGCTGGAGTGGCTGGCTGCGCTGGATTTTTCTCTCTGGCATCAGCATCAACCCGTGGCCTGGACTCTGCTGCCGGCGATGCTCGGCCTTGCTGTCCTGTTCGTGCCACGCGGTTTCCCGGCACGCTGGACGGGACTTGTGATGGTACTGCCCATGTTCCTGGTGCAGCCGGACAGGCCGGGGCATGCCGAGGCGTGGGTGACGCTGCTGGACGTGGGGCAGGGGCTGGCGACGGTGGTGCAGACCAGCGGTCACACGCTTGTTTATGATGCCGGACCTGATTTCGGCGGCGGTTTCGACACGGGGAATACGGTTGTCGTTCCGTTTTTGCGCCACCAGGGAATCCGCCGCCTGGATAGCCTGATCGTCAGCCATGGCGATAACGATCACATCGGCGGGGTCAATTCCCTGCTGGCGGCATACCCTGCGGCAAGATTGTTGTCCGGCACACCCGGGAAATTGCCCGGCACCGCAGTTGAACGGTGCGGGCTTGGCGACCAGTGGCGCTGGGACGGGGTCATTTTCACGATATTGCATCCGCGGCCGGGCGACCAGGTGAGCGGCAATAATGCATCCTGTGTGCTGCGTATCGAACTGCCAGCGGGGCAGCGTGTATTGCTGACCGGGGATATCGAAGCGCCTTCCGAGCGGGTCTTGCTGCAGGACGGCCACGGGCCATTGTCAGCCGATGTACTGGTGGCGCCACATCACGGCAGTATGACCTCGTCGTCTCCCGCGTTTATCAAAGCGGTCAATCCCGGGATAGTGCTGTTTCCTGCCGGGTACCGAAACCGCTTTCAGTTCCCGAAACAGGACATTGTTGAACGCTACCTGGCGATTGGCGCAGAAACCTACAACAGCGGCGACCACGGGGCGATTACGCTGAAGCTGGACGGCCTGGCCGGGGAGGGGCCGCAAATCAGCCTGTACCGGAGTACACAGCGGCGCTACTGGAACCCCTGAGGATCACTTCATGAATCCATCTTTGGCTGGTGGTGTAAATACAGTATGATTCGCAGCAGTACGGGTTTCCGTAAAGACAAAGGGTGGTGATTCTGTGTTTGAGATGGTGAAAGCAGGCGGCTGGCTGATGCTGCCGATTATTGCGTGTTCTATCGTGGCACTGGCGATTATCGTGGAAAGGGTCTGGTCCCTGCAGATGCGACGGGTGCTGCCAAAACACCTGGTAGCCCAGGTCTGGCGCTGGGAGAAGGTACACCAGTTAAACGGTGAGAACCTGCGTGATCTGCAGGCCAGTTCACCGCTTGGATCCATTCTCGCGGCCGGGATAACGAATCGTTACCAGAGCCGCGACATCATGAAGGAAAGTATCGAGGATACCGGCAGACATGTTGTCCATGAGCTTGAACGCTACCTGAACACGCTCGGCACAATCGCCGCCATCACTCCCTTGCTGGGCCTGCTCGGCACGGTCATCGGAATGATCAAGGTGTTTGCGACGATTACTACCCAGGGTGTGGGTAACCCGGGCGCACTGGCCGGCGGCATTTCCGAGGCCTTGCTTACCACGGCAGCAGGCATGTCGGTTGCGATACCGACGCTGATGTTTTATCGCTATTTCAGGGGCCGTGTCAGGATGCTGGTTTTGAGGATGGAACAGGAGGCCATGACGATGATCGAGATCATGCATGGGCAGCGTGATGGCAGTCTCGACAGTGAGGAATAGCTCGTGAATCTTCAACCCGGAAATGAAGATGAACCGGAGATCAACCTGACGCCGTTGATCGATGTGGTGTTCCTGCTGTTGATATTTTTCATGGTCTCGACCACCTTTTTGACACAGTCGCGTATCAAGATCGATTTACCGGAAGCGACGGCGACGCAGACCGGGCAGGAAGAGGAACCGCTGGAGATCGTGATCGATTCGCAGGGCCGGTATTTTATCGGCGACCAGCAGACGGTCAATACAACGTCAAAAACACTCAAGAGTGCGATCAGCAAGGCGCTGGGGGATCGAGGGTCGGCGCCGGTCATCATTCGGGCTGATGCCTATACACCACACCAGGCAGTCGTTACGGCGCTGGATGTGACGAGTCAACTGGGGCTGACGCGCATCTCGCTGGCAACATCCAAGCTCGAGGAAAACTAGGCTGCGGTTATCGCAGGTGTTATGAAGCGCCTGGAACAGTACTGGTACCTGCGCAGTCGATGGATGATTCTGTTGATGCCGTTTTCCCTGCTGTACCGGATTGTTATCCGGTTGCGGCGCCTGGCCTACCGTATTGGCCTGTTCTCAAGCCGCAAACTTCCGGTGCCGGTTATAGTTGTCGGCAACATCACGGTTGGAGGCACCGGCAAGACGCCACTGGTCGCCTGGATTGCCAATTATCTGAAGACAGCGGGCTACCATCCGGGGGTGGTTTCACGGGGCTATCGTGGCAAGGCAAGCAGCTGGCCACAGCAGGTGCGTGCTGACAGCGATCCGACTATGGTGGGTGATGAAGCGGTATTGCTGGCAGGTATCTGCAATTGTCCGATGTCAGTAGCGCCGGACCGGACAGCCGCTGCATCTGCCCTGATTGAACATAATCATTGCAACATCATAGTCAGTGATGACGGCTTGCAGCATTACGCGTTGCAACGTGACGTGGAAATTGCCGTTATCGATGGCATACGCCGGTTCGGTAACGGTTTGCCCCTGCCAGCCGGCCCGTTGCGCGAACCGATTGAGCGACTCAGGGAAGTCGACATGGTGGTTGTGAACGGCCTGGGCGGTGGCAGTGAATTCCCGATGAAGATGAAACCGGGAGCCGCTATCAAGCTGATTGACGCCGGGCAACAGTGCGAGCTGTCCGGGTTCGACGGGCAACGGGTACATGCCGTTGCTGCAATCGGCAATCCCGAGCGTTTCTTTGCCTCGTTACGCCAGGCCGGCATGCTCGTGGAGGAGCATGCCTTCCCGGATCACTATTTTTTCCGCAAAGAGGACATTAGCTTCGATGACGGCAAGCCGGTGCTCATGACCGGGAAGGATGCCGTAAAATGCCGTCATCTGGCAGGCAATAATCACTGGTATGTACCAGTCAATATCACCATGACCGCGGAGTTCAGTACCCGCCTGCAGGAATTGCTGGACATGAAGGCTGCATCTTGGGTCAGGTTAAACGACTGTCAGGAAATAATTATGGATAAAAAATTACTCGATATACTCGCTTGCCCGGTCTGTAAAGGACCCTTGATTTACCAGAAGGAGAAAAATGAACTGGTCTGCAAGGCCGATCGTCTTGCCTATCCGGTCAGGGATGATATTCCTGTCATGCTCGAAGAAGAAGCCAGGGTGATTCCCGCGGGCGAGGAGTTCTGACCGATTTATTGCAATGGCTGCTATTGATTTCAATGTTGTTATTCCTGCCCGATTTGCATCAACACGCTTGCCGGGTAAACCCTTGCTGCTGATGGCAGGCCGGCCAATGTTGCAGCATGTCTGTGAGCGGGCCGGTGAAAGCGGTGCGAGGCAGGTCATCGTCGCTACCGATGACAGGAGAATCGCAGATGCCGCCAGCGAATTTAACGTGACGGTTTGCATGACATCCGAAGAACATACGTCCGGCACAGAGCGACTGGCCGAGGTTGTCGAACAACTGGGCTGGAGTGATGACACGCTGGTGGTCAACCTGCAGGGTGATGAGCCCGCCATGCCGGCTGCATTTATCGACCAGGTGGCCGCTGATCTGGCCGCCCATCAGCCGGCATCTATCACGACGCTCGCCTGCCCGCTGGGGTCAACCGAGAATGAGATCAACCCCGACATCGTCAAGGTCGTGCTTGACCGCGAGGGCTATGCCCTGTATTTCAGCCGCGCCCCGATCCCCTGGCATCGGGATGTTCCCGGGCCAGTGGCTACTATGGGCAATGCACCGCCCGTCTTGCACCATATCGGTCTGTATGCCTATCGTGCACGGTTCCTGAAGCAGTTTGCCACGCTTGAGCAATCACCTCTGGAACGCTTTGAAAAACTGGAACAATTGCGCGCCCTTTGGCACGGGATGAAGATTCATGTCGGGGTTACGCAGCAAATACCCGCGTCCGGGGTAGATACCGAGGCAGACCTGCGCCGGGTTGAAAAATTATTGTGAGCCGGTTTAAATCAGCTGGTTTTGTGTCGTTGAAATTGCATTTTTCAGGATTTTTACATGGTTAACGTTCTTTTTGTGTGCATGGGCAACATCTGCCGTTCGCCAACGGCCCAGGGGGTGTTTGAACAGCTGGTGCTGAGTCACGGGCTGTCCGAGAAGATCCGGATTGACTCGGCCGGTACCCATGCCTATCACGTCGGCGAGCCGCCCGACAGGCGGGCAGCGGAAGCGGCCCTGAGGCGCGGGATTGATCTAAGCACCCAGCACGCGCGGCGCGTCACCCCGGATGATTTCATAATCTTTGACTACATACTGGCAATGGACGAGGATAATTACGAGGAACTGGCGGGAATCTGTTCGGCGGACGAATTGCCGAAGCTGCATCTGTTTATGCGGTTTTCGTCTGAAAAACACACCGCGGAAGTTCCCGATCCCTATTATGGCGGCGCATCCGGTTTCGAGAGAGTGCTGGACCTGATCGAGTCTGCATCAGAAGGGCTGCTGGCAGAGATCCGCCAGCAGCATGGTGTCTGAGCTTAATCCTGGCTGATATTCTCAGGCTTTGGTCCGGCAGGTGCCGGGCCGGCCGCAGGTTGATTGCTGCTGCTTTCCGATGTTGCCTGTGGTTTGGCTTCAGCGGGCCGTGGTTGGGCAGTCCGGGGCGTGGCCACATTGGCGGCTGCTACTTGAGCCGCTGCCGGTGATTGAGCGGCGGGCTGACGGTCAGAGCTACCGGCAGGCGGCACCGGGTTCGACGCGGGCGCTGGCTGTGGAGCAGGGCGTGGCGACGCCGCCGGGGTGCTGCTTGTATTAACGCCTTCTGGCCCGGCAGCAGGGTTTGTCCGCGGTGTATCAGCCGCTTTATTTGGCTCGGGGCGCTGCCCGGTGTTGTCAGTAGTGGCCGGGCGGTTTTCCCCTGTTGCTGATGTTGCCGGGCGGGTATTGCGATTGCCATCTGCTTGCGGCGCACTGGCCGGCGCGCTCCTGGTGTTGCCGGCATCGCCGCTTTCCGTGGTTTTTGCCGAGTCCGCTCTTTGAGTGGCCGGGTTGCGGTTTTGCCCTGAACGGCGGCGGCCGCCGCGACGACCACGACGTCCGCTACGGGCTGGCTGTTTTTCGCGCTGGCCTTGTTGCGCCGGCTTGTCAGCAGCTGCAGTGGCCGGTGTTGTGGCTGCGGTGCCGGTTTCGGGCTGCCCGGTGTTGTCGCGACGATTATCCTCTCGCGGTTGCTGCTTGCGGTTGCCGGCTGGCCTGCCCTGGCGATTGCCTGTCTGACGCGCACCCTGTGGACGCGCACCCTGCGGCGGCCTGCGACGACTCCCCCTCGCGGTTACCCTGTGCAGCGCGGCTCCTGTTTTGCGGTGGTCTGCGTTGCTGGGTAGTCTGCGGGCGAGCCTGAGGCTTTGCCGGCTGTTCTTTTTTACCAAACAGACTGGCCATCAGGCGTTTCAGCAATCCCGGTTTTTCGGGCGCAGCCGCCTGTCTGGGTGCGGCCGCTTGCGGGGCGGGGCCGGAGGATTTGAGCGCGCTGACGGCGGGTTGCTCGGGTCTGGGAGTTGCGGCGGCTGTCAGCGGTAATTCTTCAGCTTCAATCGGTTCACGCGCAATGTGGTAGCTGGCTGCAGGCCTGTCCTCTACTGAATCGTCGTTGCGGATGCGTTGAATATCATAATTCGGAGTATCCATGGCCGGTGAGGGAATAAGCATTACCGGTATCTTGTGGCGGCTTTCCAGCTCAACCAGCAGCTCGCGTTTTTCATTCAACAGGTAGGTACCGACATCGACCGGCACACGGGCAATGACCCGCTGCGTATTGTCTTTCATGACTTCTTCTTCAATGATCCTGAGGACTGAAAGAGACAGGGATTCGACGCCACGGATGGTGCCCTGGCCGGTGCAGCGGGGGCAGACGATCTGGCTGGATTCACCCAGAGACGGGCGCAACCGCTGGCGAGACATTTCCAGCAAGCCAAACTTCGAGATGCGACCGATCTGAACGCGGGCGCGGTCCATCTTCAAGGCTTCATGCAGGCGATTCTCGACATCACGCAGGTGACGTGCGGGCTGCATATCAATAAAGTCGATCACGACCAGGCCACCGAGATCCCGAATGCGCAACTGGCGCGCAACCTCGTCGGCTGCTTCCAGGTTGGTGTTCAGCGCGGTTTCCTCGATGTCACTGCCCTTGGTGGCACGGGCGGAATTGACATCGATCGAAATCAGCGCCTCGGTGTGGTCGATTACGATTGCGCCACCGGAGGGCAGTGTGACCTCACGCTGAAAGGCCGACTCGATCTGGGATTCGATCTGGAAACGGCTGAAAAGCGGGATTTTATCATCATAGAGCTTCAGCTTGGGGAGATTGTGCGGCATCACTCTTTCCATGAATTCCCGCGCCGTCTCGTGGACTTCCGGGCTGTCGAGAAGGATTTCGGTGATGTCCTTGCGCAGGTAGTCCCGCAGGGCGCGAATAATGACGTTGCTTTCCTGGTAGATGAGGAACGGGGCGGGTCTTTCTTCCGAGGCCGCCGTGATGGTACTCCAGAGGTGTACCAGGTAATCGAGGTCCCACTGGAGTTCTTCGGTGCTGCGCCCGATTCCGGCGGTGCGTACGATCATTCCCATGCCATCGGGGATGTTCATGGCGCTCATGGCGTCACGCGTCACGCTGCGGTCATCGCCCTGTATACGGCGCGACACGCCACCCGCGCGCGGGTTGTTCGGCATCAGGACGAGGTAGCGGCCGGCAAGACTGATGAAGGTCGTGAGGGCAGCGCCCTTGTTGCCGCGCTCTTCCTTCTCGACCTGGACGATGATTTCCTGGCCTTCCCGAATGGCGTCCTTGATGCTCTGCCGCCCGCCGGCTGATTTGGCAGCGTCGCTGAAATAGCTGCGGGCTATTTCCTTGAGGGGCAGAAAACCGTGGCGATTGCCACCGTAATCGATAAAGGCGGCTTCGAGACTTGGCTCGACGCGGGTTATTTTACCTTTGTATACGTTGGATTTTTTCTGACCTCGTGAGGGAACCTCGATATCAAGGTCGTAGAGCTTCTGGCCATCGACCATGGCCACACGCAGCTCTTCTGGCTGCGTGGTATTGATTAGCATTCTTTTCATGTTTTGATTCTCTCGTACGCTCGACCTGTTCCTGCCCACAGCGGAGTGGCTGGCGTACCTGGATCCAGGCATGTTGCCAGCGCGCGGGTACTAGCAGACCCGTTAGCCAGAAAAGGCAGTATATTGCTTGCTGTGAGTGATACATGGGAGCGATTTAGTTTGTCCGTAAAGGGTGTTTTCCAGCATCGTGCTGATTAATCGACAGATTATTGGCCGCTACAGCGGCCAATAACGGCCTTCGAAAAATGGTTTCATCGGCGGCACTGGCCTTGTCTGTGTCCCCGGGCAGCTACCAGCCGAGCGGCGACTATAACAACCTTGCCTGATGCCCGCAAACGAGGCCGCTAATACCAGTCCGCGATTGGGGTTACACTTCTCCTCACGGAAAGCCAGGCAGTTCGTGAATCATGACTGAATCCCCCGCTAAATCCAGCCCCAAGGTCCGCCTGGTCTCGGTAACAGACGAGGATGCCGGGCAACGGATCGATAATTTTCTGGCCCGCCATCTGAAGGGGGTGCCGAAAAGCCACATCTACCGGATTTTGCGCCGCGGTGAGGTGCGCGTGAACAGCGGCCGGATCAAGGCACACTATAAGGTATGCGCCGGCGACACGGTCAGGATCCCCCCGGTGAGGGTATCCCCGAAAAAAGACGTTCCGCCTGCGGCCGCCAGGATTGACTGGGATAAGCAGACCCTGTTCGAAAACAATCGCTGCCTGGTATTGAACAAGCCTTCCGGGATCGCGGTGCATGGCGGCAGCGGCTTGAGTTTCGGGGTGATCGAGGCGTTGCGGGCAAGCCGTCCGCAGGCGCCCTACCTGGAGCTTGGACACCGCCTGGACCGGGAGACGTCGGGTTGCCTGGTGATTGCAAAAAGGCGCAGCTTTCTGCGCCTGTTCCATGAGCACTTGCGTAACGGCGAGGTGATCAAGCAGTACCTGGCCCTGCTGGCAGGTCACTGGCCGGGTGGCCGGCAGACTGTGGATGTGCCGCTGAGAAAGAACCAGCTTCAGGGCGGCGAGCGCATGGTGGTGGTCGATGAAGAGGGGGGTAAACAGGCGCTCACCATTTTCAGGCCGGTGAGCCGCTATTCTTCGGCCACCCTGGCCGAAGTTGACCTGAAGACCGGGAGGACGCACCAGATCCGCGTGCATGCGGCGCATATCGGGCATCCGCTGGCCGGCGACAACAAATATGGCGACCCGGAATTCAATCGCCGTCTGCGCAGCCTCGGCCTGCGGCGGCTATTCCTGCATGCGCACCGGCTTGAGTTTGCCGATTCAGGCGCGGGCGAGCCCGTCAGTGTCAGTGCCCCGCTGGACGCAGGCCTGAAGGCTGTTCTCGACAGCCTTGAAACGTCATAATCTGCCGCCATATTATTTTTTCACCCCGGAGCTTGTCAGGGTTTTTATGGATTCAAAAATTCGATTCATCGTATTTGACTGGGACGGAACGCTGATGGACTCCGAGGCGCAGATTGTCTCGTGCCTGCATGCGGCCATTGCAGACCTCCAGATAGAGCCGATGGAGGATGATACAGTCAAGAATGTAATCGGACTGGGCCTGCGGGAGGCGATCGATACCCTGGTGCCCGGCAGGGATGACCGGTTTCACCAGGCCTTTGTGGATCATTATCGCGAGCACTGGTTCAGGTCCGGGTCATCCAGCCTGTTCGAGGGGGTCCGTGAATCACTGCAGACCCTCAGGCAGCGAAACCTGGTTCTCGGCGTTGCGACAGGCAAGGCACGCCGCGGTCTTGACAAGGCGCTTGGTGAAACCGGCCTGGACAGTTTCTTTGACGCAACGCGCTGTGCAGATGAAGCACCCTCGAAACCGCATCCGCAAATGCTGCTGGAGTTGATGGAGATACTTGAGGTAGCACCGCAGCAGACGGTCATGGTTGGCGATACCGAGTATGATATGGAAATGGCAACCAATGCCGGTGCCGCGAAGATTGCCGTGAGTTCCGGGGTGCACAGCGCGGAACGCCTGCAACAGCATTCACCCCTGGTTACCCTGAACAGGATAAGGGATATGCCGGCATGGCTGGAAGAGGCGGGCCTGATCCCGAACTGATACATCCGGATTTTTACTAAACAGGTGGCACTATGTGGGACAAGAACCAATCTGCTGCAAAGGGAGTAAGTAACCAGGATGACTGGCACAGGGATGTCGTCAACCGGCTTGCCTTTGCAGCGCTGAATGAACAGCGCCGCGCCCGTCGCTGGAGTGTTTTCTTCAAGGGACTGCTGGCGCTCTATTTGCTGGCACTGCTCTTTTTGTACATGCCTGCAGACTGGGAGTGGGGTTCGCTTGGCAGTGCCAGCGGCAAACATACAGCGCTGGTTGAGCTTGATGGTGCCATCTCGGATTCATCCGAGGCCAGCGCAGATACAGTCATTGGCGGCCTGCGCGACGCATTCGAGGACAAGAAGACAGCGGGCGTGATCCTGCGGGCCAATTCCCCCGGCGGCAGTCCTGTGCAGTCAGCCTACATCCATAATGAAATCAAGCGGCTCAGGGAACTGCATCCGGACACGCCCATCTACGCGGTGGTGACCGACGTGTGCGCCTCCGGTTGTTACTATGTCATTTCAGCGGCCGATGAGATTTATGTCGACAATGCCAGCATCGTGGGTTCCATCGGCGTGCGCATGGACAGTTTCGGTTTCGTCGACTCCATGGAGAAGCTCGGCGTTGAGCGGCGTTTGTACACCGCCGGCGAGAGCAAGGGTTTCCTCGACCCGTTCCTGCCCAGCAAGGCATCCGATGTCGAGCACGTCTCCAGGCTGCTGGGCGAGATTCACGAACAGTTTATCTCTGCCGTGAAGTCGGGCAGGGGTGATCGCCTGAATGAAACACCGGAGATGTTCACCGGCCTTGTCTGGACGGGTGAGGAAAGCGTCGACATGGGTATGGCCGATGCAATCGGCAGTTCCGGTTATGTCGCCCGTGAAATCATCGGCGAGGAAGTGGTCGTGGATTTCACCCAGGAACCTGACCTGCTGGAGCGCATCACCGACCGTATCGGTGTGGCCATGGCAAAAGGCATGAGTGGCATAGTCGCATCCCGTTTCGGGATGATGCACTAGCGGGTCTGCTTCAGGGCAGACTGATGCCTGCGCTGCGCAGCATGGTCGTCAGCGTAATAAGAGGCAGGCCGATCAATGCCGTCGGGTCATCACCCTGCATGCGCTCAAACAGGGTAATCCCGAGTCCTTCTGATTTAAAACTCCCGGCACAGTTATAGGGTTTGTCCGCTCGCAGGTAGTGTTCTATCTGCCTGTCATCAAGCAGCCTGAACCGGACGCTGAAGGGGACGACCGCGACATTGACCGTATCGGTGACGCTGTTCAGCAAACACAGCCCGGTATAAAAACATACGTTTTTTCCCGAAAGGACCTGCAGCTGTTCCACGGCCTTTTCATGTGTCCCGGGTTTTCCCAGGATACCATCGCCCGTGCTGGCCACCTGGTCCGAGCCGATAATCAGGCCTTTACGGGAGGCGCCGATGGCGCGCGCCTTTGCCTCGGCGAGCCGTTCTACCAGCTGTGACGGTTTTTCGCCGGGACGGGCAGACTCGTCAATATCGGGCGCGGCCGTCGTGAACGGAATAGCAAGTCGCTGCAGCAATTCCCGGCGAAAAGGCGAGGTCGATGCCAGGATAAGCGGCAGTTGGGTGGCGGTGCTATTCATGGTTCTGCAGTGTGAGTGACCCTGTAGACGTGGGTTAATCATGGCAGACTATACGGGGCCGGGAATGAACAGGAAACTGCCGGCTTTTCAGTGATTTCCTTTTGACAGTACTGTCGACAGAATATAGTATGAGCGGGTTATGATAGACCACCTGCCAGATCGACTTGATCTGATGGCGACTGCTGCTGCGGGACGAATACTGCAGGGCCGGATTCCACTGGCCAGGCTGGAGCGGGCATTGCCGGCCTTGAAGTCGAGTGCAGGCGAATTACAGGTTGTCCTGGAACTGGGCAAGGATGCGGACGGCACGCATTACCTGGCAGGATCCCTGCACGGTGATGTGGTACTGACCTGTCAACGTTGCCTGGGGGAAATGGTTCTGCCGCTGGATGTGGAATTCCGCCTGGGTTTGATTCGTGACGAGGCTGCAATCAACGATCTGTCGGACTGGTATGACCCGTTGGTCGTAACGGCTGAACCGGCAGATATTGCGGATATCCTGTCAGATGAAGTATTGCTGGCGCTGCCGATTGTTCCCCTGCACGGGGAGTCGGAAGAATGCCCGGGATTGCCAAAACGTTACCAGCCGTCAGCCGAAGATCAGCGGGAAAACCCGTTTGCTGTCCTGGCGGGACTGAAACAGAAACTACAGTAGAGGAATAGATAGCATGGCTGTTCAAAAGAATCGCAAGACGCCTTCACGGCGTGGCATGCGTCGTTCGCATGACAAATTGACATCGAATACGTTTTCGATTGAACCGACAACCGGAGAGACGCACCTCCGTCACCATATCAGTGCCGATGGCTTTTATCGCGGGCGCAAGGTTGTCGACAAGGACCTGGACTGATTGATCATCCTGTAGAGAACGGTTATGCGGGTAACTCCCGCGGAGTGTTGCAGATTCAGGGCACTCCCGCGGTTTGCCCGAATGCACTGTCCTTGCTTCAAAAAATCACCATCAAACCATGAGCCGGGGAATCACGATTGCACTTGATGCAATGGGCGGCGATTTTGGTTCCGGAGTGGTTGTACCCGCTGCCGTTTCGGCAATCGCCCGGTATCCCGATGTGACATTTATCCTGGTGGGCGATGAAACACAGCTCGCGCAGGCCCTGCAAGCTGCAGGCAGCGGTAAAAATCCCGGTTTGAAAATCCATCACGCAAGCCAGCAGGTGGAAATGGATGAATTGCCGTCCAGCGCGTTGCGTAACAAGAAAGATTCCTCCATGCGTGTGGCATTGAACCTCGTCAAGGAAGGTGTCGCTGATGCCTGCGTCAGTGCCGGTAATACAGGGGCATTGATGGCAACCTCCCGGTTTGTGCTGAAGATGCTGCCGGGTATCAGCAGGCCGGCTATCTGTACGGCCTTGCCGACGTCGCAGGGTCATACATGGATGCTCGACCTGGGTGCGAATGTTGAATGTGATGCCGAGCACCTGTTCCAGTTTGCCTTGATGGGCTCGGAGCTGGCAGCTGCAGTCGATGGCAACGAGAAGCCCGCCATTGGCGTGCTGAATATCGGCGAGGAAGAAATCAAGGGCAATGAACAGGTCAGGGAAGCCGCCAGGCTGATCGCTGAAAGTCGTATGAACTACAAGGGTTATGCCGAGGGTGATGATATCTACAAGGGTGATTTCGATGTCATCGTTTGTGACGGCTTTGTCGGTAATATTTCCCTGAAGACCAGCGAGGGCCTTGCGAAAATGATCGCCGGGTTTATCAAGCAGGAATTTACCCGTAACGCGCTTACCCGGCTGGCCGCGGTGATCGCCATGCCCGTGCTCAAGGCCTTTCGCCGCAGGATAGACCCGCGTCACTATAACGGTGCCAGCCTGCTGGGTCTGCGCGGGATTGTCATCAAGAGCCACGGCGGTGCAGATTCACTGGCGTTCGGCAATGCCATCAAGGTGGCTGTTCTGCAAGTAAGGGAGCGCGTGCCGCAACGGATCAGCCAGCACCTGCAGACCTACCAGGAAAACAGGAACGCCCTATGAAATATTCCAGGATAACCGGCACCGGCAGTTATCTGCCCGAAAAGGTGCTGTCCAACCATGATCTGGAAAAGATCATGGACACCTCGGACGAATGGATTCGTGACCGCACAGGTATTTACAAACGGCATATTGCAGCCGGTGATGAAACCACCTGTGATCTGGCTGAAATTGCCGCGAGCCGGGCAATGGAAGCTGCCGGGCGTACCCCGCGCCAGATCGACCTGATTGTTCTGGCAACGACAACGCCTGATCGGGTATTTCCCAGTACCGCCTGCCTGCTCCAGCAGCGTCTCGATATCCACGGTACTGCAGCATTCGATATACAGGCGGTATGCACAGGTTTCATCTATGCCCTGGGTGTTGCAGACAAGTTCATCAAGACAGGTGCGGCAAAGTGTGCACTGGTCGTGGGCGCGGAGACCCTGTCGCGGATTGTGGACTGGAATGACCGCGGCACGGCAATCCTCTTCGGTGACGGGGCCGGTGCCGTTGTGCTCGAGGCCAGCGACGAGCCGGGGATCCTCTCTACACATCTGCATGCCGATGGCAGTTACGAACACCTGCTGACGGTGAATGCCGGGATTTCCCAGGGGTATGACAAGGTGCAGGCCGGTCAGGCCTACGTGCAGATGCAGGGTAATGAAGTTTTCAAGATGGCCGTGAATACACTGGGTCGTATTGTCGACGAAACGCTGGCCGCCAATGACATGGATAAAGCCGACGTTGACTGGCTCATACCGCACCAGGCCAACATCCGGATCATCCAGGCCACTGCTAAAAAACTTAAAATGTCGATGGACCAGGTTGTCGTGACCGTGGATGAACACGGCAACACCTCGGCGGCATCCGTACCGCTGGCGCTGGATGTCGCAGTTCGCGACGGCCGTATCAAGCGCGGAGAGGTCCTGTTACTGGAAGCCTTCGGTGGCGGTTTTACCTGGGGTTCGGCTTTATTGAAATACTAGTATTTCTGTTATAACGAGCGTAGTGCCGTAGCCCGGATGCAGGACAGCAGGGCCGGAATCCCGGGTGAACCCGTTCCCGTATATGACTGTAGGAGCGGATCTCATCCGCGATAACCAACCGTCGGCATCAACCCCTGTCGCGCCTGCGCTCCCGCAGGTCGCAACTGTCCTGGCAGGAGTCGAGTAGTAAACGAGCGCGCCATGATATTGATGTATACAAATAATCAATTTTGAAAGGCCTTGTAAGTAATGACTGACAATGAAAACGTGAAAACGGGCATGGTGTTTCCCGGACAGGGATCGCAATCCGTGGGTATGCTGGCAGAACTTGCTGCCGAATATGGTCAGGTGATCGACACCTTCGCCCGTGCAAGCGAGGTCCTCGGCTATGATCTCTGGCGGCTGGTACACGACGGCCCGGCAGATGAGCTGAACCAGACAGACAGGACCCAGCCGGCCATGCTGGCATCCGGTGTCGCCGTCTGGCGTGTCTGGCAGGCACATGACGGCGTGACACCGGCTGTCATGGCCGGACACAGCCTGGGTGAATACACGGCCCTTGTCTGTGCCGGCGCGCTGGCATTTGAAGACGCCATTGGCCTTGTGGCCGAGCGTGGTCGTTGCATGCAATCAGCGGTTCCGGCCGGTGTCGGCGGAATGGCGGCCATACTCGGGCTGGATGACGAGGCCGTGGCCTCGGTGTGTCGCCAGGCGGCGGAGGCTGAAGTCGTCACGCCGGTCAATTACAATTCACCCGGACAGGTTGTGATCGCCGGTCACCTGGCGGCGGTGCAACGCGCGATTGCCCTGGCAAAAGAAACCGGGGCAAAACGTGCCGTGGAATTGCCGGTCAGTGTTCCATCGCATTGCGCACTCATGGAGCCTGCGGCCGGGCAGTTTTCAGATAGCCTGCAACAACTGTCAATAAAATCGCCGCAGATACCGGTCATCCAGAATGTCGATGCCGGCAGCCATCTCGAACCGGAGTTGATACGTGCCAACCTGCACAAGCAACTGTACAGCCCGGTACAGTGGGTCAAATGTATACAGGCCATGGGTGCTGCCGGGGTGACGCAGGTATTCGAACTTGGTCCCGGCAAGGTTCTCACGGGACTTGGCAAGCGCATAGACAGGGCGATGAGTTTCACGGCTGTCCATGATGCGCAGACGTTGAAAGCCGCACTGGCCGGATAAGGGCTAACCTGCACAGGGGAGTTACATGTCATTAAATGATGAGATCGCACTGGTAACCGGCGCAAGCCGGGGTATTGGCAAGGCCATAGCCGGGGTGCTGGCGAGCAAGGGTGCCACGGTAATCGGCACGGCGACGAGCGCAAAGGGTGCCGCGGCCATCGCGGATTCACTGGCGACCCGGGGGGGCGGCAAGGTGCTGGATGTGACCGATCCTGAATCGGTGGACGCCCTGATGAAAGACCTGAAAGAACAGTTCGGCGCACCTTCCATCCTTGTGAACAATGCCGGCATCACGCGTGATAATCTGCTGATGCGCATGAAGGAAGAAGAATGGAATGATGTGATCCAGACAAACCTTAGCTCGGCCTTTCGCATGAGCAAGGCATGCCTGCGTGGCATGATGAAGGCAAAACGCGGCCGGATTATTACCATTACTTCGGTGATCGGAGCGACCGGGAACCCCGGGCAGGCCAATTATGCGGCCACCAAGGCAGGCGTCATCGGTTTCACCAAGTCACTGGCGCGCGAGGTGGGTTCGCGGGGCATCACTGTCAATGCCGTTGCACCCGGTTTCATCGATACCGATATGACAAGGGCATTGCCGGATGAACAGCGCGAGGCCTTGCTTGGACAGATCCCGCTTGGCCGTCTTGGTGCCGTGGAGGATATCGCCAATGCTGTTGCCTTCCTCGCTTCTGCAGAAGCCGCTTATATTACGGGTGAAACCATCCACGTGAACGGTGGCATGTACATGAGTTGATCAAGCCTGATGGCTGGCTTATAAAGACCTTGTAAAGCACTGTAATATAATAACTATGTGGCATATAATCAGCGCCTGTAGTGATACCCGTGAAACCGGGTGGCAGGCAGGGTCGGGCAGGACGCCCGTCCAACTTGTATCTTGCATATCGCATTAACTACAATACTCGCGCAGCCACGGCTGCCTACTTCAAAACATACAGGATGAATCCGAAATGAGTAATATTGATGAGCGTGTCAAGAAGATCGTGATCGAGCAGCTTGGGGTAAAGGAAGACGAGGTAAACAGTGGTTCTTCATTCGTCGATGACCTTGGTGCAGATTCTCTGGATACAGTCGAACTGGTTATGGCTCTTGAAGAGGAATTCGAATGCGAAATTCCTGATGAAGAAGCGGAGAAAATCACCACGGTTCAACAGGCAGTTGATTACGTTAGCGCCCATCTGGGTTGATTCTCTCCACACCGTATTACGGCCGCACGCTTGCAGACACGGGGTGCGGCTTTTTATTTTGTTGCCGCTTCTATCAGTACAGGGCGTTTTCGAGGGTCGGGCATGTCCAAAAGACGCGTCGTCATAACCGGGCTCGGTATTGTTTCCCCTGTCGGCAATGATGTTGAAAGCGCCTGGCGAAACATCCTTGCAGGCAAGAGCGGTATCGGTCCCCTCACCAACTTTGACTGCAGCGATTTCCCTGTCCGGTTTTGCGGCGAAATCAGGGACTTCGATGTCACGCAATACATCACGGCAAAAGATGCCCGCCGCATGGGGACCTTTATCCACTATGGCCTTGCCGCTGCCTGCCAGGCGATCGATGATGCCGGGCTGGAAATCGGTGAAGCCGATGCTGACCGTGCCGGTGTCGCAATCGGGTCCGGTATTGGTGGCCTGAGCGGTATCGAATCGGCCTACCAGGCCTACATCGATAGTGGTGCGCGCAAGATTTCACCCTTCTTTGTGCCCGGCAATATCATCAACATGATTGCCGGAAATCTCTCTATCATGTACGGGTTGAAAGGTCCCAACATCGCAATCGTGACCGCCTGTACGACCTCCACGCACAATATCGGCATGGCCGCCCGCACCATTGCCTATGGCGATGCCGATGTAATGGTCGCCGGCGGCGCCGAGATGACGACCTGTCCGACCGGTATCGGCGGCTTTGCGGCGGCGCGGGCACTGTCCACGCGCAATGACGATCCTGCGGCCGCCAGCCGCCCCTGGGACGCTGATCGTGACGGTTTTGTGCTGAGTGACGGTGCCGGGATGCTGGTGCTGGAGGAATACGAACGGGCACGTGCCCGCGGTGCAAACATCTATGCCGAGCTTGCCGGGTTTGGCATGAGCGGTGATGCCTATCATATAACGCAGCCCTCCGAGAGCGGTGAAGGTCCGGCGAGGTGCATGCATGCAGCATTGGCCGATGCCGGGATAAACACTGACGCGGTGGACTATATCAATGCCCACGGGACCTCGACCCCGGCAGGTGATGTTGCCGAGACCCGGGCAATCAAACGGGCATTTGAATCACATGCCGCTGATGTGGCGATCAGCTCAACCAAATCCATGACAGGGCACCTGCTCGGTGCCGCGGGCGGGGTTGAGGCGGTGTTCTCTGCGCTGGCCATTCGCGACCAGGTGGCGCCGCCTACCATCAACCTCGATAACCCGGACCCGGAATGTGACCTCGACTATGTGCCGAATACCGCCCGGCAAATGAAGATCGACGTGGTCATGACAAATTCTTTCGGTTTTGGCGGCACCAACGGTACCCTGATCCTGCGCAAGCCGGATTGACCTCATGCATGCATTGCGTGCAGCCGGTGCTGCCCCGGGAATCAACAAACGCTGCCGTACCGTGTCACCGTCAGTAAAAAGAATAGACCGGCTTATCAATCCGCTTGAATTGCACAGGGCGCATCCTGAACGTTATCCGCACCTGTTGCAAAGTACCGCGAATGGCCGCTATGACATCCTGTTTGCCTTTCCCGGAGACAGTCTCAGGCTGGCGAACGACGGCCGGCTTTACTCGCCCGGCGATGCGGTGCCGCAGACGGGTGATTTCCTGGAACACTTCGACAGCTGGTGGTCCGAAACCCGCCCGGCGGCGCCCGTGGCCACTGATTTACCCTTCAGCGGAGGCTGGTTCGTTTTCCTGGCTTATGAACTGGCCGCACAGATCGAGCCGTCGCTGAGCCTGCCTGCGGCATCGGGTGCCCTGCCCGTTGCCATAGCAACCCGTTTCAGGACGGCCGTTGTTGTTGACCATCAACAGCAGACCACCTGTGTGGTTGCCGAGCCGGGCCAGCAGCCGTACCTGGAGCAGATGCTCGCCGATATCGGGGCCTTGCCGCCGCCGCAGCAGAACGCCGCTGCGGAGATCGCGGTGGTTAATGTGCGCGAAGAGGCGCCGCAACAGTACCTCGATGCCGTCGCGCGCATTCATGACTATATTCACGAAGGCGATGTTTTCCAGGTGAACCTGTCCAGGTGCTGGCGTATTGAGCTCGGCCAGGCCGTCGCTGCGGCCGTACTCTATGACAATCTCGGCATTCATAACCCGTCACCCTTCGGCGGCCTGGCGAGTTGGCCGAATGCCGCCATCATCAGTTCCTCGCCGGAACGCCTGGTAAGCGTCCATGGCAGGACCGTCGAGACGCGCCCGATTGCCGGAACCCGGCCAAGGAGCACAACGGCGGCGGCTGATATCGGTTTGTCGGACGAGTTGATGGCGAACCCGAAGGAGCGGGCGGAACACATCATGCTCATCGACCTGGAACGCAACGACCTGGGCCGCATCTGTGTGCCGGGATCAATCGAGGTCAACGAGCTGATGGTGCTCGAGTCGTTTGCGCATGTGCATCACATCGTCTCGAATGTGCGCGGCACGCTGCGCGAGGATGTCCTTCCGGGGCAAGTGATTCGCGCGGTGTTTCCCGGCGGCACGATCACCGGCTGCCCGAAGGTTCGCTGCATGGAAATCATTGCCGAGCTCGAGCAGGAAGCACGCGGTGCCTACACCGGGTCGATGGGCTATATAAACCGTGACGGCAGCATGGATCTGAATATCCTGATTCGCAGCATGGTGTATTCCGGGGCTGAGTTGCAGCTGCGTGCCGGGGCGGGGATTGTGGCAGACTCCGTCGCGGCTGCCGAACTCGAGGAGACCCGCGCGAAGGCGCGTGGACTGCTGCATGCACTCGGGCTGCACCAGGCATGACGGGCAGGACGGCAACACTGGTGAATGGCGAACCGGCGAGCGTCATACCCGTATCCGATCGCGGGCTGCTTTACGGCGACGGGGTTTTTGAAACCATCGCCATCAGGGATGGCCGCCCGAGGCACTGGCCACGTCACATGGATCGTCTGCGGGCCGGATGTGCAAGGCTCGGTCTGCAGCCGCCCGACAGTGCCCGGCTGGCAGCGGAGGCACAGCCTGTTGTCGATGGCCTCGACAAGGGTGTATTGAAGCTGATTATCACGCGTGGTTCCGGCGGGCGCGGCTACCGCGTGCCGGAGACCGTGGCCTGTACCCGCATCATGCAGCTGCACCCGTGGCCCGAATATCCCGCCGCCTGCGCGGAGCAGGGCGTGCGTACCCGGCTGTGTGCAACCCGCCTGGGACGCAATCCTGCCCTGGCCGGTATCAAGCACCTGAATCGCCTCGAGCAGGTGCTTGCGAGGCGGGAGTGGAGTGATGCCGGCATTCACGAAGGCCTGCTGATGGACACGGACGCAAACCTGGTTGAAGGCACCATGAGTAATCTGTTCATCGTCAGCGGGGGTGTGCTCGTGACACCGGACCTGTCGCACTGCGGCGTGGCCGGAATAATGCGGACCATTATTCTCGAGCAGGCCGAACGGCAGGGGCTTGAAGCGCGGATAGCACCGATCAGCCGGGAGGACCTGCTGCAGGCGGAGGAGGTGTTCCTCTGCAACAGCCTGATCGGCATCTGGCCGGTTATTTCGATCGACGAAACAGCCTGCAGTATAGGCAATATCACACTGAATTTAATGAAAGTATTACCCGAAAAGAGCGACAACGACAGCGGCTGGCGGGCGTGAAGGTTTGTCCATGAGTGGTGAACAGCCAGCCGCCGGCAAAAAGGGATTCCTGTTCAAGGCGCTTGTGCTGATGCTGTTACTGCTGGTGGCTGCCGCCGCGGTGACCCTCAGCCTGTACCGCGGTTTCAAGACCGCCGATCTCGGTATTCCGGAAGAAGGCATGATCTATGCGCTGCCTCCCGGGACCTCGATGAAGCAGCTTGCCTTCGATCTTGAGCGCAAGGGCATCATCGATACCCCGCGCTTTTTCCTCCTGCTGGGACGCGAGCTGGGGGTGTCGAGAAAGCTGAAGACGGGCGAATACGCGCTGGTCCGGGGAATGACCCCGCTGTCATTGCTTGAACAGATAGTCGCGGGCCGGGTCATCCAGTACAGCCTGACATTGATCGAGGGGCAGACCTTCAGGGAAATGCTGGCCCGTATTTCGGCTTCCCCGGTTGCAGAAAACACCCTCGAGGGGCTTGATGACGCCGGGATCATGGCGCGCCTCGGTCATGCCGGTCAGCACCCGGAGGGGCGCTTTCTCCCGGACACCTATAATTTTCCACGTAACACCACAGACCTTGCGGTGCTGCGCCGCGCACACGATGCGATGAGCAGGCGCCTGCTGCAGGAATGGCAGGAACGCGAGGACGGGCTGCCGTTCAAGTCTCCGGACGAGGCATTGATTCTGGCGTCGATTGTCGAGAAGGAAACCGGCCGGGTAGAGGAGCGCCCGGTTATCGCCGGTGTATTTGTCCGGCGCCTGCAAAAAGGCATGAAGCTGCAAACAGACCCGACCGTCATCTACGGGATGGGAGAGAAATTCGATGGCAATATCCGTTTGCGCGACCTGAGAAAGGACACGCCCTACAATACCTATACTCGCTCAGGCTTGCCGCCGACGCCGATCGCCATGCCGGGCGCGGATGCGATACATGCCGTGTTGCATCCGGCGAAGGGCGACAGCCTGTATTTTGTAGCCATGGGTGGCGGCAGACACTATTTCTCGAGCACGCTGAAGGAGCATAACCGGGCGGTCGACAAGTTCCAGCGCGGCAAAAGCCACATCAAGCTGAACGACCAGGCACAGTTGCAATGAAAGGTAAATTCATCACCGTTGAAGGCATCGAAGGGGTTGGCAAGACCACCAACATCGAGTTCATCCTGCGACAACTCGGTGACATGGGCAGGGATGTCGTGGTTACGCGTGAACCGGGCGGCACCCCGCTGGGTGAGGCGATACGCGGCCTGTTGCTGGATCCGCAGTACACCGGTATGAGCCCGGACTGCGAACTGCAGCTGATGTTTGCAGCGCGTGCCGAGCACCTCGCCAGGGTGATCCACCCGGCCATGGCAGCCGGTCAATGGGTGCTGTGCGATCGCTTCACCGATGCCACCTGGGCCTACCAGGGCGGCGGGCGCGGCCTGGACGCCGGCAAGATCGCACAGCCTCGAGGAACTGGTGCAGGGGGATTTCCGTCCCGACCTGACCCTGCTGCTGGACGTCCCGGTCGCACTTGGGCTGGAACGGGCCGGCAAGCGCGGCCAGCTCGACCGCTTCGAGCAGGAGACGGTGGAATTCTTCGAACGCGTCCGCCAGTGCTATCTCGACATGGCGAGGAACCAGGCTGAGCGCTATCGCGTCATCGATGCGAGTCAACCGCTGGATCTGGTGCAAAAACAGCTGAAAGCCATACTCGATTCTTTAGCCTGATTATTTTTCCAATGGAATAGAATCGCCCTGTTATTGCGTCAACCCTGTATGACATGGACGCGTTTCCGGTCATTTAACCTTAACGATACAGGGCAGCTTAAAGTCTCCGCTCGTCCTGTTATATGATTCCAGTCGTGGAGACCCCGGGTATTTGGAGAACAGATATGAAAACCATGAACGTATGGGTGTCGTTTTTGACAGTTCTGGCACTGCTGTTTACGGCCAACATCATGGCCAACGAACGCTATGGAAAGCAAAAGGTCGTGTACCACATCAATTATGATGACCCGAAGACGCAGGCAGGCGCCTTGCGCAATATCCAGAATCACATCAATGCGGTGGGAGCGGAGAACCTGGATGTCAAGGTCGTCATGCACGGCAAGGGTCTGAGCCTGCTGTTGACACCGGATGCCCTCAAGAATACGAAACTTAAACATGGCAATGCCACGGATGCACAACAGGCCACGATTTCCGGACTCAAGGACCAGGGCGTGGACTTTGCCGTTTGTGCAAACACACTCAAGGGCAAGAAGATCAATGCCACGCAACGATCTGTATGACGTGGATGACGCCGACATTGTTCCCAGCGGCGTTGCCGAACTGTCCCGGCTGCAGCAGATGGGTTACACCTACATCAAGCCGTGATTGATTAAAACAAGGCGGAGGTTTCGCCAGTTCGGATGGGGGGAGGCCGGCCAGTATTATTGGCCGGCTTTTTTATGCCGAGAAGTGGTATTCAGGCGAAGAGACAGACAAGTTTCATGCCCGTCTGCCGAGAGGAATTGCTACGGGCTAGACCCTGATATACGCCCAGCCTTGCTGTAAACGGTCGACGATTTCTTCCAGCGCGGCCGGTATTACCATCGCTTCCGGCACCAGGTGTACATCGATGCCCTTGAGCCGTAGTTTTTCGATCTCCTGCTGCAGGCGAGGAAGCTGATGTTGTCATATTTCTGCGCCAGCTGACGAATGCGCTCGACATAGGGAGAGGCATCGGCACGTAACAGCGTCAAACCCGCTGCATTGGCGACCACTTCCAGCT
>CAWHCQ010000040.1:0-103715 GCA_963827755.1 uncultured Gammaproteobacteria bacterium
CGTCGATTACTCGGGCCTGACACCGGATACCCTGCTGGATGCGATCGAGGATTGCGGCTACCTGACCGACGGGCGACTGCTGGCGCTCAACAGCTATGAAAACCGGGTCTACCAGGTCGGCGTGGAAGACGGGACGCCGGTCATTGCGAAGATATACCGGCCGGGTCGCTGGTCAAACGAGGCCATCCTCGAGGAACACGCCTTTGCCCTCGAACTCGCGGCCGCGGAACTCCCGGTGGTTGCCCCGCTGTCCATCAATGGATCAACCCTGCACGACTGGCAGGGCTACCGGCTGGCCGTCTACCCCCGCCAGGGTGGTCACTGGCCCGAACTGAGCGCGCGCGAGGAGCGCGAATGGATGGGACGTTTTATTGCCCGCATGCATGCCATCGGCGCATCCCGGCCATTCAGCCACCGGCCGGTGCTGGACATCGACAGCTTTGGCCACCAGTCGCGCACCTTCCTGCTGGAAAACAATTTCATCCCCGCCCATATTGAAGAGGCCTACCTGACGCTGTCGCAAGACCTGCTGGTGCAGATCAGCGCGATCTTTGCAGCTGCCGGCGACATCCGGCAGCTGCGCCTGCACGGCGACTGCCACCCGGGGAATATCCTCTGGACGGAACAGGGACCGCACTTCGTCGACCTGGACGACTGCCGCACCGGTCCGGCAATACAGGACATCTGGATGCTGATCTCGGGTGATCGTCATGACATGCAATCACAGCTGATCGATATCATCGAGGGTTACGAGCAGTTTTATGAGTTCGACACGCGTGAATTACAGCTGATTGAACCGCTGCGTACGCTGCGCATCATTCACTACGCGGCATGGCTGGCACGGCGCTGCGAAGACCCCGCCTTTCCGCGGGCCTTTCCCTGGTTTTATACAGACCGTTACTGGGAAGATCATGTGCTCGCACTGCGGGAACAGGCCGGCCTGCTGAACGAACCGGCGCTGGTTGTCTGATAGTTACACCGATGGAGTGGCACATCATGCTGACGAACACCGCCATTGCGCTGGTCGCCCTGCTGCACCTGCTGTTCATGCTGCTGGAGATGTTCCTCTGGAAGAAACCGCTCGGTCGGAAGATCTTCGGGATGAGCCGCGAGCAGGCCGGGCAGACCGCAGTGCTCGCCGCCAACCAGGGACTCTATAACGGCTTTCTCGCGGCCGGCCTGTGCTGGGGACTGCTGGCCGCCGGGGATGGAAGAGATATCGTTATCTTCTTCCTTGCCTGCGTCATCGCGGCCGGCCTGTTCGGCGCATACACGGCGAACCGTTCTATCCTGTGGATACAGGCGCTGCCGGGGGCTGTTGCACTGGCGCTGTTATTGCTGCCGGTTTGAGAGATATTATCCGCAGCACTCAGACGGCATGATCGACGGCGCCAAGGTTGCGCGCTACAGCTGGCTGTCTCAGCTTCCAGATAAACATGTCATAGAAAAAATGCAGGGCCCCGAGAAATGACATAACGAGGGTATAGATCACCACGCTTGCGAAACTCTCCAGCAGCACAAGGATCGAGGCAATCACCAACAGGTACAGGACGAAGAAACCCGCACGCCCGCTGCGCGCCCTGAGCGCCTTGTCCAGCAGGCCATCCGCTGTTGCAGGAGCCTTGACCTGGTTACCCAGGCTGCGATTGACAATCACAAAATACTCGAACGCGTGCGCACCCATACCCCCGATCAATCCGGCAACCGGGTGAAACATCATCAAGGTAAAAAGTGCCGCGCTTGACAGGCAATATAATTGCTTGGCACGGTTCACCGGTCGGGCGCGCTCCTCCCGGAACCACATCAGGATCAACAGCAGCGTTGCAACAAGCGCAAATGGTTTCAGCAAAGCCGCAAGCGGACCCAGCCCCGTCAAAAGATCGACAACAGCGGTATTGGTATCACCCAGGTCAAGTGCCGATATACTATGCATGGTCGCCGGATCTGCAGCCGCCCATACAATGGCCAGCAACAACCATGTGAACAGCAGGTAAAGTTCAACACCACCTGTTCTCTGACCAGTCATCCTGCCGTATATGCGCATTATGCCGTAACGTTGCATCACCGTGTGTTCGGCATTCCACAGGCCTGCCGCCACGGCCAGCAACAACGGACTGAAACTCACAACCATGAGAACAGCAATACCGAAGACCAGCGGGCTCCAGGTATACAGTTTCGAACGCAGGTCAAACCTTGCCTTGTCACCGTAAACCAGCACCAGGGTCAGAGGCTGATGTGAGAAAGAGAAAAACAGGACATACAACATGAAGATGCGCAGGGCATCATTTGTATCCTCGATCAGAATGGCCAGCAAGGCAAAGGGTATCCAGCTAAAGGCCATGACGGTGTCTGTTACCGGCCCGCTGAACCAGTTTACAGATTGCTTCTGCAACTCACCCACTGTGCTACGCATTTAAATATCTGCCTGAAATTTCTTCCACGCGGCCTTCGCAGCACTGTATATATGGCTGCCTTGCCGCTGATCTGCTGCCATTTCCACGGATACGGAAAAGGGTAGCTCGTTTTTGAGAGTCTGCAAGCCGTCGGCTGCCTGTGAGTACAATCAGGCCTGGAAATATCTCAGGCTTCTGTGTTGTCAGTAGTTGTTTTTTGGCCTATCCTCAAGGTGCAAGGTTAACAAAGGAGGTAGTTGTTATGAAACAGGTCTTACTTAAAATCTGCAGGAAATATGCAAAGCAGGCGTTGATTGTACCGCTGGCGCTAGTCGTCGTTGCTTGCAGTTCAAATTAATAAATCAATAAACATAACGTTTTTTCACAATCAGCAGCTGAAGAAATCCAACAGGCCCCTGCCCGCGCAGGGGCTTTTTATTGGCAACTATCCGGAAAAATGAGATCCATGAATATTGCCCGGGACTTCGTTAAAAGAACCATTCCAGCGAGGTGTAATAAACATCTGGCTGGTCGCCATATTCACTACTGTCATTTCCTGCAAACAACTGCGCCCCCAGCGTCCAGTCCAGATTGGGAAGAATATTCCAGGCCAGCGCCGGGGCAAAAAAGACGCTGCTGTCATCGATGTCATAGATCAGCAGGGAACTGACCTTGACCAGGGGTGTAATGTCATAGGACAGGCCTGAAGCAAGGAAATTACTGTTGCGGGTTTCGATCTCACCGGAAAATACCCTGCGGTTTGAGTCCGGGGTAAATCCACCCGGCGCTGCAGGCTGCTTGACGTTGCCCTCGTTATAGAGGTACTCGAACATCACGTACAGGGTGTTTCGAAACGAATAGTCCCAGCCCAGCATTGCCTGCCAGTAGTCGTGCCCCGTGTCCGGATCTGTATAGGTCGCCTCACCCCGCAAACCGGCACCGCCGAGGTCTCCCGTGAAACCAAAACCGGCAACCCCGTTTTCCCTGAACTCGCCAGCCATCAGGTGAAGGTCGTACTTGTTGATATTCGTGGTGCGCCTTCAAGCCTGACACTGTTCTTGTCACTGTCATCTCCGGCCGCAAACACGAGGTTCAGGCTCCCTAGCGGACCCGTGTAATACTCCAGGTTAACTGCATCTACGCCGTCTCTCTGATCCTGCTCGATTTGCAGCGGGCTTACCGGGTTGAACAGGTCAGTCGGATTCCATACCCTGCCCACTCCCCATGCAACACGCTGCCTCCCAACGACCAGCTTCGACTTTTCCGTGGAAAAAGTCAGGTGCATCCTGTAAATACTGGCGCGCCATAACAGGTCATCACTATCGACGACCTGATGATCAAGGTCCAGCAAGGTATCCGTGGAATCATCCTTCACCAGCTTGAAATCCTGCCGGTCAAGCAGTGTTCCAAGAAGAAATTCATTATCGATGAATGTTGTGAACTTGATGTTATCGGTAACATCGGTGCTAAACCTGATCCTGAGACGATTCAGGTCACTCCAGAAATCATCCTTCGATGAAAGGGGTCTCTGAAATGGTGAAGAAGGTTCTTGTATGAACCGGCAAGGCTGTAGTTATCATGCACACCGAAAAGGCTTTCTGCCGCCTGTACCGCAGGAGTGAGAAACACAATAAGTACAGTTATTGTCTTTAGTCGCATGACCCTTTTCTCAAAAAGCGCCAACCGGCCTGATACGCATCCCGCCTACATATTACATAAATCCTGCCATAAAGTACTGCTGACGCGGCTGTTAATCCGCACCGTCCAGGCAGCCATCCCGCATGCGCACTACCCGGCTCACCCTCTCCATCACCATGGAGTCGTGGGTAGAAACAATAATGGTCACCTGCTTGTCCCGATTGAGTTTTTTCATCAGGTCAAGCAGGGACGCCCCGGTTTCAGAATCCAGGTTTGCCGTCGGCTCATCTGCCAGGACTATGGCGGGCTGCGTAACGATGGCCCTGGCCACGGCGACCCTTTGCTGCTGCCCTCCCGAGAGTTCGCCCGGCCTCCTGTCCTCGAGCCCGCCAAGCCCGACCTCCTCGAGAATGGCCCGTGATTTTGCTTGCCTGGTTTCCCTGTCTACACCCTGGAGCAGCATTACATATTCAACATTCTCGATGGCGGTCAGCACCGGGATCAGATTGAATTCCTGGAACACGAAACCAATCCGGCGCAGTCGCATCTCGGCCTGCCTGCCACCGGACAGGCTGGCAATATCTTTTCCTTCAATATAAATTCCGCCCCCTGTAGGACGATCAAGCGCGCCAATCAGGTTCAGCAGCGTTGTCTTGCCTGAGCCGGACGGGCCGACAACCGCAAGGAATTCGCCCTTCTCTACTGACAGGTTAACCGCTTGCAGCGCCACCACAGGTATCCCGGACCTGTCATAGACTTTTCTCAGCTCGACTGTACGAACACTCTCCAGGGCGGATTCAGACAAATCGCATTGCCTCGACCGGTTCCAGCCGTGCCGCCTTGATAGCCGGATAAATCGTTACCACGAGTGTGGTAAGGAACACCGCAAGTGCACACAGGGAGACGTTGTATATATCGGTATACGGGTATACGACCGGATGCAGGCTCGACACAAGCTCCATTGCCCCTGACCAGTCCGAGAGATCGAAACCATCGATTGAAATATAACTGTTGACCGCAATACCGACAATTACACCGAGAATGGTGCCGACAAGACCGAGGATCAATGACTCCAGCATTACCAGCGACACTATACTGTGCCGGCCTGGTTCCCAATGCCATCATTACACCAAACTCCCTGGTGCGCTCCATGATCGACATCAACATGGTGTTCAATATTCCCAGTGACACGACTACCAGAACGATCGCAAGCACAACGTACATAAATACGGAACTCAGCTCGATCATCTCCCTTGCCTGCGGCAACAGGATGTTCCACGGCAGCACATCAAAACCGTTTGAGCCGATTTCTCTTTTCAGAAAACCGGTAACGGGCTGAACATACTCGGGACCATCCAGAATCAATACAACTTCTGTAACCCTGTCATTGATTACCGCAAGTTCCTGTGCATCCTTGATGGAAATAACAGCGAGATGTTTATCAAGATCAACGGCACCCGCCCTGAATATCCCTTTCAATCGAAACAATTCGGCGCCAATAGAGCCATCGGCTGCCTGTATCATCAATACCAGCTTGTTTCCTATATTCGCATGCAGTCGACTGGCCAGCCCATATCCCAGCAATATTTCCCTGCTGGCATCCTGGTCAAGGTATTCACCTTTGACCATTCTTCGATCAAAACCGGCGATCGCTTTCTCCTTTTCAATATCGATACCCCGAATCAGTACTGCAACGGAATTTTCTGCTGTGGACGCAAGTCCATGAACATGAACCCGCGTTGTATATGCCCTCAGCCCCCCCGCTTTTCTGGCTGCCGCTTCAAGGTATTCTGCGTTTTTTATATTCCTGTTTAGATTGCGGCCTTCATAATAATCATCTGCATAGATAACCACATGCCCTGCATACAACTTTACGGAATTCTCGACCCACTGTGCATGAAACCCGTCGGTAAATCCGAAGAAAACGATAATCGATGCCAGGCCGAAGATGATAGCTGCGAGTGAAATCAGGGTACGCCTGTGGTTTCTTACGATATTCCGCCAGGCTATCTTGATAAACAGCCGCACGGCTTCACCTCGCTCCCTTCAGATTCTGAATCGAGAAAACAGAATCATCTATATCGATATCAATCTGCAGGTCGATCACTTCCATGACTGTTTTCCGGCCTGGCTTCTTTACCGGCGTCATCTCCCAGAACACGGGGATTTCCCTGCCGCGAATGCGCCTGATGTCCCTGAAGTCCAGCACCCTGATCAATTCACCGTCTTCGTTAAAGAATTCCTGCCGCAAGGGCATCGAGTCCACAATCCTTACCCATGCAAGTATCTTTCCCCAGACTACCGGGGCTTCCGGCATCGGCAGCAACTCGACCTTGTAGGCCTCCTCGCCACGAATCAGCACTTCTTCCAGCACCTTGTGACTGTAGTCCCTGACGATGCTGGAAGCCTTCACCAGGTCGTCGTTGCTGAAATCACTGCCCATCCAGGGCTGCATCATCATCGAGGGAGGAATCTTGATTACCCGTTCAACGCGCGGCAAGTAGTTCCACATTTCATGGATTATCTTCAGGGTCACAATGCCGGCTTCTTTCGGCGGTGAAAGCACCTCGATAAAGGTCCTGTTATCCACCCGCTTCTCCCATGCCTTGAGTGTCAGGGTTCGCTGCCAGTCAGGGTCTGTAATGGACATCCGGTACACGCCAAAACTGGAGTCACCCCTGAGGATCAGGTCCATTTTCCTGATGATTTCCCCGGCATCTGCAGGGTCCTTGCAAAACGAACCTGAGGATGCCGCGAGCAGAAACAGCAGCAGCCCTGCCCGCCGTCAACAGTCGTGGAAAACAGGACTGCCTGCTCATTTGAGTATAGCCGGGGAACATGTACACACAAGAACGATAATAATTCCGGCGCCTGTGCTTATCCAGTGATAAATTTGAAAGCAGGCTGCAAAAAGACGCGTTTGCATCCCGTATTATTCAGGCTGCGCCGAACGGCCATGCCTGGCAGATCGTTTACGCGATCTTGTAAACCCCGATCACCTTGTCGTCCAGCGGCATGGGCCTGGATATCCCGTAACCCTGTGCATAATCAACACCAATCTCTTCAAGCTTCTTCAGAATTTCATTATTCTCGACAAACTCGGCAATGGTCTTTATACCCACCAGACTGCCAAGCTGGTGTATGGCGCTTACCATCGCACAGTCCACCGCATCTGATTCCATACCCTTCACGAAACTTCCATCGATCTTGAGATAATCAACGGGAAGATTTTTCAGGTAAGCAAACGAACTGAGGCCGCTGCCGAAATCATCAAGTGAAAACCGGCAACCCACCTTCTTCAGGCCGCTTATGAAGTCCACGGCTGCATCCAGGTTAGCTATGGCAGCCGTCTCGGTTATTTCAAAACATATCTTTCGCGGGTCCACGCCATACTCCGTCAGCTCATGCCTGATAAATTTCATGAAGTCATTATCAGTGACCGAGGCGCCGGACAGGTTGATCGACATGGTGTCCAGGCTGCCCGCGTCAATTGCAACCCTGTTTTCTGCATACCAGGCGAAACCATGGCTTACCACCCAGCGGTCAAGGCTGGTAATCATGTGATAGCGCTCCGCAGCAGGCAGAAAAACATCAGGCGGAATAATTCCTCCGTCGGCATCCAGCATTCTCACCAGCACTTCAAAATGACAGCCGGCATCTGCACTCCGACCGACCGGAGCAATTTCCTGGCAGTAGAGTACAAGCCTGTCCGCCTCGATCGCGGCGCTCAGTTTCGACACCCACTGCATTTCAGTATGCCGCCGCGCCAGCTCATGGTCCCCCGGCTCGTAGACGTGCAGCCGGCTGCCACCGAGGTCCTTTGCCGCATAGCAGGCAAGATCCGCCGCACTCATTACACAGGTGACGCTTTCGGACTCCCCGTCCACACTCACCATACCGAGACTAACGGTCGTATCAAGTCCACTTTCACTGGCGGAAAATTTCATCTCCGTGACGGCCTCAAGCATTGCATCCGCAACAATAACGGCGTCTTTCATGGAACAATTCTTCAACAGCATCCCGAACTCGTCACCACCGATCCTGGCCAGGATATCGGCTTCCCGCAAACATGACTGCAGAACTTCAGTGACTTCCATGAGCATCCTGTCACCGACCTCATGACCGCAGGTATCATTTACCAGCTTGAACTGGTCGATATTCAGACAACAGAGGACATTTTTTTCACTTCCGGCTGCCTGTCGAACCGATCACATGGTCAAGTTGATTTTCGAATTCATGGCGATTGATCAGGCCGGTCAGTGAATCATGCGTGGCCTGGTACGAAATCTTTCGTTGCAGCTTGCGTGTTTCAGTGACATCGGTAAATACGATAATCACACCCAGCGCGTCACCTTCTTCATTCTTGATGGGCGAGATGGAATACTGGATGGAAAATGCCTCGCCATCATGCCGTCTCAGGCCGTTATCCTTGCCGGACTTGATGGCACCGGCAGTCGCCAGGCAACGGCTGACAGGGTTCTCAATTGATTCGCGGCTGTCCTCGTCAAACAGGCAGAAAACCCTCGAAATTGGAAGCCCGTGGGCGATCTTGTTGACCCAGCCTGTCAACTGCTCTGCCATCGGGTTGAGGTATTCAATCTGTCCATTCACATCCGTTGTAATTACCGCATCCGCGATTGAATGCAGCGTGACATGGACGCGGTCCCGCTCCGTCTGCAGCTCGAACTCGGCCCGTTTCCGGTCTGTTATATCGAGCATATAGCCGGAATAATGGGTGATCTCCCCGACTCCGTTTATTACCGGCACCATGTAATCGTAAACCCAGCGTAAATTGCCGTCCGCACACACCAGGCGGTAGTCGAGACCCAGGGACAAAAGCCCGCTCCTGCCAACCAGCATTTCGGTCTCTTCGACGCGCTGCAAATCGCCCGGGTAGATGAAATCCGCATAGGGCATCTGGTGCCTCATGATCTTTTCAGCGTCATAACCAAAACCGGAAATCGTTTCGGAAATATATTCAACAGGCCAGCCGCTCTCTGCACGGCAGCGGTATACAATGACGGGTCCCTCGGTAAACAGCTGTCTTTCCCGCAGCAGTTCAGTCTCTGCATCCTGTCGGGTTGTGACTTCTGTTTCAAGGCTGGCATTGGATAAAGCCATCTTCTGCAGCAGGTCCTGGTGCTCCTGCTGCAATTGCAGTGACTTGAACGTGTTGTTACAGGTATTGCGCGAGATTGCCAGCAGGACACAACCACCAAGCAGGAACAGCAGACCCATTACACTCTGGCTCCAGATATACTGGGTCAGCAGGGACTGCGTAAAAATAAGAATTGAAGGCGCCATAAAGGCTACGTAGATACCGGTGATCGCCGAGTAGGATGAAACGGCTCCTGCCTGCAATCCTGTCATGCAAATGACAACGAGCACCTGGTATTCTGCAGGCCAGCCGGAACTGTATATCAGGCCAATGCAGCCCCAGGCGATTCCTGCAAAAAGTGTTCCGATGAGGAAAAATACTTCCCACCGCGGGTCATCACGCGCTTCCCGGGTGGCCGTCCGGTAGCGGTACACATGCCACAGGCGGACACTCGTCAACAGCACTTGCACCCCTAACCAGGCAAGCAAGTGTGATCGGTCGGCCACACCCCAGAGACTCGCGGTAAGCAGCAGCGCAACAATGAAAGCCCCCAGCAGCGCTGCGGGCGCCTGCGTAAAGACGATGTTGACCTGCTGCTGGTGTATGCCGGGCTGCGGAACGGACGCGCCCGCTTCAACGACCGCCGGCGATTCGGGCAAACCGGGCGAATTTTCCCCTGGCGCGTTCGCGCCTTCTAAAGGACAACAGGAATCGGCTGAAAATGCTGTTTTCACCTGAGTCCTATCGGCCGGCCGGCGGGAAAATTGAGCCCCCGCGTATCCGCCAGGGCGGCCGTCGCCGGCGACGCCTCTCGGGAACCCGGGATTACTTAATAAGTAGCTGTATTAAAATATATTTTTATAGATGCACTGGCGTGGAATCAAGCCCCGGACCGCAGGCGTATGGCCATACACAGGGTGCGCCTCGCATGGGATCCTCACTTATCACTATCACTTCTATCACATCTATCACTTATCACCTATCACTTCGCCCTTACCACTTGTCACTTCTCCCTTCTTGCGCCTCGCTTCCTTACCCTCCTCGCCAGCCACCGGGAAATCGGCAAATGTGTCCCTGACCCGCCGCGACACCAGCAGGTAGGCAAGGATGCAGGCGGCAATCACCAGCTGCCCCCAGCCCAGCAGGTTGATCTGGTAGGCCATGCCGACAAGCGACGGCACGAAGACAATCACGATATTCAATACCGCCGTTAACAGCAGCAGCTTGCCGCTGTTGCGCCAGAGTGTACGCACATGCTCCGTCGCCTCCGGTTTGCGCTTCATATAGGCATAGATGACCAGGAATACCGGCAGTGTCGCCAGGACCGCGAGGAAGAACCCGAAGTCATGCGGATAGACAAGGTCCTTCAGGCCGCTCACACTCGCCGATTTTGCGCCAAAGCCCATCTGTATCGTTGATGCCTTGAGGATCAAAGGTCTCAGGAAATAGGCGATGATCAGCCAGAGTTCGAAATTTATCTTCAGTGAAAGATATTTGTCGTAATCGGAAAAATTATAAAGTTTTGACATCAGTGTATTCCCGTAACTGCCAATGCATATATACCGGTAGCGTAATCATGTAATTAAAAGTCAGCAATCCCGGCAAACGAAAAAGGCGGCCTGGGCCGCCTTTTTCAATCCTCATCCAGCTGATTTATTTTACAGTCGGATCAAGCTCGCCACTTTCATAGCGCTTGGTCATTTCTTCCAGGTTCATCGGCTTGATGCGGGAGGCATTGCCCGCCGTACCAAAGGCCTCATAACGCGCCCTGCAGATATCCCGCATACCATCAGTCGCCGCCCTCAGGTATTTGCGCGGGTCGAAGTTCGAAGGATTATCGTGCATGTGCTTGCGGATCGCACCGGTAGAGGCCATGCGCAGGTCGGTATCGATATTGACCTTGCGAACCCCGTTCTTGATGCCTTCCTGGATCTCTTCGACCGGCACACCATAGGTTTCACCCATGTCACCGCCATTTTCATTGATGATCTTCAGCCATTCCTGCGGCACCGAGGAAGAGCCATGCATGACCAGGTGGGTGTCCGGAATACGCTTGTGGATTTCCTTGATCCGCTCGATCGCAAGAATCTCGCCGGTCGGCGGACGCGTGAACTTGTAGGCACCGTGGCTGGTACCGATCGCTATCGCCAGGGCATCACACTTGGTGTCTTCTACAAACTTGGCCGCCTCTTCCGGGTCGGTCAGCAGCTGGTCGTGCGATAACACACCTTCCGCACCGGAACCGTCCTCTTCACCGGCCATACCGGTTTCCAGCGAACCCAGGCAACCCAGCTCACCCTCGACGGACACGCCGCAGGCATGGGCCATTTCCACCGTGCGCCGGGTCACATCAACGTTGTACTCGAAGCTCATCGGCGTCTTCATGTCGGGACCCAGCGAACCGTCCATCATCACCGAGCTGAAACCCAGCTGGATAGAACGCTGGCAGACCGACGGGGATGCGCCGTGATCCTGGTGTACGACAACCGGGATGTGCGGCCATTGTTCGATAGCCGCCTGGATCAGGTGACGCAGGAAAGGTGCACCGGCATAGGAACGTGCACCGGCCGATGCCTGGCAGATAACCGGGCTGTCGGTCTCATGGGCTGCTTCCATGATGGCGTGCATCTGCTCCATGTTATTGACGTTATAGGCCGGTACCCCGTAGCCGTTCTCGGCGGCGTGGTCCAGCAACTGGCGTAAAGATATAAGGGCCATTTCATTCTCCTGTAAACCAAAGTGTTTATCGTTAACAAAAATTAATCAAGCTACTGCAGGCTGTTTCAGCCGGTTCCTTAATGCCGCCAGGGAACCTCGGGGTTTCTCCGTCGTTGCGAGGAGCAAAGTGACGGAACAATCGAATAACCCGGGGTATTCCCTGACAATACCTGTCAAAGTAAATTACTGCTCCACTATTTCGTGCTCGCCCACCCTGATGATCTTCATGGCATTGGTACCGCCATGCACACCCATCAGGTCACCCTTGGTAATAATAACCAGGTCGCCGTCACGAACCGCACCACGTCTTACAAGTTCATCAATCGCCTCTTTATTGACTGTCGCGTGATCGGCGCTGGTGACATCAAAACTCACCGGGTAAACACCCCGGTAGAGGGTAACTTTTCTGCGCGTTTCAACATGCCGCGTCATCGCAAAGATAGGTATGCCCGAACTGATGCGTGACATCCACAAGGGCGTTGCGCCGGACTCGGTCAAGGTCACGATTGCCTTCACACCCAGGCTGTTTGCAGTGTACATGGTCGCCTTTGCAATCGCCTCGTCGGTCCGCTTGACGTGCATGTTCATGCGGCGCTCCGACGTCAGCCTGGTGCGCTGGCGTTCGGCACCGGCACAAATCCTGTCCATCGCCTCGATCACCTTGGCGGGGTACTTGCCGGTTGCCGTCTCTGCAGACAGCATTACCGCATCGGTTCCATCGATCACCGCGTTGGCTACATCAAATACCTCTGCACGGGTCGGTATCGGGCTGGTAATCATTGACTGCATCATTTGCGTCGCGGTTATCACAACCCGGTCCAGGCCTCGCGCGACGGAAATAATGTTCTTTTGTACGGCTGGCAATTCTTCATCACCGATCTCAACACCCAGGTCACCGCGCGCGATCATGACAACATCGGCCGCCTCGATGATCTCGTCGAGATTCTCCAGCGCTTCCGCGCGCTCGATCTTGGCGACAATACCCCCGTGGCCACCGGCCGCCCTGAGCAACTCACGCGCCTGGTGAATATCGTCGGCACAACGCGGAAAAGATACGGCAAGATAATCGGCATCCATTTTCGCGGCTGTCTCAATGTCCCTTCTGTCCTTGGTGGTCAGTGCGCCTGCCGACAGGCCGCCTCCCTTGCGGTTGATTCCCTTGCTGTTGGTCAGCACACCGCCCACGACCACGCGGCAATGTATCTCGCGCCCCTTGACCTCCTCGACCCAGAGAACCAGCAGACCGTCATCAAGCAGCAGGGTATCGCCACGACGCACATCATCGGCCAGTGCCTTGTAAGTCAGACCCACGCGCTCATGTGTACCGGCAACCGGCCCAAGCTCTGCATCAAGGACAAAATGATCGCCCTCCTCAAGGGTCACCCTGCCGGATTCGAAACCCTCAATGCGTATTTTCGGTCCCTGTAAATCCGCAAGCACGCCAATCTGGTGACCAAACGCACGTGCGCGATTGCGCACCTCCTCGGCACGTACAATGTAACCGTCTGTATTGCCATGAGAGAAATTAAACCTGACAACGTCCATGCCGGCCTGGATCATGTCATCAAGCACTTGCTGATCATCCGTAGCCGGGCCGAGGGTTGCTACTATCTTGGTGCGTCTTGGCATGTTGTCAGTTGTCTATTGTTGGCCGGGAGACTTGACTACTTCGCACGCTGTTCAAGTATTTCGACAGCCGGAAGTTTTTTACCCTCGAGAAACTCAAGGAAGGCACCTCCACCTGTTGAAATGTATGAAATCCTGCTCTCGATACCGTACTTGTCAACGGCTGCCAGCGTGTCGCCACCGCCGGCAATCGAGAACGCATCGGATTCGGCAATTGCCAGGCCCAGCGTACGGGTGCCCTCGCCAAACTGGTCAAACTCGAACACGCCAACCGGCCCGTTCCAGACGATGGTCCCGGCGCTCTTCATCATCTTTGCAAAGCGTGCAGCCGTATCCGGCCCGATATCGAAAATCATGTCGTCATCTTCAACATCGCCGACCTGCTTGACGACGGCCTCGGCAGATTCCGAAAACTCCTTGCCGACCACAACATCTGTCGGCACCGGGATCTCGCCACCCTTGGCCTTTGCCGCTTCCATCAGGCGCTTCGCCTCGGGAACCAGGTCTGCCTCGTACAGGGACTTGCCGACGTTATGGCCGCAGGCCGCGATAAACGTATTGGCAATACCGCCACCGGGAATCAGCTGGTCGACAATCTGCGACAGTGCCTCGAGCACGGTCAGCTTGGTTGACACCTTGGAGCCACCGACAATGGCGGCCATGGGACGCTTTGGATTGTCCAGCGCCTTGCCCAGCGCCTCGAGTTCTCCGGCAAGCAGCGGTCCTGCACAGGCAACCGGCGCATACTTCGCCACACCATGGGTAGATGCCTGGGCACGATGCGCCGTTCCAAAGGCATCCATCACGTAGACATCGCAAAGTGCGGCCATCTTTTTCGACAGCGCGTCGTCGTTCTTCATTTCGCCGGCATTGAAACGGACGTTTTCGCACAGAGACGACTTCGCCGTCTTTGCATCTCGCCGACGCCGTCTGACCCAGTCCTTGACCAGCTTGACCTCGCGGCCCAGCAGGCCGGCCATGTGAGTGGCTCACCGGGGCGAGCGAAAACTGCTCGTCGTATTTGCCCTCAACAGGGCGGCCCAGGTGTGACATCACCATTACTTTGGCACCGGCTTTCACGCCATTTCAATGGTCGGCAGCGAGGCAAGAATGCGCTTGTCGCTGCTGACCTTGCCATCCTTGATCGGCACGTTCAGGTCCTGGCGAATCAGAACGCGCTTACCGGCAAGATCCAGGTCGGTCATCTTTATTACAGACATGGGCGACTCCGTAAGAAATAATTTACAGAGTGGCTGCCAGTCAGCGGTTTGACGCCGCGTGACCGGCAGCCGATGACTGCTTGCTGCAGCTGACGTCTGTTTAACCGGCGATGTGCTCGACAAAACGCATCATGTTGCAGGTATAGCCGTACTCATTGTCATACCAGGAAACAACCTTCACGAAGGTCTTGTCCAGCGCAATGCCGGCGCCGGCATCGAAAATCGATGATGCGCTGATACCGCGGAAATCGGTGGAAACAACCTTGTCGGTGGTATAAGCCAGCGTACCCTTCATCGGGCCTTCGGAGGCCGCCTTCATCGCGGCACAAATGTCATCGTAAGAAGCTTCCTTTTCCAGTTCGACGGTCAGGTCGACAACAGAGACATCCGAGGCAGGGATACGAAAAGCCATGCCCGTCAGCTTGCCATTCAACTCAGGCAGCACAACGCCGACTGCCTTGGCAGCACCGGTCGAAGAAGGAATGATGTTTTCCAGGATGCCACGGCCACCGCGCCAGTCTTTTGATGAAGGGCCGTCAACCGTCTTCTGGGTCGCCGTTGCAGCATGTACCGTCGTCATCAGGCCGCGCTTCAGGCCCCAGTTGTCGTTCAGCACCTTGGCAACAGGCGCAAGGCAGTTGGTGGTACAGGAAGCGGCGGAAACAATCGCCTGGCCTGCATAGCTTTCGTGGTTAACACCGTAGACGAACATCGGCGTGCCGTCCTTGGAAGGCGCACTCTGCACAACCTTCTTCGCGCCTGCATCGATGTGTTTCTGGCAGCTTTCTTCGGTGAGGAAGAAACCGGTACAGTCGATCACGATTTCAGCGCCCACGTCACTCCACTTCAGGTCGGCCGGGTCACGCTCGGCAGTCAGGCGGATCTTCCTGCCATCAACGATCAGGTTGTTTGCATCAGAGGAAACATCACCCTTGAAACGGCCATGTACCGAGTCATACTTCAGCATGTAGGCAAGATAGTCAGCGTCCAGCAGGTCATTGATGCCGACAATCTCGACACCCGGAAAGTCCGCTGCGACTGCACGGAAAACCATACGGCCGATACGGCCAAAACCATTAATACCGACTTTTATAGCCATTGAATTTTTCTCCTGAATTTTAGAAATAAACCGGAAAATAATTCCGCCCCGATAACGGGGCGGATAAATATACTTTATGAAATACTGTTAACCGCCTTGACAACATTTTCAACGGTAAAACCGAATTCCTTGAACAGCTGACCGGCAGGGGCCGACTCGCCAAAGCGGTCAATACCGACAACCTTGCCGCCAAGGCCGACATACTTGTACCAGCCTTGCGTAACCGCCGCCTCGACCGCAACGCGCGCAGTCACGGCTGCTGGCAGGACTGATTCCCGGTAGGCATCATCCTGCGCATCAAAGGCCGTGGTTGACGGCATGGAGACCACGCGCACCTTCTTGCCGGCAAGCTGTTCCGCTGCGCCCGTCGCCAGTGCGACTTCGGAACCGGTTGCGATAATAATGACATCCGGCGTTCCTTCACAATCACGCAGCACGTAGCCGCCCTTCTCGATGGCGGCGATCTGCGCATCGGTCCGGACCTGGTGATCAAGGTTCTGGCGCGAGAAGATCAGGCAGGACGGGCCGTCTTTTCTTTCGATGGCAAGCTTCCAGCACACGGCACTTTCAACCGCATCGCAGGGACGCCATACAGCCATGTTCGGAATCATGCGCAGGGTTGGAATCTGCTCGACTGCCTGGTGTGTCGGACCGTCTTCGCCAAGACCGATCGAATCATGCGTGTAGACAAAGATACTGCGTATCTTCATCAGGGCGGACATGCGCAGGGCATTACGCGCATATTCGGAGAACATCAGGAAGGTGGCGCCAAACGGGATTAAACCGCCGTGGAGTGCGATACCGTTCATCGATGGCTGACATGCCGAATTCACGCACACCGTAATTGACGTAGTTCGCATCCGGCGTATCGGCACGCATCGGCTTGTAAGTCGACCATTCAGTCATGTTTGAACAGCCAAGGTCGGCCGAGCCGCCAAACAGTTCAGGCAACAGGGCCGCGTAGCCCTCAATCGCTGCGAGCGAGGAATGGCGTGTTGCCGTGGTTTTTGCCGCTGCATTCACGCTGCTGACAAATTCAGCCGACCTGGCAGCCCAGTCAGCCGGCAGGTCACCGGCCATGCGGCGTTCATACTCGGCAGCCAGCTCGGGATGTGCCGCCTTGTAGGCCGCAAACCTGTCGTTCCACGCGGCCTCGGCCTGTGCACCACTGTCCTTCGCACTCCAGCCGGCATAGATGTCATCCGGTATCACGAACGGGGCATGCGACCAGCCCAGTTCCTTGCGGGTCAGTACGATTTCATCATCACCCAGCGGCGCACCATGACAGCCATGGGTGCCGGCCTTGTTCGGAGAACCAAAACCAATGATGGTCTTGCAGCAAATCATGCTCGGCTTGTCGGTCACCGAGCGGGCTTCATCAATTGCCTTTTGCACGGCGGCCGGGTCATGCCCGTCCACATCGGCAACCACGTGCCAGCCATAGGCCTCGAAAACGCTTCGGCGTATCATCCGTAAACCAGCCTTCCACGTGACCGTCAATCGAGATGCCATTGTCATCCCAGAAGGCCACCAGCTTGCCAAGGCCGAGCGTGCCGGCAAGGGAACAGGCTTCGTGGGAAATGCCTTCCATCAGGCAACCGTCGCCGAGGAACACCCAGGTATTGTGATCAACGATCTCGTGACCGTCACGGTTGAATGCAGCCGCCAGCGCACGTTCGGAAATCGCCATACCCACGGCGTTGGTAATACCCTGTCCCAGCGGGCCCGTGGTGGTTTCCACGCCGGGTGCATAACCGTATTCCGGGTGTCCCGGTGTTTTGGAATGCAGCTGACGGAAGTTTTTCAGGTCATCGATGCCCAGCTCATAACCGGTGAGATGCAGCAGTGAATAAATCAGCATCGACCCATGCCCGTTGGAAAGCACGAAACGGTCACGGTCAGCCCAGTCAGGATTAGCCGGGTTATGCTTCAGGTTGTCATTCCATAACACCTCGGCAATGTCGGCCATGCCCATGGGTGCACCCGGGTGACCGGATTTTGCCTTTTGCACGGCATCCATACTGAGCGCACGGATGGCATTGGCTAGTTCTTTACGCTGAGCCATGTTTTTCTCCTGTTCTGATTTGAATTCTGTGTTTATGACAGCACCGGTACCCGGTCGCCGGCACATGTTCCTGCGCCGCCGGTCATGGGCTGCAGGTCCTGAAATCGCGTCCCGATTTCAGCGATAAAAAAAGCCTCCAGTGCCGATTGGTTTGCACTGAGGCAATCAACTGCGTCGCTTCCGCTGGCTGTCCGGGGCAGTCGCTGCACGGCCGACCCGGAGACAAGGCGCGCTATTTTCCCCTAGTTTGTCCCGTTCGGCAATAGCCCGGACAGGCGGGCTTCACGCCAGGCCCCCGACATTTTATTGCTCTATAACAATACTTTATGGGGAGCGGCCCTCAAGCCCCGGCGCTATCGTCCAGCCACTTGATGGAACAGCCCATACCCGGGATCTGCTCGGCCGGCCCGCGCCCGGTTTCGGCCACCTGGCGCATCGCCTCGAACAGGTCGCGGCGCACGTCCCCGGCAGCGGCCTGCTTGCCGCTGGCATCGAGACGGCCCCGGTATTGCAGCTCCAGGTCACTGTTATAGCCGAAGAATTCCGGGGTACAGACCGCGCCGTAGGCCTTCGCGACCGCCTGGCTTTCGTCCAGCAGGTAGGGAAACGGGAAGCCATATTCCCGCGCCACCGCCTGCATGTTCTCGAAACTATCTTCCTTATATTGAGTCGTATCATTCGACATGATGGCGACGCTGTTAATCCCGAGGCCCTGCAGCTCGAGGGTGTCGCGGACGATGCGCGGTCGAATCGCCTGTACATAGGGGCAGTGGTTGCAGATGAACATCACCAGCAGACCCGCTGGTCCGCGGCACTGCTCAAGCGTCCACTGCCTGTTGTCGATACCCGGCAGGGTGAAATCAACGGCGGGGGCGCCGAAATCACAAACCGGCGTTTCCAGACTGACCATGGCGGTTCTCTCATCGGGATGTACGGGTTGCTACTGTAAGACAATTACCCGGTGGATGAAAATATCACCAACGTAAGGTACACTTAACCGTTTACCCTAATACTCTAATAGATAACCAAAAATTATGTCTACACTTCAAACGTTTACATCAGAATCCGTGTCCGAGGGGCATCCCGACAAGGTCGCCGACCAGATTTCTGACGCGGTGCTCGACGCCCTCCTTGCCCAGGACACGAAGGCGCGTGTTGCGGTCGAGACCATGGTCAAAACCGGCATGGTCCTGATTGCCGGCGAGGTGACAACCAGTGCGTGGGTGGACCTCGAGGAGATTGTTCGCCATACCGTCCGCGATATCGGCTACAACAGTTCGGAAATAGGCTTTGACTGGGAATCCTGCGCCGTGCTGAATGCCATCGGCAAGCAGTCATCGGATATCGCCATGGGCGTTGACGAGACCGAAGACCACGAACAGGGGGCCGGTGACCAGGGATTGATGTTTGGCTATGCCTCGAATGAAACCAATGTGTTGATGCCGGCGCCGATCACCTATTCCCACCGGCTGGTGAAACGCCAGGCAGAGGTCCGCAAAAACGGGACATTACCCTGGCTGCGGCCCGATGCTAAAAGCCAGGTCACCTTTCTCTACGAGGACGACCAGCCCGTCGGAATCGACGCCGTCGTCCTGTCAACCCAGCACAACCCGGAGATCTCGCTGAAGGCCCTGCGCGAGGCGGTCATGGACGAGATCATCAAACCGGTGCTGCCGGAAGAGTGGCTGGACAAGTGTCCGCAGGACCATATCCACATCAACCCGACCGGAAACTTTGTCATCGGCGGCCCGGTAGGTGATTGCGGCCTGACCGGGCGCAAGATCATCGTCGACACCTACGGCGGCATGGCGCGTCACGGCGGCGGTGCATTTTCGGGCAAGGATCCGAGCAAGGTTGACCGCTCGGCGGCCTATGCCTCGCGTTATGTTGCCAAGAACATCGTTGCGGCCGGTCTGGCCGAGCGTTGCGAACTGCAGGTTTCCTATGCGATTGGCGTTGCCGAGCCGACTTCGATCAGCATCAACACCTTCGGCACCGGCAAGCTGGATGAAAACCGCCTGATAGAACTGGTGCGCGAGCACTTTGACCTGCGCCCGCGCGGGCTGATCACCATGCTTGACCTGTTAAGGCCAATCTACAGGGAAACAGCTGCCTATGGCCACTTTGGCCGTGAAGACTGTGATTTCCCCTGGGAAAGAATCGATGTCGCCGATGCCCTGCGTGATGCAGCCGGCCTGTAACCTGGACAATCACCCTTAATATTCAAATACGAGGCACAAGATGAGCATACAACCTGTTGAAAACCTGAGCCCTGATTACAAGATCGCCGACATCGGCCTGGCCGAGTGGGGACGCAAGGAGGTCTCCATCGCCGAGGTTGAAATGCCGGGACTGATGGCGCTGCGCGAAGAGTACAAGGGCAAGAATCCGCTGAAGGGCGCACGCATTGCCGGTTGCCTGCACATGACCATCCAGACCGCCGTCCTGATCGAGACCCTGATCGACCTGGGTGCCGAAGTGCGCTGGTCTTCCTGCAATATTTTTTCTACCCAGGACCAGGCCGCCGCCGCGATGGCCGCTGTCGGGGTGCCGGTATTTGCCTGGAAAGGCGAGACCGAGGACGAGGCCTGGTGGTGCATCGAACAAACCATCTTTGGCCCGAACGGCTGGCGCCCGAACATGATCCTCGATGATGGTGGCGACCTGACCCAGATGATGCACGACAAGTACCCGGAACTGCTGAAGGACGTCAGGGGCCTGTCGGAAGAAACCACCACCGGCGTGCACCGCCTTTACGAAATGATGGCTGCCGGCACGCTGATGACGCCTGCTTTCAACGTCAATGATTCTGTCACCAAGAGCAAGTTCGATAATCTCTACGGCTGTCGCGAATCACTGGTGGACGGCATCAAGCGCGCGACCGACGTGATGATCGCCGGCAAGGTTGCCGTGGTGCTCGGCTACGGTGATGTCGGCAAGGGCTGCGCACAGTCACTGAAAGGACTGGGCGCGTCGGTCTGGGTCACGGAGATCGACCCGATCTGCGCCCTGCAGGCCGCGATGGAAGGCTACCGGGTTGTGAACATGGATGAAGCCTGCAGCCAGGGCGACATCTTCGTCACCACCACCGGCAACATCAATGTCATCAATCACGATCACATGAAGGCGATGAAGAACGAGGCCATCGTCTGCAACATCGGGCATTTCGACTCCGAGATTGATATTGCAAGCCTGCGCCAGTATGAATGGGACAACATCAAGCCCCAGGTTGACCACGTGATCTTTCCTGATGGCAAGCGCATCACCGTACTGGCCGAAGGGCGCCTGGTGAACCTCGGTTGCGCCACCGGTCACCCGAGTTTCGTGATGTCGGCTTCGTTTACCAACCAGGTGATCGCACAGATCGAACTCTGGCAGAATCCCGGCAAGTACGAGAACAAGGTCTATGTCCTGCCGAAACACCTGGATGAAAAAGTCGCACGTCTGCACCTTGGAAAAATCGGCGTATCACTCACGCCGCTGACAAAGGAGCAGGCTGAATACATCAGGGTGCCGATGGATGGCCCCTACAAACCGGATTACTACCGCTACTAGGAAATATCTCACTACATTTACCGGTGAGATGCAGCCGCGTAGCCCGGATGAAGCGCACGACTGCATGGATGCAGGAGGTAGAGCAACGCATGGAGCAGTTGCCGAGCGGAATCCGGGATCCCGCTTGAAACAGTTCCCCCGGCCCTTTGGGGATCCGGGCACGGCACTTGTGAAATCAGAAACACTCATGGAATCACAGAAAAAATACACGCCGACCTTCAGCTTTGAATTCTTTCCCCCGAAGACGGCAGACGGTATCGCCGCACTGGCAGAAACCAGCAACAAGCTTGCCGCACTGAAACCACGGTTCTTTTCGGTGACTTTCGGCGCCGGTGGCTCAACCCGCGATCACACCTTCGAGACAGTACTCGACCTGCAGAAAAAATCAGGCATAGAAACCGCGCCGCACCTCTCCTGCATCTCTTCCACCCGCGACAATATCCGGGAAATGCTGAATGCCTACCAGGCAAGCGGCATCAGTCATATCGTCGCCCTGCGCGGCGACATGCCTTCCGGCATGGTCGAGGCCGGCGAGTTCCGCCATGCCAACGAACTGGTTGGCTTTATCCGCGAGGAGACGGGCGATCACTTTCATATCGAGGTTGCGGCATACCCGGAGTATCACCCGCAGGCAAGCAGCCCCGCCAGGGACCTTGCAAACTTCAAGCGCAAGGTGGAAGCCGGCGCCAGCAGTGCGATTACGCAATACTTCTATAATCCCGATGCCTACTTCAATTTCATCGACAGCTGCGAAAAAGCTGGCATCGATATCCCGATCGTTCCCGGCATCATGCCGATAACAAATTATCATCAGCTGGCGCGTTTCTCCGAGGCCTGCGGTTCGGAGATACCCCGCTGGATCCGCAAACGCCTGGAAGCCTATGGCGAGGACCTTGTCTCGATTCGCGCCTTTGGCGAAGAGGTCGTCACCGGCATGTGTGAGCGACTGCTTGCCCATGGCTCGCCGGGCCTGCATTTTTATACCCTCAACCGCGCGGATCCCGCGCTCGCCATCTGGAAAAACCTGGCCCTGTAGGAGCGGATCTAATCCGCGATGAACACTGGCACTAACCCCGATCGCGCTTGAGAAGCGCTCCTGCACCGGAAATAAATCGGGCTTTGCATCGCGAGGACACTTTCCAGTATCTTCGCTACATGCGCATCTCACGTATATATACCTCGCAGCCGCTCAGTGAAGGAGCCACGCTGACCATCAGTGGCCAGCCGGCACATCATGTTACCCACGTGCTGCGCCTTCGAGCCGGCACAGAACTGGTTGTCTTCGGACACGGATGTGAACACCGGGCGGTGCTGCGCGACATCCGGCGCTCGGAGCTGACAATTGAAGTGGGCACAGCATGTGAAAGCATGGCAGAGTCAGCAATCGATGTGATTCTGCTGCAAGGCATCGCACGCAACGATCGAATGGACCTGATACTGCAAAAGTCGGTTGAACTTGGCGTGAACAGCATCCAGCCTCTGTGGATGCAGCGCAGCCAGGGCCAGCTGAAGGGAGAGCGACTCGAAAAACGCATCCAGCACTGGCAGGGTGTGATTATCAGCGCCTGCGAACAATGCGGGCGCAGCAGCCTGCCCGGGCTGTTGCCGCCGGATGATTATATCGGCAGGCTGACCACGCACGCATATAAAGGCCTGAAGCTGATGTTGCAGCCGGAAAGCAAAATGACCCTGCATGACATGCCGGTCCCCGACGGAGCCATTCATATACTGGTTGGACCCGAGGGTGGACTGAGCCCGGAAGAACAGACACTTGCCGCAAACAAAGGTTTTACCGGCATTCATCTCGGGCAGCGCATCCTGCGTACCGAGACCGCCGCACTGGCAGCACTTGCCGGCATGCAAACCCTGTGGGGTGATTTTAAATAAGCCTCGTCAGCCACCGCTGCAAGGCAGCGTGACGGCTTCGCTCTTTACCCATCCTACGGAGTGAGCGTAGCTGGCGAGGGGTTCGCGGAGTGTTCGCCAGCTGGCGCTAGCTCCTACAGGAGGTATACACCGGCGCAACTCTGTCAGGCTGCCTGCTCGAGGCACTGTTCCAGCAATCCCTGCAGGTAGACAAGGTCGGGAATGACCGCACGTTCGTTGCCAACCTGCACCACGCAGTGCACACCTGTCATGTCGTACACGTCGACACGGTCCACGGAATCATTACCAAACTGTATCAACCCCGGCAGGCCTGCCGTTACAATCCCGTAGTATTCCACGCGGCTGTCAGCCAGCACCGAGTTCACGATCATCAGGCGCGAGAATACGGGATTGGAAGGTACTGTCAGTCCGCATAACGATTCCAGCGAGACCACGGCTATCTCGCGTTCATGCCATTTAACCATGCCGAGTAGCCATTCCGGCATCCCCGGCACTTCTCTGGGTGTGCGGTAACTGCTGATTTCGGCGACGACCATGTTGGGCAACAACAGGTTCATCTCCCGCAACGGCACCCACAAGCTGCGCACCCTGTCCTGTACGCCGTCTGCCTGGACCGTCAAATCCGGATCACTGCTGCTCATGCACACTCCTCCCTGCTATCAGCATCAATCAGGCTCTGAATGGAATCCAGCAGTTCGCTTTCCTGATAGGGTTTACCGAGGTAGGCGTTTACGCCTATCTGTTTAGCGTGCTGACGATGCTTGTCGCCGCTACGCGAGGTAATCATGATAATTGGCACATGCTTCAGGCGTTCGTCGTTGCGCATGTGGGTGGCAAGTTCAAACCCGTCCATACGCGGCATCTCGATATCCAGCAGCATGATGTCGGGAACATTTTCCCGCAACTGTCCCAGTGCATCAACACCATCCCTCGCTGTCAGCACCCTGAATCCATTACGCTCAAGCAGGCGGCTTGTAACCTTGCGCACTGTAATCGAATCATCTACCACCATTACCAGTAATCGTTCACCAACTTTGGAGGCCACCGTAATGTCAGGCGCGGCAACCTGGCCCTGCATGCGCGAAAGCGACATGACATCCAGGACCAGGACTACCCGGCCGTCACCCAGAATGGTTGCCCCGGTAATCCCGTTAACACCCCGCAGCTGTGCACCAAGCGGCTTGATTACAATCTCCCTGCTCCCGAGTATGGACTCGAGCTGGAAAGCGACACGCTTTTCGCCAAGCCGTGTCAACAACACCGGAACCCGGCTTTGCTGCATCCCCTCCTCCATGTCACCGCAGCCGAGCAAGCTTCCGAGGTGCAGGAGCTGGTAGCGGTTTTCCGCATATTCAAGCATGCCGTCTTCTGCCTGGTAACAATCGGCCAGTTCCTCTGGAAAAAATCTTGCAACGCACTCGATACTGCCCAGTGGTATGCAAAAGGTTTCCTCGCCCGCCTTGACCAGCAGAGCCTGGTTAACCGCCAGTGTATACGGCAGGCGCACGGTAAACGTCGTACCCTTGCCTGCTATCGAGGAAATATGCAGCGAACCGCCCAACTGCCTGACCTCGCCGTTAACCACGTCCATACCGACGCCGCGCCCGGATATCTGGGTAACTTTCGCAGCGGTACTGAACCCTGTCTGCAATACGAATTGCATAATGTCGCTATCAGCAATATTTGCATCGGCTTCCATCAAGCTGCGTTCAATAGCACGTGCACGAATCGCTTCTATATCGAGGCCAGCACCATCATCCTCGATGCGCAACACAATCTCCGGCCCCTCCCTGTCAAAGCTTATCTTCAATGATCCGACCGGTGATTTGCCTTGCTGCTTGCGAATGGCGGGCTTTTCAATGCCATGTGCGACAGCATTCCGCAGCATGTGTTCAAGTGGCGCGATCATCCTGTCTATAACTGTACGATCCATTTCACCATCCGCACCCTCGAGACTCAAACTGACATCCTTACCCAGCTCTTTTGCCGACTGACGCAGGATTCTTCTCAACCGTGGCGCGAGACCCGCGAAAGGGATCATGCGGGAGTGCAACAGTCCTTCCTGCAGGTCTGCACTGACGCGCGATTGCTGCAGAAACAGCGCTTCTGACTCACGCGTCGTTTTTTCCATCAGCCCCTGCAGGCTGCGCAGGTCGCCTATGCTCTCGATCAGGGAGCGTGACAATTGTTGCAAGTTTGAATAACGGTCCATCTCAAGCGGATCAAAGTCATGGCTTGCTGACTCATCCTGCTGCTCGTAACGAAACAGGATGTGCGCTTCCGTCTCTATTTCCACCTGGCGCAACTGTTCACGCAGACGCCCGATAGTCTGGTCGAGCTCACCCAGGTTATGTCGATAATCGCTGATCTGCTGCTCCATGCGCGCACGGTAGATGTTGATTTCTGCCGCCTGGTTCACCATGTTATCCAGCAGATCGGACCGCACCCGCACCTGCTCGCTGCGAACCCGTGGACGCTTGCGTCGTTCGACTGGCGGCCGTAACTGTTCCGGCATCACTCCTTCAACCCCGGCAGGTGGAATCCGCTGCGCATCGGCATCCGCCGATGTCTCTGGCCGCACTGGCGTTAGCGGCTCTGCTGCGGGTTCGACGGCCATTTCTGCTGCAGGTTCAACGGCCAATGCAGCTTCAGGCTCCATGTCCGGTTCTGCTGCAGTGTCAACGACCGGTTCTGTTGCAGTCACGATTTCCTGCCCTGCTTCAGGCTCGAAGGCCGACCCTGCATCAACTCCGCTGTCCGACCTCGCTTGCGGCTCACCGGTCGGCACTACATTCGGCTCAACGACCGGCCTTGCTGCAGGGGCTGTATCCGGCACGGACTCCAGACCCAGGACGTCGATCACTGTCTGCAGCCTGCCGTCATCAGTGGGAAGTTCACGCGCCTTGACGTGTTCCAGCATCTCCGCGAGATGATCATGGGAATCATGCAACAGCACAAACAACTCGTCATTGACCTCGGTCTGTCCTTCAACAACCCGCGTCAACAGGGACTCAAGGGTATGACTCAAATCACCTAGCGGCTTGATATCAACCATGCGGGCGCCACCCTTGAGGGTGTGCAATTGCCGCTGAAACTCGGCCATCAATTCCTTGCTGCCCGGCTCTTTCGACCAGGCACGCAGCGTAATCTCGCCCGCATCGATAATCTCGGAGGCCTCTTCAACAAACACTTCAAACAGTTCGCTGTCCATCGCGGCAAAGGGGTCATCCGCAGGACGGGACTCGCCGGTTTCAGGAACTGACTCCAGCCGGTCACACGGTTGTTGCGCATCATCTTCAGTGGCCTCTTCCTCAAACGGCTCATCGGATGATGCAGCTTCAGGTTCCATGACCGGCTCTGCTGCAGTGTCAACGACCAGCCCTGCTGCCGCAGGCAGTTCGGCGGGTGGCTGGACAGGCTGTGGACCCGGTTGAGACAACATGACGGCCGTCCGCGCCAGGGCATCAACATCCGCCTCCAGTGCTGCCTCATTGTCTTCCACCCGGGCAAGCAGCTGTCTCATTGCAGGCACCGACTCGCCAAGCAACGCCAGCAATTCCTCGCCGGGTTCAACCGTTCCTTCAATAATCCTGTTGAGCAGGTTTTCAAATGTCCATGCGAATTCCGCCGCTGCCAGCGCACCAACCATCCGCCCGCTGCCTTTTATGGTGTGAAAACCCCGGCACGCCTCCTGCAGGTCACGGGTATTACCTGGATCGGAAAACCAGGCCGGTAATTGCTTACCAAGCTGCAGCAGCACCTCGTCGGCCTCTTCAATAAATATGGCCACGATTTCTTCATCTGCCCCGGCGTCAATCACCTGCAGCCCGGTGACATGCGGCACCTCGGGAGATTCAATGGCCTTGTCCGGCGGGGCAGTTGCAGACACACGCGCTATATTCCTGTCCTGCGCCGGGGCGGCTGGCTGCTGTTGTTCCGCTGGCAGGTTCGGGCATGCACAGCCCAGCGCCGCAAGGCCTTGCTCTGCACCATCCAGTATTCCCTCGTCCTGCAGAGGGTCCCTGCCGGAACCGGCAATGTAATATTCGATACTGCTGACGACATCCGCCAGCTGCTCAAGCTGGCCATCGCCCAACGCCTTATGCCGTTCAAGCAGTTCTACTGCAATGAAATTGCCGGCCCGGGCGGTGGCAACTGCTGCCCGCTCCTGCCCGGAAAACTGCAGGCTGCCGCGCACGCCGGATAACAGGCCGGGTACGCTGGCCAGTTTTTCAAAGTCACGGGGCGATTCGATAAATTCAACAATGGCTTGCTTGACCCGGGTTACACCGTCAAGCGCTTCTCTGGCAAGTATCTGCATCCCCTGCTCCAGATAGTGGCGGTTTGTGCCACCGTCTTGCGCAACTGAACCCCTGCCGACGAGATGCTGAACGTCAACCTCGGCGGCAACGAGCAGGTTTGCCACGTCCATCAGTGTAGTTTCATCAATGACTGTTTCGCCTCCAGCCATACCACGGACAGGCTGCACCTGATTGAGGAGGTCATGCCCGGGACCATCGACCCCTATCATGTCGAGCATGTTACCCAGGGCGTGGAGTTCATCCGCTAGCGGCAACAGGTTCTGCGGATCACGCCGGGTAGAGCGCATGAACTGCCCAAGACGGTCCTTGATACGTTCGATATCGTCGGCTGCCTTCAGTGAAACGGTATGTAGCAGCTCGTCGCTGCAACCCGCGGGACTTTCATCAGCAGCGGCACTTTCCTGCAGTCTGTAGGTTGACTTGATCGATTGCATACACGCCAGCGATGACCCGGTGCTTGCAATGCAATACAGCAGGCGTTTCATCAGTTCGTCTGTCAACGGGTCATCGAAAACCGATTCGCCCGCATCGGCAAGCCGTTTGATCTGACGATCAAGCCGGCCGAATATCTGCCGGCCTTCCGGCGTATCGGCTATTTCACCTTCAAGCATTGCCGCAGTCATGCAAGCTGCTGCCCACCAGAGGCGCGCAACACTTTCACGCCCGGCATCCTGCTGCATCTGCATGAGCACCTCATGCAGCGTCTGCAATCCCTTATTACCCTCGTTACCGCGATACCATTCAAGCAAAGCCGGCTGAAACCGCGAACGTGCCGCCTGTGCCCTTGCACGGATTTTTCTGTCGGAAACCGACATGCGCGCAGTGTAGACTTCAGGCGGCAGCGGGGCCGTCAGGTCAGGAGCAAACACGGCACGTTCTTCAAGTGGCGGGGCATCACGCACCTTGCGCAGACTGTTGATAACCGGCAGCAGGACAACCGGGTTGTCCGCCCTGCCCGAATGGAGACGGGACAAATAATCAGGCAGTTGCAGAAAAGCCCCCATCAATGCTTCAAGCACCGCATCCGGCTGCAGCAGGCTTCCATGCTGCAGATCTGCAATGGCCTCCTCCATTTCGGACGCCAGCTGGTCTGCACCCTTCAGCCCCACCATGCGCAACGGGCGGCGAGCCTGGTGCAGGTTTTTCGCGCAGTCCTGCAGCAAGGCACCATTGTCCCGGTTCCCGGCATATACCCTGAGGGAAGCACAGGCCTGCTTGAGCACCTCGTCCAGCTCCTGGCGCACCCAGTTCAGGGCGTTGTAGTCAATTTCTTCATTCATAATGATCTTCCTGAACACCCGTCTTAACGGCAAGCCATATTGCAAGACTGCAGGGTTTGCGCATCATCGGCAGGATCGACACCGTAAATGTATCCGGGGTGTTGTATGGAATTTATTGCGGCAGCTTGAAACCGGCGACAGATGTATCAAGGTCCTGTGCCAGCCGCGACAGGTTTCCGATCGACCGCGAAGTCTGTTCGGTACCGCTTGCGGCCTGGTTCGTTACCTGCTGTATACCCTGTATCGTCGCCGTCAGGTCGGATGCTGCTTCTGCCTGGCTGCGCGAGGAATTCGAGATATTCTGAATCAGCCCGGCAAGCTGCTCGGAAATGCTTTCGATCTCCTCCAGGGAACTGCTGGCATTTTCGGCCAGCTGTGCACCCTTGACGACACCCGCCGTGCTCTTCTCCATCGAGATCACGGCCTCGTTGGTATCGGCCTGGATGGTTTTCACCAGCGCCTCAATCTGCCTGGTGGCATTCGCCGAACGCTCGGCAAGCCGCTGCACCTCGTCGGCAACCACGGCAAAGCCGCGGCCGGCCTCACCGGCCATTGCCGCCTGGATCGATGCATTCAATGCAAGAATATTGGTCTGCTCGGCGATATCGTTAATCAGTTCCACGATGTCACCGATTTCCTGCGAACTCTCGCCAAGCCGCTTGATGCGTTTCGAGGTTTCCTGGATATGCTCGCGGATAGTATCCATACCGTTCATGGTGCGTTGCACGGCCTCACCCCCGTTTCTTGCGACTTCTACAGATCGCATCGCGACTCTTGATGACTCGCCCGCATTACTGGAGACATCATTCATCGAGTTCGACATCGCATTAATGGCCGTACTTGCATCCGTGATATCCCGGGACTGCTGCTTGCTTGCAGTCAGCAGGTTGCCCGCAATTGCCTCCGTCTCCTGTACCGACAGAGACAGCCGCGTTGATGTGTCGTTAATGGTTTTTACCAGGCCACGCAGGGAATCAACGGTCACGTTGATCGCATCGGCGATTGAACCGGTGAAGCCTCCACTGACCGTGGTATGCACCGTCAGATCCCCACCGGCCAGGTCACCCATCTCGTCAAGCAGTCGCGTAATGGCTTGCTGGTTACTGGCATTGTCCAGCTCCGCCTTGCGAATGCTTGAATGTTGCTCAAACGCCCTCCAGAACAACAGCAACAATGCCACCACTGCAAGGAAATACGCCAGCTCCTTCCTGAGCAAGCTGTTTCCCGGCGCTGCCTTGAGCAACCCGTTAAACTTCTTCGCTGCGTCGAACAACGCTTCAGCCTGCGCGCCAATGTTGCCGGCAGCCACGGCCGGTGGCTGACCATCAAGCAATTCATCAATGTGGTAGCGGAATTCGCGCCAGCGGTCATCGAGCTCGGCCAGTGCATGGGATTCAGGTGTACCGGTCTTGCCGGAGGCCTCTTTGAATACAGCCATCTGCGTTGCTATAATTTCTTCAAACCGGTCTCTCGATGCTCTCAGCCGGGCAAACCCGCTCGCATCGCCACTCGCTGCATACCGCGCAAGCCCGGCAAGGTCTTGCGACAACAACATCTGTTCACTGCTGTCCACAATTCCTGACTGGTTGACTTCGGCGCGGTTGATAACGATTGCAAACACCGAGGCCATCGCCAGTACAGCAACCAACAACATGAATGTCAGGATCTTCATCCTGCCGTTGGTGCAGGGGATTTCATGTTTAAACATTGCTTTCATGGTCTGTCTCCCGACCTTGTTGCAGAAATATACGGACAAAAAAAGAGCCCGATGCCATCGCGGTTCATAACAGTGGCTCAGACCGCAGCCTGTAAAAACTCCGCCGACTCTGTCAGCAGATGCAGGCTGAACAGGCCCCAGTAATGCCCGTCCCTGTGGAACCCGTTCCGCATGTACGGTTCCATACATGCTTCAAAGGCAAACTCCCTGCTGGCATATTCACTCTTCATGAAGTGTTTCATGCCGAATACTTCATCCACAACAAGACCGGTAAATACCTCATCATGGTCAACAACCAGCACACGCGTCCTGCTCGTGAGCTTCGTTGGCGAACCCTTCAAATAACCGGTTAAATCAATCACCGGCAACAGGCTGCCGCGGATATTTGCTATTCCCTTCACCCATGGCCGCGCCAGCGGTACAGGCGTCAACCGGGGGAACTCCAGAATCTCGACGACCTCACCAAGGGGAGTCACCAGGCTGTTATTACCCACCCTGAATGCAATACCGGACCATTCACTGCCTGGTTCCTGCTTCTGTGGCATACCGCTTGAACAGCTACGGCAACGCGCTTCTATTTCCTTGAGTAGCGCTACAGGGTCTGTCAAGTCGATGTTTTCCACGATCAGGCTATGCGACGGAAGCAGACCCGTTCTTCTCCATATTTCTTTTCAAAAGCTGCATATCGTCATGCGAATCATCAGCAATTACTGTCAGTGTCCCGGGTATTATTTCGTTAATCATTACCGGTTTCACATTCCTGCATGCAATTCAACCGCGTGCAGCAATTCCTCCCTGGTAAACGGCTTCGTAACATAGTGATCCGAACCAACAACGCTTCCCCGCGCACGATCAAACAGACTATCATTGCCGGAGAGCATGACGACCGGTATATGCCTGAACACATTGTGGTGCTTGATCAGTGCACAGGTCTGGTACCCGTCCAGTCGCGGCATCTGGATGTCCAGAAAAATCAGGTCCGGCCGTTGATCTGCAATCATGCTGAGGGCCTCGAATCCGTCGGAGGCGGTGATCACCTGGTAGCCTTCCTCTTTCAGCAGGATTGCGGCTGTACGTCGTATAGTCTTGCTGTCATCGATAATCATCACCGTGAACGGACTCACAGCTTCTTCATCTGCCCCCGCACCCCCGTGCTCTCTGAGCTCACCTGCCGCTTTGCTGCTCTGCATGATTACCTCTATCTATATGAAATACATGTTAATATTAATCTGCAGCCGGCTGTATGCGCTGTATTGCCACGAATCCCCGCGAGTTGTCGACGACCTGGCGGGACGATTTACTCTAGTATTGGCCGGTAACTACACTGATTTATCGTCATTTAAAGGGCAAACTTTATATCGCCACTGCATAACTGCCCGGCAGCAGCGTGAACACAGGAGTTCTATGAAAATCAAGCTGGGCGTCGTCATGGACCCGATCGGCGCCATCCACTTCAAAAAGGACAGTACCCTGGCCATGCTGCTGGCCGCACAGGCACGCGGCTGGGAACTCTATTACATGGAGCAGCCGGACCTGTTCCTGCAAGGCGGCCGCTGTCTTGCACGGCAGGGCCGCCTGCATGTCAGGGATGATGAAAATGACTGGTTCAGCCTCGCACAGCCGCAGACGGCCCCGCTTGACGAACTCGATGTCGTCCTGATGCGCAAGGATCCACCGGTGGATATGGAATTCATGTACACCACCTTCCTGCTGGAACGTGCCGAGGCCCATGGCACACTCATCGTCAACAGGCCGGCAGGCCTTGCGCAATGCAAGCGAAAAACTCTATACCGCCTGGTTCGAGAACTGCTGCCCGCCGATGCGGGTCAGCCGGGACATCGGGCTGCTGAAGGAATTCCTCGACGAATATCGTGACATCATCGTCAAGCCGCTCAACGGCATGGGCGGCGCATCGATCTTCAGGGTTCAACAGGGGGATGCAAACGTGAACGTGATCCTTGAGACCATTACCGCCAACGGCATGCAAACGGCCATGGCACAGCGTTATATTCCGGAGATTACCGAGGGTGACAAGCGCATCCTGATGATTGACGGCAGACCCTTCCCGCATGCCCTGGCGCGCATCCCGGCTGCCGGGGAGACCCGCGGCAATCTCGCTGCCGGCGGGCGCGGCGTGGGTGTTGATCTCAGCGAGCGCGATCGCTGGATCTGTGACCAGGTCGGACCGGCGCTGCGCGAACAGGGACTGCTGTTCGCTGGCATCGATGTCATCGGCGATTACCTCACCGAGATCAACGTCACCAGCCCGACCTGCATCCGTGAACTCGACAGCATCTACGCGGCTGACATAGCCGGCGAGTTGATGGATGCCATTGAAAAACAACTGCAACTCCGGGCATGAACCCGGCGCGCCTGCTGGTTGTCCTGCTGCTGTCGCTGCTGGCCACTGCCTGCAGCAAGCATGAAAAGGAGGTCTTCCACGACCAGTTCTTCGCCTTCGGCACACTGATCGATCTGACCCTGTACGGCGTTGACCCCGCCATCGCCACAAAGGCCGGCGAACAGCTTGAACAGGACTTCGATGCTATGCATGGCCGCTGGCATGCCTGGCAGGCAAGCGCGCTGACGGCCATCAACGACCAACTCGCTGACCGGCAAACAGCGCAGGCCGATGCGTCCACCCTGCCGCTGATCAGCGAGGCCAACCGGCTGTCACAACTCAGCAACGGCCTGTTCAACCCCGTTATCGGGCAACTGGTTGCACTGTGGGGATTTCATGACAATCCATTGCCCATCGGCACCTTGCCGAATAAACAGGACATCACTGCACTGCTCGCGCAACTGCCGTCTGCCGATGACATCAGCATCGAAGGCAATCGCATCAGCAGCCGCAACCCGGCGGCACGCTATGACCTGGGCGCCTTTGCCAAGGGCTACGCGATCGACCGGGCCATCGAGCGCCTGCGCGGAATGGGTGTTGAGAATGCCATTATCAATGCCGGCGGTGATCTGCGCGCCATCGGCCGTCACGGCGACCGCCCCTGGCAGATCGGCATTCGGCACCCGCGACAACCCGCCATCCTGGCGAGCGTTGAGATCGAGGGTGACAGCAGCGTATTTACCTCCGGTGACTATGAGCGTTTTTTTGAAGTCGATGGCAAACGCTACCATCACATCATCGACCCGCGCAGCGGCTACCCGGCCGACAGGACCGCCTCGGTTACCGTGATCCACCGCGATGCCGCCACGGCCGACGCGGCGGCAACGGCCCTGTTCGTCGCCGGCCCCGACGGCTGGCAGGCCCTCGCCTCGCGCATGGGTATCAGGCTGGTGATGCTGGTTGATACACACGGCGTCATTCACATGAACCCGGCCATGCGGCCACGCATCCGCTTCGAGCCCGGGATCGATGCCGAGGTCCGCCTCGGCGAACCGCTGTCATGACCCGCGCCGATCGCATTCTGCTGCTGCTGGTCGTCTGCGCGCTGCCCTTTCTATACGCGCGGCTCTGGCTCCCCGGCGATCAGGCACGCTATGTGCAGATTCGGGCAGGCGATACCGAACCGGTTGCCGCGCAACTCAGCCCGGATCGCAAGGTTCAGATACACGGGCCACTGGGTGACAGCGTCATCGAAATCAACGCAGCGCGGGTACGCTTTCTCGAATCGCCCTGCAGGGGACAACAGTGCGTACACAGCGGCTGGCTGAAAGCCGCCGGCGAAGTTGCCGCCTGCCTGCCGAACCGCATCAGCATCCAGCTGCTGGGCCGGCACCCGCGTTTTGACAGCATTAACTTCTGAGCCAGGCCCTGTATCAGTTGACAAAGTGAACACCGGCACCTGACCCGGCTTTTGATCCCGACTATAATGGGGGTCCATACCGACAGGACACCGCGATGCTCAACCGACTGACAATACTCATTCCTTGCCTGGCGCTCTTCACCGCTTGCGCCACCTCGCCCACCGGCCGTTCGCAACTGGTACTCATGCCGGACAGCCAGATGGAGCAGATGGGCCTGCAGGCATTTACCAACATCAAGGGCAAGACACCCGTGGAAAGCAACCGCACCACCAACAGTTACGTGCAATGCGTGGGCAATGCCATTATCCGCGAGGTGGGCGGCAGCTGGGAGATCGTGGTATTCAAGGACGATTCCGCCAATGCGTTTGCCCTGCCGGGCCGCAAGATCGGGGTCAATACCGGCCTGCTCAAGGTGGCCGAAAACCAGCACCAGCTGGCGACAGTCATCGGCCATGAAGTAGCGCATGTGCTGGCCCAGCATTCCAATGAACGCGTCTCGCAGAAGTTTGCCGTCGAGCAGGGACTCGGCCTGATCAATGCCATCGCCAGCCCGTCGACCGCCACGGGACAAACCCTGATGGGTCTGCTCGGCGTGGGTGCCGAGTACGGCGTGCTGCTGCCGTACGGCCGCATCCAGGAGAGCGAGGCCGACATCCTGGGGCTGGACCTGATGGCCAAGGCCGGCTTCGACCCGCGCGAGAGTGTCAAGTTGTGGGTCAACATGGGCCGCGCCAACAAGGGCCAGCCGCCGGAGTTCCTCTCCACCCACCCGTCCCACAGCACGCGCATCAGCGACCTGAATGCGCGCATACCCGCCGCGCTGAACCTGCAGCGCACGGCCATGCAGCAGGGCAAGCGGCCGGCGTGCAGCGGCTAGAACCGGTCACGCTTGATAAATCCCGTCTGGACCCGGGGCGGGCGCTTATTGATCCGGGGGTGGCGGCATGTCCGATGCCAGCCGCGCACCGGGAAAGCGCTGGCCGCTGCGTGTTGCCATCTCAATGTAGTCGTTCCACTTCTGGCGAATGTTGTGCTGGGCGAGTGCCATTAACTGTTCCGCTTCTTCAGGGTTGTTGAGCTTCAGCGAACGGTAGCGCAGCTCGTGTTCGGCGTATTCGCTGAAGTCGATGCGCGGCCGCTGTGAATCCAGCACAAAGGGGTTCTCCCCGGAGATGCGCACATCCGGGTTGTACCGCATCAACGGCCAATGCGCGCAGTCGACAGCACGGCGTTGCTGCAGCAGGCCTTCCTGCATGTTGATGCCGTGGGCAATGCAATGGCTGTAGGCGAGGATCAGCGATGGCCCCTTGTAGGCCTCGGCCTCGCGGAATGCGAGCAGCGTCTGTTGCGGGTTGGCGCCCATGGCAACCCGCGCCACGTAGACGTTACCATAGGAAATCGCCTGCAGGGCCAGGTCTTTCTTGGCGACATGCTTGCCATTGTTGGCGAACTTGGCGACCGCACCCAGCGGCGTGGCCTTGGACATCTGCCCGCCGGTGTTGGAATAAACCTCGGTGTCGAGCACCAGGATATTCACGTCACGGCCGCTGCTGAGCACGTGGTCCAGCCCGGCGGACCCGATATCGTAGGCCCAGCCGTCGCCGCCGACGATCCAGACACTGCGGCGCACCAGGTACTCGACAACCGACAGCAGGTTGGTGGCGCGTTCATCGTTCATCGCCTGCAACTGTTCCTTGAGGCGATCGACGCGGGAGCGCTGCGCCCAGATTTGCGAGGTACGCACCTGTTGGGCCGCCAGCAATTCATCCACCAGCTCCGCATCAACCACGCCGCGCAGGCCGGACAACAGGTCGCGCGCCAGCAACGTGTGCTGGTCCGCGGTCAGGCGAAAACCGAAACCGAATTCGGCATTGTCCTCGAACAGCGAATTCGACCAGGCCGGGCCACGGCCGCGGCTGTTCTGCGTCCACGGCGTGGTCGGCAGGTTGCCGCCATAGATCGAGGAACAACCGGTGGCATTGGCGACCACCAGCCGGTCACCGAACAACTGCGACAGCAGCTTGATATAAGGGGTTTCGCCGCACCCGGCGCAGGCGCTGGGAAACTCGAACAGCGGGTGCAGGTACTGCACGCCGCGCACCGTGGAAAAATCGACCCGGGTGCGCTCGATATAGGGAATCGCATCGAAGAACTCGATATTGGCCCGCTCGGCCGCCAGCAGCGGCAGCTTGTCCTGCATGTTGATGGCCCTGCGTGTGCTTACATCGGGATCAGTGACCGGACATACCTCTACGCACAGGCCGCAGCCGGTACAGTCTTCGACATACACCTGCAGGGTATAGCGCGTCCCGGGCAGGCCGCGTGCATCGATGGGTGATGACTTGAACGTCGCCGGTGCATTCTCCAGCAGCGGCTGGTCGTAGAACTTGGAACGGATCACGCTGTGCGGGCAAACGAAGCTGCAGTTGCCGCACTGGATACACAGGTCCTCCTCCCACACCGGCACGCTTGGCGAGACGTTGCGCTTCTCCCATTGCGTGGTGCCGGTCGGGTAGGTGCCGTCAACCGGCAGCATGCTCACCGGGATGTCGTCACCCTGACCGGCCATCATCATGGCCGTCACTCGGCGCACGAATTCCGGCGCCTGCGCCGGCACCACCGGCGGCAGTTCGCGCACACTGCTGACCTGCGCCGGCACCTTGACCGGGTGGAGATTGGCCAGCGACTGGTCGACGGCCTGAAAATTCTTCGCGACGACCTCCTCGCCTTTGCGCCCGTAGGTCTTGCGAATCGCGCCCTTGATGCGCTCGATGGCTTCCGCTTTCGGCAACACGCCGGAAATCGCGAAAAAGCAGGTCTGCATGACGGTATTGATACGCCCGCCCATACCGCTGTCGCGCGCCACCCTGTCGGCATCGATCACGTAGAAGGCGAGGTGCCTGTCAATGATGCGTTGCTGTACGCTGCGCGGCAGCTGGTCCCATATCTCGTCCGGGCCATAGGGCGCATTCAACAGGAAGGTGGCGCCGTCTTCCGCCTGGCGCAGCACATCCGCCTTCTCGAGGAAATTGTACTGGTGACAGGCGATGAAATTGGCCGACTGGATCAGGTAGGGTGCATGAATGGGCTGCGGACCGAAACGCAGGTGCGAGACCGTCTGCGAACCGGACTTCTTCGAATCGTAGACAAAGTAGGCCTGGGCATAAGAATGCCGGGTCCGAGCCGATGATCTTGATACTGTTCTTGTTGGCGCCGACCGTCCCGTCCGCGCCCAGGCCGAAGAACATGGCGCGTATCGATGCGCCCGAACCGATGATGAAATCGGGATCGTATTCCAGGCTGGTGTGGCTGACATCGTCATTGATACCGACGGTAAAGTGATTGCGCGGCTGCGCCCTGTCGAGCTCGTCGAACACCGCCTTGACCATCGCCGGGGTGAATTCCTTGGAGGACAGCCCATAGCGGCCGCCGATCACCCGCGGCAACTGCGGCTGCGGCCATTGCCCGCCGGCCTGCGCCTCGACCAGCGCGGCGATGATGTCCATGTACAGCGGTTCGCCGGTGGCACCGGGTTCCTTGCAGCGATCGAGCACGGCGATGGCGCGCACCGAGGCCGGCAGTACCGCGATAAAATGCGCAATCGAAAACGGCCGTAACAGGTGCACGGCCACCACGCCCAGCTTCTCACCCTGCCGGTTGAGGTGATCGACCGTCTCGCGCACCGTCTCGACGCCCGAACCCATGAGGACGACAATCCGCTCGGCATCTTCGGCGCCGTGGTAGTCGAACAGGCGGTATTGCCGGCCGCTCAATTCAGCAAAGCGATCCATGGCCGCCTCGACGATAGCCGGCGTGCGGGCGTAATACGGGTTGACGGTCTCGCGCGCCTGGAAGTAGATATCCGGATTCTGCGCCGTGCCGCGCATGCAGGGTGTATTGGGATCGAGTCCGCGCGCGCGGTGTGCCAGCACCAGGTCCTCGCGGATCATGGCGCGTATCTGCGCATCCGTGATCAACGTCAGCTTGTTGATTTCGTGCGAGGTGCGAAAGCCGTCGAAGAAATGCACGAACGGCACACGCGCCTCCAGGGTCGCGGTCTGCGCGATCAGCGCCAGGTCGTGGGCCTCCTGCACCGAGTTCGATACCAGTTGCGCAAACCCGGTGGAGCGCACCGCCATGACATCGGAATGATCACCGAATATCGACAGGCCCTGCGCCGCCAGCGAGCGCGCCGCCACGTGGATCACCGCCGGGCTGAGCTCGCCGGCGATCTTGTACATGTTGGGGATCATCAGCAGCAGCCCCTGCGAGGCGGTGAAGGTGGTCGCCAGCGCGCCGGTCTGCAGGGCGCCGTGAAAGGCACCGGCCACACCGCCCTCGCTCTGCATCTCCACCACCTGCGGCACGCAGCCCCAGATATTGGTGCGCCCTTCCGAGGCCCACTGGTCGGCCAGCTCACCCATGGTGGTCGACGGCGTGATCGGGTAGATGGCACAGACCTCGTTGCAGCGGAACGCCACCGAGGCAGCCGCCTCGTTGCCGTCCATAAGCACGATCGTTTACGGATCATTCATAGCGCGGGCTCCGCAATCATTTGGATCGCGTGACACGGACACTGCTCGAAGCAGACCGCGCAGCCGGTACACAAATCATAGTCATAGCGGTAGCGCTTGCCCTTGCCGAGCTTGATCACGGCGTCTTCCGGGCAGGACCCGAAGCAGCCGTCGCACTCGAAGCAGTTGCCGCAGGACAGGCAGCGCTGCGCCTCGAACAGGGCCTGCTCCTCGCCAAACCCCTGGACCACTTCCTCGAAGCCACGGGCGCGCTGTTCGCCCTGCAAATGCAGCTGCGGGCGCTGCGCGGCATCGGTGAAATACCAGAGATTCATTTTTTCGAAATTGACCACCTCGTGCTGCAGCGGCTTTTCATACTGTTCACCGCGCAGCCAGGCGTCGATATGCCGCGCCGCCTTTTTCCCATGGCCGACCGCCACGGTGACAGTGCGTTCCGACGGCACCATGTCGCCACCGGCGAAAATACCGGCATGTCCGGTCATCATACGTTCGTCCACCAGCACGGTACCGTCTGACTTGAACTCGATATCCGTGACCCGCTGCATGAAACCGGTGTCGACATTCTGGCCCAGCGCCATGATCAGCGAATCGACCTCGAGGGTTTCGAACTTCCCGGTCGGCTGCGGGCGACCGTTCGCATCGACCTCCATGACCTCCACGGTGAAATGCGTCTGGTCTATCTCGGTGATGGTACGCAGCCAGTGGATTTTCACACCCTCTTCCAGCGCCTCGCTGGCCTCGAAGTCATGCGCCGGCATGTGTTCGCGGTCACGCCGGTAGATGATCAGCGCCTCGTCTGCACCGAGGCGCTTGGCGACGCGTGCCGCGTCCATGGCGGTGTTGCCGCCACCGTAGACCGCCACGCGGCGGCCCAGTTTCGGCGCGCTCCCTGCCTCAACCTCGCGCAGGAAACTGACCGCATCGAGCATCTTGCCGGCGTCGCGCGCCGGGATATCGATGCGCTTGCTGAGGTGTGCACCAATCGCGACAAACACCGCGTCAAAACCTCCGGCCTGCTGCTCGGCCAACAGGTCTTCGACCTTGTGATTGAGGACGATGTTGACGCCCATCTCCTCGATGCGGCGAATATCCGCATCGAGGTCCTTGCGCGGCAGCCGGTAGGCGGGAATGCCGAAATGCATCATGCCACCCGCGAGTGGCCCGGCATCACGGATCTCGACACTGTGGCCGAGGCGCGCCAGCTGCCAGGCCGCGGACAGGCCGCTGGGACCGGCCCCCACGACGAGGATTTTCCTGCCACTGGCGGCCGCCGTGCTGTCGATCTTCCAGCCCAGCTCGTTGGCGCGGTCACCCAGAAACCGCTCCACCGCGTGGATACTCACCGTTTCGTCGAGCATGCCGCGGTTACAACTGTCTTCGCAGGGGTGGTAACAGACCCGGCCATGGACCGCCGGCAGGGGATTGTCGGCGACCAGCGTCTCCCAGGCCTGCCTGAATTCGCCTGCCTGGGCATGCGCCAGCCAGGCCTGGATATTCTCCCCGGCCGGGCAGGCGTGATTGCAGGGTGGCAGCATGTCCACGTACACGGGGCGCTGCACGCGCCGCTGCTGACCGATCCGCTTTTCGTGGGTCAGGTCCAGCGTGCGGGTCATATCACTGGGTTTTCTACTCATATATTCAGCACCATTACATCAGGCCACACTAAAAAGGTTGATACAGCAACAAGGTGTAGTGGATGCATTATTCATCCTTTTGCCCGATATCCACATGATCTCGGTCAACTCAGGTAATCACCGTGGGTTGCACTCGTCCTGTGCGCGACTCGATCTCCGCCAGGCCGGTGGCAATGTCGACCAGGGGTTGCATTACTCCGGCAGTCTCGCGGTCCTGCTTTTGCGGGTCAGGTTCACAGGCCTCGAGATAGACCCTCAGGGTTGCCCCCTCGGTTCCGGTGCCCGAGAGGCGATAGACAATACGCGATCCATCGGTGAAACCGATGCGAATACCCTGATTTTCCGAGACACTGCCGTCTACCGGGTCGGTATAGGCAAAATTGTCGGCATACGCGACCGTGTAGCCGTCAAGCCTCGCACCCGGCAGGTCTGCCAGTCGTGACTCCAGATGCGCCACCAGGCCATTGGCGGCCGCTGTGTCGATGCCTTCGTAATCATAGCGAGTGTAGAAGTTGCGGCCGAACCGCTGCCAGTGCAGCAGCACGATCTGCTCGACGGACATGCTTGCGCACCGCCAGCAGGTTTAGCCAGAAGAGTACCGCCCAGAGGCCATCTTTCTCCCTGACATGGTCGGAACCGGTGCCAAAACTCTCCTCTCCGCAGAGGGTGATGCGTTTTGCATCCAGCAGGTTGGCGAAAAACTTCCAGCCGGTCGGTGTCTCATAGCAGCTCAGGCCCAGCGCTTCCGCGACACGGTCGGCTGCCTGGCTGGTTGGCATGGAACGGGCCACACCACTGATGCCGCCGGCATAACCCTTGATATGGTGTGCATTGGCGGCCATCACCGCCAGGCTGTCGCTGGGGGTGACGAAGAAATTGCGCCCCAGGATCATGTTGCGATCGCCGTCGCCGTCAGAGGCGGCGGCAAAATCAACCGCGTTGCGCCCCGTTGTCAGGGCAACCACTTCATGGGCGTGTACCAGGTTGGGATCGGGGTGACCGCCGCCGAAGTCCTCCAATGGGACACCATTGATCACGGTGCCGGGCTCCGCCCCCAGCATGTCTTCAAGAATGCGTTTGGCATAGGGGCCGGTGATCGCGTGCATGGCGTCGAAGCGCATGCTGAACAGTCCGGCGCTGAACAGCTGGTGAATGCGCGTGAAATCGAACAGGTGTTCCATCAATGCCGCGTAATCCGCCACCGGGTCGATGATCTCGACGCTGGTTTTGCCCACCGACAGGCTACCGATGGTATCGAGATCTATATCCTCTGCGGCCAGTACCCTGTATTCGCTGATCGCCCGGGTGCGCGCGAAAATGGCCTCGGTGACTGCCTCCGGGGCCGGGCCGCCGTTGGGCGTATTGAACTTGATGCCGAAATCCTCGTCCGGGCCGCCGGGATTGTGGCTGGCGGAGAGGATGATGCCGCCGTTGGTCCGGTATTTGCGAATCACACAGGAGGCCGCCGGCGTAGACAGCAGGCCGCCCTGACCAACAAGGACTTTGGCCACGCCATTGGCCGCCGCCATGCGGAGGATGACCTGGATCGCCTGACGATTGTAATAACGGCCATCACCGCCCAGTACGAGGGTGCCGCCCCTGAGGTCCGCCCGGGTATCGAATATCGACTGGACAAAGTTTTCCAGATAATGGGGTGTCTGAAAAACCCTGACCTTCTTGCGCAGGCCGGAGGTGCCGGGGCGCTGGTCAGTAAAGGGCCGGGTGCTGATGGTCGAGATATCCATGCTGATTTTTTCGGTCGTGTGATTGAAAATGAGTATATGCGAACATAGCCACAAGCTGAAATAGAAATCCCCGGCTGGAAAAACTTCAAACGGCTACAACCGGGACCATGCCGGCGGGTAAGATAGCGGCAACGCCATCAATCCAGCCATATCCAACACATAACGCAGCGGAGCACGGCAATTCACTGATGCAGGTACAAACCACCCCGGAAGACCACCGAATCGCCTGGCTTACGGCGCTGGCGATCAGCATTCACCTGCTGGAAAGCGCCTTTCCCTCGCCGTTGCCCGGCTTCAAGCCGGGACTCGCCAATGTCATTACCATTGTTGTCCTGATCCAGTTTGGCTGGCGGACCGCCGCCTGGGTGAGCCTGTTGCGGGTGCTGTGCGGCAGCCTGATACTGGGCACCTTTCTCACGCCCGGCTTTCTCCTCAGCCTCGGCGGCGCCGTCTGCAGCCTCGCGGTCCTCTGGCTCGGCAGCCGTCTGCCCGGCGAGGGCTTTGGCCCGGTCGGTTACAGCGTGCTGGCGGCGCTGGCTCACATGACCGGGCAATTTACGATTGCATGGCTGCTGTTTGTCCCGCACCCGGCATTGTGGCGCCTGTTTCCGGTTCTGCTGACAGCGGCACTGCTGTTTGGATGCTTTAGCGGTATAATTGCCCGTGCAATGTGTCGCCGCCGGTTATTATGCAAAACGTAAATACCCCCTTGCTGGAAGAGTCGACTGTAACAGCCACCGACCGCCTGGCGCTGACCCTGTTTTTTGCACTGGTCATCCACGCCATGATTATCCTGGGAATAACCTTCGGCACGCATGAAAACCCGCCACCCCGGCATGAGCTGCCGACGCTGGATATCACCATCTCCACGCGCAACACACCACCGCCGGAGGAAGCCGATTACCTCGCGCAAACCAGCCAGGATGGCGGCGGCAACGTCAGCGAAAAAATTAAACCGACCATGGCTATTCCGGAGATGGCGCCGAATATCGCTCCGCAACAACCCGTATATGTGCCCACGCAGATCATCACCGCGCAGGAAGCCGCGATCGAGGTCATCCAGGAACAGCAGGAAATACCTGAAATAGAAGAACCGGACATTACAGCCACCGAGCTGATCGAGCGCAGCATGGAAATGATCAACCTGAGCGAACAAATCAGCCAGTCAATGCAGGCCTATGCACAACGTCCAAGGCAGGATTTTGTATCGGCCCGCACCCAGGAATACAAGTACGCGAATTACATGAGCGAGTGGGTGAAGAAAGTTGAACGTGTCGGCAACCTCAACTACCCGGATGCCGCGAGACGCAAGAATATCTCCGGAAGCCTGATGATGGACGTGGCCCTGAATACCGACGGCACGGTACATGAAATCAACATTCTGCGTCCATCCGGTGAACCCATCATTGACGAGGCTGCCAAGCGGATCGTCAGGATGGCTGCGCCCTATGCACCGTTTCCACCCGAAATCCTTGAAAATACCGACATCCTGCACATAACGCGCACATGGGAGTTTTCGTCATCCAACCAGTTGAGCAGCCGTTAACTATATATATTAAGAGAGGCTTGATAGGGGCCGGACACTGCCTGATACTACAGAAATGGACGAAAACACTTCATTAAGCAACCACTTCCTCATCGCAATGCCGACGCTGGATGACCCGAATTTTCATCACACCACGACCTATATCTGTGAACACAATGAAGACGGCGCACTTGGTGTTGTCATCAACCGCCCCCTGGAAATACAACTCGGGGAAATCCTCCGGCACATGGACATAGCGACAGATATCGAGGCCGTTAACAAGCAGACGGTGTACATGGGCGGGCCAGTGCAGAGTGACCGCGGTTTCGTACTGCACGAGCCGGTCGGTACCTGGGAAGCAACACTCAAGGTCACGGACACGATTGGCATTACTTCCTCGCGGGATATCCTCGCCGACATCGCCAAAGGGGAAGGCCCCGAACACGCCATCATCACCCTCGGCTATGCCGGCTGGGGCGCCGGCCAGCTTGAACAGGAACTCGCCGAAAATACCTGGCTCAGCGGCCCGGCCAGTTCCCGCATTGTGTTCGAGACACCCAGCGAGCAACGCTGGCTGGCAGCTGCGGCACTGCTTGGCATTGACCTCAACCTGATGTCCAGCGATACAGGGCATGCCTGAATAATGGCAATGACAGCCTTGCACGCCGGCACGTGGCAGGTTGAATAGCCTTGCAGACGCTGTTGGGATTTGACTTCGGGGAGAAACATATCGGCATCGCCGTTGGACAGCAGGTCACAGGAACGGCGACCGCCATTTGCACGCTGCACTCCCGTGAGGGTAAACCAGACTGGGATGGCATCTCCGCCCTGGTAGACGAATGGCAACCGGATGCCCTGGTTGTCGGACTGCCGCTGCATGCAGATGACCGGGAATCGGAAACCTCACTGGCCGCCCGCAGGTTTGCACGCCAGCTGGAAGGACGTTTCCGCCTGGCGGTGCACACCATGGACGAACACCTGAGTTCTCACGCTGCCGCGGAACTGCAGGGCGTGGACAGGAAAGCGGCTACAACCGGGATCGATGCCATCGCCGCACGGATAATCCTGCAGAACTGGCTGGAAACGCACAAGACATGAATGACATCGACAACGTCCCGGCCATCATCGACGACATGGCCGCGCAACTCGGCTCGCTGATGAACACCCGCGGCTATGCTGACCCGGCAATGGTCGGCATTCATACCGGCGGCGTCTGGATTGCAAGGCTGCTGCATGCAAGGCTTGGCATCAATGACCCGCTGGCCAGCCTGGATATCGCCTTCTACCGTGATGACTTCACCCGTATAGGCATGAACCCGGTGGTACAACCCTCGCAACTGCCCTTCAGCATTGACGACCGGCACATCATTATCGTCGATGACGTGCTGCATACCGGCCGCACCATTCGCGCGGCAATGAATGAACTGTTTGACTACGGCAGGCCGGCGTCCATCACGCTGGCAACACTGATCGATCGCGGCGGACGCGAATTGCCGATCGAGGCAGCCGTGGTCGGGCGTCATGTCGAACTGGAACCCCGTCAGCACATCAAGCTGACGGGACCGGAGCCACTTGCACTGGAAATACAAACGACGGCATGAACCTCAAAAGCCTGCAAATCGATGACCAGGGACGCTTGCGTCATTTGCTCTGCATCAGCGGACTGACCAGGGAATTACTGACCGGAATTCTCGACACGGCCGAATCGTTTGCCGGGGTTACCGAGCAATCGATCAAGAAAGTCCCGCTGCTGCGCGGCAAGACCATCACCAACCTGTTTTTCGAGGCCAGCACCCGCACCCGCACCACCTTCGAACTGGCCGCCAAACGACTCTCCGCCGATGTGCTCAATATCAATGTCAGCACATCCAGCGCCGTCAAGGGCGAGACCCTGCTCGATACATTGCGCAACCTGGAGGCCATGCATGTGGATATGTTCGTGGTCCGGCATGCCGACAGTGGTGCTGCCCATTTCATGGCCAGCAACGTCGCACCCCATATCAGCATCATCAACGCCGGTGACGGCAGCCATTCCCACCCGACACAGGCGCTGCTGGACATGTTTACCATACGCCGCGTCAAGGGACCCGACTTCGGACGCTTGCGTGTTGCCATTGTCGGCGACATTCTGCACTCGCGGGTTGCGCGCTCGCAGATCCATGCACTGAACATCCTCAATACCGGCGAGGTTCGCATCGTTGCCCCGAAAACCCTCATCCCGCTGCAGGCGGAAACACTGGGCGCACATGTCTACCATGACCTGCGTGCCGGCATAAAGGATGCCGATGTCATTATCATGCTACGCCTGCAGAATGAACGCATGCAGGGAGCGCTGCTGCCGAGCGAACATGAATACTTCGAGTTATTCGGTCTCACCGAGGAGAAGCTGGCCCACGCCAGTGCAGATGTAACCGTCATGCATCCCGGCCCGATCAACCGCGGCATCGAGATGGACTCGGAAGTCGCCGACGGCCCGCGCTCGGTCATCCTCGAGCAGGTGACACACGGCATTGCCGTGCGCATGGCGGTCATGTCCATGGCCATGCATCACCGGGAAGACAGGACGGCATAAGGCTTATGGGACGCTCCCGCACCAGTGACCCGAAAAGCATCCGCATCCACGGCGGCCGTGTCATAGACCCCGCGAATACTGTTGATGCAACACAGGATGTGTATATCGTCGACGGCAGGATCGCCGCCCTCGGCAAGGCCCCGCAGGGATTCAGGGCCGATCATGAAATCAATGCCGCCGGCTGTATCGTTTGCCCCGGACTGGTCGACCTCAGCGCCCGGTTCCGCGAACCGGGCATGGAAAGAAAGGCAACCATCGCATCGGAGTCAAGCGCCGCGGCAAGCGCCGGCATCACCACGCTGTGCTGCCCGCCGGATACCGACCCGGTCATTGACACACCGGCCGTCGCCGAACTCATCCGGCTGCGCGCGGAGGCTGCCGGGAAAACCCGCCTGGTGACACTTGGCGCACTGACCCTTGGCCTGGATGGTGAACAGTTAAGCGAAATGGCGGCACTCAAGCGGGCCGGGTGTGTCGGTGTCAGCAATGCGCTGCAGCCGCTTGCCAACCCGCTGATACAACGCCGCGCGCTGGAATACGCGGCGACTTTCGACCTGACCGTGTTCCTCTATGCCAACGACCACTGGCTGGCCAATAACGGCTGCGCCCACGAAGGCCGGGTGGCCGCACGCCTGGGTCTGCCCGGAATCCCCGAGGCAGCGGAGACCGCCGCCGTCGCCAGGGACCTGGCACTGATCGAGCAGACCGGCGTACGTGCACACTTCTGCCGGCTGACCACCGCCCGCGCCGCGCAGATGGTGGCACGCGCCCAGTTCGATGGCGTGCCGGTGACCGCCGATGTCGCCATACCGTACCTCTACCTGTCAGAGGTCGACATCAGTGACTTCGACAGCCGCGCCCACCTGATTCCGCCATTGCGCACCACGGAAGACCGGCAACGCCTGCGCGAAGCGCTGCGACGCGGCACCTTCGCCGCCCTCTGTTCCGACCACCAACCGCATGAACCGGACGCCAAGCAGGGGCCGTTTCCGTCGACCGAACCGGGAATATCCGGGCTCGACACACTGCTGCCACTGGGACTGCGGCTGGTGGAAGAACAGGCAATCGAGCTGGTGGACCTGCTGCGCCGGCTGACGGCAGGACCTGCCGCCATCCTCGGCCTGCCCTGTGGCACACTCGCGGTCGATGCCAGTGCCGATGTCTGTATCTTCGATCCGGATCTGACCTGGCAACTGGATACAGGCAGCATGCACAGCCGCTGTCACAACACGCCGTTCATGGGCTGGGAACTGAAGGGCCGGGTTAAACACACCCTGCTGGCCGGCAAGCCGGTTTATTCACTGGATGACCATGTCGAGCAGCCGTAAGCGGGCACACCGCGACACCCTGTTTGTCGAGGATGCAAGCATCCTGATGCAGGATGCCTGGCCGGGGAAGCAGTATGTATTGCGGGTGCACGCGCCTAAGTGTGCGGCCCATGCCACCCCGGGCAGTTTTGCCCATGTGCAATGCGGACCGGGCCTGCCCATGCGCCGGCCACTGTCAATCATGCGCGCGCACGCCACGGCAGGCTGGATCGAATTCCTCTACAAGGACGTCGGCAGCGGCACCCATGAATTATCAACCCGTACCGTCGGCGAAACCATCAGCCTGATTGGCCCGATTGGCGTCGGGTTTACCCCGAACCCGGCACGACCACGCACGCTGCTGCTGGGTGGCGGTGTCGGTATCCCGCCCATGGTGTTTCTCGCCGATCACCTGCGCAAGGATGCCGGCTGGCAACCCGTGGTATTGATGGGCTCGGAAGTACCCTTCCCGTTCAATGCAGAACCTTCACGCATCCTGCTGCCCGGCATGCCGGACGGCATCATTGCCGCCATGCCCCTGCTTGAGGGCTGGGGCATCCCCAGCCGCCTTGCCAGCCTGCAGCATTATCCGGGTTGTTACACGGGCTACATTACCGACCTCGCGCGCCACTGGCTGGATGCACTGGATGACGACGAGCGTGCCAGGGTCAGCCTGTTTGCCTGTGGCCCGCACCCGATGCTGGCGGCCAGCGCTGCGCTGGCAGAGGAATATGGCCTGCCCTGCCAGGTGTCGCTGGAGGAATATATGGCGTGTGCGGTGGGCGGCTGTGCCGGCTGCGCGGTTGCCATCAATACGGCGGACGGCCCGGCGATGAAGCGGGTGTGCGTAGACGGCCCGGTATTCGACGCGGGCACGGTCGCCTGGTGACCCTCCGTGGGGCGAACCCGCAGACTGCCCCGCCAGACCCCTAAAGCCAGCCCCGATTCTGCCGAAACAGGTTAGAGAGCCTTGCAACCGCAGTTCACGGCTGCAGGCAAGAAGATGCAATGATCATCCTCCAGGGGTTATTCGCTATGGATAAAGAACAACGCAAGGGTATGAACCCGGTTCCGGACAATATTGAGGAACTGCTCAACGAAGCACAGCTGCGCACATTGCTCGGGATAAGACAGTTCGGCTGGGAACTCTTCTTCGTACGCAGACCGTTATTCCAGGATGCCATTCCGGTATTGATCAACAGGGATGCCAACAAGACCATTGTCCTGGAGGTAAACGGCAGTATCAACGAAAATCCGGATATTGATATTCGCGAGTGCGTACCTGCAGCAGAGCATCTGAAGAAAGCTGCAGGCTGACCCGGGCAGACAAGCCCGAACAGGGTTTGCGGAAGTCAGTCCTGCTCTTCCAGAAAGACATCCTCCATCGCAGCGCTGTATTCATCGACATCGCTCTTGTCCAGCTTGATCATAAGGCGTACCTCATTCGCTGAATCGGCATAGTGCAAGGCATCGTCGATGCTGATCTCACCTTGCTTGTAGAGGGTGAACAGAGCCTGGTCAAAGGTAATCATGCCCTGCTGGCTGGACTGCTTCATCAGCTCTTTCAGCTTGTAGACTTCGCCCTTGCGAATAATTTCACGCGCCAACGGTGTACCCAGCAGGATTTCCACACATACCCGTCGACCATTTCCATCGGCCCGCGGTATCAACTGCTGGGCAAGAAAGGCCTTCAGATTCATTGACAGGTCCATGAACAGTTGCGGGCGGCGGTCTTCCGGAAAAAAGTTGACAATACGGTCCATGGCCTGGTTGGCGTTATTCGCATGCAGGGTCGCGAGACAGAGGTGACCGGTCTCTGCAAAGGCAATGGCATGGTTCATGGTCTCGCGTTCCCGGACCTCGCCGATCAGGATGACATCCGGCGCCTGGCGCAGGGTGTTTTTCAGCGCCGTCTCGTAGGATTCGGTATCAATACCCACCTCGCGCTGGGTAATAATGCATTGATCATGCTGGTGAACAAATTCAATAGGGTCTTCAATTGTGATGATGTGCCCGCTACTGTGTTTGTTACGATAGCCGATCATGGAGGCCAGCGAGGTCGATTTGCCGGTACCTGTGGCCCCGATAAAAACAATCAGACCACGCTTGGTCATGGCGAGGTTCTTCAGGATCGGTGGCAGGTTCAGCTCTTCGATGCTGGGAATAAAGGTCTCAATCCGGCGCAACACAACACCGGCCTGGCCACGCTGGATAAAGGCGCTGGCTCGAAAACGCCCGATACCCTTCTCACCGATTGCAAAATTGCATTCGCGCGTGGCCTCGAATTCCTCGCGCTGTCCGGGACTCATCATGCCGGTAACAATTTCCATTGTTTCATCTGCCCTGAGGGCATCCCCGGAAATCGTAGATATCTTTCCATCGACCTTGATGGCAGGCGCGAGGCCCGTGGTTATAAACAGGTCCGAAGCCTTTTTGTCTCGCATCAACTCCAGCAGTGGAATCAAATCCATTACTACACCCCTAATCTGATCTGTTAGCGGAAATTATCTTTAAGAGCCGCCTTGGAACGCGCATCCTGCTTGCTGACCAGGCCCCTTTGCAGCAAATCCTGAAGATACTGATCCAGCGTTATCATCCCCGAGGATTGCCCTGTCTGTATCGATGAATACATTTGCGCCACCTTGTCCTCGCGGATCAGGTTTCGAATCGCGGGGGTACCAATCATGATTTCCCAGGCCGCTATACGGCCACCACCGATCTTTTTCAGCAGCGTCTGGGCGATAACCGCGCGCAGTGATTCAGACAACATCGAACGCACCATGGTTTTTTCTGCCGCCGGGAATACATCGATAATACGGTCGATCGTCTTCGATGCCGAGGTGGTATGCAGGGTACCGAATACCAGGTGTCCGGTCTCTGCTGCAGTCAATGCCAGTCGAATCGTTTCCAGGTCACGCATTTCGCCGACCAGGATGATATCCGGATCTTCGCGCAGGGCGGAACGCAGTGCCTCGTTGAAGCCCAGGGTATCGCGGTGAACTTCGCGCTGATTGACCAGGCACTTTTTGCTCTCGTGAACGAATTCAATCGGGTCTTCAATCGTCAGTATGTGTTCATAGGCCTTGTTATTGATGTAATCGATCATGGCGGCCAGGGTCGTGGACTTGCCGGAACCGGTCGGCCCCGTTACCAGCACCAGGCCACGCGGGGTATCGGAAATTTCCTTGAAAATCGGCGGGGTTCCCAGGTCTTCAAGTGCGAGTATCTCGGAGGGAATTGTGCGGAAGACGGCCCCTGAACCCCGGTTGTGGTTAAACGCATTGACGCGAAACCTGGCCAGGTTCGGTATCTCGAAGGAAAAATCGGTTTCAAGGTATTCTTCGTAGTCCTTGCGTTGCTTGTCATTCATGATGTCATAAACAAGCCCGTGAACCGTTTTATGGTCCAGCGCGGGTACATTGACCTTGCGCATATCGCCATCGACACGAATCATCGGTGGCAGGCCCGCGGAGAGGTGTAAATCCGAGGCGCCATTCTTGACACTGAAAGCCAGTAATTCAGCAATATCCATAGCCGTTCCCTTACGTTATTGTACTCATCACAGCGTATCGACCATGACCTTGAATACTTGAAAAGACCTTCTTGATGACGCTAACTTGCCACACGGCACAGGGACCCTGGAATCGCTCAAACCGACCATCGAAAAACCACCCACGGGACGGCGCCCCTCCAGCCTCCGCCCAACGCGCTCGAGTATGCCGCATTACGCCGATTTTTCAAGTCAGTCGACCTTGTTATCCTGTGTAAATCAGTTACCTGAAAAACGGGTGCTCGCCCCCGACCGCGGACCGTTGGTCACGGCTGCCGCGCAGGCCGCTGTACTGGCATGGTGCTTGTGGTGCGCCGCTTTCATCCTGTATTGTCAATTCCATGACCGAGAGCAAACTGACGTTTATCGGCGGCGGTAATATGGCGGCCAGCCTGGTTGGCGGCCTGATCGCCGACGGCTGGAAACCGGCAAACATCTGCGTTGCCGATACGGATACCGGGCGGCTGAAACGACTGGCAGAGCGCTTCGGGGTGGAGACAAGTGCCGACAATCGCGCCGCGGCCGGGTCAGCGGATGTCATCGTGCTGGCCGTCAAGCCAGATGTAATAAAAGCGGTGGCGCAGGATCTGGCGGCACTGCTTGAAACCCGGCGGCCACTGGTCATCTCGATTGCAGCCGGTATCCGCGAAGCCAGTTTGCGTGACTGGCTGGGGCAACAGAGTGCGATTGTACGCACCATGCCGAACACCCCGGCACTGGTGCAAAGCGGCGCCACCGCACTGTATGCGAATGCGAATACCAGTGAAGACCAGCGCAATATTGCTGAATCGATCCTGCGTGCCGTTGGAATTGCCATCTGGGTCGATGACGAAGCATTGATGGATGCCGTGACCGCACTCTCGGGCAGCGGACCGGCCTATTTTTTCCTGTTCATGGAGGCCATGCAGGCGGCCGGCCGTGAACTCGGACTGCCGGAAAAGACAGCGCGCCTGCTGACGCTGCAAACGGCCTTTGGTGCCGCTAAAATTGCCCTGGAAAGCAGCGAGGACGTGGCAACGCTGAGGCAGCATGTCACCTCCCCCGGCGGCACGACTGAACGCGCCATCCAGAGTCTCCAGGGCGACGGGCTTGAGGTCATTGTGCGCAAGGCACTTGAATCCGCCGCTGCACGCTCCCGCGAACTCGGCGATGAACTGGGAAAATAGGATGCCGGCAACATACTTCACAAACCCGCTGGAATTCCTGATCTCAACCCTGTTCAGCCTGTACATACTCGCGGTCATGCTGCGTTTTCTGCTGGGCGTGGTGCGCGCCGACTTCTACAACCCGGTCAGTCAGTTCCTGGTTCGCATTACCAATCCCCTGCTGGTGCCGCTGCGCAGGATAATTCCCGGCATCGGCAAATATGACACCGCTGCCCTGGTACTGTTGCTGATTCTGCAACTGGTCTCGCTCGCCGTGACCATTTTACTGCGCGGCGGCAACATCATGTTCCTTGACCTGCTGATGCATGCTGTTTTCGAAATCGTTTTACTGATGATCAATGTCTTCATCATCGCGATCTTCGTGCAGGTCATCCTTAGCTGGATAAATCCCGGCACTTACAACGCTGTCACTGCCATGCTCTCCAGTCTCACCAGCCCGCTGCTGCAGCCTGTCCAGCGCCTGCTGCCACCCGTTGCCGGCATGGATCTGTCCCCGCTGTTTGCACTTATCGGCCTGCAGGTCCTGAAGATGCTGGTGATGCCGCTGATTGCCTGACACCCATGCCAGGAGCAGTCACCGGCAACCGCAACGTCGCCAACCCGGCTGCAATGGTCTATGGTTACAATCAGGAGGTCATCGGGAACTGACAATGAATCCGGCACGTATTTCAATTGCATTATTACTGGCGCTCACCTGCCTGGCCCCGCCCGGTCTACTGGCGGAAAACTCCAAAGACTTTGGCGAATACGTGGTCCATTTCAATGCACTGGCCACCGATATGCTGCCGTCGAGAGTCGCACGTGATTACCGTATCGTGCGCAGCCGCAACCGCGGCATGCTCAACATCACGGTCCTGAAGAAAGTGCCGGACAGCCTCGCCCGGCCGGTGCCTGCCAGGGTTGAGGCGCATGCCAGGAACCTTGTCGGCCAGGGTCGTGATATCAAGCTGCGCGAAATACGCGAGGGCAGTGCCATCTATTATCTCGGTGAGTTCCGTATCACCCATGAAGAGACCCTGAAATTCAGCATCAGGGCACAGCCGCTGGGGAGCGAGGAAATACTCGAAGCGGATTTCAGCCAGGACTTCTACACCCGTTGAACCCCCACCGCCGCGGCCCGGGCCGACCCTGGCGCGGCAATCCCGTGCAAAAAAATCCCGCGAAATGTGGTTAATTTTCGCAAATTGACAGGATAATGAGAGAAAAATCCCCGAACTCCAGAAACTGGCGCGAACTCCTGTCCATCTACCGCCATCCCCGCGTGCTGGGGATGATCTGCCTGGGTTTCTCGGCGGGATTGCCATTCCTGCTGGTTTTTTCGACGCTGTCCGCCTGGTTAAGGGATATCGGCATTGCCCGCACTACCATCGGCTTCTTCAGCTGGGTGGGTATCACCTACTCCATCAAGTTCTTCTGGGCACCCGTGGTCGACCGGTTGCCGTTGCCGGGGCTGACCACGCGGCTGGGAAAAAGGCGCGGCTGGATGCTCGCCGCGCAATGCACCATCGCCCTCGGCCTGGCAGGCATGGCCCTGACCAATCCGCATAATGAACTGGCACAACTGACGTTTTTCGCCTTGCTGGTCGCCTTTGGTTCCGCGACCCAGGACATCACGGTCGACGCCTATCGCATCGAAGCCGTGAAACAGAGCCTGCAGGGCGCCATGGCAGCCACCTATGTTTTCGGATACCGGGTCGCCCTGCTGGTCGCCGGCGCCGGCGCTTTTTACATGGCTGAGGCCTGGTCCTGGCCGGCTGCCTACCTCGTCATGGCCGCACTCATGGGCGTTGGCATCTGCACGACACTGATCATCCGCGAGCCTGTGCATGTTACCGACGCGCGCACCCGGGAACTGGAAGAACAGCTGGAAAGGTCGATCGGGGTCGTGGAAAAACGCACCCGGCTCGCACGTTTCATCGCCTGGTTCTCGGATGCCGTGGCCAGCCCGTTTGTGGAATTCTTCCAGCGCAACGGCGCAATGGCGGTCATCATCCTGCTGCTGGTCGGCACCTACAAGATCAGTGATATCACCATGGGCGTAATGGCCAACCCCTTCTACCTCGACCTCGGCTTCAGCAAAACAGAGATTGCAAACATCACCAAGGTCTTCGGCTTCTTCATGACCATCGCAGGCGCCGCCCTCGGTGGCCTGCTGGTGTTGCGCTACGGCATGCTGCGTCCCCTGCTGGTCGGCGCCATCCTCATCATGACGACCAATCTGCTGTTCGTCTGGCTGGCCGTCGGTGAACCCGGCCTGGTATCACTGGCAATCGTCATCAGCGCAGACAACCTGGGTGGCGGGTTTGCAACGTCGGCCTTTATCGCCTACCTGTCGAGCCTCACCAACACGGCCTACACGGCAACCCAGTACGCACTGTTCAGTTCCCTGATGACGCTCCCGGCGAAGTTCATCGGCGGTTTTTCCGGCTGGGTCGTGGATACAACGGACTACGCCACGTTCTTCCTCTACGCGGGTCTCCTCGGGCTGCCGGCCATCCTGCTGGTGCTGTATCTGCTCCGCCAGCAGCACCGGGATGGCGTGGACACCCCTGAAACCGGGCTCTATCGAGAATCCTGAAAAAACCGTCACGTTATCGCAACTGACTGTTTATATGGATTTATATGAATTGCCCTACATGAAAATCAGCTCCTGATTCCCTGCAGTATGCAGGGTTATGGGGCACGCGCCGGGCGTCTTCGGTTAACCTTTGCAGGGTGCAGGAGTGAATCCATGCTTGAACGACGCAACAAGGGAAAACGCCGCTGGGGCCTCGCTAACGGGTTCCCGCTAAAAGACTGTAACGGTATCGCCGTCATCGCCGAGCGACGGCGTATGGCTGACCGTCGCCTGACCAATACCTCGCTGGAAGAACGCCTGATGATGCTCTCCGAAATGCCGCTGCTTCACCCCGAGCAGAAGAAAAAGCACTAGGAGCTGTCACGGAGGACACTGCGCCGCGAGAAAGCCATTTTCCGATCCCCGTCAAAAGCTACGGCATTCTCCTCGAACGATCGAAAAATGACTCGTTCTCATGGCTCGCAGATCCCCAAGTCGACAGCTAGGATTTGAAATTTTTGCCCACGACTGCGGGATGCAGGGGGTAGTGTAATGCAGGAGCAATTACCGAGAGGGCAAAGATCTTCTACAACTCATAGTCGTAATCCATAATCAGCGGTGCATGATCTGAAAAACGCTTGTCCTTGTAGATACGCGCCGCCTGCACGGTCTTGCCGATTGCGGGTGATGTCACCTGGTAGTCGATCCGCCAACCGACGTTTTTTGCCCAGGCCTGGCCACGATTCGACCACCAGGTGTACTGGTCCGGCTTGTCGTTGACGACACGAAATGCATCAACGAAGCCTGCCCGGCCGAACAGATCATCCATCCAGGCGCGTTCCTCGGGAAGAAAGCCGGAATTTTTCCGGTTACCGCGCCAGTTTTTCAGGTCAATCTCCCTGTGCGCGATATTCCAGTCGCCGCAGAGCACATACTCACGCCGCTTCAGCCTGAGCTTGTTTAAATAAGGCATGAATCGATCGAGAAAACCGAACTTGACGGCCTGGCGCTCCTCGCTGGAAGAACCTGAGGGCAGGTAAACCGAAATCACGCTCAAGGCCCCGAAGCGTGCCTCGATATAACGTCCTTCCGCATCCATGTCAGGCCAGCCCAGCCCGGGAATGACCTTGTCCGGTTTGCGCCTGCTGTAGATGGCAACTCCGCTGTAGCCCTTTTTTTCGGCATCATGGAAAAAGGCATGCCAGCCGCGCGGCCAGAATACCTTGTCCTCCAGTTGCGAAACCCGGGCCCTGGTTTCCTGGAGACAGACCACGTCGGCACGCTGGCGCACCATCCACTGGAAAAAACCCTTTTTTGCGGCTGCACGAATACCGTTTACATTGACCGTGATGATGCGCATGGTATTTCCCGTTTCAACCCGATATGCATGATATAGCAAGATGTACGGATATACCGCAGTCCTGCAAAGGCTTTGCCACTGAGGGCACAGAGAACAAAACATTCTCGCGCACGACTGCAGGGATGCAGGAGGTAGAGCAATGCATGGAGCAATTGCCGCAAAGGCGCAAAGAAATTCATTATTACTCCTGTTTCTATATGCCCTGGAGATTACGCACACATACGAATGCATGCTGTATATTTGATTGGTAATAATTGTAATTCCTGGATTTCCCTGGCGGCTTTGCGCGATATTTATTTTCTGTATACTCTGTGCCCTCTGTGTTCTCTGTGGCAATAAAGACTTCCCCTGAATGAAAGACTACCAGCACGAATTTATCGACTTCGCCATTAATGCCGGCGTGCTGCGCTTTGGCGATTTCACCCTGAAATCCGGGCGCACCAGCCCGTATTTCTTCAATGCAGGACTGTTCAATGATGGTGAACAGCTGGCGCGCCTGGGGCGTTTCTACGCACAGGCCATTACCGACAGCAAGACGGGGTTTGACGTGCTCTTTGGTCCGGCCTACAAGGGTATCCCGCTGGCAGCGGCAACCAGCATTGCGCTGGCCGACCATCACCGGCGGAACGTACCCTGGTGTTTTAATCGCAAGGAGGCCAAGGACCACGGCGAAGGCGGCAACCTGGTCGGTGCCGGCCTGAACGGCCGGGTACTCATCATCGATGATGTCATCACCGCCGGCACTGCGATTCGCGAAGCCCTCGAAATTATTCACAGCGCCGGGGCAACCCCGGCCGGCGTGGTGATCGCACTCGACCGCCAGGAAAGGGGGCAAGGCAGGACTTCAGCCATCCAGGAGGTCGAAGCGACCCTGAAGATCCCGGTCACCAGCATTATCAAGCTGGAACACCTGCTGGAATACCTGCAGGACCAGCCCGCACGCGGAAAGGACGTTGCAAGGATACAGGCCTACCGGGAAGAGTACGGTGTGTCCTGACGGCACTCAGCCGAGTATTAATTTGATGCCGACCAGCAGGGTGACGATTTCAAAGCCACGCTTGATCCAGCGGTTGCCCGACTTGATGGCCATGTGCGCACCCAGGTAGCCGCCAAGCAGGGAACCGGCCAGCAGGACCGGTAACCAGTCCCAGCGGATTTCGGTGAGTATTCCAAGTGTTAATGCCCCGCTGGCGTTCCAGAACAGGCCGACAAGGATCAGTGTGTAGGCAATCGCCCGGCGATAGTCCAGCCCAAACCAGCGCACCAGCCAGAGGGTGACGAACAGCCCGGTGCCAGAGGTCAGCGAACCGTTCAGGACGCCGATCCCGAACAGCACCAGCCCGCCAACCAGCACGCCCGTACGATCACGGTGGACCGGCACCACGATTTGCCCCAAACCCGGGTTGAGCATGGAATAAACCCCCAATCCCGCCGTCAGGATACCCAGGCTCATTTCCGCGCCGCGTTCAGGTACACTGAGAATGATATTTGCGCCAAGCACCACCCCGGGCAGGCCAAAGGCCAGGATATAGCTAACCAGGCGGCGTTCCAGCCTTTCTTCTCTCAAGTGCCTGATTGTCGCGCCGATACCTAAGGCAACACTGGCGACTTTATGTGTTCCCAGGGCCACACCAAAAGGCAGTCCGAGAAAGATGAGGGCCGGAAGCTGGATCAGGCCGGCTCCACCGCCTGAAAATGCGGAGAACAGATTGGCCACCAGGGAAATCAGGAAAAGAGAAAATTGCTCAAGTGCGTTCACAGTTGTTCCCGGTTCGCGCTAGTATTGGCCGAGGAAGTCATGACTCAGGATACCGCCTACACTCCGGTAATAGTTAGCTGATGAAATTTGCTTCGATAACTGTTTTTTCGACCCTGCTGGCCTGGGGCCTTTTATACGGCCCGGTGGCTGGTGCCTTTGTCTATAAATGGGTCGATGACCAGGGCGAGGTCCATTACAGTGACAGCGTACCTCCTGAATACTCTGACAAGGAGCGCAAAAAAATCAACGAACAGGGCAGGACCGTCAAGGTGCTCGAAGCCGCCAAGACCCCTGAGGAAGTTGCCGAAGAGAATCGCCTGGAGGCCCTCAGGCTGGAGCAACTGCAGCAGGCCGAAGACCGGGCAAGGAAAGACAACGTCCTGCTGGCAACCTATTCCAGTGAAGATGATTTACTGAAGACACGGGACGGCAGACTGGCGTCACTGGAAGGCCTGATACAATTGACCCACAGACGCATCAGGTCCATGAACCATCGCATCAAACAACTCACGGAAGATGCCGCAGACTTCGAGCGCAGCGGAAAGCCGGTTCCCGAAATGCTCTCTCGCCAGATTGAAAATATCCGCTCCCAGACTATCGAGAACGAGTCCTTTATACTGGTTAAAAAGGCTGAACAGGCGGAAATCGAAAAAGAGTTCGAGGAAGATATTAAACGTTTCCGTGCCTTGAAAAAAGAAAATCAGGAATAATATTCACGCACGAATCAGCGTGCCAACGCCCTCATCTGTAAACAACTCCAGCAACACCGCATGCGCTACCCGCCCGTCTACGATATGGGCAGCCGTCACGCCTGTGTTTACCGCTGACAGCGCACAGCGTATTTTCGGCAACATGCCGCCGTGAATCGTACCGTCATCAATCAGGCGGGCCACGTCATCCGCATCAAGCCCGGTCAATAATCCCCCGCCCTTGTCCAGCAGGCCTTTCGTATTGGTCAGCAGCATCAATTTCTCTGCACCGAGCACCTCGGCCATGCGCCCCGCAACAAGGTCGGCATTGATATTGTAGGAATGGCCATCCTCACCGACTCCAATCGGTGCGATAACCGGAATAAAATCCCCGCTGACCAGCATGTTCACGACACTGGCATCGATGCTTGCCACCTCGCCAACATGCCCCAGGTCAATAATCTCGGGGGCCTCAAGCTCGGGTAAATCACGAGTGATCGTCATCTTGCGGGCCCGGATGAGGTCGCCGTCCTTGCCGCTGAGCCCGACAGCACGGCCGCCATGGCGCGTTATCAGGTTTACGATTTCCTTGTTCACCAGGCCGCCGAGCACCATCTCGACAACATCCATGGTTTCACTGTCGGTCACCCGCATACCTTCCACGAAGGTGGATTCCTTGCCGATTTTTTCCAGCAGTTGACCAATCTGCGGGCCACCGCCGTGCACCACGACCGGGTTTATACCCACCAGCTTCATCAAAACGATGTCGCGCGCGAAGCCGCTCTTCAGCTCCTCGTCGACCATGGCATTACCGCCATACTTGATGACCACGGTCTTGCCGCGGAATCGACGGATGTAGGGCAGTGCCTCGCTGAGGACATGCGCGACGTTTTTTGCAGCTTCAGGAGTCAGTGACATGGCAGCCATTAACCGCACAGGGCGGTGAGCAATTCAGGTTCCTGCAGAGTGTACGCGGGAAAAAGGTGAACTAACAAGTGATCCGGGTTTTTTAAAAATCCCGGTAATTCTAGAACGGCAAATCGAGACCGGTGTCAACCTGCTGAATGACGCGCCTGAATTCACCCATGATGCGCATCAGGGCCGCATCATTGTCGGCCTCGAATCGCAACACCAGTACCGGCGTTGTATTGGATGCACGGATCAGGCCCCAACCATCATCAAAATCAGCACGCAACCCATCGATCGTGGAGACCGTGGCATCACCAAAATGTGCCGTCTCCAGCAGCTTGTTCATAAACACCGGCGGTTCACCTTCCTGCATCTGCACATTCAGTTCAGGCGTGTTGATGCTGTCCGGCAGGCCGGCAAATACTTCAGCAGAGGGACGCTTGTCCTTGCCCAGTATTTCCAGCAGGCGTGCGCCCGCATAGAGGGCATCATCAAAACCAAACCAGCGTTCACTGATAAAGATATGGCCACTCATCTCACCCGCCAGCAGTGCGCCGGTTTCCTTGATCTTTGCCTTGATAAAGGAGTGCCCGGTCTTCCACATCAGTGGCTTGCCGCCGTGCTCACGTATCATCTTGTCGAGATGGCGGGTACATTTAACATCGTAGATGATCTGGGCGCCGGGATTCCGCGTGAGGATATCCAGGGCATACAGCATGAGGACACGGTCCGGCCAGATAATATCGCCCCCGGAGGAAACCACCCCGAGACGATCGCCATCACCGTCAAAGGCGAGGCCAAGATCCGCCTGGTTCGCGGCAACCGCCTTGATCAGGTCCTTCAGGTTCTCGGGCTTGCTCGGATCCGGGTGGTGGTTCGGGAAGTTGCCATCCACCTCACAGAAAAGTTCGATCACCGTGCAGCCAAGCTTTTTCAGCAGTTGCGGTAGAACACCGCCCGCAACCCCGTTGCCGCAGTCAACCACCACCTTGAGTGGCCTGGAAACAGCCACGTCTTTGCAAATACGTTCGATATAAGCGGGAACGATATCACGCGCATTCACCCGGCCCTGGCCGGAAATGAAGTTTTTCGCCTCGATACGCTCGCGTAACTGCTGGATGGACTGACCCGAGAGGGTCTCACCATCAATCATTATTTTCAGACCATTGTAATCCGGTGGATTGTGACTGCCGGTCACGATAACACCGCTATGGGTATCCAGGCTGTGCGTTGCAAAGTACAGGACCGGCGTGGGTACGCAACCGACATCCGTCACATTACAGCCCGTACTTGTAATACCTTCTGTCAGGGCCTCGGCAAGCTTGCGGCCCGACAAGCGGCCATCACGACCAACAACGATCGTATCCCGCCCCCGCTGCAGGGCTTCACTGCCAATGGCCCGGCCGATCAGTTTGACAGCCGCGACCGTCAGCGTCTGATCGACGATTCCACGAATGTCATAGGCCCTGAATATTGACGCATCAATACCGGTGTTTTCGTGGGTAGCGGGTGTATTATCCAGCGGAACTTCCTCCACAATCAGATTATCACTCGGTATGGCGGAATCATATTTTGCCGCCACCCCTTCTTTCATATCCGGCACCCTGGTTTCTTCTTCGGCGGGCCATTCCTGCGAGGCTGCCCGGGTGTCATTCGCTGCATCCCTTTCCCGAGGTGCAGCGTTGCCCGACTTATGGACAATTCCGCCGCCGGCAAGCTGGGTCATGAACTCGATCGAGGCACGCATCTCGACCAGGCCAACGGGGTATTCACGCCGCACGCGCCCGTCGCGGTAATCCTTGATCAGGGTTGCCATGCTGGCCTGATCCAGGCGCAGCGCGGCATTGAGCCGGCGAAACAATACCATGATCAGGGCAATAATAGCCGTCGCCGATGACAGAAATGCAGCCAGCACCCAGATACTCAGGCTGTCCAGGTACATCAGGCTGCTCATGGCCGGCCAGTAGGCAACCTGCCAGCGGCTGTCCCCGATCTTCAAGACCCGTTCTGCAGCGCCACTATTGAGGGCCGCGTCACCTGAAGATGCAACCTTTATCTGCGAACCCTGGACACCGGACTGCTGCAACTCGATATAGCCATTGAGCTCCGGCAGATTATCGAGGATATCCTGTAAAATGTTATTCGCTAACGACAGCATGATATGCCCGACGACACCGCTTCCCGCCGGGTCCATTACCCGGCGCACAATATTCACATGCTGCTGCGGTGAATTCACCAGGTGAACCTCGATCGGCGGCACCTTTTTACCCTGTTCTGCGGCACGAAGCTGGGTCAGCGCCGCATAACTGAGCGGCGGTGAAGCCTGCAAGTCGATCGTCTCGATACCCGGCAGCAACAGGCGCAAATTAATCGCATCCGGGTAAGCGTAACGCAGTGATTCTTCTCTTGCCTGTAATGCGCCCCGGGTGCCACTCATGAGCAATTCGGCAAGGCCGGGGTCTTTGGCCAGCATCGATACACTTGCGCCATAGTGATCCACCACAGCAGAGACGCGCGCTGCCACCTGTTCCGTAACCAGGCTGGCTTCATTTTCAATTGCGCGCGTAATCGTCCCGGACATCAGCTGGAAACAGAACGCGGCAAGCACACCCAGTAATAACACGGCCGCAAGCAGGAGTTGCATGCGGACCCTGGCAAGGCTGGCGGTCTTGCTGCCACCCGCCAGTTGCGGTAGCGGCGTTGAGGCCGGTGTGCCGTCTTCTTTCTTCCTGCCCCTGAAGAAGCCAGGAAGTATAGATTTGCTTGTAATATCAGCTACGCCCATAGTCCGCCATTCCAGTTGAATGATTAGTTACCTGTAAGGCAGCTATCGGCAGGCCTGTATATATCATTAAGTGTGAAAATCCCCGGGAACGGGAACATCCTGGCGGGCATTTCAGGGAACATTCAAGACCCGCTTCACGGAATCACGTCAAAGGCCCTGTTTTTTTATAATAATCTATTAAAAACAATCAGATATGAATTATTCAGGGCAGCCTGGAGTATGAACAGGCCTGCGGGCTAACCACGGCCCGTGTGACCAAAGCCGCCGGCGCCGCGCTTGCTGGCGACAAACTCTTCAACAATCTCAAAATCCGCGTGCACCACGGGGACAATGACCATCTGCGCAATACGTTCGCCGGGCTCGACCGTGAAGGACTTGTCGCCACGGTTCCAGCAGGATACAAACACCTGCCCCTGGTAATCCGAATCGATCAAACCCACCAGGTTGCCGAGCACGATTCCGTGCTTGTGTCCCAGCCCGGAACGCGGCAACAGGATGGCTGCCAGGCCCGGGTCCTCGACATGAATGGCCATACCGGTCGGTATCAGGTGTGTTTCACCGGGAGCCATTTCCAGCGCCTCGTCAACACAGGCGCGCAAGTCCATCCCGGCAGATCCGTCAGTGGCATAGTGTGGTAACGGGAATTCCCCGCCAAGGCGCGGATCAAGGATCTTAAGCTGAATCTTTTGCATGGGACTCCGTAATATCGACGACATTGCCGTGCCTGCGACTGCCTGACAGGCGCCCGGCAATCACTTCAATCAATTGTCTTGCCAGCTTGTTTTTGCCGGTACGGGCAAGCGTGACGGAACCGCCCTTCCAGTACACCTGCAGGGCATTTTCTTCCTGATCAAAGCCGAGCTGCGGACCCACCTCGTTGGCCGCAATCATATCGACGCCCTTGGCTTCCAGCTTGCCCCGGGCATTCGCTTCCAGGGCCTCGGTCTCGGCGGCAAAACCGACCGTGAACGGACCATTGGGGAGCGCGGCCACGGCCGCCAGGATATCCGGATTACGCGCTAATTCCAGGGTCATTGTATCCCCGGACTTCTTGAGCTTCTGCCCCGCCACCCGAATGGGCCGGTAATCGGCAACCGCTGCCACAGCGATAAAAACATCATTGCCTGCGGCCTGTTCGATGACGCATTCATGCATCGCCAGGGCCGTCTCCACATCGATGCGTTGCACATGCGGCGGCGTCTCCAGGCCTGCCGGGCCGCTGACCAGCGTGACCTGCGCCCCGGCCTCGGCGGCAGCGGCGGCAATCGCAAAGCCCATGCGCCCTGAACTGCGGTTGCTGATATAACGCACCGGGTCGATCGGCTCACGCGTCGGCCCCGCCGTTACCAGCACCCTTGTGCCTGCCAACACCCCGCTGTGGAGCATGCCGGACAGTGCACTGACCAGCGCATCCACCTCGAGCAGGCGACCCGGGCCGGTTTCACCGCAGGCCTGCAGGCCGTCTGCCGGGCCCAGCAGGCGCACACCCCGATCCTGCAAGGTGGCGACATTGGCCTGCGTGGCAGGCTGTTCCCACATGACGCGGTTCATCGCCGGCGCGACGCCGAGCGGCGCATCACAGGCCAGGCACACGGCTGCCAGCAGGTCATCCGCACGGCCCTGCACCAGCCGGGCAATAAAATCCGCCGTCGCCGGAGCAACCAGCAGGACATCCGCCCAGCGCGCCAGCTCGATGTGCCCCATGGCGGCCTCGGCCCCGCTGTCGAGCAGTTCACTGTGCACCGGGTGTCCCGACAGCGCCTGCAGGGTGAGTGGCGTGATAAATTCCCCCGCGGCACGGGTCATGACCACGCGCACCATGGCCCCCTGCTCACGCAGCTGCCGAACCAGCTCGGCGCTCTTGTAGGCCGCGATGCCGCCGGTTACGCCCAGCAGAATGTGTTTTCCGGATAAAGTGTTCATGGATAAGGAGTTTAACAGAATATTCTGCACAACCCTGCAATCGCAGGGTATCAATGAAGTGCGAGTGAGTTGTGAGCGGATGACGCGTGAACGAGACGTGGTGGTGATCCGTCCGAGTGAGACGTGCGATGTGATCGACGTGAGGAGCGGGTAAAGGTGATCACTGATCACGCTGACGTTCACTTCCGTCTTTCAGGCAGGCAATAAAAAACCCGGCGCTGCCGGGTTTTCTGACTCGCGCTGCATCCGGGCAGCTACTTGATCTTTCGCTTCCTTGTAGATGACGTGCTGGCGCACCACCGGGTCGAATTTTTTGATCTCCATCTTTTCAGGCATGTTGCGCTTGTTCTTGGTCGTCGTGTAGTAGTGACCGGTGCCGGCGCTGGAGACGAGTTTGATCTTGTCACGCATGATTTTTCTCCCTGGACCTATTTGCCGCGGCTGCGGATATCAGCCAGCACGGTATCAATACCCAGCTTGTCGATGATGCGCATGCCATGGGCAGATACACGCAGTTTCACGAAGCGCTTTTCAGCCGCAACCCAGAAACGGTGCTCGTGCAGGTTCGGCAGGAAACGGCGGCGGGTTCTGTTGTTGGCGTGGGACACGTTGTTGCCGCTTTGCGGGCGTTTTCCCGTGACCTGGCATACTCTGGACATTGCTCTAAACCTCGTAAAAAAAGCCCGCAACTGCGGGAAGGGCGGCAATTTATACCAGAAACAATTGCCGGATACAAGGCTGAGTACGGCCAGGCGATCCCACAAGCCTTAATACTTTCAGTGACATAGACGGAAAAACAGGCACGGCCGGTGATTAAATCAGGCCGCGTTCTGCAAATGAAACCCCGTCCCCGTCGCCAATGACCACGTGGTCGAGAATACGCACATCCACCAGCGCCAGGGCATCGATCAGTCGCCGGGTGAGCTGGATATCGGCCCGGCTGGGCTCGGCCACCCCGGACGGGTGATTGTGGGCGAGGATGATGGCGGCGGCATTGTGGTGCAACGCCCGCCGCACAACTTCACGCGGATGAACGCTGGCCCCGTCGATGGTGCCGCGAAACAGCTCTTCAAAAATAATGATGCGGTGACGGTTGTCCAGAAACAGGCAGGCAAACATCTCGTGGGGATGATGGCGCATGCGGCTGGCAAGGTAACGGCGCGTGGCGGCGGGGTTTTCGAGCAGATCTTCACGCTGCAACTGTTCGGCCAGATGCCGCCGTGTCATCTCGAGCATGGCCTGCAGCATAGTATATTTCGCCTCACCCAGGCCGTGCCGGGCACAGAACGCCTGCTGGTCGGCCTCAAGCAGCGGGCGCAGGCCGCCAAAATCGCCAAGCAACTCACGCGCCAGGTCAACAGCTGTTTTTCCGCTCACGCCGGTGCGCAAAAAGATCGCGAGCAACTCCGCGTCCGAGAGCGCGGCCGCACCGCGGGCAAGCAGCTTCTCCCGGGGACGCTCGCCGGCCGGCCAGTCACGGATGGAATACATGAGGCCATCATTGCATTTGGCCACGGTGTTTACAGCGGGAGATCACGATACGGACTGTAGGAATGGATCGCATCCTGATTTTTTCCGGTTTGCCCTGCGGGGCGAGGTGCTGTTCTTTGCTGCGCTCATTTGTTGGTGCGCCTTGCAGGCGCGGTTTTATTGTATGCGGGCTCTCGCGCCCGCGCGGCGAGATACTTTTCTTTGCTCCGCCAAAGAAACGTATCCAAAAGAAAGGCGGCCCGGAGGCAGCTCGATACTCGTCTGAGCGCGGGTTCCCTGCGCTTCTCGCGAAAACCGGCGCATGCGCAACTCGCAATCTCGCTGCGCTCGAAAGCTCAAACAGGGCGCATGCTTCATCCGGTTTTCACTGCGATGCTCGGCTGCGCCTACGGGAGGGGTAGATCAAACCCCAATCGGTGAGTATGGGGGGTTGATCTACCCCTCCCGTAGCACTCACCGAGTACCGCAGCCAATCCGGGGAATAGCCGCGCACCCTGTCTGAGCTTTCGAGCGCAGCGAGATTGCGAGTTGTGCGCGGCCCCCGGATTGGCGAGGAACGCAGGGGACCGTATTAGGCAAGACAGCGTAGCTGTCTTGCCTAATACGGTGAGTGCTCCGGGTGCCTTTCTCTTTGGGTACTTTCTCTTGGGCAAGCAAGAGAAAAGTATCTCGCCGCGCGGGCGCGAGAGCCCGCATCCAATAAAACCGCGCCTGCAAGGCGCCCCAACAAGTTAACCAGCAAAAGCAGCAAAAAAATAAAAAATATCCGAGCTTGTAATCACAGGTACAAAAGCAATAATAGCCGCCATGCCCAGTGAGCCACTTATCCGCGCCGAACACCTGACCCGCTATTACAGCGGCACCTGCGCCGTCAACGATGTCAGCTTTGAACTCGCCAAGGGCGAAGTCCTGGGTTTTCTCGGGCCCAATGGTGCCGGCAAATCCAGCACCATGCAGATCATCAGCGGCAACCTGGCTCCCAGCGCCGGCAGCGTCAGCATCCTGGGTATCGACCTGCTTGATCAGCCAAAACGTGCCAAGGCCGCGATTGGCTACCTGCCCGAACGCCCCCCGGTGTACCGCGAACTCACGGTCGATGAATATCTCGATTATTGTGCACGGCTTAACCGCATAGCACGCGGCGACAAGGCACGGGCAATCGCCACCGCCAAGGACCGCTGCGGCCTGGGAGACGTCGGCCCGCGCCTGATCGGCAACCTGTCCAAGGGCTTCCAGCAACGTGTCGGTATTGCACAGGCCATCATCCATACCCCTGCCCTGGTGATCCTGGATGAACCCACCGTGGGCCTCGACCCCAACCAGATTCGCGAGATCCGCACCCTGATCCGTGAACTCGGTGAAGACCACGGCATCATTTTATCCACGCACATCCTGCCCGAGGTACAGGCCACCTGTAACCGGGTGCAGATTATTCACCAGGGAAGACTGGTGTTCTCAGACACCATCGAGGGGCTTGAACAGGGCCTGAACGCCAGCTCTTTCCTGGTACATTTTGAAAATGCCCCGGCGATTACCGCGCTGCAGCAGATTGCCGGCGTTGAACGCGTGGAAGCCCTTGCCGATGGCCGCTTCCGGATTCACCACGCGGATGCAAACCCCGTCGAGGCCGTACTCGAGCAGGCAGTCAGCAACCATTGGCGCCTGTGTGAACTGACACCGGAGCGCCGCACGCTGGAGCAGATCTTCGTTGAACTCACCATCTCGGAAACACACCTGGCTACCAGCGGAGATGCCGCCTGATGATTTTCACCATTGCCGGGCGTGAACTGCGCAGCCTGTTCCTGTCGCCGCTGGCCTGGACCATCCTTGGCGTGGTGCAGTTCATATACGCCTACATGTTCCTTTCCCAGATCGATACCTTTCTTGGCTTGCAGTCCCGGCTTGCAACCCTTGATGGCGCGCCGGGCGTTGTCGACATCGTGGTCGCACCGTCGCTTGCGAATGCCGCCGTCCTGCTGCTGTTGATCACGCCCCTGATTACCATGCGCGTACTCAGTGAAGAACGCCGCAACAACACGCTCAGCCTGCTGTTCTCGGCGCCGGTTTCCATGACCGAGATCATTGTCGGAAAATATCTCGGTGTCCTGTCGTTCGTCCTGATCCTGATCGGCATGCTGGCACTGATGCCACTGTCGCTGCTGGCCGGCACCGACCTCGATCTCGGCAAGCTGGCAGCCGGCCTGCTCGGCCTGACACTGGTCGTGTCCGCGTTCACGGCGATCGGCATCTTCATGTCATCGTTGACCGAACAACCGACCGTTGCCGCCATCAGCACCTTCGGCCTGTTACTGTTGCTGTGGATTCTCGACTGGGCCGGCAGCACCGGCGCGCCTTCCAGCGGCCTGCTGGGCTACCTGTCGGTACTGCATCATTATGAGCCGCTGCTGAAAGGCCTGTTCAGCAGTGTCGACGTCATCTATTACCTGCTGGTCATCACCCTGTTTCTCGTCTTCAGCATCCGCAGGCTGGATGCGGACCGCCTGCAACACTGAACGCCGATGAAAATTACCCCTCATTCCCGGCTTTTGCTGCGCCTGCAAGGATATGCAACCACGCTGCTGTTTACCGTCATCATCGGCCTGCTGGCCTGGCTGAGCACGGAATACGTATACCAGGCTGACTGGACAGCCAGCAGCCGCAACACGGTATCGGAGGACACCCGCAGGCTGCTCGACAGCATGAAGCAGCCGATCAGCATTACGGCCTTCGTCCGGGAAAACACTTTGCTGCGCTCGCAAATCCGCGATGTCATCGGCAGCTACCAGCGCTTCAAGGACGACATCATCCTGGAATTCGTCAACCCGGACACCGCACCCGAACGCGTGCGTGAACTGGGCATCACCATGGAGGGCGAGCTGCTGGTCAGCTACCGTGGCCGCAGCGAGAACGTTCGCAGGCTGAGTGAACAACAACTGACGAATGCCCTGTTGCGCATCTCCAGGCAGGACGAACGCTGGATTGTTTTCGTCAGCGGGCACGGCGAACGCTCGCCCTTCGGACAGGCCAATCATGACCTCGGCCTCTTCGGCAAGGAGCTGGAGCGCAAGGGGCTTAACATACAGACCGTCAACCTTGCCGAGACCGGTATCCCGCGAAACACCCATACACTGGTACTGGCCAGCCCGCGCGTCAGGCTGCTGCCCGGCGAAATCAGGCGCCTGCAGGACTATGTCCGGGACGGGGGTAACCTGCTATGGCTGGCAGACCCGGGTGAACTGCAGGGACTGGAACCGCTGGCCGAGCAACTCGGCATCGCGTTCCTGCCCGGCATGGTGGTGGATGCCACGGCGCAGATGTTCGGTGTGGAGAACCCGGCCTTTGTCGTCGTGACCGATTACCCGCGTCATGAAAGCACCAGCGACATGGATACGGTAACGGTATTTCCGGAAGCAGTGGCGCTTGAGATAACCGCGACGGACACATGGAACGGCATGCCGCTGCTGCTGACACTGGAGCGCTCCTGGACCGAACTCGACAAGCTGGAGGGTGACATCGGGTTTGATCCCGGGACAGATGAACGTGCCGGCCCGCTGGATATCGGCGTTGTACTGACACGCATGGTTAGCAGCGTGGACGAGGAAGATACCAGTGAACAGCGTGTCATCGTCATCGGTGATGGTGACTTTCTCTCCAACACCTATCTTGGCAATGCCGGCAACCTGGACCTCGGCCTGAACGTGACCCACTGGCTCAGCCATGACGAGACCCTGATCGACATTCGCATCAAGTCTGCACCGGACACCTCGCTGGTACTTGGAAAGATTTCCCAGGCCTTTATCGGTCTCGGTTTCCTGCTTGGCCTGCCGGCACTGCTGCTTGTCAGCGGCATCGTCATCTGGATAAGACGGCGACGCCGTTAACATGCACGCACGCAATCTGCTCAACCTTGCGCTGGTTGCCGTCGCCATCTTCCTGGGACTGGTGGTTTACTTCAAGCCGGGGTTGCAACCCGAGCCCGCACCACAACCCCTGACGACCCTGCATGGCCCGGAGCAGGCCGGCAGTATTCATATCGAGCGGCTCACGCGTGACCCGCTGTCGTTTACCAGGCGCGATGATCGCTGGTACCTCGTCAACGCTGAACAGGAACTGCCCGCCTCGAAATTCCAGCTGCAGGCCCTGTTGCGCCTGCTCGACGCGACCTCAACCAGCCATTACACAGCGGGCACGGTTGATCTCGAAGCCCTCGGCCTGGAACCGCCGCAGGTCACGGTGACGATTGATGACGTGAAAATCCTGCTCGGCAATACCGAACCGCTGGGCAACAGGCGCTACGCACTCATCGATGGAACGGTGCACCTGATCGAAGACCGCTACCAGCACCTCATCAATGCCGGCTGGACCAATTTCATCGAACGCAAGCTGGTCCCGGAAGGCAGGGTAATTCGCAGCCTGCAATTGCCTGACATGAAGCTGGCATTTACAGACAGCGGTCAATGGCAATTGTTGCCCGATAAACCGGGGGTCAGCGCCGACACAATCGCGCAACTGATCGATCACTGGAGCAACGCCAGCGCACTTTATGCACGTCCTTACGAGAGCGGCAAGTCCGGTGAGAATATTATACTGGGCTTCGAGGACACCCCGGAAATCCTGACATTCAGGCTGGTTGCGAATTCCCCCGAGCTCGATCCTTGCGCGACCGGACCGGGGCATTCAATACCACCTCTCCGGCAGCATGGCAGCATCCCTGCTGACCCTGCAGGATGCAGGGCGGAACAGTAGTTTCCTGATGAGCCGGTCATGCCCGAACTCCCCGAGGTAGAAACCACGCGCCGCGGTATTGCGCCACACATCACCGGGAAGAAGGTTACACGTGTCATTGTGCGCAACCCGAACCTGCGCTGGAAAGTACAAGCACGAATCGACCGTGAAATGTCGGGCCAGACCATCGATGAAGTATCACGCCGCGGCAAGTATCTGCTGCTGACAACTGCGGCCGGCAGCGCCATCCTGCATCTCGGCATGTCCGGCAGCGTGCGCCTCGTCAATGCCGACACAGCGCCGAACAAGCATGATCACATCGACATCGTATTTGCCAACAGACAGGCCCTGCGCCTTACCGACCCGCGCCGTTTCGGCAGCCTGCACTGGACACGCCGGCCTCCGCTGCAACACAAGCTGCTCTGCAACCTGGGCGTGGAACCCCTGGGCGACGCATTCAACGGGGACTACCTGTACAGGATCTCGCGCAAACGCAAGGTGGCCATCAAGCAGTTCATCATGAACAGTCACATCGTTACCGGGATCGGCAATATTTACGCCTGCGAGGCCCTGTTCATGGCCGGCATCCATCCCGGGCGTGCAGCCGGGCGCATCAGCAGGAAGAAATACGCGCTGCTTGCCGAGGTCAGCAAGGAGGTCCTCAGCGACGCCATCGCCGCAGGCGGCACAACGCTGCGCGACTACGTCGGCGGTCACGGTCAGGCCGGCTGGTTCAAACAGGAACTGCACGTCTACGGACTGGCAGGCAAACCCTGCATCAGTTGCAGGACCCTGATACGGGAAATGCGCCAGGGTCAACGCGCAACGTTTTACTGCCCGCAATGCCAGAAATAGTTAATTGACGGATCCGCTGCGCTTGATCCGCCCTACACTAAAGGGTGAATTCCTGTAGGCCGGGTCAAGGAGCAACGCGACGGACCCGGCATACCCCGATCGCGCTTGAGAAGCGCTCCTGCAACACACACAACACCAGCAGGAGCGGATCTCATCCGCGATGATGCAGCTGCGTTAATTCCGTTGCGCCTGCCGAGCGCTCCTGCCAAGCAGTCCGACCCGGGCCTCGCCGATGCCGCGCGGATCACTGGCAGCCGAGACCCGGCCGGTCTTGCGGTCCCAGTAAATCGCCTGCATGTTGCCGTAGGTCGAATCCAGCGGCTTCAGCCTGTGCCCGCGCGCCTCGAGTGCGCTGATTGTCGGTGCATCAAAGGCGCCCGCTTCATATTGCACCTCATCGGGCAGGTACTGATGGTGGAAGCGCGGCTGGCTGACCCAGTCTTGCGGCAGCTTGCCGTCTGCAATATCCAGGATACCGAGCAGCACCATGGTAATAATACGACTGCCACCGGGTGTACCGAGTATCGCAATGCCGGCCGGGCTTTCAACAAAGGTTGGTGACATGCTCGAGAGCGGTCGCTTCCCGGCTGCAACGGCATTGGCCTCTGCACCGACCAGTCCATAGACGTTCGGTACACCCGGCTTTGCAGAGAAATCATCCATCTCGTCGTTCAGCAACACGCCAGTGCCGGGCGGCACCACACAGGCACCGAAGGGATAGTTGATACTCAGGGTTGCGGCAACCCGGTTACCCTCGCTGTCAAGGATGGAAAAATGGGTGGTATCGCGCCCGCCCTGCAGACTTGCACGTCCCGGCAGACTTGCACTGGGTGTTGCCGCTTCCAGCCGAATCGTTGCGCGCAGCTGCTGTGCATGGGCGGCACTCGTCAAACGCTCTAACGGCACCGTGACAAAGTCCGGATCACCGAGAAACTCGGCACGATCACGATAGGCCCGGCGCATGGCCTCGATCATCACGTGGCGACGGGCTGCCTCGTCAAGTCCGTCGAGATCATAGCCTGAAAGAATATTCAGCATCGTTGCCAGGGCAACGCCTCCCGAAGACGGCGGTGCAACGGCGGTGATATGCATACCCCGGTATTCAAAACGAACCGGTTCACGTTCGACCACGCGATAGTCGGCAAGGTCTGCAGCACTCCAGATGCCCCCGGCAGCACGCACACCGTTCACCAGCCGTTCGGCTACCGGACCCAGGTAGAACCCGGCCCGGCCGTAACGTGCGATGGACGCCAGCGTCGCCGCCAGGTCCGGCTGCAGAATGCGTTCACCGACTGCGGGTACTTCATTATCCACCAGGAATATTCCGGCGGCCTGTGCATCATTCTTCAGGGCAGCAAGCCGGAACCGTGCCATGCGCCGGTAGTACTCATCGACAGGAAAACCATCACGCGCGAGGCGGATGGCCGGTGCCAGTGTCCGTCTCAGCGGCAGGCGTCCGTAGTGCTCTGCGATGTGCACCAGCGCAGCCGGCTCACCCGGAATGCCGGCCGCCAGTGCACCGTCAACCGACAGGCCCGGCTCAACATCACCGTTGGCATCAAGGTACATGGTACGGCTGGCTACCATGGGCGCCCGTTCACGGCCATCCACCATGACATCATGTCCGTCACGCTGACGGTGCAACAGCCAGAAGCCGCCGCCACCGAGCCCTGAACTGTAGGGCTCAACCACGGCCAGCGCGGCACTGACTGCAACGGCCGCATCAAAGGCATTACCGCCGACAGCGAGAACCTCCATACCGGCCCGGGTCGCCAGCGGGTGTGCACTGGCAATTGCCGGAGCGGGCGGCCGGCCGGCGACTGCACCCGCGGAAAAAACCCAAAGGACAAACAGCAAAAAGGCCCCTGCACGGAGCCCCGAAGAACACAGCATGCCAGCGATGCCTCATCCCGTGGCCTTTCTGGTGAGCTGTTCGTATTTGAGCATCAGCACTTCCTCGCTTTCCTTGCGCCCGGGATCGACCAGGATACATTCTACCGGGCAAACCTCGACACACTGCGAAACATCGAAGTGACCGACGCACTCCGTGCATAAATCGGGATTGATCTCGTAGATCTCATCACCCTCGTAGATGGCATCATTCGGACATTCCGGCTCGCACACGTCACAGTTGATGCATTCATCTGTAATCATTAAAGCCATGTATCTTTATACCTGCGAGGACAGCCGGACATAGTTCTTCAATACCAAAGATGACTTTAATTTATACGCCCGCGCAATGCAGCCACAACTTTTGTGTGGACAAAGGGGGTGACATCACCACCGAGTTCGGCAATCTCGCGCACCAGGCTGGATGAAATATAGGCGTACTGTTCTGCCGGTGTCAGGAACAGGGTTTCGATTTCCGGCGCAAGATTCCGGTTCATGCTTGCCAGCTGGAATTCATACTCAAAATCCGAGACCGCCCGCAGACCTCGCAATATGACATCTGCCCTCTTCTGGCGCATAAAATCGACCAGCAGAATATCGAAACTGCACACTTCCACATTCTCGATATGCGCCAGCACATCACACGCGAGTGAGACCCGCGTATCTACCGGAAAGGCATTCGGCTTGTTGTTGTTCACCGCAACGGCAACGATTACCTTGTCTATCAGGCGCGAGGCACGCTCAATCAGGTCGGTATGACCGTTGGTTATCGGATCAAAGGTGCCGGGGTAAACGATCGTATCCATGCGCTGATTATGGCGTATTCGGGAGTTCCCGTACAGACGGGTTGGTTGTTTCGCCCTGTCGGGCGAGGTGCTTTTTCTTTGCTTCGCTTATTTATTGGTGCGCCTTGCAGGCGCGGTTTTATTGTGATGCGGGCTTTCGCGCCCGCGCGGCGAGATACTCTTGTCCGATTGTAGGAGCGAGCGCCAGCTCGCGAACACGTACGCCAGAAGACGAAACCTTCGCCAGCTGGCGCTGGCTCCTACAGTTTTCTATAGGGGCCGGTGATCAGGCCGGTCCCCTGCGTTCCTCGCCAATCCGGGGGCCGCGCACAACTCGCAATCTCGCTGCGCTCGAAAGCTCAGACAGGGCGCATGCTTCCCCGGATTGGCTGCGGTACTCGGTGAGCGCTACGGGAGGGTAAATCAAACCCCAATCGGTGAGTATGGGGGGTTGATCTACCCCTCCCGTAGGCGCAGCCGAGCATCGCAGTGAAAACCGGATGAAGCTGCGCCCTGTCTGAGCTTTCGAGCGCAGCGAGATTGCGAGTTGCGCATGCGCCGGTTTTCGCGAGAAGCGCAGGGAACCCGAATACTCATTGAAAATGAGTATTCGGGCTGCAGCCTCCGGGCCGCCTTTCTTTTGGATACTTTTCTTTGGCGGAGCAAAGAAAAGTATCTCGCCGCGCGCGATGTACATGGATGTACAAGTGTCGCGGGAGGCATGGATGCCGGGAGCGACCAGCGAGAGCCCGCATCCAATAAAACCGCGCCTGCAAGGCGCTCCACAAAAGCAAGCAAAGAAAAGCACCTCACCCGGCAGGACGACCCCAGCAAACTGCAAACGCTAGTTATTTTTCACGCGCCTTACAAGATGGTAATCCACCTGCCCGGCTTGCTTGCTGCGATGCAGCGTCCAGTTTTCGGGCAAATCAGGAACCAGCCCGTGCTCCGCTTCAAGGTACACCCAGGCCTCTGCTGCCAGCCAGCCACGCGTTTCAAGGGAATGCATGCATTCATCCAGGCGGCCTTCCCGAAACGGCGGATCAAGAAACACAATATCAAAGGCCCGCGGCAGCCCGGAAAGATAGTACCCGACATCTGCCTGCACCACCTCGACCTGTGTTGCCTGCAGCAGCGCCAGCTGTTCGCGCAGGCCTTCAACAACACGCGGCTGTTTTTCCACCAGCACCACTTCCGCGGCACCGCGTGATGCGGCCTCGATCCCCAACGCCCCGCTACCGGCAAACAGATCCAGGCAATGCCGCCCCCTGATCACCGGCTCAAGCCAGTTAAACAGCGTTTCGCGAACGCGATCGGGCGTCGGTCGCAGGCCCGCTACCGGGGAAAATGCCAGTTTACGGCCACGCCAGGTACCCGCAATAATGCGTACGCGATTGTTTGCCTGCCTTGAATCCATTGCACATCATGATCAGGCCTTGCCCGGTACCCGTCAAACAAAATCACTTTCGCAAGCGGCGGCTTACTCCCGCCAGGCCGGCAACACCCGACATGAACAGCACAAGGGCCGGTGGCAGCGGCACCGTGACCACCTCCAGGGCACCCGGCGACGGCGTGTCCAGCATGATGAAATCCGCCAGGTTGTCATTGCTGTCCAGGCGCGGATCAATGCGCGCAAGGCTGCGACCGGCGGGCACATCGACAGCGGCGCGGCCTTCGCCGCCAAAAACGCCTGCAATAAAATCCCCGTAACCGAGGGCATCCAGCACCATCACGGCGATTACGCAACACGAGTGAGTCCGGACCGTTTTGTAAATCCACCTCGACAACCAGGTCGGCATTCGCGACCAGGCTGGCGCCATCACCCCGGTCATCGGCAACAAGGAATATCCCGTCAGCCGGAATCTCGCCTGCCAGGGGTACACGCCGGTAGACCACACCATCCTTGCCATTGATACCCTCCAGCAGCAGCCCATCGAGCACTGTTCCGGGTTCGCCGAACAACTCGACAAACACGTAGCCGTTGTCCGTACCTGTTGCATCGTATAAAACTTCCGAGATCACCGTGCCTGCATCGCACTGTACCCCCGCCAGCAAGGCCACCGTAATCGAGACACTCCGAAGTGTCGGTAATACGAATCTTTTTTTGACAGACATAATCCCCTCCATGGCAACTGAACCCGCCTTTCACCGCAACTCCCTTGCAGGTCAGGCAACAATAGAATCACTCGGACAAATCAGGCGTCCCTGCCCGGGCCCGTCAACGGGTGTCCTTGCATGCAAGTCTATGCCTGCACCCGTGGGCCTGGCAGCCGGCGTAACGAAACACGGCCTGTCGGTCAAGCCCGACAGGCCGTGTAGTTACATGCAAAAAAGTAAAGGAATGTGCTTTAAGGCTCACCGCCAACAATGACAGTCGCCATCCTGTCCGGTATCACGCGACGCTTGTACGCATCCATAATCTGTTCACGCGTCACGGCCATCACCTTGTCATTGAAGGTTTCCAGGTAATCCAGGGGCAGGTCGTAGAATGCAATCATGTTGACATACTCGCGGATACTGGTATTGCTCTCGATACGCAGGGGAAAGCCGCCGGTAATGTTCTTTTTCGCCGCCACCAGTTCGTCTTGCGTTGGCCCTTCATCAATAAACGTCTGCAGGGTCTGGCGCAGCACGGCAAGGGCCTCGTCGACCTGCGTGTTTTTCGTTTGCAGGGACAGGATGTAGGGACCTGCCTGTTCCATGGGAGATAAATCACTGCTCACCCCGTATGAAAGCCCGCGGTCCTCGCGGACTTCCTGGAACAGGCGCGACACCAGCCCACCGCCACCGAGGATGTGGTTACCGACATAGAGGGGAAAAAAGTCGGGATCGCCACGGCGAACCAGTGGCGCACCCATGCGCACGTGCGTCTGTGTAGAGGGATGAAATATCCGCTTCTCGGTCGCCTCCCCCAGCAGCGGGACCGGTGGCACCGGGGCTGCGCGCTCACCCGCCGGCAGACCGCTCAGCAACTCCGCGGCCAGCGCCTCGGCGGCCTTGCGATCGAGGGCACCGACAATGGTAACCACGGCATTTTTCGCAACATAGTAGCGGTCATAATAGGCACGCAGGTCTTTCGGTCCCAGCTTCTTCAGACCTTCCTCGGTGCCTTCCGGTCGCGCGGCATAGGGGTGCTCGCCAAAAGCGGCATAAAAGAACTGGTAGCCGGCAATCGTAGACGGCGACTGGTCGCCGCGACGCAATGCAACCAGCAGGCGCTCTCGTTCGCGCTCCAGGTCCTTCTCTTTAAAGTCGGGTTTGGTGAGCACATCGCGGAAGATCTCCAGTGCCGGTTGCAGGTAGGCTGCATCACTCAGGCTGCGCAATGTCAGCCAGGCCATGTCACGCGCCGAGCCCGTGCCCAGCTGTGCGCCAAGTGCCTCGGCACGAATCGCGATTTCGTCGGCACTGAGGCCGGCCGCACCCTTGTCCAGCAGCGTTGACGTCAAAAGAGCCACGCCCGGCTGGCCGTCATCGTGCGAACTGCCGGCCGCAAACGTAATTCCGACATCGACAATCGGCAGCTCCGGCGCCGGCACAAAATACACCCGGGCACCGTTGCCTGTTTGCCAGTGCTGTATCGGCTGCATCGCCAGCACCGGGGCAGCACAGAGCAAACAGCCCGCCACCAGGCCAAGCAGGGGTATTATCCTGCGCCCCGCCATCTGCAAACCTGTCCGGTTAATGCTCCATGACCACCCCCCGCAGCGGCCGGTCGCCGTTTCTTCTGCTCCATGGGTAACGGGTCCAGCATGCCGATCGTCAGCTGGTCCTCGACAAGATATTTCCTTGCCACGGCCTGTACCTGTTCGGCGGTGACCGCATCGATACGCTCGACGTACTCATCCAGCAGTTGCCAGTCGAGATCGACAGCCTCGAGCATGCCGATTTTCATCGCCTGGTAAAACGTCGAATCCTGCTGATAGACCTCCCCCGCGACAACGGATGTCTTGACCCGCGCCAGTTCGTCCTCGCTGACCGGTGATTCCTGTACGCGCCTGACCTGTTCCAGCAGCGCATCCTGCAACTCGGCCATGGTATGTGCATCGGCAGGAACACCATCGATCAGAAACAGCGACTGCTGCCGCTCATATGGGTCATAACTGGCACCGGCACTGTTCGCAACCTGGCTGCCGCGTACCAGCTCGCGGGAAAACCGCGCACTGTCGCCGCCATCGAGGATACCCGACAGCACATCCAGCGCGTACGGTTCCCACGCCTCGCTGGCCGTTTTCAAGACCGGGGCCTTGTATCCCATAACGAGATAGGGCACTTCGGCCGGCGCCTTCACGGTAATGCGCCGCAGTCCGCTCTGTGCCGGTTCCAGCCGCGGTTTCGGCTTGACGACCTTCTCGGGTTTCAGCGGGCCGAAATATTTCTTCGCCAGCGCCAGCACCTCTTCCGCCTCGACGTCACCGACCACCACGACAATCGCATTGTTCGGTGCATACCAGCGCTGATACCAGTCCCGCAGATCGTCCGCCTCCATGTTCTCCAGGTCGTTCATCCAGCCAATGGTTGGAATACGCACCGGGCTGCTGATAAAAGCCGTTGCGACAAATTGTTCGTAGGTCAGTGAAACAGGCTTGTCTTCGGTGCGCAGGCGGCGCTCTTCCATGACAACATTTATTTCTTTCAGGAATTCCTCATCCTGCAGGTGCAGGTTGCGCATGCGGTCGGCCTCGAGTTCGAAGCTGATCGGCAGGCGGCTTTTTTCGAGACGCTGGTAATAAGCGGTATAATCCTGGCTGGTGAAGGCATTCTGGCTGCCGCCGTTCTCGGCGATTATCCGTGAAAACTCACCCGGCGGGTGTTTGTCGGTACCCTTGAACATCATGTGTTCCAGCACATGGGACACGCCGGTGATGCCGTCGTGTTCGTAACTGGCCCCGACGCGATACCACACCTGCGAGACCACTGTCGGGGCCCGGTGATCCTCCCTGACGACCAGCTTGAGGCCGTTATCAAGGTAATATTCGTGCACCTGGCCGGCGGCCAGCAGCAGATTACTGCCGGCAAACAGGATTATTGCAATCAAACTACGCATTCAGCCACTCCTGAATAAAATATCGATGGTTAACCCGAACGGGTATGGGATGATAGGATATCCGCCATTAAAATTCCCGAACTATTACTGACAGATAATTTCATGCTTGGTTTCCGCAAAAACAGAACATCGGCTGAAAAAGACAAAGCTGTAAAAACCGGGCTGTTATCCCGCCTCAAGGAAGGCCTGTCCCGCACCCGTCAGAACCTGACCGGGGGTATTGCCGACCTGGTCCTTGGCAGCAAATCGATTGACGAGGATTTACTGGAGGAAATCGAAACCCGGCTGCTGATGGCCGATGTCGGCGTGGACGCAACCCGTGAAATCATCGACAAACTGACGCAGCAGGTGGCACGCAGGGAACTTGGCGATGCCGATACGCTGATGGCCGCCCTGCACGATCACATGCAAACCATTCTCGAGCCGGTCTCGCAACCGCTCATCCCGGCAGCACCCGGCGGTACTTTTGTCATCCTCATGGTCGGCATCAACGGTGCCGGCAAGACCACGACCATCGGCAAGCTTGCGCACCGCTTCCAGCAGGACGGCAAAAGTGTGATGCTCGCGGCAGGCGACACCTTCCGCGCCGCCGCCGTCGAACAACTGCAGATATGGGGCGAACGCAACGACATACCCGTGATTGCCCAGCAGCAGGGCGCTGATGCTGCCTCGGTCATCTTCGATGCCCTGCAGTCGGCCCGCGCCCGTGGCATCGACGTGCTCATCGCCGATACCGCGGGAAGACTGCACACCCAGTCCAACCTTATGGAAGAGCTGAAAAAAATCAAGCGCGTCATGGGCAAGGTCGACGAACACGCCCCGCACGAGGTGATGCTGGTGGTCGATGCCGGCACCGGCCAGAACGCACTGAACCAGGCGCAGGAATTCAACAAGGCCGTGGGACTTACCGGCATCACCCTGACCAAGCTGGACGGCACCGCCAAGGGCGGCATCGTGTTTGCCATTGCCCGACAGCTGAATATCCCGCTGAGATTTATCGGTGTCGGTGAGGGTATCGAGAACCTGCGCGAATTCAATGCGAGCGAGTTTGTCGATGCGATGACAGCGTGATCGGCGTAAAACGCACCCTGCGAATGGCGGGTGCAATGGCCGGAGATGCATCCATGCCCATTCGGGAGCCGGAACGTACCGTACGGTTGTCTGGATGGGTCATGTGCGTAAAACGCACCTGCACAAATTTCACAAATATCCCAGAGGCGCCCTGACAGACAGCAATGATCCGTTTCGACAACATCAGCAAGCGCTACCCGGGCGGCTTTGAGGCGCTCAGTAATGTCAGCTTTCACCTGCACGCAGGTGCGATGGCCTTTCTGACCGGGCATTCCGGCGCCGGGAAAAGCACGCTGTTGAAGCTGATCGCACTGATCGAACGCAGCACGCGCGGACAGATCTTCGTTGACGGCAAGAATGTTTCAAACATCAGCGCCCGTCGCATACCCTATGTACGCCGCAAGATCGGCTTCATCTTCCAGGACCATAACCTGCTGTTCGACAGGACCGTGTTCGAGAATGTCGCCCTGCCGCTGGTTATCGCCGGCTACCGGCACCAGGAAATCGGCCGCCGGGTACGCGCGGCCCTCGACAAGGTTGGCCTGCTCAGCAAGGAAAAACTCCTGCCCATTACACTTTCCGGCGGGGAGCAGCAACGCGTCGGCATCGCACGCGCCGTCGTCAACAAGCCCATGCTGCTGCTTGCCGACGAACCTACCGGAAACCTCGACCCCGGCCTGTCGCGCGAAGTCATGGCGCTGTTTTCGCAATTCAATGATGTCGGCGTCAGCGTGCTGATCGCCAGCCACGACATCACGCTGATCGAGGAACTCGACTACCCGGTACTTGCCCTGGACCATGGCAGGCTGGCGTTTGCGGGGACAGATAACGCATGAGCCGGTCACAGAAGAACAAGCGTCACTCGCAATATCACTGGCGCAACCGGCTGCGCCGCCTGCTGTCACCACGAACCTGGCTGCAACTCCATGCCAGCGTCGCCCTCGACAGCCTCAGGCGCATGGCCCGCAACCGCTCGTCCTCGGTCATGACAGCTGCGGTCATCGGCATTGCGCTGGCCATGCCTTCCGGCCTGTACCTGTTGTTGAACAACATCGAGCGGTTGAGTGGCTCCTGGGATGGCCAGGCATCACTGTCCGTTTTTCTCAAGGATTCGGTCACACCGGACGCCGCCATGCGACTGATGAAAACCGTGCAGGGCTGGCCGGAGATCGACCGTGTAGAACTCATAACGCCACAACAGGCACTTGATGAATTCAGCCGGCACTCGGGCTTTGCAGATGTACTCGGCACCCTTGAGCGCAACCCCTTGCCGAGCGTGCTGATTGTCCAGCCAATCGCGGCGCATGCCGGGCCTGCGACCGCCGCGGCCCTGCGCGACAAGTTCACCAGGCTGCCGGAAACCGGGCTTGCCCAGCTGGACCTGGAATGGGTACAACGGCTCTCCGCCATGATCGAGATTGCCCGGCGCGGCGTGCTGGTCGTCAGTTCACTGCTGGCACTGGCGGTATTACTGGTAATCGGCAATACCATCCGCCTGGAGATCCAGAACCGTCGCGACGAAATCGTGGTCACCAAGCTGATCGGTGCCACCAACGGCTTTGTGCGCCGCCCGTTTCTCTACAGCGGTGTCTGGTACGGTGTGCTGGGTGCGATCATCGCCTGGTTACTGGTCGAGGGCGGTTTCATTGTGCTTTCGGCCCCGGTCGCAAAACTGGCCGGTCTCTATGAAAGCGGCTTCAGCCTGCAGACCCTGCCCCTGCAACTCCTGTTACTGCTGCTCGGCGCCGGCATGCTGCTCGGCCTGCTCGGTTCCTGGCTGGCGGTCGGGCGCCACCTCAGCGCCATCCGCCCGAGATAAGCCACCGGATCGCAGCGCGTCGCCCGAATGCAGCGCAGCGAAATCCGGGGATGCGGCCATGCACCCGGATTCCGGCCTTTGACCGCCATCCAGGCGATGCTGTTTCGGGCCGGCCAACACCGGCACGGGCAACTCAAGAATGCCTTGCGGCGGCCGATTTCCCTGGAACTTTTCAGTCAATTGGCACTCTCATGACATGAGTGCTAATATTGATAGCAACTGTAACCAGGGACACCCTATGACTACTGACTTAATTATTAAAAATCAGTCACTTGCCATACCTCTGCCGACCGGCAGCCTGGATCAGTATATTCGGGCGGCCTTTACCATTCCGGTCCTCAGCGCCGAGGAAGAGCGCGCGCTGGCCCTGCGCCTGCAGAACGAAAACGACCTCGATGCGGCACGCACCCTGGTGATGTCGCACCTGCGCTTCGTGGTGCGCGTCGCACGCGGCTACAGCGGCTATGGGCTGGCACTCGCCGACCTGATACAGGAAGGCAACATCGGCCTGATGAAGGCGGTCAAGCGCTTCGATCCGGATGCCGGCGTCCGCCTGGTGTCCTACGCCGTGCACTGGGTGCGTGCCGAAATGCACGAGTTCATCCTGCGCAACTGGCGCATCGTCAAGGTCGCCACCACCAAGGCACAGCGCAAGCTGTTCTTTAACCTGCGCGGCAAGAAACAGCGCCTCGGCTGGTTAAACCAGGATGAAGTCAACGGCATCGCCGAGGACCTCGGCGTGAAACCGGAGGTCGTCCAGGAAATGGAATCACGCCTCAGCGGCCACGACATCGGCTTTGACCTGAGTGCAGCCGATGACGACGAAGACACGCGCTGTTTCGCACCGGCGGCCTACCTGACCGATGAATCAAATGACCCCGCCCTCACCGTCGAGCAGCAGGAATGGAGCTCGACCAATACCACTGACCTGGGCGAGGCACTGAAGACGCTCGACGAGCGCAGCCGGGTTATCCTCGAGGAACGCTGGCTGAGTGATGAAAAAAGCACCCTGCATGAACTTGCTGCCCGCTTTGACGTCTCGGCCGAGCGCATCCGCCAGCTTGAAAAGAACGCCATCGGCAAACTGAAGAAAACAATGCTGGCCTGATACAGCGGTCTGTTTGAATAAAAACGGCCCTGGCTTGCTGTTATTCGTGTGTCGGTGACTGTCAGGCCTGGTTCTCCAGCCTGGCCGGCCCGGATCGATGCTTCCTGATAACCACCGTACCCGCAAGCTTGTCATGCCAGCCTTGCTTGCGTTTATCAAAAGCAACCCAGATGAAGCCGAGACAAAGGGGAATCGCTGACAAATAATACGCCAGGTAGCGCCCGATAAACTGGCCGGTCGAAGGCTTGCCCCCGGTTTTTGCATCGACGATGACCAGCCTGGTTACCATCTTCCCCGGTGTTGCAGACTTGTAAATCCAGAAGACAATGACTGCGACTGCCGGAAGTACGTAGCTGAACAAGACGTCCCAGACACCCAGTGACAACGACCCGCTTGACCAGTAAGCCTTGCCATAAATAGCAGAGAGCAGCGGGTAAATGATGATCATCAGCAGGATGGTGTCTATTAATGAGGCAACGACCCTGATCCAGAATCCGGCGTATTCCTGTTCACCCATAATTACTCCTGAAAACCCTGAGCAACTCGCCATTGAAATATAATGCATTCATCAAACAGCGTGTCGTTGCAATTTACCGGCATATAAAACACAGCAGTCACGACGGATATATACCTAGCGCACCACGATGCGCACGCCGTCCTCGACATCTTCACCGGGATGATTGATAACCGTTTCCCCCTCGGCCAGGCCGGCAAGAATCTGCGCGCTCAGACCGTTGCGCTGTCCCACGCTGACCTCGCGGCGCATGGCGCGATTACCCTCGATGACAAACACGGCCCATCCCCCGTTGTAGCGGAACAGGCTGCTGGCCGGGACCTGCAGGATATCGTCTTCATGCCAGAGCATGAAACTCGCCTCGACCCGGTAACCATCTCCCAGGCGCTGCCATTGTTCTGCGGCGCTGGTGAAGTCCGAAATGATCAGCACCCGCTGCTCTTCCACCCCCAGGGCGGAGATCTTGGTAAAGCCGACCGGTTCGATATTGCGCACGATACCCTCAAGCGGCTGATCGCCGCCCCAGCGATCGAACAGCACCTTCATGCCCGGCTTGATCTTCACGGCATCGGCGGAGAGCACATCGACTTCCACTTCCAGCGCCGCGGGGTCGCCCACTTCCAGCAGCGGATCACCGGTGCGAACCGGGCCCTCGCATTCGTGCGCGACTTTGAGAATCCTGCCGCTAACAGGGGAGCGTACCGGCACCCGTTCAGCCGGTTCATCGCCGCTGCCGGCACCGTATTCAAGCACGCTCTCGGCCGCTTCCAGTTCATAACTGGCCACTTCGACATTGAAGTCGGCCGAGCGTTTCGCGGCCGCGCTGGTCTGCGCCCCGGTTTCGGCCTTGTCGAAGGCATCGCGTGAAATCAGGCCCTTCTCGACCAGCGGCCGCAGACGTTCGAGTTCGGCCGTGGCCAGTTTTGCAGCAGCGGCAGTCGAGCGGACCTGTTCCCTGGCCGCGTGCAGGGCGGATTTTGCCGCCGCCACCTGCGCTGTTGCCCGGGCGCGGCTGCGTGGATCGAGCACCTGTGATTCCAGCGGTGTAATGCCCAGCAGCACCTGTCCCTGTTCAACAGGGTCACCGACATTCAGATCCACGCGACAGGCGACACCATCCACCGGCGCCGCGATGCTGTAACGATCGATCACCCGCGTGCGGCCCTCTTCTTCGATGGTGATCGTCAGTGCCGCACGCCTCACTTTGACGGTTTCGACCAGCACCGGTTGCGGCCAGAAGCCCCACACCAGCAACCCGGCAATCAGCACGGCGATCAGCGTCATGACCGGATGTAATTTGAACGGCAGGACCATCGGTTACTCCTTGCTCTTCAGGACTGCCACCATATCGAGATGCGACAGGTTTCGCCAGATCATAATGGCCGAAATAATGGATGAAACAATCACCACCAGCGCGGCGAAGGCGTAGACCTTCAAGCCCAGCACCAGCGGAATGCGGTACAGGTCGGAGTCGAACTGGAACGCCAGGTAGGCACACAGGCCATAGCCGATGAGCAGGCCCAGCGGAATCGCCAGCAGCGTCAGCAGGCCCATCTCGCCAAGCAGGATATAGGCGACCTCGCTGCGTTCGAAGCCGAGCACGCGCAGACTGGCCAGTTCGCGGTTACGCTCCGACAGGGCAATGCGCATGCTGTTGTAGACCACGCCGAAGGAGATGCTCGCGCCCAGCAGGGTGGTGATAAAGGTAAAGAACAGGATGGTTTCCGCCATCGTGTCATAAAAAGAAGCAATGGCCGAGCGCTGCTCGACCACGCCGGCGATGCGCGGCATCTCCTTGAGGTCGGCATAGACCTCGCGCTGGTAACGCTCGTCCACCGTCAAGAGCGCACCGGAGATGGCATCGCCCTCCTTCAACAGGCGGTTCAGGGCCACGCGCTGCATGTAGGCATTCACGCCGAGGTATTCTTTCGCGGTGCCGACCACCTGCACCTGCACCGTGGGGCGATGGCCTTCCAGCACTTCGATGGTGAGCATGTCACCGGTCTTTATATGCAGCAGTTCGGCCAGGTAGTCGGTGAGGATCACGCCGTCCCCGGGCAGTTCGATGCGTTTCAGATCGGTGTCGAGCAGGCGTTTCAGTTCCCCGTCCGGCTGGATGCCCTGCACCGAGGTGCGGTAGAAGCGATGCTCGAACTGCAACCTGGCCGGCACGTTGCGAAAGCCCTCGACATGTTCCACCCCCTGCAGGCTGCGCAGCGAATAAAGCGAGCGCAGCGAGGTTGGCTCGGTATAGTTGGCAACCAGGTCCTCGCGCTGGCTCAGGCTGTACTGCACGTCGACCATGTGATCGATGGCGCCTTCCTGGAAGCCGCCGATCATCATGATGGCGCTCGCCATGCTGATGCCCAGCGTGGTCAACAACGACTTCACCGGCTTGCGTTCGATGTGGCGCAGGATCATGCGCGTCGGCTGGGAGAACCAGCGCTGCAGCCCGAGCCGCTCGACCAGGGTGGCATGAAACAGTGCAGGCGGCTCCGGGCGCATCGCCTGGGCCGGCGGCAGGCGCGCGGCGCTGCGCACGGCGTAGAGCGTGCCGAGAATGGCCACCGCAAAACTGATCACGACGGCGGAAAAAATCACCTGCGGCTTGAGGGTATAGACCATGAACGGCAGGCTGTAGAACTCCATGTAGATGTGGCTCATGCCCTTGCCCATCCAGATGCCCGCAACGATGCCGCCGAGCACACCGATCGACACGATCAGCAGCACCAGCTTGGTGTAATGCAGACCCACGGAAAAATTGCTGTAGCCGAACGCCTTCAGGCCGGCGATCTGTTCACGTTCGAGACTGATCAGGCGGCTGATGACCACGTTGAGCAAAAAGGCCGCCACGCCGAAGAAGATCACCGGGAAAACCGTGGCAATGGTCTTCTGCTGTTTCAGTTCCTCGGTGAGAAAACGGTTCGACAGCTGGTCCTTGCGCGCGTAGGCGCCGATGCCGCCATAGGGTTTCAGCAGTTCGTCAAGCCGGTCGATGACGTCCTGTTCGTTGCCGCCCTTCTCCAGGGTGAGCGTGACATCGTTGAAGGCACCGTCCATGTCATAGGCAGTGGCCAGCGGTTTGCGGCTCATCCACAACACCCCGTAGCGCTGGAAATCGGGGAACATGGCGCCGGGTGCGATCTGGTAGATGTATTCCGGCGAGAGCGCCTGGCCGACCACGGTCAGCGTCTTGCGCCGCCCGTTGATGGTGGCGCGCAGGGTGTCGCCGGCCTGCAGGCCATGGGCGTTGGCGAACTCCTCGCTGAGCAGCACCTCGTTGTCGCGGCCCGGTTCGGGCAGGCGCCCCTTGCGCAGGTAGACCTGGTTCAGCAGGCCGCGGCTGTTATCGGGCAGCGACAGCAGGTGCCCGCTGACCGGGTCGGTAAAACCGGCGACATCGAGGTTCACGTACGCGACCACGCGCGACTCCACCTTGTCGACAGCCGGAAGCGCCTCGATGCGGCCGAGCAGCGACAGCGGTGCGCGCTTCAGCGAGGTGAATACGTGGGCGAAATGATTGCTGCGGTAATAGTTCTCGCGGGTTTCAAACAGGGAATCCAGGGTACTCAGCGACATGATGAAGATGCTCACGCCGCTGACGATCACCAGCGCAATCGCAATCGCCTGCATGCGCATGCCCCAGAGTTCGCGCACGAGTTTTCTATCGAGGGCTTTCATCCAGCGGTGACTACCAGCTGAGCTCGCGGGGCTCGAGCTTCGTCTCGTTGACGTGCATCTCGCTGATACGCCCGTCGGAGAGGTGAATCACCCGGTCCGCCATCTGTGCGATCCCCGCGTTGTGCGTGATCACGGCCGTGGTCGTACCCAGCTCCCGGTTGACCCGCTGCAGCGCCTCCAGCACCACGATGCCGGTTTCGGAGTCGAGCGCACCGGTCGGTTCGTCGCACAGCAGCACGCGCGGGTTCTTGGCAATGGCGCGGGCAATCGCCACGCGCTGCTGCTCGCCGCCGGAAAGCTGGGCCGGAAAATGATCGAGGCGCTCGGCCAGGCCGACCAGTTGCAGCGCCTCTTCCGGCGGCATCGGGTCTTTCGCAATCTCGGTGACCACGGCGACATTCTCGCGCGCAGTCAGGCTCGGGATCAGGTTGTAAAACTGGAACACGAAGCCGACGTGGAAACGCCGGTATTGCGTCAATTCCGATTCACTGGCACGGGTCAGTTCGCGCTCGCCGTAGAACACGTGACCCTCGGTCGGCGTATCCAGCCCGCCGAGGATATTCAACAGCGTGGATTTACCACTGCCCGAGGCGCCCAGCAACACCGCGAATTCCCCGCTGTACAGGTCGAGGTCCACCCCGCGCAGGGCGTGCACCTGCACCTCTCCCATCTGGTAGACCTTGGTGACGCCGTGGACGTGAAACACCACGTCTTTACCGAGTGGTTCATGCGCCTGCTGCACGTCATCCGTTACCTTGTTCACCGCTGAAGTATAACAGGCGGGAACGTCAGGTCAGACATGCAGGCACTCGAACCTCTATCGCCGCAGCGCGCTCTGCGCAAAGCTGCAGCGCTACGCAAAGCTGTTTTTAATGACCACCTCATCCAGATCCAGCTGACCCGGCCGTGGCCACGCCTCCTTTGTGCCCTTGCCAATCGCGACGAACATGGCGATCACATGGTCGTCGGGAAGCTGAATCAGCTCGGCAACCTTGTCGAAATCGAAGCCATCCATCGGGCATGAGTCATAGCCCAGCGCTTTTGCGGCAAGCATCAATGTCTGTGCGACGATGCCGCAGGAGCGCATGGCCTCGTCCCGCTGCACCTGGTCCTTGTCCCGATAGTAGGCATCGATCGCCGGCAGCATGAACGCCTGGACATCTTTATGTGCGTTGGCCCAGTAGCGTTCCGGCTGCTTCTCCCATGACTTCAGGTCGGCACACAGCACGATGAACAGCGACGTATCCGTCACCTGCGCCTGGTCCCAGGCAACCTCCCTGATCTGTTTTCTCAAATCCGGATCAGAGACCACGACAAAACGCCAGTTTTGTATATTGAACGCCGTTGGAGAAAGTATCGCCAAAGACAGCAACTCATCCACTTCAGCTTCGCTCATGCGGTGGCCTGCATCGAAGTGCTTGATTGCCCGGCGTGTACGTATTGCATCGACTGTTTTCATCTACTCTCTCCGTGTTTCTGTAAATAGCACTATAAAGGCTTGGGAATACTTTTTGCACCCGCCTCCCTCAAATCCAGGGACTGCTGTTATTTCATCGAGACCCGGGACATCGGGTCGGGACATTTGTTTGCCGTAAGGGCCATCATCTTCCTTACCTGGGTTTGCGGCCCCTGAAGGCATTTGCACACATCACTACCGGCTGCATTCAAATCAGGGCCGGCAAGGACCGGGTGAATAGCAGCGCGACAGCATGGACCTTGCATCGGTACCAATACCAAGTATGTTAATCGGCCCCGTTGATGCGGCCGCACCGTGCGCATGCCGCCGCCTGGTACCGGGTTTGCGTTATTGCCCGGCCAATGCATTGCCGAGAAAGCTTTCCAGCCCCTGCACATAGTCCCTGCCGCTGACCATGAAGCCGTCATTGTGCCCGCCGCGCAGTTCGAGAAACTGCTTCGGTTCATTGGCCGCCGCAAACAGGCGCTTGCCGTTGGCGAACGGAATGATTTCGTCATCGCGGCTGTGCACGATCAATACCGGGCTATGGATATCCGCCAGTTTCTTCCCGGTGTTGTAGCGGAAGCGGCTCAGCCAGCGCACCGGCAGCCAGGGATAGAGCGTGGCCGCGATGTCGGGCACCGAGGTAAACGCGGACTCCAGGATCACACCGGCAGCGCGCTGCCGGCTCGCCAGGTCAGCGGCAATCGCCGCGCCGAGCGAGCGGCCGAACAGAATGACCTGCTGCGGCGGAATCCCGCGCTGCGCGACAAGATACTCCCAGGCGGCGTCCACATCCCGGTATGTTCCCTGTTCGCCTGGCCGGCCGCTGCTGCGCCCGTAGCCACGGTAGTCGAAGATCAGCACCGCCAGGCCAAGGTCGTGGAACAGGCGAATGGAGTCGAGCCGGTGGGCGATGTTGCCGGCATTGCCGTGGCAGAACAGCAGCACGCCGCGCGCGTCGCCTGCCGGAACGAACCAGGCGTCGAGCTGCTCGCCGTCGCGGGTGGCGAGGGTCAGCGGCTCGAAGTCCAGACCGATATCCGCGGGGGTCGCCACGATCTCGCGGGAGGGCATATCGGGAAAGTAGAGTAGCCCGGGCTGGTAGAAAAACAGTGCAGCGGCGAGTGCGGCATAGCCGACGGCAAAGACGGATACAGCAGACAGGAGCGTGTTCATGGCATCAGTCCTTCAGGCGCGGGTAAACGGTGCGTTTATCATATATCCCCGGCATAAGCCTGTTACAGGCTACAGACAGGCGGCCCGCGTGGACAGGCATTCGTCACCGCCCATCTCGAAGTCGCGGCAAATCCACGGCCGCTGCGCGTAAATCATGCAGCGCATGGAATCCCGGTCCAGGGCCGCACACCAGCCATCGTCCAGTCGCGCCATGGTCCGGCCGCCCCACGCGTCTTCCTGGATGTAATTTTCGGGCACCCCGGTCTCGGTAACAAGCATCACCTCCAGGCGGCAACAGCAGGCATCGCAGTTTATACAGGTGGTCTCGCTTGCAGACGGGGGGACAGGATCGATGCTCATCATTGACTTTTCATGACCGGTAAAGGCACCCGCTTATATCCCGCCGGGTGTATGGCAGAGGATTTTAACGCTGCAGCGCGTACGGCTGACAGCAAGGCCCGGAACTTTTTTCAAAAACCGGCACTGAGCACCAGAAATACATAGGGTATCCCCAGGGCGCTGCCGATGGTGACCAGGAACAGGGGCCATGACCAGTCCGTAAAAAAACGGGCCCGCTTCGAGAAACGGGAAACCAGGAACAGGACCGACAGCACGACCCAGGCCAGAAGACAGACCTGTATACCCGGGAAACCGATCACCAGGGCGAGGATGGTCCCTGCTATCAGGCCAAGCGATTTAAGCAGCTTTGCTGTCATATAAAGTTCCGGCTCAGCCTGTTTTCAGGCCCTGACTGCCCCCAAAATAATGGAAATAATGGGGTCAGATCCTGGTTGCATCTAATATTAGCGGAAACTGGGATCTGACCCCTGTTATTCTTTCTCAGCCAGATCCTTCAATGCCTTGTTCATTGAATTCAGCATCGGGGGAACACCTTTTTCCATCTGTCCGCAAAAAACCGGAGCGAGCAAACCACTAAACATCTCTTTGTGCGTCAATCGCGTGCCTGAGTCAGTTTGTTCAAGTTCAAATATCTTGTCGTTAGTGAAAATAAATCCAGCCAACATGTGAGCACGCCAGTGAAAATAATATGGCTCTTCAAGTTCAGTGATTGCTGGATTATATTTCGGACCATCCTTGCCTTTCTCTTTACCCGCCATGGTTATACTGAGCGTCGACCCAACAGTGGCTGCACCATGTGATTCATTGATAATCGGGCTCCATTCCTGCCAATTGTCAATGTCCGTTATGATGGACCAGACTTTAGATGGCGGCGCTGAAATTTCGATGACGGTTTTAATTTCCTGCACTTTGCTTCCTTCTATCGCAAGGTATATGAGCCCGGCAAAAACCAGCCCCACGAATATTATTACAGTTTTCTTCATAATCTTGACTGCGGAAATAATGGGGTCAGATCCTAGTTGCTTCTAATATTAGCGGAAACTGGGATCATAATTACACCTCAGTGATAGTCTTCATAATCAACAAGGTCAGCATAACGATTAGCATAAGGTGCGGACAAAAGCGGAGCTTTTGTTCGTCCAGTGAGCGAAAGCGAACGTGCTTGATGCGCTTGTTATACGCTTTTTCATTAATTCTCTACAGGCTGCATTAAATGAACAACTGCACCTGTTGGGTCAGAAACTGCACATACACGACCAACATCAGGGACATCATGTGGTGGTACTAAAACTTCACCACCAAGTGCTTTTGTTTGTTTTACGCAATCATCAATATCATCAACTGCTATATATGAGTGCCAATACGAACCTTTTCCTGGTGTATCCATAGTTGGGTTCATCATGCCTGCAACATCTTCGCCATTCTTTTGAAACAAAGTGTATGTACCGAATTCACCTGCATCAACTTTTTTCAACTTCCAACCAAATAGCTTACTAAAAAATGTACCACTTGTATCTTGATCGGAGGTTACGAGTTCTTGCCAAATAAAAGGATTCTGTTCAGACATGAATATTCTCCATTTATTATTGCGTATAACGATTGAATTGAGCGGTGCGCGTTAGCGCGTCCGGCCCCGAAGGGGCGCACTCGAATGACTTGTTAGGGCTATTACCCTTTAGGTTGAGTAATTGCATGTTTTACTACAGCCTTCAGGTCTTGAAGAGGCAATTGGTCATGGGGCTTAAAATTAATGCAGCCTTTACCTGTTTTGATTTTTGGATGCTTTTCTTTGAAACCAGCAATATGGTGATATCCACAAGTATAAAGCGAAACGTAGTTTTTCTGATTTGCCAATGCCACCCATCCATCACCATATTGATAGGTTGGCATTTTGTATTTCATATCGACTCTAACCTTTGGATATAAGCCGACAATTAGATTATGTAGTGCATCCATCATCTGTTTCCGATCTTTTGGAACCGATGCAAAATACGTTTCAACAGCTTTATCCATCGTCGTATGTATTTTCCCTAAGGTTTGAGCCATGCCGCGCTGCCACTGACATCCCCGCGCAGCGCCACAATACTATCGAGCGTCGGTTCGGACGACTTGATATATGCCGGCATGCACTAAACCTGCTGAGCAGCTGCTAAAAAATATTTTCTCCATCTACTCCTCTTTCCATCATCAGGGTTATCAAAAAGAGCATACCCCCTTTTTACATGCCCATTAGGAAAATACTTTAATGGTTTTGCCTCTCCATTTCTTATCAGCTTTTCGACTTCGTGCTCTGGTAATTTGAACGCCAATCCTACAGGCGACCACGAAGCACAAATTGCTTTATTGACATAAAGTACCGCACCGCTAAAAAAGTGTTTGGTCTCCATTGGCAACTCAACCTCATCCTTAATATTAAGTTCGGAGATGAGATGAGAGAGTTTTTCAAGATACTCTTTAGCCATAAACCTTCAGAGGCATATAACGCCAAGTTAAGCGGCGGCCAGTGCGGAGCGCCGTTTGCGCAACAATGACGAAGCCATGCGCAATAAGGTACGGAGTACTGGACGTCCGAGTGAGCGCAGCGAACGGCTTGAATACCTTGTTATGCGTTTTCATCTTTTGGGCCCACCCAGAACAACGGATTATGGGCGATCTCCCACAGGTGTCCATCGAGATCTTTGAAGTAACCACTGTAGCCACCCCAGAACGCCTTCTGGGGCTTTTTAACCAGCGTTGCGCCAGCCGCCACTGCTTGATCTACAACCTTATTAACCTCTTTTTCCGATTCGACGTTGTGGGCCAGGGTAAATGCTTCAAACCCAATTCCCTCAGCCGAAACCTGGGCATCCTCCGCCAATGCTTCGCGCCCGTACAGACCTAGCCAAGTGCCATTCAGCGTGAAGAAGGCCACTTCCGGTGGGGACTCCATTCGAGGCAACCCCAGCCCCTTTTCGTAAAAATCGATAGCCGCAGCCAGTTCTCGAACACCGAGAGTGATCATGCTAATTCTTGGCTTCATTACTTGATCGATCCTTTCTCACGCATAACGTCTAAGCCAGGCAGCGGCGAAGTCGTCTGACTTGGGCGCCTTGTTAGCCACCTATAACTCGTACTCTTTTACAATAAATGCCGATGACTTTGAATGATCGATGAAATTCCCTTCATCTGCCAGTAACGCAGCACCCAATTTCCGGCCCTCAGGTGAACTCATGCCCTCAACCAGTGCTTCTTCTGATTCAAACCATACCTCGGCGACCCCATCATATTCAGGCAACATTCCTCGAGAAGTTTTTAGGCCTTCGTTCAACGGGGTATCCAGTGTGTGTGATTGAACAGTATCTTTTTGCGCCCATCGCGAGCGCCTTGTTATGCGTCACTTGCCTACCTTTGAAATATTCTTACCTTATTTAGTACTTCTTCCGCGGTTTGAGAATGCTCTTAGGCACTATTTCCCATGCCCGAGCTTTGGCGCAGCAACCTACAAAGCATCAAATTTCGCCTTCATGTCGGCCATCCATTTCATTCCTTCTTCCCTGGACTTGTTTGCATTGTTGGCCATTACGTCCGCATGATCAGACAAATAATGACGCTTCATCTGCTCGAACCATTTATCGAAGGTGTCTGCTGAGATATTCTTATCGCACATGTCACAGGAAAGAGTTTTCATAACTTACCTCCTCAGTTGTTTTGACGCCTAACGCCTCGCATCAGCGGCCCAGCTTTGCTGGGTCCGTCTGCATGCGTTTGTTAGCGGGCTCTACTCCCGCCAATGCTGGAGTTGATTTAAAACATCTGAACACTGAACCCTCCCTTTTTTCATACCGATTACACCGGCCTTCAATTCGCGAACCATCCAGGCATCTGCGTGCTCCGATGGAATCGGATAAGGAGCTTCAAAGCAAAACTGTCCCGCGGCTTGAAACCCAAACTTCGGATAGTAACCAGGATGACCCAGCACGAAAACCAAGTCCACACCTGATTCTGCCAAATGTTTCAGACCTTCTCTAATCAATGCACTTCCAATACCCTGGCCTTGAAAGTCACTTGAAATTGCTAGTGGTGCGAGTATCCGAACTGTGGTTTCTTGATCCTCGGGTAGGATTCGAGCCACTGTGAAAAGAATATGGCCTACCAGCTTTTCGTCTGTTTCTGCTACTAACGAAAGCAAAGGCTTTGCTGTCTCATCGTCCAGCAAACTATTGACCAGTTCCACAATCTCCTGGCCTTGACTCTGCCCAAAGGCACTCATGTGGATAGCATCAATTGCAGTACGGTCAGATTCGGTAGCCCTCCTTATATTCAAAATGGCCTTCTCGTACAGCCTGCTAACGTTTAAACTCTGTCGCCGCCGAAGAAGCACCAGCGACGGAGGTGGTCGGCAGGGGTGACTTGATGTGTTTAGCCCTCTGGTGGTGCAAATTTTGCAAAGACCTCCTCACCCGTCATTTCCTTGGTCTTATTTCCGAAATAATAGTAAGACGGTTTGGATTCAATAAATATTTGGTGATCGAATACAAATGGTATATCGGTATCGAATAACCCAACAGGCATAATGTGTTGGTTGTGCTCCTTTAATCGATAATACAAATGACTTCCGCATTTATTGCAAAAAGCGCGTTCGGCCCACTCGGAAGAATCGTATACCGAAATATTTTCCTGGCCCTCGAATGAAACATCGGTTCCACAATCTACGGCTAGCAATGGGCCGCCGGTCCACTTTCGGCACATACCACAATGGCAAGCTCCCACCTCGCTGCTTAAGCTCTTTACCAATATCTTCACAGCACCGCAGAGGCAACTCCCTTTTCCTTCACGCACATCTGTCATGATTGACTCCGAAATTCATTAATACTTGTTTACACATATCGAAAAATTGAATAGCGCCTTCATCATAAAAAGCGGTGCGAGCCTCCACGAAGGAGACCCCGTGCTTTTTTACGTTTGCAGTTTCTTTTCTTTTATCCCATTCGAACTCAAGCTCTTTCATATGTACATTGTACTTATGATTATGAAAAAAGCAAGATGCTTCTATGGAGCCGAACAGTGGATTCGACTGATTGCGTAGTAATGTGTATATGTCGGAATCGTCCTATTGTGCGAACGACCGACGCGGCCTAGCATAAAACTCAACATAGCTATCTCCGGGCAGGATGCCCTCTCATTACGACATGGAAGGTCTGTATGTTTGATTCAAATCCCCCGGCACCTGATGCCATTGCGCGCTTCTATGATAACTACCTGAACTGCCTGCATAAAGCATCCATTCCAGAGAAGCAAAGACGGTGGTATGTAAAGCGTATTGAGGAGTTTATTAAGACCCATTCCGGATGCAAGATCAAGTCGCTTTCCGACCAGGAAGTGAGCAGATATCTGGAGATGATAGGCCGAAAAAACCGGCTTTCTGGCTGGCAATTTGCTCAGTGTATCGATGCAATACGGATTCTCTATTGCGAACTACTCTCAACACCAGCTTGCCAGGGCCTGGACTGGGAATACCGGCAAGACTCAGCCAGGCAACTTGATAATAGCCATCCGATGCCTGTGGCATCAACAAACGGGTGGGCTGCCACACGCTACGCCATTGCTTTGCAACTCACCTGCTGGAAGCGAACTATGATATCCGCACAGTGCAGGAACTGCTCGGACATGCCCATGTTTCCACGACCATGATCTATACCCATGTACTCAGTCGCCCCGGGGTCGGGGTGTTCAGTCCGCTGGATCAGCCACGCGGCGAATAACGGGAACATGGACTAAAGATTCAATTAATCCGGGGTAAAGGCATGGTGGAGCGGCGGCGATGAGCTGGTGATCAGGGCGGGATATTTATCCTGCTTATTTTCTTGTTTCTATATCTGATTCCAGATTCAGTCTTCCATCCTCTTCCAGAATACCTATCTTGCTGCCATCCGCATTCGATATAACTATCACCGGATCTTCGAATAATGGACGGCGAACATAGGCCAGGCTCCAGCCAAAACCTTCTATTTTGTGTAACGCAACACGCTGGGCATCATTAAGATAATATTTCAGATTATCCGGTACAGGTTTGTCGCCTTTCCTTTTTTCTTCGCTCATGATTGTTTTACAGCCTGGTCCTGTTGATAAATATAATCCAGTCGGCCCGCAAACAGACAAAGCTGACTGGCCGGTCTCATGGCCTGGGTTGCTTTTCCTTCAGCTGCTCGACATGGACGATAAGGGTGTCAACGGTTTCCTTCAACAGATCGAGCTCATCGACCGTCAGATCATCCAGCTGTTCCAGGTTGTACTCGATCGTCTCGATTATTTTCTTGTGCGGGCGCTGCATGGGGCGCATGAAATAGGTTGCAACAGTGGCCACGATGGCACCAAAGAACAATACTGAACCAAGCACCATCCATAGTCCGCCTACCAGCTGGCCTGTACCGGATACCGGTGCAAAGGCGATCCCTACTGTAGAAAATGCGGCAACACCCCAGTACAGGGCATCTCCATAAGCAATCAATAGATGCCCCCTCAACACCCCGCTCTGACAGGTACATGCCGGTAGAAAACATCAACCATAGCATTATCAGTAACAGCACCATTTTGACAAATGGCGTGTGTACGGAGACATCTTTAATGAATCTTTTCAGGCGTGCGGGTGGCCTTGCTCTTTTTGTCATTTTTCGCACTCACATTGAAAAAGGAGACGGCGAGATAATTTCAACAGCTTCATCCCTTTATTAAACCAATCTTACTCCCTCCCCATCGGTAAAAGATTGCGACCTTTATACCCCCTCTCTCCGGGAGAGGGGATGCTCTATTTGGGTCTACGGGGAGTGTATCGACTAGCCCTGCGCCTCGAAACCAAAGGCACGGTCGTGCACGTAGACGAGTTTGCAGTCCTCGATATATTTAGCGTCGTGGATTCTTCCGGCCTTGACGTAACCGCTGTCGCCCTTGTTGAGGATGACCGGCGCGCCGTCGGCTTCGAGGCCGTTCGCGCCTTTAGTATAGAACTGGATGGCCATTTTGCCTTCAACGACCACCGTCATGTCATCGCCCGGGTGCGAGTGCGGCGGCTCTTCACTGCCGGCGTCCCACTTCTCCAGCATGACTTCCACGCCATCCTGGTTTCCGGGAAAGGTTGTCCTCAGGGTGAAACCTTCCGGGGTATCGGGCACGGTAACGTGGTTATCCCAGACCTTGCTGGTTGCTGAAGTCACTTCCTTATTCGACATGCGTGCTCTCCTGTTCAGATTGTTAGGCCAGTAACGGCAAGTAATGATCCACCAGCAACAGGGCGAAGATTGCCATCAGGTACCAGATCGAGTAACCGAAGGTGCGCATGGCGACGCTTTCGTCCTCGCCCTTCATCAGCAGCAGGGCGTAATAGAGAAAACCGCCGCCGAGCAGCAGCGCGCCCGCAAGATAAAACAGTCCGCTCATATGCATGGCAAAAGGCAGTACGCTGACAACCAGCAACAGGATGGTATAGAGCAGGATCTGCAGGCGGGTGAACGGCACGCCGTGCGTCACCGGCAGCATCGGGATGTCCACCCTGGCGTATTCCTCGCGGCGGTGAATGGCGAGCGCCCAGAAGTGCGGCGGCGTCCAGATGAAGATTATCAGGAACAGCAACAGTGCATGCGGGTCGATGGAGTTGGTAACCGCCACCCAGCCGAGGATCGGCGGTGCGGCACCGGCAGCGCCGCCGATGACGATATTCTGCGGGGTCGCGCGTTTCAGGTACATGGTGTACACCACGGCGTAACCCAGCAACGAGAAAAACGTCAGCATGGCGGTCAGGGGGTTGACCAGCACGACCAGCACGACCATGGCCAGCGCACCCAGCAGGACGGCAAACACCATGGCCTGGCGGGGGCTGATCTCGCCCTGCGGCAGCGGGCGGTCACTGGTACGTTTCATCTTGGCGTCTTCACGCGCATCGAGCACATGGTTGATGGCGGCGGCCGCAGAGGCCGCCATGCCGATGCCGAGGTTGCCGAACAGCAGCACGTCCCAGGGCACCATGCCGGGTGGCGAGGTCGCCATGAACATACCGACCATGGCGGTGAATACAATCAGCGCCACGACCTTCAGCTTGCACAGGCCAAGATAACTGTTTACCAGGTTGCGCATCAGCCGATCTTCGAGTTCTTGAGTAATTTCTTCAGGTCTTTATGCAGGCCGCGCGGATCTGCACCGGGTGGGTAGTACATCATCAGATTGCCAAGCGGGTCGATGATGTAGACACGTTCGGCAGCCTGCATGGAGACACCGTCGATCATGAAATCAGGCGCGATCTGTTCTGCCTGCGCCTGCGTGATGCTGACCACGGTCATATCCGGGTATTCATTCGCAAGCAGCTTTGCCAGCGGCTCCGGTATGCTTGCACCGCGCAGCAGGTACAGGCGCTGCACACGGCGCATATGCTCGTTCTGCAGGATATGCACCTGGCGCATATTGTAGAGGCTGGTGTTGCAGGCGGTATCACAGTCGGTGTCACCGATGTACAGCAGGGTCCACCTGCCCTGCAGGAAGTCGTTCAGCGGGGCGTCGCCGGCCAGCAGTTCTGCCGGCAAGTCCAGGGGACGGGCGGGATGCACCAGCACACCGTTGTTGGTACTGCCCGCCGGCTTCCAGCCGCCTTCGCCGCTGTGGTGCATGACCCAGGCAACAAAGGTCGGCGCCAGGAAGATGAGCGCCAGCAATACCATCCCCTGGCGCGTGCTCAGGAATCCCTTTTGCCGCCGCGCAGGCCGATGGCCGCTGGATGCCGTTTTATCAGTACGCTTGATCATTGTCTTTCCGCAGGTTTTCATAGGTAATTCGTTTGCTGTTCACGCCGATGTAAATCATCAGCAATACCGCGGCAAGTGTAAACCATTGCAGGGCATAGGCGCGGTGCTTGTCAGGAGTGACGCCGTAGACGGCCTTCCACTCGCGCACAAAACCGTACTCGTCCACCGGGTCGAGCAGCAGGATTACCGGCAACAACGAATGGCCGAGGCGCTGTTCCAGTTGTGACAATCGCAACTGCTGTACGACCTGCGGCCAGCCCTCATGGACCTCTTCCGCATCATCGAGCCTGATGAACCTCTCGGGTGGCAGCCTGATGCTCGCATTCACAATCAGTTCATCATCGGGCCCGGGCAGTTCCGGCAAGCGCGAGCGATATTCACCCACCGGCACCCAGCCACGGTTCACCAGTACCATGCTGTCCCGGTCACTCAGCAGCAGCGGTGTGAGCACGTGATAACCGGCATACCCCTTATGAGTACGGTTGTCGAGCAACAGCTGGTGCTCCAGGTCGTAGCGGCCACGTGCCGCGACCGGGCGATATTCGAGCGCTTCATCCCGGGCCAGCAATAACTCGAGCAGCACACGCGCCTGCGTGGCGCGCGCGGCCTGGGCGTCAATCAGTTCCTGCTTCCAGCTGGCGCGCTCCATCTGCCAGATGCCCAGGCCGGCGAGAAAGGGCAACAGGACCAGGGTCGCGATACTCGGCCAGAACCCGGGATTGAAATCAAAGGCACCGATCCTCATGAAACCACCTGTTTTGATATACTTCCCGAATTCATTCCTATCGAGCCCCTCATATCATGTACACCAAGATCATAGTCGTCCTGTTCCTGATCTTCATTATTGGCAGCCTGTTTAGCGGGCTGTATTACCTGGTAAAGGACAAGGGCACCTCGGAAAGAACCGTCCGTGCCCTTACCGTGCGCATCAGCCTGTCCGTGCTGTTGTTCATACTGCTGATCATTGGCTATGCAACCGGTCTGTTGCAACCGCACGGGGTTGTGCCGGGCTAGTCCTCCAAACTGCAAATTTTTCCGCTGCTGCGGTATTTTCTTCGCGGATTAGATCCGCTCCTGCAGCAATTACCTGCGATATCCGCGGAATTACTCGCGGATGTCCGCCCCTGCAGAATTACCTTCGCGGATTAGATCCGCCCCTGTAGGAGCGGATCTAATCCGCGATCGGGTGTGCAACAAAAAGGGCGCTGCAAGCAGCGCCCTTTTCCACAGCAGAACCTGCCTTGCCTATACCAGCCAGTATACAAACACAAACAGGCCGAGCCAGACCACGTCGACGAAGTGCCAGTACCAGGCCACTGCCTCGAAGGCAAAGTGGTGTTCCTCGCTGAAGTGCCCTTTCATGGCGCGCAGCAGGATAATCAGCAGCATGGTGGCACCGAGGGTCACGTGCAGTCCGTGGAAACCGGTCAGCATGTAGAAGGTCGTGCCGTACATGCCGGTCTTGAGCGTCAGGTTCAGATCGTGGTAGGCGTGGATGTACTCATAGGCCTGCAAGCCGAGGAACAGGAAGCCGAGGAAAACCGTCGCCATCAGGCCGAGGATCATCTGGGTACGGTCGTTTTTCTTCAGACCCCAGTGCGACCAGGTCAGCGTCACGCCACTGGACAGCAGGATCAGGGTATTGATGGCCGGAATGCCCCAGGCGCCCATCATGGTGTAATCACCACCCATGGCGGCGGGACCATTGGTCGGCCAGACGGCCTCGAAGGCCGGCCATAACAGCTCGTTGGTCATGACATTGTTGCCGGCGCCGCCGAGCCACGGAATCGACCACATGCGCGCATAGAACAGGGCGCCGAAGAAGGCCGCGAAAAACATCACTTCCGAAAAGATGAACCAGCCCATGCTGAGACGGAATGACATGTCCACCTGGTCGTTGTACTTGCCGGCCAGGCTCTCGTTGATGACGGTGCCGAACCAGCCAAACAGCATGAAGATAATGACGGCTGCACCGACCGCCATGACGATCCAGTTCCCGCCGTGCAGAAAATTGGCAAAACCGCCCAGCATGAGGAACATGCCGACCGAGCCAACGATCGGCCAGTGGCTGGGTTCCGGCAGATAATAACCCCCGTTAGATGCTGACATTGATAACTCCCTCTCTATACAAGTTTATTCGTTAAACGTTTCAACGGGGTCAGACTCGACTGGTCCGACCTCCATCACAAAACAATCATTTCAATCCGGGACTGATCCCTGCAATAAAATCACAAAACGGAATCAATCGTCTCCAGCCCCGTCGAGACAGCACCGATTGGCTCGAGGCCCGGCTGCTGTTCTTCAGCCGGGAAAAAGGTATAGGACAATGACACCGTCCTGATCTCTTCCGGCAGCGCCGGGTCGACGACAAACCGCAGCGGCATTTCCTTGCCCTCGTTCGCCTGCAGGGTCTGCCGGGTAAAACAGAAGCATTCCGTCTTGTTGAAATACTTTGCCGCCAGCCCCGGTGCCACGCTCGGAACCGCCTGCCCTGCCACCATGCCATTCGTCTTGTTCCTGGCGTAATAATTCACTTCCGTCACTTCACCCGGGTGCACCTTGATCCTGCTGACCATCGGCTTGAAATCCCAGGGCAACTTGCTGTTGACCGATGAAAGGAATTCCACGGTCACCAGGCGGTCTTCGTCCACTTTCTGGCTGAGCGCGGCCTCCGTCTCTATGCGACCGGTCTTGCCGTTGATCCCGGTGATGTCGCAGAACACGTCATACAGCGGCACCAGCGCGAAACCAAAGCCGAACATGGCAAGCGCGGCTATTCCGAGGCGTTTCACAACCCGGGTGTTTGCTGCCTGTCGTTCGCCGTTTTGCATCTGTTTATGTCAGCACGAAAAAACTGGCTGCAAAAAATCCCGCCGCCAGCAGCACCAGCACGATCACGGTAATAACGACCCCGTTGTGTCTGCTGCCTGTTACGCTGTTCTGCCATTGACGTCATCCGTTAAAAGGCGGGTGCATGCGCAAAAGCCCATGCACCCGCTGTATTACTTGACCTGCGGTGCTTCCGCAAAGGTGTGGTACGGCGCCGGTGAAGGAATCGTCCATTCCAGACCGTGTGCACCTTCCCATACCTGGCCCGTCGCCTTCTCGCCACCGCGAATGGTCTTGATCAGGACATAGATGAAGAACACCTGGGCCAGGCCGAAGGCGAAGCCGCCGATACTGGAGATCATGTTCCAGTCCGCGAACTGCAGCGAGTAATCCGGGATGCGGCGTGGCATGCCGGCCAGGCCGATGAAGTGCTGCGGGAAGAACAGCACGTTCACGGAAATGACAGACCACCAGAAGTGAATCAGGGCGAGCTTGTCATTGACCATGTGGCCGGTCCACTTCGGCAGCCAGTAATAGACCGCCGCGATAATGCCGAACAGCGCGCCGGTCACCAGCACGTAATGGAAATGCGCCACGATAAAGTAGGTATCGTGGTACTGCATGTCACTCGGGGCAATACCCATCATCAGCCCGGTGAAACCACCGATGGTAAACAGAAACACAAAGGCAATCGCCCACAGCATCGGCGGCTCGAAGGTCATGGAGCCGCGCCACATGGTGGCGGTCCAGTTGAACACCTTCACGGCCGTCGGCACCGCGATCAGCACCGTGGCGTACATGAAGTACAGCTCACCGGCGACCGGCATGCCCGTGGTGAACATGTGGTGCGCATAAACGATGAACGACAGGAAGGCGATCGAGGCGGTTGCGTAGACCATGGAGCTGTAACCAAACAGCTTCTTGCGGGCAAAGGTCGGGATGATTTCCGAAATCACGCCGAAGGCCGGCAGGATCATGATGTACACCTCGGGATGCCCGAAGAACCAGAATATGTGCTGGAACAGGACCGGGTCACCGCCACCGGCGGCATCAAAGAAACTGGTGCCGAAATTACGGTCGGTCAGCATCATGGTCACGGCACCGGCGAGTACCGGCATCACGGCAATCAGCAGGAAGGCGGTGATGAACCAGGTCCAGACGAACATCGGCATCTTCATCAGGGTCATGCCCGGGGCACGCATGTTCAGCACCGTGGCGATGATGTTGATGGCACCCATGATGGAAGAGAAACCCAGCATGTGTACGGCGAAAATAAAGTAGTCCGTGCTGTCCGGTGCAAACGTGGTGGACAGCGGAGCATAGAAGGTCCAGCCAAACGCCGGGGCGCCGCCTTCCATGAAGAAGGTGCTCAACAGCATGGTGCCGGCAAACGGCAGGATCCAGAAACTCCAGTTGTTCATGCGCGGCAGGGCCATGTCAGGTGCACCGATCATCATCGGTATCTGCCAGTTGGCCAGTCCCACCATGCCCGGCATGATGGCGCCGAACACCATGATCAGGCCATGCATGGTCGTCATGGAGTTAAAGAAATGCGGATCGACGATCTGCATGCCGGGCTGGAACAGCTCGGCGCGAATCACCATCGCAAAGGCGCCGCCGATCAGCAGCATGGTGAACGCAAACCACAGGTACAGGGTACCGATGTCCTTGTGGTTGGTGGTCGTGACCCAGCGCATCAGGCCGCTTGGTGCACCGTGGTCGTGATGGTCGTCGTGTGTGG
>CAWHCQ010000041.1:0-17858 GCA_963827755.1 uncultured Gammaproteobacteria bacterium
TACTCGACGCTGATGAGCGTCGCCTACGGCAAGAGCGGCAAGGAAGCCGGCCTGGATGGCCAGATGATCAAGGCGAAGCAGCTGGAAGCGATTGCCGGGAAGTAAACATCGTCATTACAAGACGCTGACAGGGCCCCTCGACGAGGGGCCTTTTTTGTGGGCGGGCCAACGCATAAAACAGCTTTTAGACAAAAAAATGGCGTTGCAGCACATTGTTTCATAATATAGTCAGAACGGGGGTGTACTGACGCCCTTGTTATTACCCTGGGGAAAACAACATGAATGAACTGATGAATAACGAGGCTGTCGGCAAACTGGTCCTGCGCCTGACGCTTGGAATCCTCATACTGTTCCATGGCGTCAACAAGCTGCTGCACCCGGGTTCCGTCGATTTTATCAGCAGCACGCTCACCGGCGCCGGGCTGCCGGGGGCGATTGCCAATGGTGTGTATATCGGTGAAATCATTGCACCACTGATGATCATTATCGGTCTCTATTCCCGCATCGGCGGCCTGCTGGTCGCCATCAACATGGTGTTTGCTATCCTGCTGGTGCATTCCGGCGACCTGCTCGCCCTGACCGACCATGGCGGCTGGCGGATCGAGTTGCAGGCGTTCTACCTGTTCTGCGCTGTCGCAGTCATCTTCCTCGGCAGCGGCAAGCTGGCGGTGAAACCGGACTGACAATCTTCAGCGCCCTACCTGCTGCTGAAGACGATGTCGCCATACCAGGCGACGGCCGACTCCCGGGTATTGTCGGTATCCGTCATAATGGCCACGCCGGAAATCATCGTCGGCTCCTCGCCAAAGGCCTTTTTGTAGTCCGCGTAGACATCGCGCTCCTGCATGACCCATTGCTGCACGTTGTCAGGCCCGCTCTGGACGACGAACATCATGACCCGGTCCGTGTAGGCATTCGCCACCATGGTACCGGCGGGGCTGCTGCTTCCCCAGATATAGGAGATCGCCCGGTAGGGGACATCCTCCCCGCGGAGAAGCTGCGCCGCCTTGTGTTCCAGCCGCGCCCAGTAGCCGGCCCTGTCCGGATCGAAGGCAAAGCTGATATAGATCCTGGCGGGATAGTCGTCGCCGTCCCTGCGCGTGACATCGCCCTTTTGCAGGATATTATTGACCTTCCAGCGCCAGCGAATGACGGGGTAGGCTGCCGGGTCGATAGAAATCGGCCGCGTCAACCCGGAAGCGGACTGCTCGCTGACGGCCTTGATGACGACCGTGCCGGCATCTTCCACCAGGGAATATTCGCTATGCCGTGCAATCTTGCTGAAGAACAATGGCTGCCAGCCTTGCGGCAGGGCTTCGGCAATACTGCTCGAGGAAAACCTGCCTGCCTCAATCTGCGCGGACGGTTGCGCAGGCGTCACAGGACGCCGGCAACAGCAATACCGGCAGCAGGCTGCGTGCGCACATCCGTGCACTCGCCGATGCCCGCCTCAGCAGGCAGCTGAAAGCCGGCACAACACGACGGTTGAAATACCTAGCACTCAATCACGTTCACGGCCAGGCCGCCCCTGGCGGTTTCCTTGTATTTTGTTTTCATGTCGGCGCCGGTTTCGCGCATGGTCTTGATGACCTTGTCGAGTGAAACGAAATGGGTGCCGTCACCGCGCAGCGCCATGCGCGAGGCGTTGATCGCCTTGACCGCCCCCATGGCGTTGCGTTCGATACAGGGCACCTGTACCAGCCCGCCGACGGGATCGCAGGTGAGTCCGAGGTTGTGCTCCATGGCGATCTCGGCCGCGTTCTCCACCTGTTCGGGTGTGCCGCCGGAGACCTCGGTCAGGGCAGCGGCGGCCATGGAACAGGCCGAACCAACCTCCCCCTGGCAACCGACCTCCGCGCCGGAGATGGAGGCATTCTCCTTGTAGAGAATACCGATGGCAGCGGCCGTGAGCAGAAAGCGGACAATGCCGTCTTCACTGTAACCGGGTGAAAATTTCCAGTAGTAGTGCATCACCGCGGGGATGATGCCGGCGGCACCGTTGGTCGGCGCCGTCACCACCCGGCCACCGGCTGCATTCTCTTCATTCACCGCCAGGGCATACAGGTTGACCCAGTCCATGGTGCCCAGCGGCACCGTGTGCAGTTCCTTTTCGTTGATCAACTGGCGATGCAGGCGGGCCGCACGGCGCTTCACCTTCAAGCCACCCGGCAGCACACCCTCGGTACGGCAGCCACGCGCGACGCACATCTGCATGACACTCCAGATATTCAGCAGGCCTGTCCTTATTTCGGCTTCGGTGCGCCATGCCTGTTCGTTCTTCAGCATGACCTGGCTGATCGACAGGCCCTGCTCCGTACAGTGCTCCAGCAGTTTCACACCCGTTGTAAAAGGAAATGCCAGCCGGGTCTGGTCCTCGACGATCCGGTCTTCACCGGCAGCCGCTTCATTGACGACGAATCCACCGCCGACAGAGTAATAGGTGCGCTCGCGAATCGGCTGGCCGTCACTGTCAAAGGCATGGAATATCATCCCGTTGGGATGAAAAGGCAGCCGCTTGTTTTTATGAAAAACCAGGTCGCGTTGCCTGTCGAAGGCAAGGTCTTTTCCCCCGGGCAGGCGCAGCTTTTTTTCCTGCTCCAGCCTGTCGAGCCGGGCGGGAATGGCATCGGTATCAACCGACTCCGGCAGCTCTCCCTCGAGACCCAGGATCAGCGCCTTGTCGGTACCGTGACCTTTACCGGTTGCGCCCAGGGAGCCGAACAGCCCGACCTGGATGCGGGCAAGCCTGTCCATCTGGCCGGACTCGAGCAACCCCCGCGCGAACATCCCGGCGGCCCGCATCGGGCCGACCGTGTGCGAGCTTGAAGGCCCGATGCCGATTCTGAACAGATCGAAAACGCTGATGGCCACGGCAAATCCTGTGTTAAATAGGTATGGACCCGTATAATAAGCCGTTTGACGGAAGGTGTCAGAACATATTTCCCATCCACTGATGTAGCCCGGATGGAGCACCGCGAAATCCGGGAAGGCCTGAAGGCACGAACAACCCGGGATAAATCCCCAACATGTCAACAATCACAGAAGACACCGGCAGCCGCCCGCAAGCCGTTTCGTTTTTCGAGGCCTTTGGCTACTGGCTGAAACTGGGGTTTATAAGTTTCGGCGGCCCGGCCGGCCAGATAAGCATGATGCACCAGGAACTGGTCGAAAAACGCCGCTGGATTTCCGAGCATCGCTTTTTACATGCGCTGAACTACACCATGGTCCTGCCGGGACCGGAGGCGCAACAACTGGCGACCTATATCGGCTGGTTGATGCATGGCATACGGGGCGGCATTGCTGCCGGTGTCCTGTTTGTGCTGCCGTCACTGTTCATCCTTATCGCGCTGACATGGGTCTACCTGAGCTGGGGTGATGTACCGGTGGTCGAGGGTATTTTGTACGGTATCAAGCCGGCAGTGACGGCGATTGTTGTGTTTGCGGCCTATCGCATCGGTTCACGGGCATTGCAAAACAACGTACTGCGCGCCATGGCCGTGCTCGCGTTTATCGCGATTTTCGCCTTTAAGGTGCCCTTCCCCTACATCGTGCTGATGGCCGGCATCATCGCCTATGCGGGATCGCGTTTCGCGCCTGATAAATTCAGGGCGGGCGGGCATCACGGCGAGGCACACAACTCCTGGGGCCCCGCACTGATTGACGATGACACCCCGGTGCCGGCGCATGCACGCTTCAGCTGGAGCCGCGTCATCGCGCTGTCCCTGGCTGGACTGTTTATCTGGGGCGCTGCCCTGGGTGCGCTTGCAAGCGGCTATGGCTGGGATGGCACGCTTACGCAGATCGGCTGGTTCTTCACCAAGGCGGCGCTGGTCACCTTCGGCGGCGCCTACGCGGTTCTGCCCTATGTCTACCAGGGCGGCGTTGAACAATACGCCTGGTTAAGCGCCACGCAAATGATGGACGGGCTTGCGCTTGGAGAAACAACCCCTGGCCCGTTGATCATGATCGTCGCCTTCGTTGGCTATGTCGGCGGCTGGACCCGGGAACTGTTCGGGCCGGAGATGCTGCCGCTGGCGGGTGTGGCCGGCGCATCTGTCGCCACGCTGTTCACCTTTCTGCCGTCTTTCCTTTTCATACTCGTCGGCGGACCGGCGGTAGAAGCGACCCGCCATGATGTGAATTTCACGGCGCCACTAACCGGCATCACCGCCGCCGTGGTCGGTGTCGTTCTCAACCTGGCGGTATTTTTCGCCTGGCACGTGCTTTGGCCCCGCGGCTTCGAGGGACCATTCGAGTGGTTCTCCGCCCTCACCGGCATCGTCGCCTTTATCGCCCTGTTCAGGTACAAGGCGGGGATCGTTACGGTGATCGTCGCCTGCGCACTCGCGGGCCTTGCATACTCCTTGCTGCTGTAGGACATAAACACCGCTGCCATGAACCACAGGCGCCTGCGCCGCTTGACGGCAACCATCCTCGTAACCGTGCTGCTTGTCAGCCTGGTGCCGGTGCTGGTGCTGCGCTGGGTTGCGCCGCCGACCACCTCGGTCATATTGCAGCGCAGTTTCTCCACGGACCAGGCGCAGGACTACCAGTGGGTCCCGCTCGAGCGCATCTCGCCGCATGCCGCGCTGGCGGTGGTCGCCGCCGAAGACCAGACCTTTCCGCTGCACCACGGTTTTGATATTGCGTCCATCAGGGACGCCTTGAACGACCATGCCGGTGGTGGCCGATTGCGCGGCGCCAGCACCCTGACCCAGCAGGTCGCGCGCAACCTGTTCCTGTGGCAGGGCCGCAGCTACCTGCGCAAGGGGCTCGAGGCATGGTTTACCGTGTGGCTGGAACTGCTCTGGTCGAAACAGCGCATTCTCGAGGTCTACCTGAACATAGCCGAAACCGGCACACAGACCTTTGGCGTGGAGGCGGCTGCGTGGCGTTTTTTTCAGCGCCCTGCCAGTGCACTCAGCCGTGAACAGGCGGCATTGATTGCTGCGGTGTTGCCGAGCCCGCGGCGATCAAGACCGGACCGGCCATCAGACTACATCCTCAAGCGTCAGGCAAGCATTCTGCAGCAAATGGATCAACTGGGTAACAGGGCCTGGTTGAAAGGCATCCTGCCGACGGCACAAAAATGATCGAAACCGGCAGCGTCAATAACCCGTTGGCAGCGTCAGCCTATCCGCTACAATACAGAATATAGCCAGACAGGCCTGCAGGCACCATGGAAAACGATTCGACAAAAAAGGTTTTACTGATGATCGCCGACATCAGTGGCTACACCGAGTTCATGGTTTCCAGTGAACTGGAAATGGAACACAGTCAGCATATCATCTCGGCACTGATACATTCCATTATCACCCAGGTTGAAATTCCCCTCGAGGTCTCCAAGCTGGAGGGCGACGCGGTATTTTTATATGCCATCAAGGACAGCGACGATTACGCCTGGGATGAGGTTGCCCACAGGATCGGCAAGAAGTTGATCCTGTTCTTCGAGGCCTTTCACGACAGGCTTGAGAATATCGGCAGCAACAGTGTCTGCACCTGTGGCGCCTGCAGCAATACCGATGTACTCAAGCTCAAGATCGTCGTACACAGCGGCAATGCATTGTTCTACTCGATTGAACAGTTCCACGAACTCTCAGGCAGTGACGTCATTCTCGTTCATCGGCTGTTGAAAAATTCTATAGACGATGACGAATACATACTGATGACTGAAAAGGCCTACAATGACCTGGCCCTGCCGCGGCACCTGCATATTGAAAAAGGCCATGAGCAATACAAACATCTCGGTGAAATCGACACCCTTATCTACTACCCGCACAAACAGGTGGACTGACGCCGGCCGGCATCCATGCATGGCCGGCGGTGCCCGCAAATCAGGCCGATACACCCTTATAAACCCGCCGGTCAGTCAGTTATAATGGCCACCATCCGGCAGCTCTGCTCCGGCAACAGGAGTCAGGTATGCGTCCAGCCATTCTACTGTTCATCGCACTGTTCATGTCAGGCTGTGCAAGTGTGGATAACAGCAAAAAGACCATTACGCTGGACAGCGCACTGCGCCAGTATGAACGCGCAATTCGCTGGGGCGAATACCAGGCCGCCGACAGTCTCAGAAGACAGCCTGCAGGCAGCGCTGCGGATACGGCCCGCCTCAAGTCAATCAGGGTCACCGCCTATGACCCTGTCGGTAAAACAGAATCCGAGGACCGCAGCAAGGCACAGGTTGATGTGGTGATACGCTACTACAACGAATACACCATGAGGGAACTCACAATTACCGACCACCAGTTATGGGAGTATGATCCCGCTGAAAAAACCTGGTACATCACCAGTCCCATGCCGGCATTCAAGTAAACCACCCGGCAAATATTCTACTCAACATGAACAGAGGAAATCACCTCCCTGCCAAATACGGGCAGGCCCCGGCAATACGGGTGGCAGCCTGATGTCCTGGTGGGGAACCGTCATCGGCGGGACGCTGGGTTACATGTTTGGCGGACCGCTGGGCGCCATTCTCGGTGCCGTCCTTGGCCGCAACTTCAGCCGCGGCATACAGCTGAACGATGCGCAGACCGGCTACGGGTCCGGCCAGCAGGAACGCGTACAGGCCGCATTTTTCACCGCCACGTTCTCCGTCATGGGACATGTCGCCAAGGCGGATGGCCGGGTGACGGCCGACGAGATCGCCGCGGCCCGTTCCATCATGGGGCAGATGCAACTCAGCGCGGAACAGCGCAAGGCGGCCATCGGGCTGTTTACCGAGGGCAAGAAGGACGACTTTCCCCTGCACGATGTAATCATGCAGTTCAGGCACGAGTGTCACCGGCGGCGCAACCTGTTACAGATGTTCCTCGAGATCCAGATCGCCACCGCGATGGCCGACGGCCATATTCACCCTGACGAAAAAAGACTCATCACGACCATCGGCGAACTGCTCGGCTTTGCCCGTGCCGATATCGACAAGCTGTTTCGTTTCACCAACAGCAGCCGGACCTACAGCAGCGACCATCAAAGCCTGCCACAGGCCTACACAATCCTCGGTGTTGACAAAAATGCCAGCGACGCCGAGGTCAAGAAGGCCTACCGCCGCCTGATGAGCCAGCACCACCCCGACAAGCTGATAGCCAAGGGACTGCCGGAAGAGATGATCAAGCTGGCTACCGAGAAGACCCAGACCATCAAGGCCGCCTACGAGCAGATCAAGGAAAGCCGGCACTGATGGACGCCCGCGACCCGCACCCTGGTTGCACGCCGCGCACCCTGCAGCCGTGAACATCACCACTGCGGCACCTGTCGACTACTCGGGCCTGACACCGGATACCCTGCTGGACGCAATCGAGGACTGCGGCTATCGCACAGACGGGCGGCTGCTGGCACTCAACAGTTATGAAAACCGCGTCTACCAGGTCGGCGTGGAAGACGCGACCCCGGTCATCGCCAAGATATACCGGCCGGGGCGCTGGTCAAACGAGGCCATCCTCGAAGAGCATGCCTTTACACTCGAACTCGCGGACGCCGAGATCCCGGTTGTCGCCCCGCTTTCCATCGAGGGCTCGACACTGCACGACTGGCAGGGCTACCGGCTGGCCATCTATCCCCGCCAGGGCGGCCACTGGCCTGAACTGAATTCCCGCGAGGAACGGGAATGGATGGGCCGTTTCATTGCGCGCATGCATGCCGTTGGCGCAACCCGGCCGTTCATCCACAGGCCGGTACTGGACATCGAGAGCTTCGGACACCAGTCGCGCAGCTTCCTGCTGGAACATGATTTCATTCCCGCCCATATCGAAAACGCCTACCTGACGCTGTCGCAGGACCTGCTCGCGCAGGTCAGCGCAATCTTTGCGGCCGCCGGCAACATCAGGCAGCTGCGCCTGCACGGCGACTGTCACCCGGGAAATATTTTGTGGACGGAACAGGGGCCGCACTTCGTCGACCTGGATGACTGCCGCACCGGCCCGGCCATGCAGGACATCTGGATGCTGATTTCGGGCGACCGCTTTGAAATGCAGTCACAGCTGATCGATATCATCGAGGGCTATGAGCAGTTTCATGATTTTGACACGCGGGAACTGCAACTGATCGAACCACTGCGCACGCTGCGCATCATTCACTATGCCGCGTGGCTGGCGCGGCGCTGGGAGGACCCCGCCTTTCCGCGGGCCTTTCCCTGGTTCAATACGTCACGCTACTGGGAAGACCATATTCTTGCATTGCGCGAACAGGCCGGCCTGCTTAACGAACCGGCACTGGTTGTCTGACAAGTCTACACACCAGTCAGACCGTTATAGGCTGTCTTGTAAGCCTCGATCACCATGTAGTCCAGCGGCTTGGGCCTGGATATCCCGTAACCCTGTGCATAATCGACGCCGATCGCTGCAAGCTTCTCCAGTATTTCGTCATTTTCAACAAATTCAGCAATCGTCTTTATGCCGACCAGACTGCCAAGCTGGTGTATGGCGCTCACCATTGCACAGTCAACGGCATCGGATTCCATGTTCCTGACGAAACCTCCGTCGATCTTGAGGTAATCAACAGGAAGGTTTTTCAGATACGCAAACGAACTCAGGCCGCTGCCAAAATCATCCAGTGAAAACCGGCAACCGGCTTTCTTCAGGGCGCTTATAAAGTTCACCGCTGCATCCATGTTTGCAATAGCAGCTGTTTCGGTTATCTCAAAACAAATTCTTCGCGGATCCACTTTATACGCCTGTAATTCGTCCCTGATATATTTCATAAAATCATTATCTGTGACCGAGGCCCCGGACAGGTTGATCGACATGGTATCCAGCTTGCCCGCCTCGATTGCAGCCCTGTTTTCTGCATACCAGGCAAAAGAATGGCTTACCACCCATCGATCAAGACTGGTAATCATGTGGTAGCGCTCCGCTGCGGGCAGAAAGATGTCCGGGGGAACAATATCCCCGTTGGCGTCCAGCATCCTCACCAGTACTTCAAAATGACAGCCGGCATCATCATCCTGACCGACCGGAACTATTTCCTGGCAATAGAGCACAAGCCTGTCTGCCTCTATCGCTGCGGTCAGTTTTGACACCCACTGCATTTCAGTATGTCGCCGCGCCAGCTCCTGGTCGCTCGACTCGTATAGATGCAGCCGGTTACCGCCCATATCCTTCGCTGCATAGCAGGCCAGGTCCGCTGCACTCATTACACCGGTGACACTTGCCGACTCCTTGTCCACGTAAACCATGCCGATACTCGCACTCGTTTCAAGGCAAACATCGGCAGCGGCGAGTTTCATCCCTCTGACAGCCGCGAGCATGCTATCCGCGAGAACAACAGCATCATCCAGGGAACAGTTCATCAACAGCACCCCGAACTCATCACCCCCCAGCCTCGCCAGGATATCGGAATCTCTCAGGCATGACTGCAATGCACCTGTAATCCCGATGAGCATCTTGTCGCCGGCGTCATGGCTGCAGGTATCATTTACCAGCTTGAACTGATCGATATTCAGGCAACACAGCACATTGTTTTCACTTCCGGAGCCTGTTGACCTGATTAGCTGGTCAAGTTGAACTTCAAATTCACGCCGGTTTATCAGGCCGGTGAGCGAGTCATGCGTTGCCTGGTGCGAAATCTTTCTTTGCAGCCTGCGTGTTTCTGTAACATCAGTGAAGACAATAATTACACCCAGCGCGTCACCTTCTTTATTCTTGATGGGTGAGATGGAATACTGGATGGAAAATGTCTCACCATCATGCCGTCTCAGGCCATTGTCTTTACCGGACTTGACGGCCTCGGCACTAGCCAGGCAACGGTTGACAGGATTTTCGATTGATTCGCGGCTATCTTCATCAAACAGGCAGAACACCCTGGAGATCGGCAGTCCACGGGCAATTTCATTCACCCAGCCTGTCAGGCGCTCCGCCATTGGATTGAGATATTCAATCTGCCCATTCACGTCCGTTGTAATTACCGCATCTGCAATTGAATGCAGCGTAACATGGACACGGTCCCTTTCCTGCTGCAATTCGAACTCGGTTCGCTTCCGGTCTGTTATGTCGAGCAGATAGCCGGAAAAATGGGTAACTTCCCCGATTTTATTGATGACCGGCACGATGTAATCGTACACCCAGCGTACATCACCATCCGCACACAGCAGGCGGTAGTCAAGACCGAGGGACATAACCCCGTTCCGGCCAACCATTATTTCTGTCTCCTCGACCCGTTGCAAATCACCTGGATGAATGAAATCCGCAAAGGGCATCTGCTGCCTGACGATTTTGTCAGCATCGTAGCCAAAACCGGAAACCGTTTCGGAAATGTATTCAACAGGCCAGCCACTCTCGGCGCGGCAGCGGTATACAATCACCGGGCCATCAATAAAAAGCCGTCTTTCCTGCAGTAATTCATTCTCTGCTTCCTGCCGGGTTGAGATTTCTGTTTCAAGGGAAGCATTCGACAAAGCCATCTTGCTCAAAAGGTCCTGATGCTCGTGACGCAGCTCCAGTGACTTGATAATGCTTTTAAAGGTATTACGCGAGATTACCAGCAGGGCGCCGCCGCCAAGCAGAAACAGCAGCCCCAGCATGCTCTGGCCCCACGTGCTCTGGGTTAAAAGGGACTGCGTAAAAACAAGGATCGAAGGCGCCATGAAGGCAACATAGATCGCGGTGATTGCCGAGTAGGACGCGACTGCACCCGCCTGCAAGCCGATCATGCAAATGATCACGAATACCTGGTATTCCGCATCCCAGCTGGAACTGTATACCAGGCCGATGCAGCCCCATGCGATTCCGGAAAAAAGTGTTCCGAGCAGGAACATTCTTTCCCATTGCGGATCATCGCGCGCATCTGACCCGGCCGACCGGAAGCGATAAACATGCCACATACGCACGCCTGTGAGCAGCAGCTGCACCCCTGACCAGGCAAGCAGATATGCATGCCCGGCCACGCCCCAGAGACCCACGGTGAGCACCAGCGCAGCAATAAATGCCGCACTGATCGCGGCAGGAGCCTGCGCAAAGACAAGCTCGATTTGCTGCTGACGTACAGTGAGCCCTGCTGCGGGCACACCGACTTCAACCAGCGGGGCCTCGGGCAAATCTGGCGGGTTTTCCTGAGTGCGTTTCATCTGTCTGGATTGATTTCAGATGCCGGTTGCGAGAAATATAGTCACCTAGGGGCTATCGGCCGGAATCCGGAAACACTGAACCTTGCACAGCCGGCCGGGGCCCAGCCCCCGGAATACCCGCCCGGCAGGCGCAGGTGACGCTGCAAGCTCATGTATTTTATATGATTTCAGGGGGGAATACGGCCGCGGGAATGAAGAGGGCAAAAGGCAAAAAAAGTGAAGGGTGAGAAGTGAAGAGTACGATGGGGGTGAAGCCCGCCACCATTCACTTCTCACTCTCACTTCTCACTTCTCACTCTCACTTCTCACTTCTCACTTCTCACTTCTCACTTCTCACTTCTCACTTCTCACCTCTCACCTCTCACTTCTCACCTTTTCACTTTTCACTTCTTTACCCGCCCCGGTCTCCACCGGGAAATCTGCAAAGGTGTCCCTCACCCGCCGCGACATCAACAGGTAGACGGTGATCAACACGGCTATGACCAGCTGGCCCCAGCCGAGCAGGTTGATGTGGTAGGCCATACCGACAAGCGAGGGCACAAAGACAATCACGATATTCAATACCGCCGTCAACAGCAGCAGCTTGCCGCTGATGCGCCAGAGTGCACGGATATAATCCGGCGCCTCCGGTTTGCGCTTCATGTAGGCATAAATAACCAGGAATACCGGCAGGGTCGCCAGGATTGCCAGGAAGAACCCGAAGTCATGCGGGTAAACGAGGTCTTTCAGGCCGCTGACACTTTTTGATTTTGCTCCAAAGCCCATCTGTATGGTTGAGGCCTTCAGGATCAACGGCCTCATGAAATAGGCAATGATCAGCCAGAGTTCAAAATTTATTTTCAGGGACAGATATTTGTCGTAATCAGAGAAATTATAAAGTTTCGACATTACCGGATTCCCGTAACATTCATGCAAGTGGTGCTGATAACCCCGGCATTTAATCACAAGTCAACAATAACGTCAGCCCGGGATTGAACCCCGAAAAATAAAAAAAGGCGACCGAGGCCGCCTTTTTCAATGCAGATCCGGCTGCCCTAGTTCACAGTCGGATCAAGCTCACCACTTTCATAGCGCTTGAACATATCTTCCAGGTTGATCGGCTTGATCCTGGAGGCATTGCCCGCCGTACCAAAGGCCTCGTAACGCGCCCTGCAGACATCCCGCATCCCGTCAGTCGCCGCTCTCAGGTATTTGCGCGGATCGAAATTTGAAGGGTTGTCATGCAGGTGCTTGCGGATCGCACCGGTGGAGGCCATGCGCAGGTCGGTATCGATATTGACCTTGCGAACCCCGTGCTTGATGCCTTCCTGGATCTCTTCGACCGGTACACCATAGGTTTCACCCATGTCGCCGCCGTGGTCATTGATCATCTTCAGCCAGTCCTGCGGCACCGAGGAGGAACCATGCATCACCAGGTGGGTGTCCGGGATACGCTTGTGTATCTCCTTGACCCGTTCGATCGCAAGAATTTCGCCGGTCGGCGGACGCGTGAACTTGTAGGCACCGTGGCTGGTACCAATCGCTATCGCCAGGGCATCACACTTGGTGTCTTCCACGAACTTGGCTGCCTCTTCCGGATCGGTCAGCAGCTGGTCATGTGTCAACTTGCCTTCTGCACCGGAACCGTCCTCTTCACCGGCCATGCCGGTTTCCAGCGAACCCAGGCAACCCAGCTCACCCTCGACGGACACGCCGCAGGCATGGGCCATCTCCACCGTGCGCCGGGTAACATCAACGTTGTACTCGAAGCTCATCGGCGTCTTCATGTCCGGACCGAGCGAACCATCCATCATTACCGAGCTGAAACCCAGCTGTATGGAGCGTTGACAGACCGAAGGGGACGCGCCGTGATCCTGGTGGACAACGACCGGGATGTGCGGCCATTGCTCGATAGCCGCCTGGATCAGGTGACGCAGGAAAGGCGCGCCGGCGTAGGAACGCGCACCGGCCGATGCCTGGCAGATAACCGGGCTGTCGGTCTCATGGGCTGCTTCCATGATGGCGTGCATCTGTTCCATGTTATTGACGTTATAGGCCGGTACCCCGTAGCCGTTTTCGGCGGCGTGGTCCAGCAACTGGCGTAACGATATAAGGGCCATTTCTCTCTCCTGTAAACCAAAGTGTTTACCATTAATAAAAAAATCAAACTACTGCAGGCTGTTCCAGCCATCTTCGTAATACCGTGATAATACCCTATAAAATGGAATCACTGATCCATTATTTCGTGCTCACCCACCCTGATGATCTTCATCGCATTGGTGCCGCCATGCACACCCACCAGATCACCCTTGGTAATAATAACCAGGTCGCCGTCACGCACTGCACCGCGTCGCATCAGCTCATCAATTGCCTCTTTATTGATAGTCGCATGGTCGGCACTGGTGACGTCAAAACTCACCGGGTAAACACCCCGGTACAAGGTAACCCTTCTGCGTGTTTCAACATGCCGCGTCATCGCGTAGATAGGTATGCCAGACCTGATACGCGACATCCACAGCGGCGTTGCACCGGACTCGGTCAAGGCCACTATCGCCTTCACACCCAGGCTGTTTGCAGTGTACATGGTCGCCCTTGCAATCGCCTCGTCGGCCCGCTTGACCTGCATATTCATACGCCGCTCCGAGGCCAGCCGGGTACGCTGGCGTTCGGCGCCGGCACAAATCCTGTCCATCGCCTCGATTACCTTCGCGGGGTATTTGCCGGTTGCCGTCTCCGATGAAAGCATCACCGCATCGGTTCCATCGATCACGGCGTTGGCCACATCAAACACTTCTGCACGGGTCGGTATCGGGCTGGCAACCATTGACTGCATCATCTGTGTAGCGGTTATCACAACACGATCATGCTCACGCGCAACCGATATAATATTTTTTTGTACGGCCGGCAACTCTTCATCGCCGATTTCAACACCCAGGTCGCCGCGTGCGATCATGATCACATCGGCGGCCTCGATGATCTCGTTTAGATTCTCCAGCGCCTCCGCGCGCTCGATCTTGGCAACAATGCCCCCATGGCCACCGGCTGCCCTGAGCAGCTCACGTGCCTGGTGAATATCATCGGCACAACGCGGAAACGAGACAGCAACATAATCAGCGTCCATTTTTGCGGCTATCTCTATGTCCTTCCTGTCCTTGGCGGTCAAGGCACCTGCTGACAGGCCACCTCCCTTGCGGTTAATCCCCTTGCTATTGGTCAACACTCCCCCGACAACGACGCGGCACTGTATCTCGGCCCCCTTGACCTCCTCGACCCAGAGAACCAGCAAACCGTCATCGAGCAGCAGCGTATCACCACGACGAACGTCATCGGCCAGCGCCTTGTAGGTCAGTCCGACGCGCTCATCTGTTCCGGCAGCCGGTCCGAGCCCTGCATCGAGGATAAACTGGTCACCCTCCTCGAGGTTCACCCTGCCCGACTCGAAACTCTCTATGCGTATCTTGGGTCCCTGCAAATCCACAAGCACACCAACCTGGTGACCAATCGCACGAGCGCGATTGCGCACTTCCTCGGCACGTACAATATGGTCGTCCGTGTTGCCATGAGAAAAATTGAACCTGACCACATCCATGCCTGCATGGATCATGTCATCAAGCACTTGCTGATCTTCCGTAGCGGGACCGAGGGTTGCTACGATCTTGGTGCGTCTTGGCATGCTGTCAGTTGTCTGTGGTTATCGGGAAGTTTGAACCGGGTATTTACTTCGCACGCGTCTCGAGTATTTCGACAGCAGGAAGTGTTTTACCCTCGAGAAACTCAAGGAACGCACCCCCGCCTGTTGAAATGTATGAAACCCTGCTTGCAATACCATACTTGTCCACGGCTGCCAGCGTGTCTCCACCGCCGGCAATCGAAAATGCATCCGATTCGGCAATTGCCAGGCCCAGCGTACGGGTGCCCTCGCCAAACTGGTCAAATTCAAACACGCCAACCGGCCCGTTCCAGACGATGGTCCCGGCACTCTTCATCATCTTTGCAAAGCGTGCAGCCGTCTCCGGCCCGATATCGAAAATCATGTCGTCATCGGCAACATCGCCGACCTGTTTGACGACGGCCTCGGCAGATTCCGAAAACTCCTTGCCAACCACGACGTCTGTCGGCACCGGGATCTCGCCGCCCTTCGCCTTTGCCGCTTCCATCAGGCGCTTCGCCTCGGGGACCAGGTCTGCCTCGTACAGGGACTTGCCAACATTATGACCGCAGGCGGCGATAAATGTATTGGCAATACCGCCGCCGGGAATCAGCTGGTCGACAATCTGCGAAAGCGCCTCGAGCACCGTCAGCTTGGTCGACACCTTGGAGCCACCGACAATGGCGGCCATGGGACGTTTTGGATTGTCCAGTGCCTTGCCCAGCGCATCGAGTTCTCCTGCAAGCAGTGGTCCTGCACAGGCAACCGGCGCATACTTCGCAACGCCATGAGTAGATGCCTGGGCACGATGCGCCGTTCCGAATGCATCCATCACGTAGACATCGCAAAGTGCGGCCATCTTTTTCGAAAGCGCGTCGTCGTTCTTCATTTCGCCCGTATTGAAACGGACGTTCTCGCACAATACGACGTCGCCGTCTTTCATCTCGCCGACGCCGTCGACCCAGTCCTTGACCAGCTTGACCTCGCGGCCCAGCAGGCCGGCCATGTGAGTGGCCACCGGGGCGAGTGAAAACTGCTCGTCGTATTCACCCTCAACAGGACGGCCCAGGTGTGACATCACCATTACCCTGGCACCTGCTTTCACGGCCATTTCAATGGTCGGAAGCGAGGCAAGAATGCGCTTGTCGCTGCTGACCTTGCCATCCTTGATCGGCACGTTCAGATCCTGGCGAATCAGAACGCGCTTACCGGCAAGATCCAGATCGGTCATCTTGATTACAGACATGGGCGACTCCATAAGAAATTATTCAGAGTTGACTGCCAGTCAGCGGTTGATGCCGCTGACTGGCAGCTGATGGCTGTTTCAGCAGCTGACAGGTCTGTTTAACCGGCGATGTGCTCGACAAAACGCATCATGTTGCAGGTGTAGCCGTACTCATTGTCATACCAGGAAACAACCTTGACGAACGTCCCGTCCAGTGCAATGCCGGCGCCTGCATCGAAAATCGATGATGCGCTCACGCCACGGAAATCGGTCGATACCACCTTGTCAGTGGTATAGGCCAGCGTACCCTTCATCGGGCCTTCCGAGGCTGCCTTCATCGCGGCACAGATGTCATCGTAAGACGCTTCCTTGTCCAGTTCGACGGTCAGGTCGACAACAGAGACGTCCGAGGCAGGAATGCGGAAAGCCATGCCGGTCAGCTTGCCATTCAATTCCGGCAGCACCACGCCGACTGCCTTGGCAGCACCGGTCGAGGAAGGAATGATGTTTTCCAGGATCCCGCGGCCACCGCGCCAGTCTTTCGCGGAAGGACCGTCAACCGTCTTCTGGGTGGCCGTTGCGGCATGTACCGTCGTCATCAGGCCGCGCTTCAGGCCCCAGTTGTCGTTCAGCACCTTGGCAACCGGTGCAAGGCAGTTGGTGGTACAGGAAGCGGCGGAGACAATTGCCTGGCCCGCATAGCTTTCGTGGTTAACCCCGTAGACAAACATCGGCGTGCCGTCCTTGGAAGGCGCACTCTGCACGACTTTCTTCGCGCCTGCATCGATGTGTTTCTGGCAGCTTTCTTCGGTAAGGAAGAAACCGGTTGAGTCGATGACGATATCAGCACCCACTTCATTCCACTTCAGGTTGGCCGGATCACGCTCCGCCGTCAGGCGGATCTTCCTGCCGTCAACGATCAGGTTGTTCGCATCTGACGAAACATCGCCCTTGAAGCGGCCATGTACCGAGTCGTACTTCAGCATGTAGGCAAGATAGTCGGCATCCAGCAAGTCATTGATACCGACAATCTCAATACCGGGAAAGTCCGCTGCAACAGCACGGAAAACCATACGGCCGATACGGCCAAAACCATTAATACCGACTTTTATAGCCATTGGATTTTTCTCCTGAATTTTAGAAATAAACTGGAAAACAAAACCCGCCCCGAAAACGGGGCGGATAAAATGCCTTATGAAATACTGTTAACCGCCTTGACAACATTCTCAACGGTAAAACCGAATTCCTTGAACAGCAGACCGGCAGGGGCTGACTCGCCAAAGCGGTCAATACCGACAACCTTGCCGCCAAGACCGACATACTTGTACCAGCCTTGCGTAACTGCCGCCTCGACCGCGACACGTGCAGTCACGGCCGCAGGCAGGACTGATTCCCTGTAGGCATCATCCTGCGCATCGAAGGCCGTGGTCGAGGGCATGGAGACCACGCGCACCTTCTTGCCGGCAAGCTGATCGGCTGCACCCGTTGCCAGTGCAACTTCGGAACCGGTTGCAATAATGATGACATCCGGCGTGCCGTCACAGTCGCGCAGCACATAGCCGCCCTTCTCGATGGCAGCGATCTGGGCATCGGTACGGACCTGGTGGTCCAGGTTCTGGCGCGAGAAGATCAGGCAGGACGGGCCGTCTTTTCTTTCGATGGCAAGCTTCCAGCACACGGCACTTTCAACCGCATCACAGGGACGCCATACAGCCATGTTCGGGATCATGCGCAGGGTTGGAATCTGCTCGACGGCCTGGTGTGTCGGGCCGTCTTCGCCGAGACCGATCGAGTCATGCGTATAGACAAAGATACTGCGGATCTTCATCAGCGCCGACATGCGCAGTGCATTACGCGCATACTCCGAGAACATCAGGAAGGTGGCGCCAAACGGAATCAAGCCACCGTGCAGTGCAATACCGTTGACGATCGCCGACATGGCAAAC
>CAWHCQ010000042.1:0-6446 GCA_963827755.1 uncultured Gammaproteobacteria bacterium
CGGTTTCGCCAACCGGTCCTCATCTGGTCGATTACGACGCATTCATTTACTATGTTGACTCAGCGCTATTCCAGCGCAACCCCTGGACAGGAGCAAACAGCCATGAATCCGATCCTCTCTGTTGAATTCACAGTAAAGGCCGCCGATGGCGAATTCAAGGAAGAGAGTATCGCCCTCCACAGTGCCGGGGAACTTTTCGAATTTGTTGCACCCGGCGGGGGGTGCGAGGCAATTCCCTCCGAAGTCGGCGAAATAAACATGGTATTTCTCAGGCCGGAACACAGAAACGCGCAGAACCCGATAGCCGATGCCAGCGCGACGCTGCAGCTTGGCATGGTTTTTTTCACCGGCCCGCTGGCGGAAATCGTGGAGGTTGCGCAGGGGATCCTCGACAGGTCAGGCCGCGGCGAACTGTCCGGCTCATTCCTGGCGGTGATCGGCGCAGGCTCCTGAGAGCCCATGGAGGCTGTGTGCTACAGCCAGATCATGCGGCCACATTCCAGCGGGTGATTGAGCAGGGGATGGCAGGGGTAGAGCCGGATTCTGAACGCCTGCTGCCCGCCCATCTGGCAGGTTTCCTCCGTATCGAACAGGTCGCAGTGGTACGTGGCGACGTTGCCGGACGTGGTGCCGGTCGAAAAAAACATCACGGGGCAGTCCTTGATGAACTCTCCCTTGTTGCTTTCACGGCCGAGGATGCACTCGACCATAATGTCATCGGGGTCCAGGCCATTGAGATCGACCTCGACTTCAATGGGCAAATGTTCCCGTGTGCTGATTGATTCCGGTATCCGGCTGATCAGGCGTCCGCGTATACCGTCCCAGTTTTTTGCGATCTTTTGCTTCCAGTCAGCCAGTTCCTGTGCACCCCGGGCGTTGTCCTGCAGCAGCAGCCGGCTTTCACGCGCGGCGGGCGCATAGGATATCCGCAGATAGTCCATTGCCATGCGAATGGAATTGAAGCGGGGCAATATCGTCTGCATGGATGCCTTGGTCATGCGGGTCCACGTCTCCGGCTGGCCTTCGCTGTTGCGGGCGTAATAGGCAGGGATGACCTGGTGCTCGAGTATGTTCATCAGCTCTTCCGCCTCGAGTTTCTCGCGGTGTTCGTCATCGAGCTCCGGGTGCGGTGTGATTCCCCAGCCATTTTCGCCGTCGAAGGCCTCTGCCCACCAGCCATCGAGTACGCTCAGATTGATGACGCCATTGATGCCGGCCTTCATGCCCGACGTGCCACAGGCCTCCATCGGATATTTCGGCGTATTCAGCCAGACGTCCACGCCCGAGAGCAGTTCGCGTGCCATCGACAGGTTGTAGTCCTCCAGCAGGATGACCCGGCCCTGGAATTCCGGCATCAGGCTGATGTCGTAGATCCTTTTGAGCAGCGCCTGTCCCGGCCTGTCGTTCGGGTGTGCCTTGCCGGCGAACACCAGCGTGACCGGTCTATCCGGGTCATTCACCAGCCGTGCCAGCCGATCCAGGTCGCGGAATATCAGCGTGGCCTGTTTGTACACCGCAAAACGGCGCGCAAAGCCGATCAGCAGCGTGTCGAGGCTGCGCGTGGTCAGGTTGCGCGTCAGATGCATCTGCAGCGACTTGGTTTGTGCGCAGCGTTCATACTGGATGATGGCGCGGCGCCTGATTTCCTCGAGGGCAGCTGCCTTGAGCAGCTGGCGCACGCTCAGGAATACATGGTTCGGAATCTTGTCAATAAACGTTTCCCAGAAATCGGTCTGTGTCAGTTGCGCGCGCCAGCCGCCACCCATGTACATCTCGAACAGGGCAACCCAGGCACGCGCAAGAAAGGTATCGACATCAGCGCCGTTGGTGATGCCGGTAATCGGGTTTTCGCGTGTCTGGATATCGGGCCACAGACAGGACTCCATCTCCGCTGCGATCTCCCCGTGGATGCGGCTGACGCCGTTGCGAAAGCGTGAGCCGCGTATGGCAAACGTCGTGGTGGAGAATCCGCCGCTTCTGCCCGCTTCGGTACCCAGTGCAAGAAACTGCTTTTCCGGGATGCCCAGCTGCTGGATGAAGCCGCTGAAATACCTGCGCATGACATCCTCGGAGAAGATGTCATGACCGGCCGGGACCGGTGTGTGCGTGGTGAAGGCGGTGCCGGCGGCGACCAGTTCGATCGCGCTGTCAAATGCCATCCCGGCTTTAATGTGCTCCCGGCAACGTTCCAGTATCTGGAAGGCGGCATGGCCCTCGTTGATATGCCATACGTTGGGTTGCAAGTTCAGTGCACGCAGGGCACGCACCCCGCCGATGCCGAGGATGATCTCCTGCTGAATGCGCATATCGCTGTCACCACCGTAGAGTTGCGCGGTGAGCTCACGGTCCTCGGGTTTGTTGGTGTCGACATCGCTGTCAAGCAGGTAAAGACGGATGTGACCGACCTTGACCTGCCATACCTTCAGATCAATCTGCCGTCCGGGTAATTCGACCTGTACGCTGATCGTGTTGCCGTCTGCATCGTGCGCCGGTTTTACCGGCATGTCATATGAATCGCTGCGCAGACGTTCGGCAACCTGTACACCTTGACAGTCGATGCGCTGCGTGAAATAACCCTCGTGGTAGAGAATGCCAATCCCTACAAACGGGACCCAGAGATTGCTCATGGCCTTGCAATAGTCGCCCGCCAGTATGCCGAGCCCGCCGGCGTAAATGGGCATACTTTCGTGAAAGCCGTATTCGGCGGAGAAGTAGGCTACCAGGTCAGTGTCAAGGTTCAGGTGATCGTGTATGCGGGTGATTGGCTTCTGTTCAAGGTAGGTGTCATAGTTCGACAGCACCGTGCGGTACTCGGCCAGCAAAATCGGATCACTGGCGGCCGCATCGATACGCTGCTGGCTGAGCCGCCGCAGGAAAACGCAGGGATTGTGGACGGAGTCATTCCAGCAGTCTCCATCCAGATGCCGGAACAGCCCCCTGACAGTATGGTTCCAGCTGTAGTACAGGTCGTTCGCCAGTTCCGGCAGCCGCGCGAACTGCGCAGGCAGGGTTGGCTGGACCTCGACGGTAAAATGTGTTGCCTGGTCCTTTTGCCCGGTTGGGTGGTTATCACTCATTGGTATGCTCCGCTGTTTTTGTTCGTGTCACCGACCCGGTGACGATTCCGTGCATCCCGGCTGCCCTTGCCGGGCCAAAAGTATTTCGATTTTCCCATATTACCAGCCACCGAGGCAGCGGGCAGGTGCCGGGCAAGCGACCGATGTAGCGCCAGCCCGGCGGCCGATTGCGTCGTGTTTTGCCGGAAAAATGCGCGCAAAGCGGCAAATTATTGGCCCGTCCAGCAGAATGTATGCTATAGGTATCGTATAATTTGAGTCATTTCCGTCCTGCAGGGGGGCGCAGATCATGGCCAAACAGCAGGCTGAACAAACATCCGCGCGCGAATTCAGGCAATTACCGGAAGACGCCCGGGATTGCCTGCAGTGCCTGATTATCCTCTACGGTGAAACGCATATCGATACGCTGGCGCAGTTGCTGAATCTGACCAATTACGCCCAAATCGAGTTCTCCCACCTCTGTGCCCGGCGCCTGCGCAAACAGCCGCTTGAAGCGAGCGCAGATGCCGACGTCAATCACCTTGTAAGCATCCCGCCATCATAGACAGTTTATGTGGCCCTGCCACACGCGTTCCCTGTTCAGTGACTGGCTGCCTGCCGCTGTTTCATTTCACGTTCGATCTCGAGTACCACTCCGGTCATCTTCATTATGCTGTCCGGGTTGAGTGAAATCGACTCGATGCCCTGTTCGACCAGCCAGCGGGTGATTTCCGGAAAATCGGAGGGCGCCTGGCCGCAGATGCCGACGTACTTGCCGGCGGCCTGGCAGGCCTTGATGGCCATGCCCATCAGCACGGTGACCGCCTCGTTGCGTTCGTCGAAGCCGCTCAGCAGCCCGGAGTCACGGTCCACGCCCAGCGTCAGCTGGGTCAGGTCGTTGGAGCCGATCGAAAAACCGTCGCAGTGTTCGAGGAACTTCTCCGCGAGCAGGGCGTTGGCAGGAATCTCGCACATCAGTTTGATTTTCAGTCCGTTGTCGCCACGCTTCAGGCCTTGCTGCGCCATGACCTCCAGCACCTGCTGGACTTCCTCGACCGTGCGCGCAAAGGGGATCATCAGTTCCAGGTTGTCGAGTCCCATTTCCTCGCGCACTTTTTTCATGGCGGCGCATTCCAGTGCAAAGCATTCTGCAAAGGCGTCCGAGTGATAACGGGAGGCGCCGCGAAAACCGATCATCGGGTTTTCTTCCTGCGGTTCAAATCCTTCACCGCCCAGCAGGGCCGCGTATTCATTTGACTTGAAGTCGCTCATGCGCACGATCACCGGCTTCGGGTAGAAGGCCGCTGCAATGGTGCCGACACCCTCGGCCAGCCGGTTGATGTAGAAGTCCCGCGGACTGGCGTAGCCTTTCGTGCGGCTGGCGATTCGTCGCTGGATGTCCTCAGAGAGACTGGCGTGTTCCAGCAGGGCGCGCGGGTGGATACCGATGCTGTTGTTGATGATGAATTCGAGCCGCGCCAGGCCGACACCGTCGTTTGGAAATGCAGAAAATTCAAGTGCCTGCACCGGATTCCCGACAATCAGCATGATGTTTGTCTCGCGGCCGCTCCAGGCCGGACAGGTCAACCCGCTCGCTGGAGTAGGGCAGCAGGCCCTCGTAGACGAAACCCGTGTCACCCTCGACGCAGGACACGGTGACCTCCTTGCCTTCGTGAATGTCGCTGGTGGCGTGGCCGGTGCCGACCACGGCCGGGATGCCGAGTTCGCGCGCCACGATAGCCGCATGGCAGACGCGGCCGCCGCGGTTGGTGACGATGGCACTGGCGATCTTCATGACCGGTTCCCAGTCCGGGTCGGTGATGTCGGTGACCAGCACCTCGCCGGGCAGCAGGTCGTGCATGTGCGCCGCCTCGAGGATGATGCGTGCCTTTCCTGCACCCGACTTTCGCGCCGACGCTTTTGCCCGTGGACAATATCTTGCCGCGTTCCTTCAGGGTGTAGATTTCCTGGAAGGCATCGGTGTGCATCGAGTGCACGGTCTCGGGGCGTGCCTGCACGATGAACAGTTCCCCGGTGATGCCGTCCTTGGCCCACTCGATATCCATCGGGCGCAGTTTGCCGGCATGGGCCGAATAGTGCCGTTCGACGACGACGGCATAACGTGCCAGTTGCAGCACCTCGTCATCGCTTATCGAGAAGCGCTGCCTTTCCTGTTTTTTCACCGGGACGTTGCGGGTGGCCTCGGCCGTGACCGGGTCCCGGCTGTAGATCATCTTGATGGCCTTTTCACCGAGGTGGCGGCGAATAATGGGCCGGTGTCCCTGTTCCAGTGTCGGCTTGAATACCAGGAACTCGTCCGGGTTGACCGCGCCCTGGACGACGTTCTCGCCCAGTCCGTAGGCCGAGGTGACCATGACCACGTCGCGAAAACCGCTCTCGGTGTCGAGCGTGAACATCACACCCGAGGCGCCGAGGTCCGAGCGCACCATCTTCTGCACGCCGATGGACAGGGCGATGCTCATGTGCTCGAAACCCTTGTCGACCCGGTAATGGATCGCGCGGTCCGTGAACAGCGAGGCCAGTACCCGCTTGCAGGTGCGCAACAGGTGATCCGTGCCGGAGATATTCAGGTAGGTTTCCTGCTGGCCGGCAAACGAGGCGTCCGGCAGGTCCTCGGCGGTGGCGGAGCTGCGCACGGCGACATCGGTATCGGCGCCGTGCTCTGCCGACATCTCCGCATAGGCGGCCGTGATCTCGCTGGCCAGCCGCGGTGGCAGTTCCGCATCCACGATCCAGCCGCGTATCTGTGCGCCGGTGACGGCCAGCGCCTCGACATCATCGACATCCAGCTGTGCCAGCGCCTCGCGGATGCGCTCCTCGAGACCGTTGTGTGTCAGGTAGTCGCGGTAGGCCTGTGCCGTGGTGGCAAAGCCGTTGGGCACCATGACGCCTTCGCCCGACGAGGGCCTGGTACATTTCTCCCAGCGAGGCATTCTTGCCGCCGACCAGCGGCACATCGTTGATGCCGAGTTCACAAAAACGGCGTACATATTCAAAGTTTTGCACTGGTTTTTTCCCCGGATTATTATCTGGCGCAGCCAGCCATGGCAAAGGCCCGATTGCCGCTGTGCATACGTAACCTGTATCCCATATCCCGGGGTTCAGGGTTTTGATGCACGTCAACTAACATCCAGACACCCCCCGCCGGTGTTGCGGTGCCTGTTTGTTGTTTTGATACCGACTTTCCTCTGGTCGAATGAATTCGACCAGCTGTATTTCCCAATCACACCTGTAGGGTCGAATTCATTCGACCAGCAGTATTTCATCCGAGCAGGCGTGCTGCGATGATACCCGTGCGCAATGCGTTGCAGGCCGTTGGCCGAATGAATTCGGCCCTACAGGGGAAGAGCCAGGTAAAACAGGGATTCA
>CAWHCQ010000043.1:0-18606 GCA_963827755.1 uncultured Gammaproteobacteria bacterium
CGGGCGTAAAGTCACATCACTGGATGGCCTGAAAAAACAGGTCAAGCGCTGTGAACTATCACTCGGGCTGCAATGGTTTGACGACGATGTCGACGATGTCATTGAATACCTGAACACCAGCTTCTACCACTACGAGTAACCGGCATGAGCGTCTGCGACCTGAGCAACAGGCATTGCAAACCCTGTGAAGGCGGTGTCTCGCCACTCGCAGCTGACCAGGCAAGCACGCTGCTGGCAGATTTACACAGGGACTGGTCAATCGATACAAGTGGCAAGGAAATCAGCCGGACATACGCCTTCAAGAACTATTACCAGACCATGGCATTCGTCAATGCCCTCGCCTGGATCGCCCACGCCGAGGACCACCACCCGGACATTGAAGTAAGCTACAAGACCTGCCATGTCCGCTACAGCACGCACGCCATTGGCGGTCTGTCCGAAAATGATTTTATCTGTGCGGCAAAAATAGACGCCCTGTTGCCCGCAGCCGAATAACAACGACCTGGCATGTCTAACGATCCAGACCCTTCCACCAGGCCAGACACAAGAAATCCGACGAACACAAAAACAGACAAGCACCGCACCGCCCTCGTCATTGTCAACTACGGCAAACATCAACTGCTGGAAGATACTGATGGCAAGCTGCACCGCAGCGTTGCACGCCGCGGACTGCAACAGCTAGTCTGCGGCGACACGGTTGAATGGCTGCCAACCGGTGCCGGTGAAGGCGTTATCGAAGTGCTGCTGCCACGCCGCAACGTGCTACAGCGTGTGGACAAAAACAATAGCACACGGCCCCTGGTGGCCAACATCGACCAGCTCATTATCGCGGCTGCTGCAGAACCCCCGCTCGACACCTTCCTGCTTGACAAATACACCGTTGCTGCCGAACTGGCGGATTGCGAACCGCTGATTATTGTCAATAAAGCCGACCTTTTGAGCGACACACAACGCAGTGATACTGAAGCGCTGTTCAGCGAACTCAATGACATCGGCTATACCACCCTGTTCACCAGTGCGGAAGAAAATACCGGCATCCGTGAATTCACAGAACAGCTGTCCGGTAAAACCAGCATCCTTGTTGGCCAGAGCGGTGTCGGCAAATCATCGCTCATCAAGCGACTGCTGCCCGACATCGACATCACGACCGGCAAACTCTCGACGGCATCCGGGGAAGGTAAACACACCACCACTGCCACAACCCTCTATCACCTGCCGCACGGCGGCAAACTGATCGATTCACCGGGAGTGCGCGACTTCAAGCTCAGCAAGACCAGCCCGCTTGAGCTCGGCAACGGCTTTCGTGAATTCCACGCCCTGCAGTTCAAATGTAAGTTCAATGACTGCGCACACCTGTCAGAACCGGGCTGCGCTATCACCAGCGCCGTCGAAAGCGGCAAAATCAGCCCCCGCACGGTATGCCAGCTACCGGAGTTTGCTTGCTATAATGGATAATATTGATTAAGTCCTGATGTAGAATGACTGCAGGCCTTTCCTCTAAACAAACGGACCAGGTTATGACGCGACTCTCCAGTACATCTCTAAAGGCTCTTCTTCTCATTGCTTGCGGCGTCCTGTATTCAGGTGCGGCCAGTGCCGTACCGGCGATATGGGAGGCACAACTCGGGGCAACCGTTACGAATGCGGCCATTGTCCCGGCGCTGGATGACCAGGATGACCTCGATACCGGCACCGACCTGAGCTTCGGCACCTGTCCTTTCCATTTGCCGGTACAACCTATACCGATATCGACGTGCTGAATATTTCCAGTAACGGTTTTATCAGCCTGGGTGCCAGTAACGGCAATGATCCAGCCGCCTCCGCGAACCTGCTGATGACGGATACCAGCCCGCGAATCGCGCCCTTCTGGACCGGACCTTGACCTGACTCAAGGGGGTGACGTCTACATCAACCGCTTCAACGATGATGCCGATGCTGCCATTGACCGCATCGTAATCACCTACGCGGCCGGTCTCAATCAGTGCATTACCTCGGATTGCTCGGTGCTTGTCCAGGTACAACTGCTGGAAGATGGCACTATTATCTTTGGCTATAACGGCATCGACCTGGTCAATCCGGGTGATACGAACGTATCAGATCTGCTGATCGGCATCTCGCCTGCCCCGGCGGAATTCCCCCGACTAGTTCCGATCTGAGCGCCCTGCTGCCGACCTTTGACAGCGGCACTGAGCAAACCATTTATGAACTGTTCGCGGCGGTACCTGCCACGCCGGCCTCCCCGCTGTTTGATCTGGATGACACCAACATCATCTTTACCCCCAATCTGACCAACGGTTTTGACGTTAGTGACAGCATGGCCAACCCACCGGTCTCAACTGAACCGCCCATCTGGGAGAGCAGGATCGGTACCACCATCGACGGGCAGGCACTGGACAACCAGGATGAGCTTTCCGTAGATCTCAACTTCGACACCTTGTCGTTCCCGTTTGCCGGTACCACCTATAATGGTGCCGACGTACTGAACATCTCCAGTAACGGTTTCATCAGCCTGGGGGGAGACAACGGCCCCGACTCTTCACCCAGTGCAGCGATCCTGACCGGAGATGTCTTTCCGCGTATCGCGCCCTTCTGGACCGACCTGGATCCTGAGTTTGAAGGCGGCGATATCTTCATCAATCGCTTTACTGACGACGATGCCGACGCGGACATTGATCGTATCGTCGTTACCTTCGCGCTTGGCCATTTCGAGTGCAACGCCGATGATTGCTCGGTGCTGGCACAGGTGCAATTGCTGGAAAATGGCACCATCATCTTCGGCTACAATGGCATCGACCTCGAAAACACCCTGAACAACGTCACCGAGGACCTGCTGGTCGGTCTCTCTCCCGTCATTGGCGCAACGGACCTGGGCAGTGCAAACATTGGCGACACGGCACCGTTTAACAGCAGCGCAGGCGACGCCGTCTACGAACTGTTCGAAGCGGCTTCTGCACCCCCGTTTGACCTCGACGGCGGCAACGTGGTGTTTACCCCAGACGGCGGTGGCGGTTTTAATGTCACGGCCCCTGGTGTCGGTGGCGTGGGCATCGGCGGCGGTGGTGGTGGCGGCGGTGGCGGCGGGTGCAGTCTCGCGGGTAACGATGCCGCATTTGACCCGACCCTGTGGCTACTGGTGCTGGTCTCGGTCATCTACCTGCGTCAGCGGCGTTCACGCGCTGAAAGTGCGCAAGTGTCACCTAAGCGGATACATGCCCTGTCGATGCAAGCACTGCTGCTCGCCGGACTGTTTTCCGGCGCGCTGTTTGCGCGGACCTGCCCTTGACCGTACCCCTTAACCTGGGCAGCCTTGAGTGGATCGTCACCAACAAAGCGGGAACGAGTTTGGGAGCGGTTCAAGAAACGGCCTTCACGGGCGACTGTGACGGCAGCGTCGACGGCATGGGCATCAGTAACGCCACCAGCGCAAGCGGGGCCACCAATGCCTTCGACAATGCCTGGATGCTGTTTGTAAACGACGAGGTCTTTGTTGCCCCTGCCCCTGGCACGGTAGACCTGACCAGTGAGCTATTAACAGCCGGGCCGGTGCCGCTTTCCGACCTCGACACCACTCTCGAAATCCTCTTCTCGCGCTTTCTGCAGGCGGCGCGCATTCGCGCGCTGTTTGCAAACACGACCAACTCCGCAATCACCGTTGACGTGGATGTCCCCATCAACCTCGGCTCTGATGACGCCACCAGGATTGAAGCGGCCTCGATCGACGACGATGTATTTACCACTGCCGACCGCTGGATTGTCACTTCGGACACCTGTCGACAATAACGCCGTCAACACCACCGTCATTTTTGGCCCGGGCACACCCACTGTCACACCCCTTGAGCGTCACCTCCACTGTCTGCAACGATGACAAGAACAATGATAAAGGCATCGGCTTTTCCTTCAGCATTACCGTCCCGGCCTTTGCAACGCGCTCACTGATGTTTTTTGCAGGACTGGGCGACATCCAGGGGACCAATAACACCATCGACGGCGCTATCACGAATGCGACCATGTTCAACAGCAATACCAGCATCGACATCGGATTGCTGGACGACCTGTCAGCGACCGAGCAGAAGGAAATTCTCAACTGGGACTTTTCAACAACCATCAACACCGCCGCCACTGCAGCTGAAGATGATGAAGACAGAACCTTTATCGACGATTTTTTTGGCTGCAGCCTGGGCAAGCACAACACTAAAGATCCGATACTGCCGCTGCTGGTCGCATTTGCAATCGTCGGCGTTTTCATCCGCAACAGAGTTTTTCGCGCCTAGTCCTCGAACACCTGCAGGAAGGCCTTGCAGGTGTGACAGGATGTAGGGTGCGTTTTACGCACCATGGCATACTTGAAAAAACCAGATGGTATGTTCCAACACCGAAATGGTGCATGAAATGCACCCTACCCGGTGACTGCCCAACCCAGCGTAGGGTGCGTTTTACGCACCATGGCATACCTGAAAAAACCAGATGGTATGTTCCAACACCGAAATGGTGCATGAAATGCACCCCACCCGGTGACTGCCCAACCCAGCGTCAGGGTGCGTTTTACGCACCATGGCTGAAAAAACCAGATGGTATGTTCCAACACCGAAATGGTGCATGAAATGCCCCTCCCGGTGACTGCCCAACCCAGCGTAGGGTGCGTTTTACGCGCCACTGCGGTCATACCCCGGCGGCCAGTGCATCGGCCGGCCACCCAGCACATGCAGGTGAATATGGTAAACCGACTGCCCGGCCCCGGCATTGCAGTTCATCACCATGCGGTAACCCGGCGCGGCAATGCCCTCATCTTCGGCAACCTGTTTGGCCGCGAGATAGAGCTTGCCAACGACGGCGGCATTTTCCTCGTTTAAATCATTGCTGGTTGCGATATGCGCCTTCGGAATAACCAGCACATGGACTCGGCGCCTGCGGGTTTACATCGCGAAACGCCAGTACCGTTTCATCCTCGTAGACCACGTCCGGCTGAATTTCACCGGCCACCATTTTGCAGAATAAACAATCTGACATTGATAAGCTCCGGGTTAGATTTCAAGTCGGCCTGAAAAGGCATGGGAAAGTGTGCTGCTGTCGATGTATTCCAGTTCACCACCCATCGGCACACCGTGTGCAATACGGGTGGCACGGATGCCGTGCGCACGCGCCATCTCGCTGACAAAATGTGCCGTGGCCTCGCCCTCAACGGTCGGGTTTGTCGCCAGAATCATCTCGCTGATCTGGCCGGTCGCAAGCCGCGCCTCGAGCAGATCCAGTCCGAGCGCCTCAGGGCCAATGCCATCCAGCGGCGAGAGATGCCCCATGAGCACAAAATACAGCCCCTTGTAGCCGGTAGACTGTTCCAGCGCCTGTACATCGGCCGGTGTCTCGACGATACATAATTGACTGCGATCACGCCGGTCATTCGCACACAGGCCGCACACGGCCGTTTCTGTCAGGGTACGGCACTCACTGCAATTGCCGACCTTCTCCATCGCCTCATTCAGTGCCTCGGCCAGCTGGCGGCCACCGTCACGATTATGCTCCAGCAATTGAAAGGCCATGCGTTGTGCGGATTTTGGCCCAACGCCCGGCAGACAACGCAAGCTTTCAACCAGGCGCTCGATCAGCCGGGAGGTACTCATGCAACCGGGCGCATGCTAGAACGGCAACTTCATGCCCGCAGGCAAATTCATACCGCTGGTCAGTCCGGACATGCGCTCTTGCGTCGTCACCTCGACCTTGTGCGCCGCGTCATTGATCGCAGCCGCCACCAGGTCCTCCAGCATATCCTTGTCATCCGCTAACAGGCTGTCATCGATAACGCACACGCCGCACCTCGTGCTTACCGGTCATCGTGACCTTGACCAGCCCGCCACCGGATTCACCGGTCACTTCCAGGCTGGCCAGCTCGGCCTGTGCCTTCTCCATATTGGCCTGCATTTCCTGCGCCTGCTTCATCAGGTTTCCTAAACCACCTTTCATAATCGCTACCTCGGTTCATTCAAGTCTATAAATAAAATCAGCTGCAGCTGTATAACGTATACGTGGAGCGCATGCATGATGAGCTGTCACGCATGAGCCCCTGTCGCGCTTGCGAAGCGCTCCTAAGACAATAGAGCTTATCCGCATTGCTGGGCAGCAAAGCGACGATACCATACATGGCCATCGATGGGAGGCGCTCCCAACCTGCATTTAACACCTGCAGGAACGCGCTTGCAGGCGCGATACCCCTGCATGAGCCCCTATCGCGCCTGCAAGGCGCTCCTGCAACAATCGACCCGGCCGATCCATTCAATCCAGGCGTTGCTGGCAAACGCTTGCCACAACTTCATCACTTCGGTCGAATCGAATCCATTTGCACCGCCCCGCCAAAGGCATCCTGTAGCGCGCGGATATTCTCATCACCCTCGATCGAATCCTGCGCCTGCTGCTGGCGCTCATCCTGTTCGCGAATACGCCGGCTTGCCGGTGTCTCATGTGGCAACTCACCTTCCTTGGTGATCTTTACGCTGACGGGATGCTGGAAATGCGTAGCATAACGCCTGCTCCAGCTGCTCGGTGCGTTCCTTGTTGAGTAGATAGGCATGTGCAGGATCCAGGGACAGCCGTACACTGTTATCTTCCATGCCGTGGAATGCACAATGTTGCGCCATCTGCCCGGCCATGCCCTTTAATGTGATCGCCCCGATAATCCCACCCCAGGTCTCCGCATTGTCCGCTGACTGTCCAGCTGCCTGGGTGACGGGTGGTGCTGCTGAGGTCTGTGCCACAGCCGCCGCATTGGTAACGGAGGCAACTGGCGCAGCCGCGTCAGCCGGTGGTTGTTTGCGAACCGGTTTCGCTGTTTTTTTCGGTAGCGATTTCGCCGCTGCCGCCTGTGTCTGTTTGGCCGGTGCGGCAGCCGGGCGAAACGCCAGCATGCGCAACAGCAACATTTCAAAACCGCCACGCGGCTGTGGCGACAGCGGCAGATCGCGCCGCCCCAGCAGCCCGATCTGGTAATACAACTGGACATCTTCAGGAGAAATACGCTCTGCCAGCGCCAGTACCACATCGCGGTCACCAAGGCTGTCATCAATCGCGTCCGGCAGGGCCTGGGCAATCGCGATACGCTGCAACAGCCCCACCATGTCAGCCAGTAATGCCGCATAGTCCGGTGCAAAATCATCGGCCTTGCCAATCTCTTCCATCAGCAGGGCGGCGTTATTCTCTGCCAGCGCGTCGAACAGCCGATAGACCACGTCGCGATCGATACTGCCGAGCATACTGCGCACCTCGTCTTCCTTGAGTTCGCCATCACCGAAGGCAATCGCCTGGTCGAGCAGACTCAGGGCATCACGCATACTGCCATCGGCGGCATACGCCAGCTGGCGCAGCGCACCGCTATCGGTCTTGATATTTTCCTGTGCAAGGATGTTCTCGAGTTGCGCGGTAATCTGCGGCAGCGTCAGGCTCTTCAGATTGAATTGCAGGCAGCGTGACAACACGGTCACCGGCAAACGTTGCGGATCGGTTGTCGCCAGCAGAAACTTGACGTGTGGCGGCGGCTCTTCAAGGGTTTTCAGCAAGGCATTAAAGCTGTGCGTTGACAGCATGTGGACTTCGTCAATCAGGTAGACCTTGTAGCGCCCGCGGGTCGGCGCATATTGCACGTTCTCGAGCAGATCCCGGGTGTCCTCGACCTTGGTACGCGAGGCGGCATCGACCTCGATGAGATCAACAAAACGGCCACTGTCGATTTCCTCGCAGGCACTGCAGCTGCCACAGGGCGTGGAACTCACCCCGGCTTCACAATTCAGTGCCTTGGAAAAGATACGTGCAATGGTGGTCTTACCGACACCACGGGTACCGCTGAACAGGTAGGCGTGATGCAAGCGGTCATTGTCCAGCGCATTGACCAGGGCGCGCCGCACATGGTCCTGCCCGACCAGTTCGGTAAACGTACGTGGACGCCATTTACGCGCCAGGACTTGATAGCTCATCTGGTTTTAAGTATCGGTTAGGGTCACTGAACGGGATGTGACGGCCCGGGAAAAGGTGACCTGCACCAGCCACACCCCGGCACTCGAATCCACTGCTGCCGCTGCTCCCTTCCAGGCCTGACGGGGTTCACAGCTTCTCGTCGCGAGGGGACCAGCACAAGCCACCAGCGGTATTATCGCAGAAGTCGGTGGTTAAATTCCATCGGGATCAGCATAAGACCCCTTGCGGAGCCTTTTTATTTTTGGCGGAGAGGGAGGCCGTTCCCGCACATCCCTGTGCTCCACGGCACCTGCACCTCCCTGTGCATTGGGATTCGCGCTGATTGGATTATCGAGGCTTCAAATCCCGGTCAGCGCCGGAGACAAAAAAGGCCCCTCACGGGGCCTTTTCTTTTTGGCGGAGAGGGAGGCCGTTCCCGCACATCCCTGTGCTCCACGGCACCTGCACCTCCCTGTGCATTGGGATTCGTGCTGATTGGATTATCGAGAGCTCGGTGTTTCCATATTTTTCAATTGGTTACGAAGCTATCGTGTCCAGATCATGTCTAACAGAATCCGAGAAACACCAGGAGCTTGGCAATCCCGCGACCACATGGTATTTTCTACATAAATCTACAAAACTGTAGAGGAGGATCTGCCATGAGCACAACCACACAAGTTTCCGCCTATATCTCGGAAGAGACCAAGGCCGCGATTGAAGCGTATGTGAAGCGTCGCGGTGTGAAGAAGGCCTACTTGATCGAAGAGGCGCTACAGCACCACCTTCAGGCATTGCGTGAGATCCCCGAGGATTTGATTATCCCCTCCCGGCTGATGTTGACTGGTGAGGCAATGGCAGAGATCGCCGAACGTGTCATCCAGGAAGAGCAACCCACGGAATCCTTGAAAGCGCTGTTTCGTGAATAAGGCGAAGCAGGAAGTTCTGGTCAGGCGACTTGAACCCCTGGACGATCGCACCCGATTCCGTAGCGGAAATATCGACCTCGACCGCTTCTTTCTACGCTATGCCGGTCAGAATCAGTTTCGACACCACATTGGAACGACCTATGTCGCCGTCCAGGGTGACCATATCACCGGATTTGTCACTGTCTCCAGCGGAGAGATGGTTGCAGAAAAACTGACGAAAGCCCTGCGCCGACGCCTGCCCGCTTACCCCCTTCCGATACTCCGCCTTGCCCGACTCGCCGTGGACGAAAGATTCCAGGGGCATGGCATCGGACGGCTGTTACTGCGCGCCATGCTTGAACTTGCCCTGGAGATGCGAAACCGCGTCGGTTGCATCGGTGTGATCGTGGATGCCAAACCGGATGCAGTTCCCTTTTATTCGTCTTTGGGCTTCAAACCTGTCGACCTGGTCAGTGGCGCCCTCAGCGATCGACCCGAGCCCATCGCTATGTTCTTGCCCATTGGCCAGATTGCCTTGGCCACCAAAGAAGCAGCGATCGACCCGAGCCCGTCGCCATGTTCTTGCCCATTGGCCAGATTGGCTTGGCCACCAAATCGGAAGAAGACGGCGAAAGGATGGATGACGAGTGGGAGAATGACGACTCGGTACACACCTCCACGCCACGGCGTACAAAGGCGCAGGCCAGGGTCGGGAAGATCCTGGAGGACAAAAGCCGTGAAGAACTACTGGATCTGCTAATCGAACTGAGTGGCCGGGTCCCGGACGTCAGGCAACACATCGTCGAAAACGAACAACTCGCCAGCGGCCAAGTAGACAAACTCGTTCGCGCGCTGAGATTGGAGATCCGGAATCGTGTCTAACTGATCGCGAAATACCGCTGGTACAAGAACAGTCATAACTTTTTTTATTGATGGATTGGCGGAGAGGGAGGGATTGACTCGGGTCCATCCATGGACCCTCACCCTGCGGGCGCCGGCCTTGCCGGCGTCCCAATCGGCAATCCTGCCGATTGGTCGAACCGCCTGATTGATACATCGAGGGTTCAAATCCCGGCTACCGGCGGAGACAAAAAAAGCCCCTTGCGGGGCTTTTTATACTTGGCGGAGAGGGAGGGATTGACTCGGGTCCATCCATGGACCCTCACCCTGCGGGCGCCGGCCTTGCCGGCGTCCCAATCGGCAATCCTGCCGATTGGTCGAACCGCCTGATTGATACATCGAGGGTTCAAATCCCGGCTACCGGCGGAGACAAAAAAAGCCCCTCGCGGGGCTTTTTATACTTGGCGGAGAGGGAGGGATTGACTCGGGTCCATCCATGGACCCTCACCCTGCGGGCGCCGGCCTTGCCGGCGTCCCAATCGGCAATCCTGCCGATTGGTCGAACCGCCTGATTGATACATCGAGGGTTCAAATCCCGGCTACCGGCGGAGACAAAAAAAGCCCCTCGCGGGGCTTTTTATACTTGGCGGAGAGGGAGGGATTCGAACCCTCGATACGTTGCCGTATACACACTTTCCAGGCGTGCGCCTTCGACCACTCGGCCACCTCTCCAGGACTTGCTTGCCTGTTTTCCATGAAACAGGGCACGACAGCCTAAACCTGCCGGGACGCTTGTACAAATATTTATCAGTTGGCGGAGAGGGTGGGGTTCGAACCCACGTGGGGCTAACGCCCCCAACCGATTTCGAGTCGGTGCCGTTATGACCACTTCGGTACCTCTCCTTGTTTACAGAATCCGTTTGCGGGATTCATCTACATTTACGCGCAATGCGATATGATAACCCCGCAACGACTCATCTAGCTGACGGTATACAGGTTGCCCATGACACTCACAGGCTTCAGATCGACCGGGGCAGGCCTCCAGGCGCTCTTGCAGGCTGCATATTCTAGCGTATGCGCACCTCTTCGCGCCATGGGTCGAATCACCCTGCTCTGCCTTGCCTGCCTGCTGCTGACGGCCTGTGACAGGCCGCAGAGCCTCCTCAGTCAGGTACAGGAACAGAATGAGCTGATCGTCATCAGCCGCAATGGCCCGACGACGTATTATGAAGGCAGCAACGGGCCAACCGGCTTCGAATATGAACTGGCCAGCCTGTTTGCGGACTTTCTGGGCGTGAAATTGCGCATGGTCGTGCCACCCAATTTCAGTGACATCCTGCCCCTGATCACGCGTGGCGATGCCCACCTCGCCGCCGCCGGACTGACCATCACCGAAAAACGCAGGGAAATGGTCCGTTTCGGCCCCGTCTACCAGAGAATCACCCCGCAGCTGGTCTATCGCAGCGGCACCCGGCCGCCAACAACGCTGGCCGAAGTCGGTGGCATACTCGAGGTGGTCGCCGGCAGCAGTCACGAAGAGCATCTGAATATACTCCAGCAGGACTACCCGGAGCTGACCTGGTTTGCGAAAGACAGCAGCAGCGAGGAACTGCTGGAGTATGTATGGGAGCAATTGATCGAGTATACCGTCGCCGATTCCAACGAACTGGCCGTCCATCGCCACTTTTACCCCGAGTTGATACCCGCGTTCGATCTCATGCCTGAGGAACCGCTCGCCTGGGCCTTTCCGCATGGCGATGATGACAGCCTGTTCAACGCGGCCGTGGTTTTTTTCAACAAGATCAGGAAAAACGGCACGCTGGTGCAGATGATTGAACGTTATTACGGCCATATCGGTGATTTCGATTATGTCGGCACCCGGCGCTACCAGGCCGATGTTGAAGTACTCCTGCCGCGCTACCGGGAGATGTTTATGCAAGCGGCCAGGGACGTCGATATGGACTGGCGCCTGCTTGCAGCCATCAGCTACCAGGAATCCCACTGGGACCCGGATGCCGTCTCGCCGACCGGAGTGCGCGGCATGATGATGCTGACACTCGACGCGGCAAAAGACATGGGCATCGAGAACCGCCTCGACCCGGCGCAGAGCATCCAGGGCGGCGCGAACTACCTGTCTGCCATGGTTGAAAAGATTCCCGATCGTATTGCCGAGCCCGACCGCACCTGGCTGGCACTGGCAGCCTACAACGTCGGTTTCGGACACCTCGAGGATGCACGCATCCTCACCCAGGAGAACAAGGGCGACATCGATAAATGGATCGATGTAAAAAAGAGTCTGCCCCTGCTCAGCCAGAAGAAGTGGTACAAGCGAACCCGTCATGGCTATGCCCGCGGACGCGAGCCGGTGCGCTTCGTCGAGAATATCCGCACCTATTACGACATCCTGGTGTGGCTGACGGAAAAAGACAACGAGGTTCCTGAAGCACCGATACTGCAACAGTTCGACCCGCAGGCGCTATAACGAAACGGTCCGACCCTCGTCCTGAAGTCAATCGCGGATGAGATCCGCTCCTACCGGTTGAATGATCTCTGCAGGAGCCAGCGCCAGCTGGCGAATGAAGTGTTTCGCGACAGCGAGGTGTTCGCGAGCTGGCGCTCGCTCCTACGGGCTGAAATCAGATTGCAGGATGGCAATGCCGGTTATTGCTGACCCAGCATCTCCGCTTCCATCGACAGGTAGACCTGGTAGGCATTGCGCCGGCTGGCCTCTTCAAAGGCCGGCAGGTCTTTGTAGTCAGACCAGTCGATTGCATCATAGGCCTCTCTGAACGGGACGAAATCATCCACGGCACGTTTCATTTCTTCCCGCAGGAAGACCAGGTAACGACGCGTCAGCCCGATGGCCTCGTTCGGATCCTCCGCCACCCCGCCATGTCCCGGCACCAGGGCAACCAGCTTTTCCCGCTCCATGCGCTCCAGCACCTCGACCCAGCGACGGGTGTTGGCATCCCCGAGGTAGGGCAAGCGGCCCTCGAATATAATGTCGCCGGAAAACAGTACCCGGTCGGGTTCCACGTAAAGCGTCAGGTCACCGTCTGAATGGGCATTGCCGACAACCGTCACGGTAAAGTCGACATCACCGAGGCGGAACCGTTTGCCCTCCTGCAGGTACTGGTCCGGGTATACCAGCCGGGTATCCTCGTTGACCCAGGGGTCAAGGGTAAAACGGCGGTCTTCAAGGCGTTCTTTGGCGTTGTCCGAGGCAAGATAGAGATCCGCACCGGCGGGCGCGAGGATATCGGCATCGAGGTCCTCGAACACCTGCAGGCCGTAGATGTGATCGGCATGATAGTGACTGACAATCACGCGCACCACCGGCTCGCTGGTGATGGCCCTGATTTTTTTCAGCAACAGCTGTGCCAGCGAGGGTGAACCCAGCGCGTCGAACACCACCACACCGGCGCCGGTGACAATGACGCCGGCATTTGAGATGAAACCCTGGTTATCGGTGGCAACGCCGGCGACGCCCTGGGCAAACCAGACATGTTCGGATACGCGCTGCAATGCCATGTCGACCGTTGCAGGGGCATAACGCCCGGCAGTGTTCGGCGACAGGCGCACCTCAGCACCGCTAACGGGCTGCCACAAAAGCAGGCAAAGACCCAACAGACAGAATCCTGATCTCATATGACCCATTCTAGCCCCTGCGGGCGTGAAAGAAAGCCCTGAGCAGGTCGCCGCACGCCTCTGCCAGCACGCCGCCGGTCACCTCGACCCGGTGGTTCAGGCCCGGCAGCTCAAACGCACGGCAAAGGCTCTCGACGGCCCCGCTCTTCGGGTCAGGAGCGCCAAATACCAGCCGTGCGACGCGTGCGTGCACCATGGCGCCGACACACATCAGGCAGGGTTCCAGCGTGACGTAGAGGGTAGCGCCCGTGACACGGTAATTTTGCAGGGCCTGCCCGGCCGCGCGCAGGGCCATCACCTCGGCATGGGCCGTCGGGTCATGGCCGGCGATCGGCTGGTTCCAGCCCTCGGCAAGCAGCGCGTCGTCCTGCACCAGCAGCGCACCGACCGGCACTTCGCCGCCGGCCCCGGCGTTTGCCGCAAGGTCCAGGGCACGCTGCATCCAGTGTTCATCGGAATGCATGGTTGCAGATCAGATGCAGCCCGGGTGCGGGCACGGAGCGCAGGACCTCGGGGGCCTGACACCACAGCCGCCCCGGGCTGCACTGCGTTTCATCCGGGCGACGAACAGCTTGAGCATATTTGCAATGCAACTATTCCCACTCAGTAGTAACGTAATAATTATATCGTTTATTTTCAATTACTTATATCCACTTCACAGTGCGTGTGTAAGTAACGTGTAACTCACTACTCACTCTGCACGTTTTTTCTACGCTTGTGCTCCTATTGCAACTCAATAGTCTACGCAATTCTTACTTGAACATTGTGCGACTAAAAACGTGCATAAACAATGCACTTAGAGATTATTTAAGAAGTTGGAAAGCTTACTTTTCGTGTTAGCTTTGTCAGCTTCGTCTACATCGCTACTTTCGTACTTCAAAGCATCTATTGCTCTTTCAACAACAGTCATCTTCACTTGTTGCTTAGTCATAATACGACTGGCACTACGCTGCTTTTCTATACTACGCGATGTAACTAAGCGAGGTAGATTGCCAGGCGAAGCATCAATTGAGCCTCGGTTAACCCGTGACAGTCATATCATCGATCCCGGTAATGAGAGCTGCCTCTTCAGACACGCTGTTTCACAACAACAGGAGAGCAAAAATACTAGAAAAAAACAATGGAATCAGGCCATAATCAGACCGGACAGGCGGGTCATTTCCGGATGCAATGCCCGGGGCAATTTTAAATGCAAATCAATACCAGACACAACAGGCCAACGAAATGAAATCTTTCAGCTTTGTCGTACTACTATTCCTTTTCTGGATCTTCTTGTCGGGACATCTGGAGCCCCTGCTGCTGGGATTGGGGGTGGCATCTGTCGCGCTCACGGTTTTCCTGTCACGGCGAATGAATCTTATCGATCACGAAAGCTATCCGCTGCATCTCTCGTCGAAATTCCCGGGCTTTTTTATCTATATATTCAGAGAGATCGTCAAGGCAAATATCGATGTTGTCAGACGGATCCTGAGCTGGAGGAAGGCGCCGATCAGCCCGCAGATGATCGAAATCCCGCAATCGCAGGAAACCGATCTCGGTGCGGTGATTTACGCCAATTCCATCACCCTGACTCCCGGCACGGTCACGATCAGGTTATCGAAAGACAATCTCACCGTTCATGCGCTCAGCAAGGAGGCGGCCAGCGAGCTCGCCACAGGCGCCATGTCGAAAGAGATCTCTAACCGGATGTTCGACAAATAGTGTTTATCGCAGCTTCACTGGCGATCCTTGTGACGATGGGATTGGCCCTTACGCGCGCCCTTGCCGGGCCTACGACCTATGATCGTGTTGCGGCGGTCAACATGTTCGGCACCAAGACTGTGCTGCTGATCGCGGTTATGGCGTTTTCCTCCGGCAGAGGTGATCTGCTGGATATTGCGCTGGTCTATGCGTTGATCAATTTCATAGGTGTCGTCGCAGCACTGAAGCTGGTCACTCGTGGCGATTTTCACTCCTCCGACAGCGATGAGAGCGAAGCAAACCAGGGGAGACCGGAATGATTATCGATATCCTCAGCTGGATCTGCCTGTTGGCCGGCGGGGCGCTGGGTATCGTTGGCGGTATCGGTATCCACCGCTTCCCCGACTTCTACAGCCGCCTGCACGCTGCCGGAATAACCGATACCCTTTGCGCCATGTTGATCCTGCTGGGCCTCGGGCTGCAGGCCGGCTGGAGTATCGCCGCCTTTAAACTGGCGTTGATTTTCGTGTTCCTCTTTTTTACGAGCCCAACCGCTTCCCATGCGCTGGCAAACGCGGCGCTGCACAGCGGTCTGAAGCCCAGGCTGGATAGCGATGAACGTGAAGCCGGCTCATGATCGATATTTTAATCAACGTCACCTTGCTGGCCTTTCTGGCGATCACCGCGGTAGCTATCGTACGCATGGCAAACCTGTTTGCCATCGTCATGCTGTTCGGGATTTTCAGTCTGCTGTCGGCCGGTCTGTTTGTGGTTATGGATGCTCCCGATGTGGCCTTTACCGAGGCGGCGGTGGGTGCTGGAATCTCTACAGTTTTGATGTTGGCCACCCTGGCATTGGTCAAAAGACGACAAAAACCCTACTACGACAGAGGCGCCCCGGACCCACCGTGCATGGTTACCGCTGATCGTCGTGGTCATAACAGGTTCGGCACTGGTTTACGGCACCTGGGATATCCCGGGGTTTGGTGCGCCCGATGCGCCAGCACAGACACATGTCGCGCGCTACTACATCGACAATGCGATGCCGGATACCGGCGTGCCGAATATCGTCACCGCGGTGCTGGCGAGTTATCGCGGGTTCGATACCCTGGGCGAGGTCACGGTTATCTTTACCGCGGCCGTGGCCGTACTGCTGTTGATCGGCGGGAAACGCCCAAAACCACGAGTCAAGACAAAGGATGAGGGGAAACAAGATGAGGCCTAACCTTATCCTGCATGTTATTGCAAAGTTCCTTATCCCACTGATTATCCTGTTTGCACTCTATGTCCAGTTTCATGGTGATTTCGGGCCCGGGGGCGGCTTTCAGGCCGGGGTGATTTTCAGCGCCGCGCTCATTCTTTACTCCCTGGTATTCGGGCTGGATACCGCAGAAAAGATCATCCCTCCACACTGGTTGCGCATACTGGCTGCGCTGGGCGTGGTGATCTATGCCGGGGTCGGGATGGAGTCCTTGCTGCTGGGGGTAACTATCTCGATTACACGCTTTTGGGCAGCAATCAGATTGCCGGCCAGCATCTGGGTATTCTGCTGGTGGAACTGGGCGTAGGCATTACGGTGGCGGCGTCCATGTTGATTCTATTTTTTGCCTTTGCAGGCAGGGGTAGAGACTGATGGATTTCTTTATTGGCCACTATAACTACTGGATTGTGATCGTTTTAATGATGGTCGGGCTCTATACGGTGATAAGCCGTGGCAACCTGATAAAAAAAATTATCGGCCTGAATATATTCCAGGTCTCGGTGTTTTTTCTCTATATCAGTCTGGGCACTGTGAAGGGTGGAGCAGCGCCTATTATCACTGAAGGCGTCAAGGTCTATTCAAATCCATTACCCCATGTATTGATCCTCACCGCCATCGTGGTGGGCGTGGCAACGACGGCGCTGGCGCTGGCTTTGGTGGTGCGCATCAAGGAGTCCTACGGCAGCATTGAAGAGGATGAAATTCATAATCTGGATCATTCGCTGTAATGGTAAGCCATATTAGCCTGCTGCTGGTCGTTGTACCGCTGATTGCCGCGCCCGTCGTCGCCATACTGCCCCGCGGTCGATTGCCCTGGGCGGTTGCGTTCATTGTCGCTGCCTCGTGTGCCGTGCTGGCCGGGATGCAGTTGTGGGCGGTTCTTTATGAGGGGGCAATCAGTTACGAACTGGGCGGCTGGGCGCCGCCCTGGGGGATTGAATACCGTATCGATGCGGTCAATGCCTTTGTCGCCCTGATCGTTGCCACTATCGCCGCAATCACACTGCCCTATGCGCTGCTCTCCGCGGAGCAGGAGATCCCTGAAGATAAGATACCGCTCTTCTATAGCGCCATGCTGCTCTGCCTGACCGGACTGCTGGGAATCACCCAGACCGGTGACATCTTTAATGTCTTCGTCTTTCTGGAGATATCATCACTCGCCTCCTATGCACTGATCAGCCTTGGAAGACAGCGGCAGGCATTCACCGCCGCCTATCAATACCTGATCATGGGCACGATCGGCGCCACCTTCTATTTGATCGGCGTGGGCCTGGTCTATTCACAAACCGGCAGCCTGAATATGCAGGATCTGGCAACCATTCTGCCCGGCGTTCTGCATCTTAATACCGTGGAAACCGGCTTTGCCTTCATCATGGTCGGCATTGCGCTGAAGCTGGCAATGTTTCCTCTGCATCTTTGGCTGCCCAATGCCTATACCTACGCACCCTCGGTGGTCACCGTTTTTCTTGCGGCAACGGCCACCAAGGTCGCCGTTTATGTGATGCTGCGCATACTGTTTACGGTTTTTCCACAGGGCTTCGCCTTGACAACACCGGCCGACGAACTATTCATCGTGGCGGGTATCGCCGGCATTATCACTGCCTCCGTCTACGCCATCTACCAGGAAAACATTAAAAGGTTGCTGGCCTACTCCAGTGTCGCGCAAGTCGGTTATATGGTACTGGGAATCGGATTTGCATCCGCAACCGGTTTGACAGCCACGCTGGTTCATCTGTTCAACCATGCCCTGATGAAAGGGGCGCTGTTCATGGCTGTTGGTGCCATTGTCTACCGTATCGGCGCGTGCCGTATGGAACAGATTCATGGCCTGGGCAGATCGATGCCCTGGACCTTTGGCGCTATCGTTATCGGCGGATTGAGTCTTATCGGCGTGCCGGGTACCGCCGGATTTATCAGCAAATGGTACCTGGTAGTGGCGGCTCTGGAACAGCAGGCGTGGATCTCGGTTGCCGTGATTCTGTCTGGCTCTCTGCTGGCCGTGGTTTATGTCGGAAAATTGATAGAGGCACTCTATTTCAAACCGGTTTCAGATGCGGGAAAAGCGGTGAGTGAGGCGCCGATATTATTACTGCTGCCGACCTGGGCTTTGGTGCTCGCCAATGTCTATTTTGGTCTGGACACCGACTTGACGGTGGGGGTTGCTGAAAAAGCCGCGGCCGTCCTGTGGGGGATGCAGCCATGAGTGCCGAGACACTGCTGCTGACGATCCTCCTTCTGCCGCTGGCAGGTGCGGCCGGCATTATCATTGCCCGTAACCATCCTGATGTCAGAGAGGCGGTGACGCTGCTGACGTCTACATTGATTGCCGTTTTT
>CAWHCQ010000044.1:0-99086 GCA_963827755.1 uncultured Gammaproteobacteria bacterium
CTGCTTCAAAATGATCGCCCTCACCCCTGATTTCTACCCGCGCATCAGGGATACCTGCCTTGATCAATGCTTCCAGTTCACTGCCTGTCATAAAGATAATCTCCCGTTGTGAGTCCCCGGCCCGGGCTGCATCCCGGCGAATATCAATCCCGCAAAGAACAGCGAACAGTTGGCCGGCCGACAAGTCGACGTGTGCGAAAGACCCGCCGCTTACTTTTCAAATGAAAGAATTCCATCCAGCCCACAAAGCCTGGCTATGGCCAATAGCTGCTGCGGGACATTGGTAAAGGTGATCACCCTGCCGGCGCGTTCTGATTCACGCAGCCATTCAACCAGCAACGCCAGGCCGGCACTGTCAGCCCGGGTAACGCCCCGCAGATCAACCTGGACTTCCCGGCTGCCTGTAAAACCTTTCTTCGACGACTTCAGTACTGCGGGTACCGATGAAAAACTCAGATCGCCCTCGAGCAACCAGCGCCCCTTGCCCGCCACAGTCAGCACGGGTTCAGCCACTGGCCTGCACCGTGTTACGCCGCTTCATCTGCCTGATCAGGCTGTCCATACCCTCTGTGCGAATGATCCGGCCGAACGAGGAGCGATAATTCGTCACCAGGCTGACCCCGTTGAAAGCAACATCATAAACCTTCCAGCCATCACCACCCAGGTACATGGAGTATGCTACCGGGACGCTGGTGTTATCACTCAGTTCTATCTCGGTGCGCACTGTCACGCTGTCGGTATCTGCCTCATCACCGGCAGGGAGATAAACGACCTTCTCACCGGCATAATCGGACAGCGCCCGCCCGTAAGTGCGCACCAGCAGGGCACGAAACTCCATTACAAAACTTTCACGCTGTTCCGCGGTTGCCGTACGCCAGTATTTCCCGAGCACCCACTGGCTCATGCGCCTGAAATCGAAATACGGCAGGACGATTTCCTCGACCAGCCTGTCAAGAGCGGCAGGATCTGCGGTAATAACACCACCTTCATCCTGCAGCGCTATCAGCATACGCGACGAGGTATCCCGGACAAGCTCAAGGGGCGAAATATCATGTGCCGATGCAGACGCGGCGAACAGCGTGAGAAAAGCCGCCATCAAAAGCGCTGCCCGGGGGTGGCGGCTGGCTGCACCAGGAGACAACATCTGCTTACTGCTTCGGCTCACTGCTTGTCATGCTGTACAGAAACTGCCCGATGATCTGCTCCAGCACCAGCGCCGACTGCGTCAGCTGTATCCTGCTGCCGTCGACGAGGTTTTTCATCGCGCCGCCAGGTTCAAGGGCAATATACTGCTCGCCGAGGAGCCCCGAGGTAAAAATGCTTGCCGTGGTGTCCTCGGGAAACCTGTCATAGGCACTGTCGATGCGCATGATCACGACCGCCTCGTAGGCTTGCAGGTCATAATCAATGGCATCGATACGTCCGACACGTACGCCGGAGACGGTAACCGGCGCGCGCACCTTGAGTCCGCCTACATTTGAAAATGTCGCTGAAATGCGATAGCTGTCGCCATCGCCGCCACCGATAGTGCCCAGGTTGCTGACTTGCATGGCAAGCATGAACAACGCCGCAATACCCAGCGCGACAAACACCCCGACCCCGATCTCTATTGCCCTGTTATTCACCTGCTATTCTCCAAACATCAGTGCTGTCAACACGAAATCCAGCCCCAGCACAGCCAGGGAGGTATGCACCACCGTGCGTGTCGTTGCGCGGCTGACGCCTTCTGCTGTAGGTACCGCATCATATCCTTCAAACAATGCAATCCACACGGCGACAAAACCGAAGACGATACTCTTGATTACACCGTTGTATATATCGCCCGACAAATCGACCTGACCCTGCATCTGCGACCAGTACGCACCATCATCAACACCTAGCAAACCGACACCTACGAAGTGACCGCCATAGACACCCACGGCACTGAAGACAGCCGCCAGCAGCGGCATGCTGATGAAGCCGGCCAGAAATCGTGGCGCGATCACGCGGCGGATCGGGTCGACGGCCATCATCTCCATGCCGGACAGCTGTTCCGTAGCCTTCATCAGGCCGATTTCCGCTGTCAGCGCGGAGCCGGCACGACCGGCAAATAACAGTGCCGTCACCACCGGGCCGAGTTCACGCACCAGCGACAGGGCCACCATGACACCGAGCGATTCCTCGGCACCGAAATCAACCAGCGTATTGTAACCCTGCAGACCGAGCACCATACCGACAAACAGTCCGGATACCAGAATAATTACCAGCGTCAGCACACCCACCGCGAACAGCTGATTCAATAACAATCGTGGCCTTGGCAGCACCGAGGGAATACTCGCCAGGGTCTGCACAAGGAACAGGTGGGCACGTCCGAGGCGCTCGAAAAAGCCGATGCTTGCCTTTCCAAGACCCTGAAAACCGTCAAGCATCATGAATTCGTCCCCTTGCCCAGCAGGTCATCCCTGAAATCGGGGGCCGGATAGTGAAAGGCCACCGGACCGTCCGGCAATGCATTCAGAAACTGTTGTGACCATTGCGAGGCCGAGCGCCACAGATTTTTCGGTTTGCCGTGGTCCACTACCCTGCCATTCGAGAGCAAGTACACATAGTCCGCAATCGCCGCCGTTTCCTGAACGTCATGCGACACCACGATACTGGTCAGGTTCAACGCATCGTTGAGTTCGCGTATCAACTTGACCAGCACACCCATGCTGATCGGATCCTGCCCGGTAAACGGCTCGTCATACAAGATCATCTTCGGATCCAGCGCAATCGCTCTTGCCAGGGCCACCCGCCGGGCCATGCCACCCGACAATTCATTCGGCATCAGGGCGGCCGCACCACGCAAACCGACGGCCTGCAATTTCATCAGCACCAGGTCACGAATGAGCGCCTCCGGCAAGCGGGTATGTTCACGGATCGGGTAGGCGACATTTTCAAAAACCGAAATATCCGTCAGCAGGGCGCCACTCTGAAAGAGCATACCCATCCACCTGCGCAACCGGTACAGGTCCCTGCGATTCAGGGCCGGCACCTGTTGCCCGTAGACGCGGATTGAACCGGATTGCGGACGCAACTGGCCGCCGATCAGTTTCAACAGCGTGGTCTTGCCGCTACCGCTCGGCCCCATGATTGCGGTCACACAACCCGGCATAATGTCCAGGTCAATACCGTCAAATACCACACGGTCGCCGTGCGCAAATCTCAGGTCACGAATCTGCACCACGGGGTCCTGCCTTTTTATACTGGCTTGTTTCATCCTTAAACCCGCTGGGAAAGATAAACAGGGTGCGAAGAGGCCCGCACGCACATTTGGCGCGGCCGCGTCGACGTGTATGATAAAACAGTTCGCCCTCCGGCGTTGCATGGAAAGTACAGAATTTATGACCGACGGCCTTATGAATACCTGCCAGGCAACCTGCCGGCAATGAGTACTGCGCAGTCCCCGCACCCCATTCGGGTTTCATGCTCATGTTGATTGAAATCCTGGCGATTGCAGGCGGTTTTGTCCTGCTCACATGGAGCGCCGACCGCTTCGTGGTCGGTGCCAGCGCCCTGGCATACAACCTGAACATATCTCCCCTGATCATCGGCCTGACCATCGTCAGCTTCGGCACGTCCGCACCGGAAATACTGGTGTCGGTAATGGCCTCCTGGCAGGGCAATACCGGTCTCGCCATCGGTAACGCCATTGGTTCGAATATCACCAATACAACCCTGATCCTCGGGATTACGGCACTGGCCGTACCACTGAGCGTCAAGTCGAGCATCCTGCGCCGCGAACTACCCGTCCTCGTCCTGATTACGACGGTCGCCCTGCTATTGCTGCTCGACGGCACGCTCGGGCGCCTGGACGGCGTAATACTGTTGACCGGTGTGTGCGTGATGATGGCCTGGATGATTCACCTTGCCCGTAAAACACAGTCACAAACCGATGCCATCGGCAAGGAATTCGCCGCGGAGGTCCCGACCGACATGGGCGTAGCGGATGCGTCTTTCTGGTTTGTCCTGGGGGCCTTGCTGTTGCTGGTCAGCTCCCGAATACTGGTCTGGGGATCAGTCTCCATTGCGCAAAAGCTGGGTATCAGCGACCTGATCATCGGCCTCACCATCGTCGCCCTCGGCACCAGTTTGCCGGAGCTGGCGGCCACCCTGATGAGTGCCGTCAAAAAAGAACATGACATCGCCCTGGGCAACATCATCGGCTCCAATATTTTCAACCTGCTTGCCGTCCTCGGCGTACCGGGCCTGATTTACCCCGCTGCATTCGACCCTGAGGTACTGACCCGCGACTACCCGGTCATGTTCCTGGTGATCCTGATGATGTTCGTGATGTCTTACGGATTCCGGGGCCCGGGACGCATCAATCGGCTCGAAGGGGCCATCCTGGTGATGTGCTATGTCGCCTACCAGACCCTGTTATACTTCAACGCCATTGGCTAGCCTCCCCGGCGACGCCCCCGGAGTACCGCAAGCAACCTGTTCAAGCAATTGATTTTTAAATATAAATATCCGCATGAGTGAAAAGAGACTGCAAGAGCTCGGACGCGCCGTTATCGATACCGAGGCGCGCGCCATCAGCGGGCTGGCAACACAGGTCAACAAACCCTCTTTTATCCAGGCATGCCGGTTGATGCTCGCCTGCAAGGGCCGCGTCGTCGTCATCGGCATGGGCAAATCCGGCCACATCGCCGGCAAGATTGCCGCGACACTCGCGAGCACGGGGACGCCGGCATTTTTTGTCCATCCCGGCGAGGCCAGCCATGGTGACCTCGGCATGATTACCGCCGCGGATGTAGTGCTGGCACTCTCCAACTCGGGTGAAACCGATGAAATCATTACCATCCTGCCAATCATCAAAAGGCTTGATGTGCCCCTGATTGCCATGACCGGTAACCCCGAATCAACCCTTGCACAGGCAGCGGAAGCGAACATCGATGTTTCCGTCGAAAAGGAAGCCTGCCCGCTCGGTCTTGCACCGACTGCCAGCACCACGGCTGCACTTGCCATGGGCGATGCGCTGGCTGTGGCCATGCTGGAAACCCGGGGCTTTACCGAAGAGGATTTTGCACGTTCCCATCCCGGCGGCTCGCTCGGACGACGTTTATTGCTGCTGATCGACGACCTGATGCATACCGGCGACACCATTCCCCGTGTAAATGCCGACACCCCGCTGAGTGCGGCACTGGTGGAAATGACGCGCAAAGGCCTGGGCATGACTGCGATTGTTGACGGAAACAACAAACTCCTCGGCATTTTTACAGACGGCGACCTGAGACGCACCATCGACAACAAGGTTGACCTGCATACCGCCATGGCCCGGGATGTCATGACGCGAAACTGCACGGCCATTCATACCGGTATGCTGGCGGCTGAAGCACTGCAGATTATGGATAGCGCCAAAATCAATGCACTGCCCGTCGTAAACGAGGCCAATCAACTGATCGGCGCCCTCAACATGCATGACCTGCTGCGCGCCGGTGTCGTCTAGCGGAAACCGGGAAACTTTATTATGAAAGATATACTCGAAAAGGCCTCAGGCATTCGTTTACTGATTTTTGATGTTGACGGTGTACTCACCGATGGCAGCCTGTCGATCGGTGACGATGGACAGGAATACAAGACCTTTAATTCACGTGACGGTCATGGCATCAAGATGCTGCAGAAACACGGTGTCATCATTGCGATCATCACCGGGCGCACCTCACGCGTGGTCGAACACCGCATGGAAAACCTCGGGGTTTCCCATGTCTACCAGGGGAAACTTGAAAAACTGCCGGCCTTCGAGGAACTGATTGCCAAACTCGGGATTCCGGAAGAACAGACCGCCTACGTCGGGGATGACGTGGTTGACCTGCCGGTAATGCGCCGGGTCGGCCTTGCCATTGCGGTACAGGATGCCCATGAACTGGTACGCCAGCACAGTCACTGGCAAACGCCCAGCCGCGGTGGACGTGGTGCCGCGCGTGATGTTTGCGAAATGCTCATGCAAGCAAGGGGGGTGCTCGAGGATGAACTGGGCAGTTACCTGTGAGCACCAGACAAACCATCATTATGCTGCTGCTGTTTCTGGTTATTGCCAGCGGCTGGTTCCTGCGCAATATGGAAACCGCGAGTCCGGTTGCTGCCGACAAAAAGCGCGGGCCTGACATGTTTGCCGATCAGGTAGAGGTTACCGTCATGGATGATTCCGGCCAGCCCGCATACCGCATCACGGCGGATCAGCTGGTACATTCCCCTGACAGCGAAAGCTTCGACCTGACCCGGCCCTATATCGAGGTCAAACGTCCCGCCGGGAACAACTGGAATATTGCCTCCGAACGCGGACAAATGACCGAAAAAGGCGACCTCTTGTGGTTTCTCGGCGAGGTGAACATCCACCGCAAGGGCGGCACTGCCTTGCACATACGCACCCGCGATGTCCAGGTTAAACCCGGGGAAGAATTGGCCGAAACAGATAGTGCGGCCACCATATCTGCGGCGCTTTACAAGATTGATGCCGTTGGTTTAAAAGCAGATTTCAGAAACAGGCTGCTGGAACTCCGCTCCCGCGTACATGGCACTATCCATGCCGCGAGCTAGCTTGATGCCAGGAAGACTGTTGCAAGTCGCTGCCCTGCTGCTGTTCATACCACTGGCAAGCCATGGACTGGATAGCGATCGCAACGAGCCGATACATATCGAGGCTGACCGGGCAATGCTTGACGAAAAGGAAGAAACCAGCATCTATGAAGGCAATGTACAGTTACGCCAGGGCTCATTCAGGCTGCAGGGCGACAGCATGACGGTCTACCTGGAGAATAAACAGGTAGGCAGAATCATGCTGACCGGTGACCCGGCAAGCATGCAGCAGCGCCGCGACGACAGTGCCACCGATCAGCACGCTGAAGCCGACAGCATTGACTACAACGCTGCCGATGAACGCTTAATCCTGCAGGGTAACGCGCGCATCTGGAAAATTGGTGAAGAAGAATTCAGTAGCGAGCGCATTGTTTTCAACCTGAAAGACAATACGGTCAACGCAGGCGGCAAGAACAGCGAAGACCGCGTTCACATTATCCTGCAACCAAAAAACAAAGCTGGTAACAGCGAAGACACAAACAAGCAATGAGCCTGCTCACCATAACCAGTCTTGGCAAGAGCTACCAGTCGCGGCGCGTGGTTGACGACGTTTCGATGACCATCGAAAGCGGCCAGGTCATCGGCTTGCTGGGTCCGAACGGCGCAGGCAAAACGACATGCTTCCACATGATTGTCGGCCTGGTTCCCTGCGGTGAAGGCCGTATTGAACTTGATAACATTGACCTGACCGGCCAGCCCATGCACGTACGCGCATTGCACGGGCTTGGCTATCTCCCGCAGGAGGCCTCTGTATTCAGAAAACTGACGGTGGCCGAAAACATCCTCGCAGTACTGGAAATCCGCAAGGACCTGGACAAACAGGACCGCCAGGAAACACTTGAATCGCTGCTGCATGAACTGCATATCGGCCATCTGGCAGAACAGCCCGGCATGAGCCTCTCGGGCGGTGAGCGCCGCCGCGTCGAGATTGCACGCGCGCTGGCCGCCAACCCGCGCTTTATGCTGCTCGACGAACCGTTCGCCGGTGTAGACCCGATTTCTGTAGTTGATATACAGCAGATCATCCTGCACTTGAGCGAGCGCGGCATCGGCGTCCTGATTACCGACCATAATGTCAGGGAAACGCTCGGCATCTGTCACCATGCCTACATCCTTAATGAAGGCCGGGTCATCGCTGCGGGCGCGCCGCAGGCGATTCTCGCCGACCAGCAGGTACGCGATGTCTACCTGGGCAATGATTTCAGGTTGTAATCCAATGATATACAAGGAGGCTTTTCATCTGGCACGGAAAATGCCCTATACTCGGAACAGGAGCTGCGGAGGTTTCCGGCTGCTCCGGAAAAACGACTCATGAAGCAGACTCTCCAACTACGCATCGGTCAGCAACTGGCCATGACTCCCCAGCTGCAGCAGGCAATCCGGCTGTTACAGCTCTCCACCCTTGAATTGAAAAGTGAAGTACAGGAAGCGCTTGAATCCAACCCGATGCTGGAACAGGAGGATGGCGACAACGACTTGCCGGAAGATCCAGGGAATAACACCGGGAACGACAGCAGCGAGAGCGCGCCTGGAGCAGAAGGCAGTAGCGAAAATATTCCCGATGAACTACCGACAGACAGCAACTGGGATGATGTATTCGATACGGGAGCGAGTGCTTTCAGCGCCCCTGAGCAGGGAGCCAATCGCGATATTTATGACACCATCACTGTCAGCAGTGGTGGCATCCAGGGTCATCTGACATGGCAACTTGAACTGACACACCTCTCGGAAACCGATGTGCAGATCGCCCGTACAATTATCGACTCCATCGATGACTCCGGCTACCTGGCCGCCGATATCAACGAAATCCACGAGGAACTGGATAAACGCCTGGGTGTTGGCTTCGATGAGGTCGAGGCGGTACTGCACCGCATTCAGCAATTTGACCCGATCGGGGCTGGCGCCCGCGACCTGCAGGAATGCCTGCAGCTGCAGCTGCTGCAGTTCGACAAGGACACCCCCTGGCTCCCTGAAGCAACAATCCTGGTGAGGGACTATCTCGGGCTTCTGAGTCACCGTGATTTCAGCAAACTGGGCAAGAGAATGCAGCTGTCAACCGATGAGCTGGGCAAGGTCATCCAGTTCATACAGGCCCTGAATCCCCGGCCCGGCTCACAGTTCAATGAAAACGAAGCTGAATATATTGTTCCGGATGTTTATGTCACGAAAAAGAACGGCAAGTGGACGGTCGATTTGAATACTGACTCGATACCGAAACTGCGCATCAATTCCCTGTATGCCAACATGGTCAAGCGCGGCAACGACAGCAAGGACAATAATTACCTGCGCGACAACCTGCAGGAGGCACGCTGGTTCCTGAAAAGCCTGCAGAGCCGGCATGACACACTCCTGAAGGTGGCCAACTGCATCGTCGAGCGGCAGCGTGGCTTTCTCGATTATGGTGAAGAGGCCATGAAGCCCCTGGTACTGCGCAGCATTGCCGAGACCATCGAAATGCATGAATCGACGATATCGCGGGTCACCACCCGGAAATACATGCATACACCGCGGGGTATTTTCGAATTCAAGTTCTTTTTCTCAAGCCACGTCTCTACAGAAGCCGGTGGCGAGTGTTCAGCAACCGCAATCAGGGCTATCATTAAGAAACTGGTCGCCGCCGAGAACCCCATGAAGCCTTTGAGCGACAACAAAATGGCGAGTGTACTCGCTGAACAGGGTATCAATGTTGCAAGACGTACCATAGCCAAATACAGGGAATCACTTTCAATTTCCCCGTCAAACGAACGCAAACGCCTGGCATAGGCAGTTAATTAGAGGAGTGCCATTATGCAATTGAATCTGACCGGACACCATGTTGACCTCACCACGCCAATGCGCGATTACGTGAACACCAAGATGGAGCGCCTTGAACGACACTTTGATCACGTGACGGACATCCATGTCGTGCTGAGTGTCGAAAAAACCAGGCACAAGGCAGAGGCCACCATGAATGTCAGTGGTGGCAAGTTGTTTGCCGATTCCGTAGAGGCAGACATGTATGCGGCCATTGACTCCCTTGTCGACAAGCTTGACCGGCAGGTCAAGAAGCACAAGGAAAAACTAACCGACCATCACCGCAGTGAAGGGTCCATCAGCAGGGATTTGTAACGGGCACACGCGGCAGCTACGCTGCTCAATGTGCTCATTACACAACACCGAACCATCATGAATATAACCGATTTACTCGTCGCAGAACGGATTGCCTGCAGCAACGAAGCCGCCAGCAAAAAGCGCATTCTTCAGGATCTTGCCGAGCTCTTGTCCGGGAGCATCCCGCTGTCCACGCAAAATGACATCTTTGACGCGCTGATCAGCCGCGAAAGACTTGGCAGTACCGGCATGGGCAAGGGCGTTGCCATACCGCATGGCAGGATGGCTACTCTCGCGGCACCCGTATGCGCATTCATCAAACTTGACGAGCCCGTGGAGTTCGATGCGTCAGATGGCCAGCCTGTCGACCTGGTCTTCGCCCTGCTGGTCCCGGAAGACTCCACCGAAGAACATTTGCAGGTCCTGTCTACAATTGCCGAGATCTTCAGTAACCCGGTTATTTGCGCGTCATTGAGGAACTGCCACACCGGGCAATGTATTCTCGAACAGCTGTATCAATGGGAGAGCCAGCGAATTTCTGCATGAGTACCACGCTCGAAATAAGCACCCTCTACAACAGCCAGCGTGAGAAACTCGGGCTCCGCTGGATAAGCGGCGAAGAACTTCAGCACCAGCTCGTGCACTCCAGCAAGGATTCTCCTGCCGATGTGTCTCTGGTCGGACATCTTAACCTGATCAACCCGCAGCGCGTCCAGGTACTTGGCAGCAAGGAGCTCGAATACCTGGAAAACCTGAAAAAAAATACCCGCAAGGACACGATTACCAGTCTGGTAACAGGACAATCCACCCTGGTGATCATTGCCAAGCAACTGGCAGCACCCGACGATCTGAAAACAGCCGCGGAAGAAAACAGCATCCCCATGCTCTCCTCAAAACTGCCAAGCGAAGAAGTCATCCGCAACCTGCAGTACTACCTGGGCAATTATTTCGCTGAAAAAATCACACTGCATGGTGTCTTCATGGAGGTGATGGGTACCGGTGTTTTAATAACCGGCCATTCGAGTATCGGCAAAAGCGAACTGGCCCTCGAACTGCTGACCCGTGGACACCGCCTGATTGCTGATGACGCAACAGAATTTGCCCGCACCGCTCCGGACACCCTGAATGGAACATGCCCGGAAATGCTGCGTGATTTTCTTGAAGTTCGCGGGCTCGGCATTCTCAACGTGCGCGCCATGTTCGGGGCCAGCGCGATCAAGCAAAGTCGCAACCTGCGGCTGATAGTCGTGTTACAGGACATTGAAGACGCCGAAAAAATGGATCGCCTGCATGGCAGCAAACGGACACGCACCATCCAGGATGTCGATATCCCGGAAATTACCCTGCCAGTGGCGCCAGGCAGAAACCTGGCCGTCCTGCTGGAAGTCGCGGTACGCAATCACATTCTCAACATGAAGGGTTATGACGCAAGCCAGGCATTTATCGACCGACAAAAACGACGCCTGGAAAATGCACGCCAATGAACATGGTCATCATCAGTGGCCTGTCGGGATCCGGTAAAACGATTGCGCTGCACACCCTTGAAGATACCGGCTTCTATTGTATCGACAATTTGCCTGTCAGCCTGCTGGAAAGCTTTGCCCGTGAAGTTCTTGAACAACAGCTGGTGTCCGGTGACAAGGTGGCCGTCAGCATTGACGCCCGCAACCATCCGGCACAGCTGAATCGCTTCCCGGAAATCATCGCGAATCTGAAAAGCAGGGAAACATCATGCAAGATCCTGTTCCTGCAATCCGATGACGCAACCCTGCTGCAACGATTCAGCGAAACACGCCGCAAGCATCCTCTTTCGGGTGTCGGTATCCCGCTTGCCGACGCCATAAGCGAAGAACGCGAGCTACTGGCACCGATTGCCGCCAATGCGGACCTGCTGATTGACTCCAGCCATACCAATGTCCACCAGCTACGTGACCTTGTTCACGAATGCCTGGGGAAAGAAGATGCCGCAGCCTTCTCGATACTGCTGCGCTCTTTTGGATACAAACACGGCATCCCGGCTGATGCTGATTTTGTCTTCGACGCCCGCTGCCTTCCGAACCCGCACTGGCAGGAAAACCTTCGTCACCTGACCGGACATGATAAAGATGTAATATTGTTTCTTGAAGGGGAAAACATGGTGCAGGCGTTGTATAATGACGTGAAACAATTTCTATCCAGCTGGATACCCTGCTTCAAGGCAGACAAGCGCAGTTATCTAAGTATCGCGATAGGCTGTACAGGTGGTCAACATCGCTCTGTATACCTGGTTGACAAACTGGCAAAAGACCTCGGCACACAGGCTGCTGATATCGTCGTCAGACACAGGGAACTGGAATGAACGCTGGTTTGCTACTTATTACGCATGGACAGATCGGACAGGACATGCTCGACGCTACAACCGGCATACTCGGCAAATGTCCGCTACAGGCATCGGCAATCACTGTGAACCAGGATTGCGACCCTGATCTTGTATTTGAGCTCGCCAGCGAGGCCTGCACGGCACTGGACCGGGGCGAAGGAGTGCTGGTACTGACCGATCTGTATGGCAGCACCCCCAGCAACATCGCCACCCGCCTGATGGACAGGCACCCTGTTTGCATCATTTCGGGTGTCAATATCCCCATGCTGCTGCGCATCATGAACTACCCGGAACTCGGCCTCGAAATGCTCGCGGAAAAAGCTGCGAGCGGCGCCCATGACGGTGTCATCGTTACATCCCGGAAACAGGCCTCCTGACATGCAGGAGCGCAGCGTAACCATCGTCAACAAACTGGGCCTGCACGCACGTGCAGCCGCAAAACTGGTGACCATGGCCTCGGGCTACTCAAGCGATGTCGATATCGCCAGGGAAGGCCAGACCGTTAATGGCAAGAGCATCATGGGCGTGATGATGCTTGCAGCCTCAAAAGGCACGGAGTTGCTTATCAGAACCAGTGGCAATGACGAACAGGAAGCAGCGGACAATCTTGAAAAACTGGTGGCGGACAAATTCGGGGAACAAGAGTAATAAAACATAGCGTGGTAATAAAACATGAGCCTGGCCCTATCCGGTATTGGTGTTTCCAGAGGCGTCGCCATCGGCAAGGCGCATGTCATCATGCGGGGCAGCATCGAAGTCTATGAAAGCTGCATCCCCAAGGACGCTATCGAAGACGAAATAGCCCGCTTTCTAGGCGCCATTGCAACCGCCCGCCAGCAGCTGCAATCAATTCTCAAGCATATCCCGAAAGACACCCGCGCAGATATAGCGACCTTTATCGATACGCATCTGCTGATGCTTGACGATGCCACCCTTGTAGACACCCCTGTCGAGCACATCAGGAAATACGGCTGCAATGCCGAGTGGGCACTGAAACTGCAGCGTGATGCCGTCGTCGGAGTGTTCGAGCAGATGGATGATGCCTACCTGCGCACCCGCCGCGACGACGTCGATCATGTTATCAACCGTATCCAGCGACTGCTGCTCGACAACGGCCAGGGTGAAGCACACGCTGATGCAGACACCCCGGAGAATGCGATTGTACTGACCGACGACCTGACCCCGGCAGAGACCATCCTGCTGCAACACCAGGGCGTGATTGCCTTTGCTACGGAGTACGGCGGACCGCTGTCGCATACAGCCATTCTTGCCCGCAGTATCCAGATACCTGCGGTTGTCGGCGCCCGCGGCATTCAACACTACGTTCAGGATGGCGAGAGCATCATTATTGACGGCCTGCAGGGCCTGCTGATTGTCGCACCCGATGAAAATACCCTGGCTTTTTACCTTGAAAAACAGGAAAAAGAGCAGCGCCGCAACTCCGAACTGGCGACCCTTACAGGGCAGCCCGCCGTTACCCTTGACAATATTCCCGTCACGCTGATGGCTAACATAGAGCTCGCTGAAGATATCGAGGCCGTCAGCCGCGAGCAGGCCAGTGGCGTTGGCCTGTACCGCACAGAGTTTCTTTTCATGAACCGCAACACGCCACCGGATGAAGAGGAACAGTATGCGAGTTACATGAAGGTAATCGAGGCACTCGGGGGCAAACCGCTGACGATTCGCACACTCGACATTGGCGTGGACAAGAAAATCGAAGGCAGCAGTCACAGTTGCAGTAATCCGGCGCTTGGCCTGCGCGCCATCCGTTTGTGCCTGAAGGACACGTCCCTGTTCAAACCGCAGCTGCGCGCAATACTGAGGGCGTCCGTACACGGGCCGGTTCGCTTGATGATCCCGATGCTCTCAACTACACATGAACTTCACCAGGTGCTCGCGCTGATCAGTGAAACCAGGGACAGCCTGCTACGCGGGAAGCTGGCCTTTTCACCGGATATCATGATCGGCTGCATGATCGAGGTGCCGGCGGCAGCCCTGTCTGCGGCTGATTTCGCCAGTCATCTCGACTTCCTGTCGATAGGAACCAATGATCTTATCCAGTACACACTGGCTATTGACCGCATCGATGATGAGGTCAACTACCTCTATGACCCGCTGCATCCGGCCGTGTTAAAACTCATAAAAATGGTCATTGATGCCGGCAAGTCGGCCGGGGTCCCGGTAGAGATGTGTGGCGAGATGGCCGGTGACCCGCGTTTTACCCGGCTGTTGCTGGGCATGGGCCTGACCGAGTTCAGCATGCACCCGACAGCCTTGCAGGAAGTGAAGCAGGTCATCAACAACAGCTCCATTGCGCTGCTGACCCCCCTGGTTGACAAACTCCTCAGCCATACCGATCCCGGCGAAGTTCCCGCCGCTGTCGACAGGCTCAATAGCCGCGGCCAGACAGCTTAGGCCTTAACGCCGCTGATTCGTCCCGGGCTTGTACGGAAGCGCCTGTGAATCTTCCGGCCCCTCCGCAGCGGCCTCGCGCTGCCCCCGGGCCGCCGCAGCCCAGAAGCCACGCTTGTAGCGCCGGGCTTCCCGCTCGGCTTGCGCGTATTTTTCCCGGTCAATCCTGGACTGCTGGTACTGATGCCTCAACTCGTGCCAGGCGAGACCTGCCCTGACCTGCTCGAGGTTCATATCCTGATGACCCAGCAGCACCTTGCCCAGAATCCGTTCCTCGCGATCCCGTCCTTTATACTCCACGACGACGAACTTGCCGGCGACCGCGACAGCCAGGCGCTCCTTCGACTGCGCCGCAAATGGCTGGCCATACACAGGTGCGGCAATGCCCAGCATGCGGATGCTGTGCCGGGTATAATTCGCATCGACCACAACAAGCGTATCGCCATCGGTCACGCGGGCGACACGGCCAGTGAAGGTGCCTGCCTGAACAAGGCAGTGTGCAAACAGGAGGGTGAGTAAAAGTATGCTGCGCATGGTGCGAGGAAACGGCCTTAAAATGGCGGGCGCCAGATCACGTTTTTTACAGTACCCGTAGAAAACGTGTCCTGACACCCTGGTATCCCCTTACCCCTGAACCTTCCAACTGCCATCTGCCTGCCGGCATGCCGTCCCGTAGACCTTTTCCCTTTTTCCGCCAACCATGGCATCCACCGTGTATTCACGACAGGGACCGGCACCGCTCTCGTAGGTGCGCGTCGGTACAACGGTATACTGGTTGCCGGTATCAGGATTTCTCCACGCGGTTGGCACACCTGTGCGCACTGTTTCCAGGCTGTGCGCGGTCTTCAGGCGATCGGTGTCATCCATGGATCTGCCTACAGATCCGCCTATCATGGAGCCGGCCATCGTACCCACAATGATCGCCGCCGTTCTTCCGTTTCCTCTTCCGACCTGTGACCCGAGGACACCACCCAGTATGCCCCCGATGACTACGCCTTCCTGCTCATGCCGTCGGTTCTCGGCACATCCGGAGATTACAACTGCACCAAGCAGCACCACACTCAACAGATATTTGGTTTTCATGCCATATTCCCTCATCACTCGATATTGCTCCCTTGTAAAGACTGATTATAATTGAAAAACAGAGTATTGATATGCATCAAGATCAAGCGACTGCGAACCCGGGGATGGCGAACAGGCCATGCCCATCAAGCACCTGCGATCATCATCTCGCCAAGCAATACCGAGCCGCAGCGGGTATTACCGCGCAGATCGACATCGTTGCCGACTGCGATGATGTCCGTGAACATGTCTTTCAGATTGCCGGCGACGGTGATTTCGTCTACCGGGTACTGGATTTCCCCGCCCTCGACCCAGAAGCCCGCTGCACCACGGGAGTAGTCACCGGTGACGATATTCACGCCAAAGCCGATCAATTCGGTAAGCAGCAGACCGCGGTCCATGCTGCGCAACAATCCAGCCAGGTCCTTGTCGCCGCTGTCGATCGTCAGGTTGCGCACACCACCGGCATTTGCCGTGGTCTGCATACCGAGTTTGCGGGCCGCATAGCTGTTCAGCACATAGCCTTCCAGTACCCCGCCGCGCACGATATCGCGCGCAGCGGTGGCGACGCCCTCGCCGTCGTAGGGCGCACTACCCAGCGCTTTCTTCAATAGCGGCTGTTCATGAATATGGATAAACTCCGGGAATACCGGTTGTCCGAGATGATCGAGCAGAAAACTTGATTTGCGATACAGGTTGCTGCCACTGATCGCATTTATAAAATTACCGAACAGGCTGGATGCGATATCCGCTGCAAATATTACCGGTGCCTTGCGGGTGGTCAGGCGCCGCGTCCCCAGCCGCCGTGCGGTGCGTTCGCCACTGATGCGGCCGATGTCTGCCGCTGCCGCCAGATCCGCAGGGTCACGGACCGAGTCGTACCAGTAATCGCGCTGCATTTCATCGCCCTGCTTGCCGATGACGCTGCAGCTGATGCTGTGATAACTGCTCTGATAGCCGCCGAGGAAACCATTGCTGTTGGCCTTTACGCGCATGCCGGTATTACTTGATACGCTGGCGCCCTCGGAATTTTCGATGCGCACATCGACTTCACGGGCAGCTGACTCGCACTCCCTGGCAATTTCAATTGCCTGCTCGGCGCTGATATCCCAGGGATGATAAAGGTCCAGGTCGGGTATTGTTTTTGCCAGGCGGCCGGCATCCGGCAGGCCTGCATATTTATCTTCGCTGGTGTAGCGTGCGATGTCACAGGCGGCCCGCACCGTCGCAGCAACGCTTTCCGGTCCAAAATCTGCCGTACTGGCCGAGCCCTTGCGCTGATCGAAGTACACCGTCAGACCCAGTGACCGGTCGCGGTTGTATTCAAGTGTTTCGGTTTCTCCAAGACGCACGGTCACGGACAGTCCGGCATCAATACTGACGCCGGCTTCCACGCTATCCGCACCAAGACCGGTGGCCTGGCGAATGACATCATGCACCAGTTCCTCCAGCCGGGACTGATCAGGAAACGGTGATTCGTCCTCTGCAAGCTGTAAATCAGTCATGTCTGCTCCCTGGAAAAGAATGACCGGATTCTACCGTTCACACCAGTAGCGGACAAATCATTCTCAAGCCGTTATCCTGTTGACCTGCATTATTCAGGTTTATGACAATGGGCGATACACAAAACGGTGAAACCGGCGAAACCGGGCTTGTCAGCAAGTCACAGCGCAAGCGCGACATGGAATCGCTGAAGAACCTTGGCTGGCGACTGCTTGAATTCAGCGACGATGCACTCAGGCAGCTGGCAATGCCGGATAAGCTGCTGGACGCTATCAGAACGGCCAAGCGGATCAAGTCCCACGGGGCACGCAAACGCCAGATGCAGTTTATCGGCAAACTGATGCGCGACATCGATGCAGCCCCCATCAGGAAAGCCGTTGATCTCGCCGACCATCAACAATCAACCCGAAGCAGGGAATTTCACCTGATTGAGGATCTGCGCGAAAAGCTGCTGACGGAAGGCGACAGCGCATTACCCGAGGTCCTGTCATATTTTCCACGTGCCGAGCGGCAACATTTGCGCAAGCTTGTCAGGCAGGCGAAAACCGAACAGGAAACCCGTCAGCCGCCGCGTGCTTCACGCCTGGTATTCCGCTACCTGCGCGAACTGCAGGAAGAACCCGAATATTGAACTCAGGCAGAGTCCTTACCCGTCTGATTCGGCAATGCCGCGGCATAGGCCGACACAATCGCTGCAACAGTTTCCACCGAGTCGATGCCGGCAACACTCTTGCCCGCCTGAAAGATATCCCTGTAGGTGAGCCCCTGCATGGACGCGCGTTTCAGTTTCCATATCGACTGCAGCGAATAGAGGGTGCGCATCCAGTGTTTCGTTTTACGCCCGCGCAACATCCAGCGGGCAAGCGGGCCGGCCTTTGTCCCGATACGCTCGATATAGGGCGTGCGAATAATCGACACCGGCACCCCGGATATCTTTTCGGACAACACGATATCCTGCTCACCCGCCTGGATGATTGCGGCCTTGTAGTCTGCATGGGCACTGCATTCAGCCGATGCAATAAAGCGTGTACCCAGCTGGACGGCTGCATATCCCGAGGCGATGGCCGCGGCAAATTCTTCAGGTCGGCCAATGCCACCGGCACAGACCAGGGGTTTGCCGAGCGGGCCAATCTCATCCAGCAACTGCCGGGGTGACAGCTCCCCGGCATGCCCGCCGGCGCGATTGTTGACGCAAATAAATCCGTCCACCCCGCCATCCAGGGCCTTTTCAGCCCACTTTCGGCTGGTGACATCGTGGTAGACCGTTACCCCGGCCGGGCCGGCCCGCCGCACTACCCAGTCGGGCTTGCCCAGCGCCGTCACGAAAAATGACACCTGCTCTTCGAGGCTGATTTCCAGCCACTCGCGGACACGCTGGAGATAGCGTTGCGAACTTTGTTCGATAATGAGATTTACACCAATCGGTTTTTGCGTGAGGCCGCGAATATATCTCAGCCCGGCCCGGTAATCATAACCGTGTACATAGCTGAGGCTGAGCGGCTGCACAATGCCGATACCACCGGCCTCGGACACCGCGGCAACCAGCTCGGGATTTGAACAGGGGTACATGGCACCACAGATCAGAGGCACTTCTATACCCAGTGCGCGAGTGAATTCGGTCTGTGCAACCATCAGCCTGTCTTCTCCGGTCCGACCAGCCAGCGTGCCTGTGCAATCGAAACAATGTCGCCCTCTGCATCGCGGATATTACCCGTGAGTTGATACTCGTGCTCGCTATTGTCCGCCGGGATTTCACAGCGGCACTCGGCAGTCAGCTCTGCCGCGGGCCTTTTTCAGGTAGTCAACAGCAAAACCCGTGAGAATCCCGCGTGCACTGTCCGGCAGACTGTTCATCAGCGCCAGGCCGGTTACCATCTCGCCGAGGTTCGCCAGGGCCATCGCATGGATAGACCCGAGGTGATTTCGCACACACCTGCGATCAGGCAGGCTAGCCACACACAAACCGGGTTCCAGGCGCTGAATCACCGCCCCGATGCTACCGGTATAGGGAACATAGCGGCCAAGCACCAGGCTGAACAGCCGTTTACCGCCGGGTAGCGCCGCCAGTCTGCGCCACTGCGTGCGTAATACGGGACCGATCGATTGTGACATCAGACATTCACCTTGCGGGGTGTGACCGACAGGTTAACGTAACCTCAGCTGTTTGTTATACAACATTTGGAAAATAACGGAAATGCGGCGAACGGGATCACCGCAGGCATGAATTCAGGGGAATAAAAACCATGCGCACGGGAATGCGCAGAAAAATACAGCGGCTGCTGCATTTACTGCAGCAGCCGGCTGAGAATCAGGAGCGTATAGCCTCCTGCTTGCTGACCTCTTTACGCGCCGCTGCGATCTTCCCGGCACTTGCTCTTCCGGTAGAGACCTCGGGGCTCGTTACGTTTGCACCGCCTTCGAGCAGCAGGCGGTTAATCTCCTCCTCTGCCTCCAGCCAGTTTGTTTCTTCCTCGCCTGCCATGAAGCCGTTGGCTTCTGCCTTGTAATAGGCAGTCAGCTGGATCAGTTCATTACGCAGCTCATTGGTAATCACCAGATCACCGAGACGGCGTGCAGACGTGGGGGTGAGATGTTGCTTGAGTTTACTGGTGGTGTTCTTGATGGTGGTATCGAGCTTCTTGGCTAGCGCCAGTTCAAGTTCCTTCAGCCGCCCCCAGAGAACATCCATTTCGACAGTTGCATGATCAACGCTCAGTTTTTCGCCCATAGTTATGGTCTCCTCATGGTTCACACAGTTATACTGCAACCACAGCATCTTGTGATGCTTTGGCAATAATAACCCTATATTTTGAGAATGGAAGAGCTGGTGAAGCGATTTTTCTCATGGCGTCAAGAACCCGCCACAAGGCCCTCGGGGGGTAGCGGCCCCGGCATCAGCCGGTGCCGCCGACCGTCAACTCGTCGATCAGCATGGTCGGCTGTCCAACGCCAACGGGGACACTCTGGCCTTCCTTGCCACAGGTGCCGACCCCCGGGTCCAGCTGCAGGTCATTGCCGAGCATGGAGACCCGCTTTAAGACATCCGGGCCGTTACCAATCAGCGTGGCGCCCTTGACCGGCCGGGTAATCCTGCCATTTTCAATCAGATAGGCCTCACTGGCACTGAAGACAAATTTCCCCGAGGTAATATCAACCTGGCCACCACCGAAATTGACGGCGTACAGTCCCTTGTCAACGGCAGCGATAATTTCCTGCGGGTCATGTTCACCGGCCAGCATGTAGGTATTGGTCATGCGCGGCATCGGCAGGTGCGCATAGGACTCACGCCGGCCATTACCGGTCGAGGCCACACCCATAAGGCCGGCATTCATGCGGTCCTGCATATAGCCTTTGAGAATGCCCTTCTCGATGAGCATGGTATTTTGCGAAGTGGTACCTTCATCATCGACATTCAATGAACCACGACGGCCTTCAAGGGTGCCGTCATCGACCACCGTGCACAGCGGTGAAGCGACCTGCTGGCCAACAAGACCGGCAAAGGCCGAGGTGCCCTTGCGATTGAAATCACCCTCCAGGCCGTGCCCGATGGCTTCATGCAGGAGAATACCCGGCCACCCGGGACCGAGTACAACCGGAATCGAGCCGGCGGGCGCCGCCACCGCCTCGAGATTTACCAGCGCCTGGCGTACAGCTTCATGTGCATAGTGCCTTGCGCGGCCGTCATCGATAAAGAATCCATAGTCGGATCGGCCGCCACCACCCGAACTGGCCTGTTCGCGACGCCCGTTCTGTTCAACCGTCACCGTCACATTGCAGCGCACCAGCGGCCGGACATCAGCCGCCAGCGTGCCATCACTGACGGCAACCATGACCACCTCGTGCACACCCGCAAGACTGACGATCACTTCCTTGACGCGCGGGTCCTGTTGCCTCGCCTCGGCATCGAGTTGCTTTAACAGGTTTACCTTGTCATCCGCCGACATCCGCTCGAGCGGATCAAGCGCCGGATACAATATCCTGGCATCACCCTTGTGCCAGGCTTGCAAGCTGCCCTGACTGCCGTGTTTCGCAATTGCGCGTGCCGCGGTAGATGCCTGTAACAGGGCCGGCATAAGAATTTCATCGGAATAGGCAAAGCCCGTTTTGTCCCCGCTGATGGCCCGGACACCCGCGCCCTGCTCGATACTGTGGCTGCCTTCCTTGACGATGCCGTCTTCCAGCACCCATGATTCGTAGCGCGTCGACTGGAAGTAGAGATCGCCGGAATCCACCGCATGGCCGAGCAGCTTGCCAAACACCTTGTGCAGATCATTTTCATCGATACCCGCGGGCGCCAGCAGGCGCTGACGGGCAATATCAAGGCAGGATTCAGGCATTATTCAGACACTGAAGGCGACGATGCTGGTGAACGGGGAAATTACGTCGCGCGCTGTTCAGGCGTCCAAGTTCTACGTCGGCACAAACCACGCCCGGCCCCCGCCCGAGACTGTTCAGCACCGTACCCCAGGGGTCTACAATCATACTGTGCCCATAGGTCTCGCGACCACTCAGGTGAAATCCACCCTGGTCCGGCGCAATGACATAGCAGAGGTTTTCAATTGCGCGCGCGCGCACCAGCACCTCCCAGTGTGCGCGCCCGGTAATCGCCGTAAAGGCGGACGGCAATACCACTATTTCCATGCCCTCCTGGAGCTGCTGCCGGAACAGTTCCGGAAAGCGCAAATCATAACAAACGGCAAGGCCCATGCGTCCGAACGGACTGTCTATTACAACAACTTCATCACCCGGTTCAATGGTTTCGGATTCCGTGTACTGTTCATTATTGTCAATCAGCTCGACATCAAACAGATGTATCTTGTCGTAGCGCGCCACCTGCTTGCCGTCACTGTCAAACACCAGGCAGGCGGCCCTGACCTTGTTCTCATCATTGGCAACCATGGGTATGGTACCGCCCACCAGCCAGATTCCATGCTGCCCTGCCTGCTCGGCAAGAAAGGTCTGGATAGCACCGTTATGCTCTGCTTCACGCTCATGGACCTTGTCATTTTCCGTCTTGCCCATCAATGCAAAGTTCTCGGGCAACACCACCAGCCGCGCATGCTGGCTGACGGCCTCCTCGATCAGGCGTTCGGCCTCAAGCAGGTTCGCTCCAATGTTCGGGCCAGAGGCCATCTGCACACATGCAACAACGCTCATAAACAGTCTGTCATCTCTTTGTTTGTCAGAAGATCTGCACAGATTAACACAGTTCCATACACCCGGAATTAACCAGCCCCCCGGGAGCCACTGGCTAACCCGTCACTGCAAGCAACACGGCAACGTTGATATTTCAATCAGGCTGAAGCCCCCATGTATATCCGGGTTATTGCACCTGGTCAGCAGAACTTTCGATCTTTTTTATTTCAGGATCAGACCAGGGACCGGTAACCGTGTACTGGGTGCGTACCATCCTGTTCAGGGCCTCGATTCTGCCTTCCAGCAGAGTCTCCGCAACCATGATGGCGGCGCCAACCACGGGCCCGCCAACCAGTGTACCGGCCAGTGATAACGGGGTCTTCACTGTTGGCGTAACCGTCACCAGCTGGTCATAATCCTGGTCGGCAAGTCCAACACGACCGGTTATATCAATCTTTGCCGCAGGGCCTTTCACAACCAGGTCACTGGTGTAGGCATTGCCGCCATCAACCGAAAAGCTGCCCTCTATCCTGTCAAAGCTGAAACCTTCACCAAATATGTCACTGAAATCCAGCAGCAGGCGCCGGCGTATATTGCTCAGGCTCAGTAAACCCAGCACACGACCGGCAGCACCGGGTTCCAGGTCGACGAGCTGGCCCTTTTTGATCAGCACATCAAGCTGGCCCTCGGCCATGGCTGGCGAGAATGCCCAGGGCGGCCCGGGCCAGGCGGCACGCAGGGTACCCGACAGCTCGCCACCCTCGATACTTTTCTGAAAGCCAAACACCTTCAGCAATTCATCGATCTTTACCGCTGCTCACTTCAACATCGACACTTGAGCGTTGCAGTCCTTTCTGCAGCTGCCAGATGCCACTCAGGCGTGCTGCAAGCAACTCCGATGACAGGATCAGCCTTTTGATTTTGAGCGCATTGCCCGGCTTTTTTTCCGTGGTTAACTGGAGATTACCGAGGTCTGAATCGTTATAGACAAACTGTTGCGCAACAATCTGCAGGTTCGGAAAAGATCCGGGCATGACCCCGGCCTCTTCCGGGGGTCGTTCCTTGCTGTCACTCTGCACGACCAGGTGCTGCAGGTTCATAACAACCTTGTCAAGGCCGGCACCGGTTTTTGTCAACTGGATATCCCCGGATATCGACGGACCTTCGGCCTTGATATTCCACACCAGCCCGGCAGCCTCCATCTGCAGGGAGGCATCACGAAGGTAGTGCCCGAGGACCTCCAGCTCATCAACCTTGAGATCGTATTCGATGGGCAAACCCAGCCCGGGCGTGCCACTGTCAAGATAGGGTCTCCATGCCGTCGTATGGATCTTGTCCAGATGACCGGAGACAAGCAGTTTTTTACCGCCAGGGGGGACCGGTACCACCGCCGCCGAATGTAATCGCTCCGCCCTGCAACACGGGTGTCTGGCCGTCAGCAGCGAATTCCAGCAAAGCGTTGAGAAAATTACCGTACTTCAGCCGCACCTGCTTCTGCGGGTAATCAATCCGGGCAACGTCAACAGACAATTCCCGCGCACTGCCGCTGTCCTTGCCGAAGGGGGCCGGCAGATCAATGGCCGTACCGGTGAGCATTGAACTGGCCTGCAGCGATATATCGGCCTTTTCGCCGCGTTGCGGCGCACCCCGGATCGACAACATCACCTGCCAGTCACTATTTCCCGATATTGCCGGGTACAGGGCACTCTTTTTGCCCACTATCTGCCGGAGCAGGCCCAGTTCCCCGTCAAGGCTGATGTGCGTGGCTGTCTCCCTGCTGTCACTCCATACCCTGACCCTGGCAGGCTTGTTGTTGAGTTGCGCGGCCAGATTCTCGCCGCGGATGCCCTGGTCATCGAAAACCAGCGTCCCCCTGATCTTTCGCAACGCAATCGTGGAGTCTTTTATAGTGAGCCCGTTATCATCCAGCCCAACCATGCCGGAGACCTTTACATTTCGTTTTTTGCCATGCAAGGGCATGCGTAAATCCAGGTCAAGCCTTGAGCGCCCGGACGTATTCACCCGATCAACAAACCCGCCATAGGTTTCTCCAAGCGGGCTGGCGCCCAACTCGGCCAGCATCACCGACAGCGGCCCCTTGACCGAACCGGTCAGGGTCAAATCCGGTTTTGCCAGGTCCTCGATGCGCACATGAACGTCTTCCAGTAACGCAGTGCGGATAGCACCCTGCTTGCTGCGTATATCCATGGAACGACCGTTAAAATCGATCTGCGCTGCAAGCCCGGTTAGAGGTGACCATTCCTTGTTGTAGTCAAGCACGGCATTCTTCACCGGCAGCCGGATTTCCAGCTGGCCTTCATTATTATCAAAAGGTATTTGATCAAGTCGCCCGTTGATAACGACCGTGCCGTCGGTAATCTCGCCACTGATCAGACTTTTGTCCAGCCAGGCGACGCCGCTGGCCGGCATATGTCTTGCGGGCAGGTAATGGCTGATACGACCGACATCGGCCTTCTCGACAGCAAGCTGCAGTTGCAGGGTTGGCGCGCCATCACCGAGAGGAATATCAAGACCGAAAGCCGCTTGCAGGGCGAGGTCCCTGTTTTCAAAATGTAAACTCCCGGAATCGACCTCGACCTTCTTGCCGGAGACTTGCCACTCAACGTCCCCCTGTATGACGGCAGGCAGGAACGCCTTACGAAACAGGTTCTCGTCATGAACAACAAGGCTGTGGCCGTAGAGTGACAACAGCCCTTTATCGGGCGTTCCTGCAACCACGCCCGACAGCCCGGAAACTGACGGGTAGACACCTGACTGGCGGATACCGATATTCGAAAAGCCGGCAGAAAATCCGTTGACTGTTACCGCATCGGCTGTGTACTCCAGCATCAGTTGCAGGTCATTGATCGTGCCGCGGGGACGCATGTCAGCGAGATGACTGCGCTGCTCGGCCGCCAGTCCCGGAAGAACCGAAACCAATGCACCCAAACCACGAAGATAAGTCTTTCCGGAAACAAGCTCGACTTTATTCACATCGTCAACCTTGCGCCCGGCCAGCGACAGATTCTGCGTTTCCCAGGTTTCGTCGCCCTGCGTCAGCATGAAATCCTTCAGGGCAAACTGCCACATATCGGCTCCACGCTGCCAGCCCAGCTGCCCCCGCATGACATCAACTGAAAACCGGTATGACTTGTCCCCTGAAAAATTATCCAGCCGGATATTATGCGCATCGATCTCGCCACTGACTGACTGCAAACGAGCCAGTGAATAGTCAAGCCACAAACGAATGTCGGCTATGCCCTGCACGCCCATGCCGTATGGCAGGTAGGGTGCCACAAGATCCGTCAGGACCAGTGCCTGGCCATCGAGATAAACCTGACCCTGCCATTGCCTGTAATCGGCGCCCTTGCCGTAGAGTTCTGCCTCCACGTCAACACGGTAGCCGAACTCGGCGGGCAACTGCAGATAACCGCTCAGCCTGTGTTCGTATCCGTCATTGACCAGCGCGAGGGTGACATCCGAGAAACGCCGCGGCGGCTCGCCGTTCTTCATGTCTGTAATGGTAATGTTCGAGTCATTAATAGACAGTCGATGCATCTGCAGAAAATCATCAAGGTCGGGGGTTGCAGCTGCAGGATCACCGAACTCTTCAAGGTAAATCCGGCCATTCCTGTCGCGTGCAACCCCGAGATCGGTACCAATGATATCGATACCGGAGGCCCGCACCCTGCGTTCCTTTATGTAATGATCTACATCGAGACTGATCCAGACTTCCCTGATATCAATACGTCCCGGCTTTTCTCCAGGCCCTTTAATGACGACATTCTTGAGCTTCAGAACCGGGGCGAGCCTCCTCCAGGTCGCTTCAAGCCTGCCGATAGTGACATCCCGGTTCAATGCCCTGCTTGCAGCTGTTTCCATTTCATGCTTGTAATCGCCCAGCGATGGCACCCATAAACGTGCAGCTGTCAATACAACCGCCGTCAGAAACAACAGCGTGACAAACAGCAGCCAGTGAGCGCGAACGAAATGTCCTAGCATGTGCCCGGAGAGTTGATAATTGCAGCGGGATTCCTAGAGAGGTACAACATCATATTGTTCCTGGGTATAGAGCGCTTCCACCTGGAACCTGATCGATTTTCCCATGAAGGCCTCCAGCTCCGCCAGGCTTGCGGATTCCTCATCCAGCAACAGGTCGATAATCTCCTGCGAGGCAAGCACCAGTAATTGCTGCGTATCATACTGGCGCGACTCACGCAGGATTTCACGGAAGATTTCGTAGCATGCCGTCTCGGGGGTTTTGATCGAGGCCCTTCCTCCACAGGTCGGGCACGGCTCACACAAAATATGTTCCAGGCTCTCGCGGGTACGCTTGCGCGTCATCTCGACCAGCCCGAGTGAGGAAACCTCGCTGATATGTGTCCTTGCATGGTCCTTTTCGAGGAATTTCTCCAGGGTGCGCAGCACCTGCCGCTTGTGCTCTTCCTGCTGCATATCGATAAAGTCGATAATAATGATACCGCCGAGATTTCTGAGCCTTAATTGACGGGCAATAGCCTGCGCGGCCTCGAGATTGGTCTTGAAAATAGTCTCTTCCAGGTTGCGATGCCCGACATAGCCGCCAGTGTTGACGTCGGCCGTCGTCATGGCCTCGGTCTGATCAAGAATCAGGTAACCACCCGACTTCAGCTGGACCTTGCGCTCGAGCGCTTTCTGGATTTCATCCTCTACCGCATAAATATCGAAAATCGGACGTTCGCCCGGATAATATTCAACCTGCGTATTCAGCTCGGGCATGAACCGGGCACAGAAATCCATTATGCGCTGGTGGCTCTCGCGTGAATCAATGCGCACCCTCTCTATCTGGTCACCAAGCATATCGCGCATGACACGAATCGAAAGCGGTAAATCCTCGTAGATCACTGCCCCGGATTGAGTCGTCTTCTCGGTTTCGCTGATTGACTGCCAGAGCTTGCGCAGAAACATCATGTCTGCACGCAGCGCATCGGCACTGGCCCCTTCCGCTGCCGTGCGCGCAATGTATCCACCCCCGTCCTGGTCCGTCATAAACAACTCGATAATATCCCTGAGGCGGACCCGCTCTGCCTCGGACTCTATTTTCTGGGAGATACCGACATTTCTTACAAAAGGGACGAACACCATGTAACGCGAGGGTATGGTGATTTGCGTTGTCAGCCGTGCACCCTTTGTACCCATGGGATCCTTGACAACCTGGACCGCTATCTCCTGGCCTTCATGCAGCAACTCACCGATGTCGCTGCCTGTGGCGCCCTCATCTGCACTGTCGTCGCGGGCCTCTGCATCCGATGCATGCAGAAACGCGGCACGGTCCAGGCCGATATCCACAAACGCAGCCTGCATGCCAGGAAGCACCCGGCAGACACGACCCTTGTAGATATTCCCCACCAGTCCCCGGCGCCGGCCCCGCTCGATGAACAATTCCTGCAGCACGCCGTTCTCGACCAGGGCAACCCTCGTCTCCCTGGGCGTTACGTTGATCAGTATTTCTTCACTCATATCTTCCGTCAGCACACAAAAAGTGCAGTCCTTGATAAATACCGGGTGCGCCACGCGCACCGGAATCAGTCAGGGTCCCCGAGTATCCTGATGCCTGACGCCTGTAATAATTCGGCCGTCTCGTACAACGGCAAACCCATCACACCCGAATAGCTGCCCTCAATTCGAATGATGAAAGCGGCGCCAAGACCCTGTATGGCATAGGCACCTGCCTTGTCTGCCGGCTCCCCCGTATCCCAATATGCCTCGCACTCGGACAATGATAACGTGCGAAAGGTCACACGACTGACATTTAAACGTACCAGGCTGCGTTCAGCAACAAGCGCAACCGCCGTCAGCACCCGGTGCGTGGAAGCGGACAAAGCCTGCAGCATTTCAATCGCCTGCTGGCGGTCACGGGGCTTGCCCATGATGGTTTCGTTTGCAACAACCACCGTGTCTGCGCCGATCACCGGCAGGCGCTTCTTCCCTGCCAGCGAGGACCATCCTGCTTGCGCCTTGGCCAGGGCAAGACGCTGCGCATAGTCTTCTGCAGGCTCGTCTAGAGCAGGCGTTTCGTCTACGTTGACCGGCAACAGTGCATAGCGGACACCGATTTGCTGTAACAGTTCCTGCCGTCGTGGCGACAACGAGGCAAGATAAACTGTCGCGTCGATCGATGTCATCACGCCAGGCCTGCCAAGGCCAACCGTCGCCAGTCTGTGCCCGGGGTTAGCGCGGCTGCAATCATCAATCGACCTGGCCAACGCATGCATAGATCCACATTCAAGACCTTCGAATGATTCTGGTAATATGATGCAAGTTATTGTATATATATACGTATCAATAACATTTTACCTCGCGCGCCACGGCCCTCAGGCACGGTGATACGGATGACCCGTGGTGACTGTCCAGGCCCGGTAAAGCTGTTCTGCAATGATCACGCGAACCAGCGCATGTGGAAAGGTCAGCGCGGACAGGGACCAGCACTGGTCTGCCCGCTCGAGGCATGCCGGGGACAGGCCATCCGGACCACCCACCAGCAAGGCCAGGTCCCGCCCGGAGGCCATCCAGTCCTGCAGACTCGCGGCAAGCGCTTCGGTGGACCATGCCCGGCCCCGCACATCCAGTGCAATGACCTGACAATCAGCGGGAATGGCACCAAGCATCAACCGGCCTTCATCATGTTGCGCGCGTTCAGCCGGCTGACTCTTGCTGCGTTTACCGAGGGGGATTTCATGCAACTGCAATGTACATTCACGCGGCAGACGTCTTGAGAATTCACGGTAGGCCTCTCCGACCCAGGATGGCATCCGTGTACCAACAGCAATCAAATGAATGCGCAATGCTCAGCCACTGGTGCTAGCCATTATCAACATTATCGCCAACAACCGCCCACAGCTTTTCCAGGGCGTAGAATTCCCGGGTGGATGGCATCATGACGTGTACAACCACATCACCCAGGTCAATCAATACCCATTCCGCTGTCTGCTTTCCTTCAACGCCCAGCGGCGTATAGCCGCCCTGCTTTACCATTTATTTCGATATTATCTGCAATGGCCTTCACATGGCGTGAAGAGGTGCCGCTGACAATGACCATGTGATCGGTAATCGAGGTCATTTTACGAACATCGATGACGGTCATATCCACACCCTTCATATCATCGATCGCATCTGTGACGATATTCAGCAAGCGGTCTTCCGACACGCTGTCCTGCTGTTCTTTCTGCCCGTTATTCATTTTTGCTACCTGTTGCATACAAACCCTCGCGGGCAATAATGTCCAGAACCTCCCGCGGCATGAGGAACGCGGCATCCTTGCCCGTGGCCAGTAACCTGCGTATCCGGGTGCCCGAGATATCCAGCAGGGTGACCGTGTGAAACCACAACATGCCGGATGTCCGTGTGTTAAGACGCGCGGCGTCCGCGACCCTGTACTGGCTGGTAAAGTCGGCCAACTCGCCTTCTCCGGGCAAAGTGCTGCCCGGACGCGTCATGACGACAATATGGCAATAATTGATCAATTCACGCCAGCGATGCCAGGCTGGCAGACTCAGAAACGAGTCCAGACCGAGTATCAGACATAAACCGGTTGCAGCCATTTCCTCGCGAAAGGATTTCAGGGTATCCAGCATATAGGACGGCCCTTCGCGGTCAAATTCACGCGTGTCAATGCGGAAAACGGGATGCCACCCGACTGCCGCCTGCAGCATGGCCAGACGCTGCTCCCTTGATGCCAGCGGTTGCGGCCGATGCGGGGGAATATTGCAGGGTACCAGGCGTATCTCTTCCAGCCCGAGCAGCTGCTGAATGTCCAGGGCCGGGCGTAAATGCCCGATGTGCACCGGGTCGAACGTACCGCCGAGGATACCGATCATAAAGTACGGGGGAGAACAACCAGGTTAAGCGCTGCTCTCATTCGCGAATATGGCCATCGCCAATGACAATGTATTTAAGTGTCGTCAGCCCTTCCAGGCCAACCGGTCCACGCGCATGCAACTTGTCGGTACTAATGCCGATTTCAGCACCCAGCCCGTACTCGAAACCATCCGCAAAACGGCTCGACGCATTGACCATGACAGAACTGGAATCGACTTCATGCAGAAATCGCTGGGCGTTACCCAGTGATTCGGTAATGATGACGTCGGTATGGTTTGAACCATGCCGCGCGATATGGTCCATTGCCGCATCCATGTCATCAACCACACGGATCGCCAGGATCGGGGCCAGGTATTCCTCGTCCCAGTCGGTATACGTGGCTCCTTTGATGCCAGGCAGGATTTCACAGCTTGCCTCGCAACCGCGTAACTCGACTCCGGCCTGCTGGTATTCTTCCGCCAGCGGGGGCAATACCCTGTCGGCTATGGCACGGGACACCAGCAAGGTTTCCATCGTATTACAGGTACCGTAGCGTTGCGTCTTTGCATTTACAGCCACACGTATCGCCTTGTCGAGATCGGCGTAGTCATCGATATAGGTATGGCAAACCCCGTGTAAATGCTTGATGACCGGGACCTGTGCTTCCGCACTGATGCGCTCGATCAGTCCCTTGCCGCCACGTGGCACAATCACGTCGACGTATTCCTTCATGCGGATCAACTCACCCACTGCCGCGCGGTCCGTGGTCTCGATAACCTGCACCGCATCCGCCGGCAAGCCGGCCTCGGCCAGCCCCTGGTGGATGCACCTGGAAATGGCCTGGTTGGAGTGTATCGCCTCCGAACCGCCGCGCAGGATGGCGGCATTGCCGGACTTCAGGCACAGCCCGGCAGCATCTGCCGTGACGTTTGGACGCGATTCGTAGATGATGCCGATGACACCGAGCGGTACGCGCATACGACCCACCTGGATACCCGAGGGACGGTAGTTCATGTCAGTGATACTGCCGACCGGATCCGGCAACAGGGCAATCTCGCGCAGGCCTTCCGCCATTGCCGCGATGCGCGCATCATTCAGTTCGAGACGGTCCAGCAAGGCCGGATCAAGGCCGTGCTGGCGGCCATTTTCCAGGTCTTTCTCGTTTTCGGACTTGAGCGTCGCCGCGGCCGCCTCGATTGCCGATGCAATGGCCCTGAGCGCGGCGTCCTTCATGCCGGAATTGGCGCGGCCCATGGCGCGCGCGGCCGCGCGTCCCCGCTTGCCAACCGACTGCATGTATTGCGGTATATCAAACGGCATGTTTTCTGCTTTTGCACTCATATTCAAATCAGTAAGCCTGCTCCATGGTCAGGGTATCGGGCAGGACAGCCCTGCCGGCCAGTCTGAGCGTCAATTGTAACAGTTCGTCCCATTCGTTGCCCGTCGCGCGGCCCTTGCAAACCCGGTCGATGCGGGCACACTGGCGAATCATAAGCTTGCACTCATTTGTCGACAGGCGTTTTAACGCGGCCCCGACAATGTTCCTGCGGGCCTGCCAGACATGGTACCGGCCAAGAATGGCGGCAACCGGGTCGCCCTGTGCTGCGGCGGCCGTCATCCCCACCAGGGGACGAATCTCGCGTGTCAGCGCCCACAAAACCACCGGTGCCGCCACGGCCTCAGCCTGCAGGCGCTGCAGGATACGCACACAGCGTGCAGCGTCGCCACGCAAGGCACTGTCGACCAGGCCGTACACATCGTAGCGGGCATTATCGGCAACCAGTGCGGTGATATCATCAACATCCACCGGGCCTGCGCCATTGAGAAGGTGTAACTTGTCGATTTCCTGTACGCAGGCAAGCAGGTTCCCCTCGACCTGCTCAGTGAGCATCCTGACCGCCTCATTCGTCGGTTCAAGTCCGCGCTTGCGCATGCGTGCGCCTACCCAGCCCAGCAGCTCAGCCCGCTCTTTCAGTGGCCAGACTGTCAGGACCACCCCGGCCTTGTCGAGCGCCTGCAGCCACTTGCTCTTGCGTGCCTGTGGATCCAGCTTGCCGGACGTGACCAGCAACAGCGTATCTTCAGGCGGTCGTTCCGCCCAGGCACGCAGGGCTTTCGCGCCAGCATCGCCCGGTTTGCCGCCCGGCAGTCTCAGGTCAAGAATGCGCTGCTGTGAAAACAACGAAAGATTACCCGCCTCGCTGAGCAGACTGTTCCAGTCAAAGCCTGCCTGCACCGTCAGTACTTCGCGCTCGTCATAACCGCGCGCCCGGGCGGCCGCACGCACGGCATCGGCGGCCTCCATCACCCGCAAGGGATCATCGCCACTGATGAAATAGACCGGCGCCAGCTGCTTGCGCAAGTGGGCATCGAGCTGTTCGGGTTTAAGTTGCATGGTCGTTCGGGCGGTCAACGGCAGGTACAGAATGCCTCTGCAGATTACCCGGGGTGCGCCTGACAGTCATCAGTCCGATACGGTCAGGCGCGCTTATCGGGCGAGTGCCGTGATGCGTAACAGTGCAAGATCCACCAGGTTGCGCTGCAGTGTCTGGCGCAGAGCCCTGTCTTCGCGCTCCTTGCCAAGGATATCCGTGCTTATGTAAAGGTAGCTTTTCCCCATGGAGACCTCTTGCTCCTCCAGCAGCGGCAGGTTGTCGCCTGTCACCACGGAAAAACGAATCGTCTGCCGGGTCTCGTACTCCAGCACCTTGCCATCCGTATTAATGGACAACAACCGCGTCTCGACAGTATCTGAAATAATGTTGAGGATTGCAGTCGCCTCGTCGCGCTCCCTGGTGACGTGCCCGCCATGCACCCTGAGCGCCTCGGAAAAATCATCCACCAGCGAAGCGTAGGGTTGCCCGCTGCTGATGTAGGTGACAGCCATTGCAGATGGCAACGCCGAACTGCCGCGCGGGTGAAATCCACAGGCGGCAATCGCGCAACACAGTCCCAGCAGCAGAACCCGGCCCGGCATGTCACGCAACACCGCACCCGTCCCTGCTTGATACCAGTCACTTCTGTGCATTGTCATATCACCACGTTGACGAGTTTGCCCGGCACGATGATCATTTTCTTCACCGGACTCTCCCCGACATGCCGGGCCACATTTTCATCCGCCATGACAGCGGCCTCGATGGCATCCTGGCTGGCATCCGCCGCCACATCCACCTTGCCGCGCACCTTGCCCTTTACCTGCACGACCAGCGTGACACTATCCTGTACCAGCGCCGCCTCATCAACTGCCGGCCAGCGACAGTCAACCACCGCGCCCTGCCTGCCCAGCATGTACCAGAGTGCATGACAGATATGCGGCACCACGGGCGACAACATCAAAACCATATTTTCCAGCGCCTCCTGCATGACCGCACGGCCCTGTGCGGAGGTATCATCAAAGCGGTTCAGCTCATTCAGCAATTCCATGTTGGCCGATACCACATTATTGAAGGTAAAACGTCGACCCATGTCGTCACTGACCTTGTTCAGGGTGCTGTAGATGGCATGGCGCAGTTTTTTCTGCCCGTCAGTCAAGTTCTCCCGATCGAGCGCCTCCGGCTTGCCGGCCGCGGCATGCTCCCGGGTCTTCGCCCAGAGACGCTTGAGGAAACGAAAGGCGCCTTCGACGGCTGAATCCGACCACTCGAGTGACTGCTCCGGGGGCGCGGCCTGCATGGTAAACAGGCGCACGGTATCGGCACCGTACTGGTCAATCAGCTTTTGCGGATCAACCGTGTTGCCCCGGGACTTGGACATCTTCGAGCCGTCCTTGAGCACCATCCCCTGGGTGAGAAGCCTGGTAAAGGGCTCGTCATTTGCAAGCAAACCCTCATCGCGCATCAGCTTGTTGAAGAAACGCGCATACAGCAGGTGTAATACCGCGTGCTCGATGCCACCGATGTAGTGATCCACCGGTAACCAGTAATTTGCGCGCTCATCGAGCATGCCGTCCTGCTTGTCTGCACAGGCATAACGCGCAAAATACCAGGATGACTCGAAAAAGGTATCAAAGGTATCGGTCTCGCGCTCGGCCTTGCCGCCACACGCCGGACAGGTAGTCGCGATGAAGGCGGCCATCTTCTTCAGCGGCGAACCCGTAGCATCGACGGTCACGTCCGTGGGCAGGACCACCGGCAGATCCGCCTCGGGTACCGGCACCGCGCCACAGGCAGGACAATTGATAATCGGGATCGGGCATCCCCAGTAGCGCTGGCGCGATACACCCCAGTCACGCAGACGGTAATTGACCTTGCGTGCACCCTTGCCCGCCTGCTCCAGCCAGTCGCCGATGGCGGTGAAGGCCTGCGCCGAGCTCAGGCCGTCGAATTGCGCGGAATTATCCAGTACGCCTTTTTCGACAAAGGCCGCCTTTGACAGGTCCGCCTGCTGCGCCTCACCGTCGGGGTAGACCACCTGGCGTATTTCCAGCCCGTTGTTCTGCGCGAATTCATAATCACGCTGGTCATGTGCCGGTACCGCCATTACCGCGCCGGAGCCATAGTCCATGAGGACAAAGTTGGCAGCCCAGATCGGCACCCGCTCGCCGCTGACCGGGTGCACCGCTTTCAGGCCGGTGTCCACCCCCTTCTTCTCCAGCGTGGCCATGTCGGCCTCGGCAACCCGTGTATTGCGGCACTCGTCAATAAATGACCGCAGCGCGGGATTCGAGGCCGCTGCCTCGCCGGCCAGCGCATGTTCCGCCGCGACGGCGACATAGGTCACACCCATCAGCGTATCCGGGCGTGTCGTATAGATGGACAGGGTTTCAGCGCGGCCGTCGATGCCAAACTGCATCTCGATACCCTCGGAGCGGCCGATCCAGTTGCGCTGCATGGTGCGCACCTGTTCCGGCCAGCCATCGAGTTGCTCGAGATCGTCCAGCAACTGCTCGGCATAATCGGTAATCTTCAGGAACCACTGCGGTATCTCGCGGCGTTCAACCGGGGCGCCGGAACGCCAGCCCTTGCCATCGATGACCTGCTCGTTGGCAAGCACCGTCTTGTCAACCGGGTCCCAGTTGACGACGGCCGTCTTCTTGTAGACCACACCCTTTTTGAACAGGCGGGTAAAGAACCATTGCTCCCAGCGGTAATACTCCGGGTTGCAGGTGGCAAGCTCACGTTCCCAGTCATAGCCGAAACCCAGCTGTTTCAGCTGGTTGCGCATGTAGTCGATATTCTCTTTTGTCCACTGCGCCGGCGGTACCTTGTTCTGGATGGCGGCATTTTCAGCCGGCAGGCCAAAGGCATCCCAGCCCATCGGCTGCAGGACGTTCTTGCCGAGCATGCGCTGGTAACGGCTGATCACGTCACCGATGGTGTAGTTGCGGACATGGCCCATGTGCAGGCGGCCACTCGGATAGGGAAACATCGACAGGCAGTAGTATTTCTCCCGCGAGGGATCCTCGGTTACTCGAAACGTCTGCTCTTTATCCCAGTGCGCGCGGGCATCGGCCTCGACCCTGTCCGGTTTATAAATGGCGTCCATGTACTCCATGCAATCGGTCATCATATAGAAGGCGGAAGAATACCGTAGGCTCCCCTGCCCCAACAACAAGCAATGGCAAATTCCTTCACCTTTGAGAGAATTTTTGCCACACTTGCATATTCAGGAGAGCATTATGAGTGACGAGATCCCTGCACGGGAAAAATGGCTGAATGCCTATAACGACATGATGGTCAGGGTCAGGACAGCCATCGAGGAGGCTGAGGAGCACACCGCCCCGGTTTTAAAACGGTTTATCCACAATGCCCGGGATCTGGCGGTCGACCTGGAAGAGCTTACCCGGGAAGAGGCCGAGAAGATCGCCATGTACCTGCATCGCGACATCGAGGATGCGGGAAAATATCTGGCGGAAACCGGGCAGGAACTGGGCGACTGGCTGCGTTTTGATATCCACCAGATTGAAGACCGGTTGACCGAGACGCTGGAACGCGTCACCGACCATACCCGCCAGGAAATGCTGGAGTTCGAGCATGAAGTCGAAGAAGGTCCCGCGTGGAACACCGGCGAGATAACAGGGCCCGGTACACTGGTTTGCGCCAGTTGTGATGCAATTATTCGCTTCCACGAAACCGCGCAGATACCGAACTGTCCGAATTGCGAACACACGGTATTTCACCGCAAGACCGTTAAAGACGAACTGTAAACCCGGAAGAATAAAACCATGCCACAACGCTGCCTGCTACCCGTGAATCCGCAAGACAGTTATAACCAGGCCGACTGTCTTTCAAAGGGCTGCAGACAGGACCGGAAGTAACAACCGGAACTGCCAGCGCGGCGAATATGTTTTCGTCGAATACAATGCAGTCGATCGTCAGCGCCTCGCATCAAGGGCATGATGCGCTACAGCATGTTTGTACCGCACATACGATTACTGTTTATTCCTGCCTGAATATCGATATTTCCCGCAGAAAGGACAGCTGTTTCCGCTCACGAAATGTGTACCCTGGGCGGCCTATATCCAGCATGGTGACGGCAGCTCCCGCACCCTCGAACAGACTGAATTGTCGAGCTTGATGCATCAAAGCACCGAGAACCCTGACCAGATCGACCTGGAGGTTGCCATCGGGCAGATGGTCGATGCAGACGAAATCAGGATCACCGTCTGAGCCAGGGAGATCTGCCCCCGGTTGCGGCATACGGCACACCGGTCAGGCTGATTGCCTGGATATCAGCTTGATGAAGTCTTCGAATTTATCGGCTGGCAACGGCCGCGAGATGTAATAGCCCTGCACAGCATCACAGCGCATCTGTCTCAGTACCTGCATTTGCTCCGCTTCCTCCACGCCCTCTGCAACCACTGACATGCCGAGGCTGTGTGACATGCTGATAATAGCGGCAACAATGGTCGCACCCTTGGTTTCCGTCTTCAGGTTACGGATAAAGCTCTGGTCAATCTTCAGCCTGTTAAAGGGAAGTTTCATCAGGTAGCTGAGTGAAGAATACCCGGTTCCGAAATCGTCCAGCGCAAGCTTCAGCCCCATGCTCTTGAAGTTGTCGAGGGTTTCGATTGCCTGGTTCAGGTTCTGCAGGATGCTTGTTTCCGTGAGTTCAAGCTCCAGACTCCCGGAATTCATTCCTGTTGCCTTCAGGGCGCTTGCAATAATGGATACCAGATTCTCGTCATTGAAATGAACCGCGGAAATATTGATTGACATGGTGATGGGCAGGTCGTACACAGTGATCCATTCCTGCGCCTGGCGACAGGCCTCGTGAATAACCCACTCGCTGATTTTTACAATCAGGCCAAATTCCTCGGCAATCGGTATAAACACGTCCGGAGAAACCTGACCCAGTTCGGGGTCTTCCCAGCGCAACAGTGCCTCGACTGCAGAAATATCTCCAGTAGCGAGAGTTACCTGCGGCTGGTAGTGCAGCGCCAGTGCCTCGTTTTCAAGCGCGTGGCGCAACCGCCCTTCGATCTTCAGCTTTTCGGCCGATGCTTCATTCAATTTCCTGGAGTAATACTGAAAGTTGTTGCGCCCCAGTTTTTTGGCGTGATACATCGCAATATCCGCATTCTTCAACAGTTCACCGGCGGTTTCACCATCTTCCGGATACATGGCAATGCCAATGCTTGCGCTGACATAGAGCTCCTGCATCGACACAATAAAGGGCTCCGAGAGGGACTTGAAGATACGCTTGGCGACTTTTTCCACCTCGCCGGGCCCGTTGGTATCGGGCAATAGAATTATAAACTCGTCACCCGCCAGGCGCGCGATCAACTTGGACGCATCTTCCGGGGTTGAATGGGCAATAACATCTTCCTCGCGCAGCTGACTTGAAAGCCTGTCGGCAAAGGATTCCAGCAGGGTATCGCCAGCCTGATGACCCAGGGTGTCATTGATGCGTTTGAAATTATCGAGATCGAGGAAGAGGATGGCCAGACCCTGCATGTCACGCCGCGCACCGGCAGTCGCCCTCTTCAGGTAGTCCTTGAACATCAACCGGTTGGGAAGCCCGGTGAGGCTGTCATGGTAGGCCACGTAACGCACCTGCTCATGTGAGTTATGCAGGCTCTTGCCCATTTCCCTGAACCTGGCGGCCAGTTCACCGAGTTCATCATCTGAATCTATCTCGATCGGTGTAAGTAATTTTCCATGGCCCATTTCGCTGACAGCAAGACTGAGTGCCCGTATGGGCTTGATAAGCAGTTTTCTGAAAACACCGAACAACAGGGTTGTAGCCAGCAGCATGGCGATGGATGTAACAAGGGCTACCGTCCAACCAAGGTTGATACTCTTCGCCAGCAGCTCTTCTTCCTGGTAAACAACAAAGGCATATAACCAGTCATGCAGCTTTACGGACTGGAAGTGGGCGGCTTTACCCATGTACAGTCCGTCTATCAGGGTGCTGCCATCAGCATATTGTTTTGACTGACTGAACAGTTCGCCGGATAATTTTTGCCCGACCTGGTCTGCAGAACGATGAAACAGGATAGCACCCTTGTCATCTGTGAAAAAAACCTCACCACTCTCGCCCGGCTTCTCCCTGCTGGCCTGTGCTTTCAGGAAATCAAGATCGACGGTTAACATCAAATAACCGTAGAGATCTTTTTGCCTGCCCGGCTCGTTTTTACCAAACAGGTAGAGTGGCTTGCTGGTCAGCAATGCCGGTTCACCATTATCCGGGTTGCGGAAGAATGTGGTGTAGGTGACACCCGGGTTGTCCCCCGCCTCGATAAAATAACTGCTCGATGACTCGTTTGTTGCCTGGTTGGCAACGTTGCCGAGTACCGTGCGTATCTGTTCCTCGCCGTCACTGGAGATGATACGGATTTCATAATATTCGGGATATGCCAGCTGGTAATTGTAGAGCAGTTCCATAACCTGTTGTTCCAGACCTGACTTGTCTTCGAAATATCTGTCTTCCTCTATGAACTGCTTGATCAGCGTGGTGTTGGCAAACAGGCTGGCGTTGGCGCGGGCGGTACGTAATTGCGATTCGGTTTGCGACTCGATCTGCTCCAGCAGGGTAGACATCTGGTAATGAGTCCGATTGCGGGCATCTTCCATGAGCAGGCTGTAGGCCATCCAGCCCAGGACCAGGATGGGCAGCACAATCAGCGGTATCAGCAGTAACAGTATTTTAGATTGCAGTTGCAAAGCAGGTCCCTGGAAAATGCATTTCCCATGCTCAGGCCGGTGTAGCCAAAAATATGACGTCATCAAGGATTACGGCAAAAACAACAGAAACTTAAACCACGTCGGGGGTTCAGGGGCAGCCCGGCAGCCCGGGCAGTCGTTATGCGGATTTTCGCCGGAAATCGGCACGAAATGGCCCCAAAAGCGGGCACAGAAGGTATTTTCAGTCAGGCGGGTGAACCCGTATGACCCGTCATATCAGGCAGTCAGGCCGCGGCCCCGATATCAGCCACGCGGACGGCGTACCAGCCATGCCAGCAACAGGAGAATACTGCAGAGTCCGATAACCGGCACATTCCCGAATCTCACGTAGGGTGTTGCACCCTGGCGCGGGGCGATAGTACCGGTCACAACGGCTGTTTCGAACTGGGCACTGCGCGCCAGTATCGCCCCGTCGTAGTCAATAATTGCAGAAATGCCGGTGTTGGTCGCACGCAGCATCGGGCGGCCGGTTTCCATCGAGCGCATGCGGGCCATTTCAAGGTGCTGGTGCGGCGCCAGTGAGTCGCCAAACCAGGCATCGTTACTCACATTGACCAGCAGCGCCGCCTGCGGCAGTTGCGCCGCGACCTCTTCACTGAATGCGACTTCAAAACAGATGGAAGTGCCCACCGCGTAACCGGCAACTTCTATCAGTTGCTGCGCATCATCGCCCCGGGAAAAATCTGCATTGGGTACAGCGAGTGCATCCAGGGTTGTGCCGATGATCCCGCGCAGCGGCAGGTACTCCCCGAATGGTACCAGGTGACGCTTGTAATAAAACATGCGTTTGGCTCCAACCGAGACCACCGTGTTGTAATATTTCCATTCAGTCTTGTCGAGCAACGGGATACCCGTCAACATGGACATATCACGTTCCTGCAACCTCGATTCGAGATAGGGAATAAAACTGTCTGTAACCTGGTGATAAAAAGCCGGGATCGCCGTCTCGGGCCAGATGACAAGGTCAATATCCTGCCTGGAAAAGCTCAGCTCCGTATAGCGTGCCAGTGTTTTCTCGACATTCTCCGGCAACCATTTTTCTTCCTGGGATATATTGCCCTGCACCAGCGCCACCCGCAGGTTCTCTTCCACGGGCGAGGTCCATTCCAGCCGGTCAACAAACCAGGCACCCGCCCAGATAACGATGAGGAAAAGAAGGCTCGCCAGGCGTTGCCGCCCGCGTATGACTGCCACCAGGAACGCCGCGCTCAGCGCCAGCGCCAGCCCGACACCGTAGACACCCGCAACCGGGGCATAGGCTGCCAACAGGCTGTCAACCTGGCTGCTGCCTATATTCAGCCAGGGAAAACCCGTAAATAACCAGCCGCGCAGCCACTCGGCAACAATCCAGCCTGCGGCAAAAACCGGCAACGGCAATAATCCGCCCGCTGCGGCGCGGACACGACCGAGTAAATAACCGAGCAAGGCGGGATACAGTGAAAGGACGCTGACGAACACCACGGTCACCAGGATGGAAGCGGCCACCGGAACGTGACCATAGGTATACACGCTGACGAATACCCACGAGACACCGGTACCGAAGAAGCCGAGCCCGAACAGGCCACCATGCAGCATGGCCCGGCGTGGACTGTCCTTCAGCCATTGACTGAAAAGAACGGCCAGCGACAGGATTGCAACGGGATACCAGCCATAGGGCGCAAATGCCGTGACCGCCAGCGCACCTGCAAGCAGCACGGCCAGCCCGTTGATGCGGGCGTCAATACCGGTCACGGTTCATTCTGGAGCGATTTGGCTGCAACCTCGTCCGATCGCGGCAACAACGTCAGTTGCAACATATGAACCCGGCGACTGTCAGCACGCAATATCTTGAACAACAGCTTGCCAATGACAATACGCTCACCACGCCTGGGCAAACGCCCGATCCGGCTCACAACGAGCCCGCCGATCGTATCGCATTCATCATCCGGTAATTCGGTTTTGAAATAGCTGTTGAAATCCTCGATCGGCGTCAGCGCCTTGATCGTATAGTGGTAATCGCTATGCCTGCGAATGGTGTCCTCTTCCTCGACATCGTGCTCATCCTCGATTTCCCCGACGATTTGCTCAAGTACGTCCTCGATCGTGACCATACCCGCAAGGCCACCGTACTCGTCGACGACGATGGCCATGTGAATACGACTTGAGCGAAACTCCTTTAACAGCACATTAAGGCGCTTGCTTTCGGGGACGAATATCGCCGGGCGCAGAATCTCCCTGACGTTGAAGCGGCTGTCCGTACGTTCGAAGGAATAAAACAGCAAATCTTTCGCCAGCAGTATACCGACAACCTCATCCCCGTCTTCGCCGGTCACCGGGAAGCGCGAATGGCCGGACTCAACCACCGTGCGCAACAGTATTTCAGGGCTCGCATCACGTTCCAGCACAACCACGCGGGAACGCGGGATCATGACATCACGCACCTGCATATCATCCACATGCAGGACGCCCTCGAGCATGGCAAGCACGTCGGCATCGAACAGGTTCTTCTGGTGGGCGCCACGCAGCAACTCGACCAGTTGCTCGTTGTTGGCCGGTTCCCGCAAAAACAAGCGCTTCAACCCGGCGAGCCGGGCGTGCCTGGCGGGACCGTTCGCAGGTCGGTCTCTATCCATTAATTATCAGTTGCTTGCAGTATCTTTCTGAAAAGATGATCACGCTTGTCTCTGCGCCCATCCTGGCCACCCCGCCGTGTAAATTCGCCGGATGCGATATGTCCCGCGCCCGGGGTGGATCGCCATCAATAGGGATTGAGAAAACCCAGGCTGGCCAGTTGCCACTTCTCCAGTTGCTCCATCTCCCGGGCCTCGCTGTCGTTGCCATGGTCATAACCGAGCAGGTGCAACACACCGTGTATCACCATATGCGCCCAGTGCGCCTCCGGCGTCTTGCCCTGTGCAACCGCTTCCCTGGCAACAACCGGCGCACAAATTACAACATCACCCAGCAAGCCGGACTCGACCCCCGGCATCGGTTCATAGGGAAACGACAGCACATTGGTTGCGCCATCCTTGCCACGGTAGCGTTGATTGAGCACGGTGATCTCGGCTTCATCGACGATACGCACAACCAGCTCTGTCGGTTTCTGCCTGTCCTGTAAAGCAAGCGCGGCCCATTTTCTGATGTCCTGCTCGCCTGGCAGGCCTTCTGCTGATATGGCATATTGAACAGTGACGCTTGTATTCTGCTTGTTCATATTATTCAATCATCCCGCCGGGGCCCGTAAATACACACCCTGTTCACCTGCACTCTCAATTGCCATCGGTATTTGTCCGGTCATAGGCATCGTAGGCATCGATAATCTGCTGCACCAGCGGGTGCCTGACCACATCCCTCGATGTAAAGAACGTGAAACTGATATCCTGCTGCGACCTCAGAACATCGGTCACCTGGCGCAACCCGGACTGGACATGCCTGGGTAAATCAATCTGGGTGATATCGCCAGTGACAACCGCAGTCGAACCGAAGCCGATACGTGTCAGGAACATTTTCATTTGTTCAACCGTCGTGTTCTGCGCCTCATCGAGAATAATAAAGGCATCGTTGAGACTGCGACCGCGCATGAACGCAAGCGGCGCAACCTCGATGATATTCCGTTCAATAAGCCTGGCAACCCGCTCTATACCGAGCATTTCATAAAGCGCGTCATACAGGGGGCGCAGGTAGGGATCGACTTTTTGAGTCATGTCGCCCGGCAGAAACCCGAGGCGTTCACCGGCCTCCACGGCCGGCCGCACCAGTACCAGCCTGCTGACCCGCTCCTGCTCCAGGGCGTGCACGGCACAGGCCACCGCGAGATAGGTCTTTCCGGTACCCGCCGGCCCTATACCGAAATTCAGGTCATGGTTGGTTATATTGAGAAGATAGTGCTGCTGGTTATCGCCACGCGGCATAATCGTGCCGCCCGGTGTTTTAATCAGCACGGTCGCCGCGTCACGCGCCCGGGATACAGGCTCCTGACTCGAGTCAACCTCGCTTAGAGAGAGATGGATATTCTCGGGCGTAAGCCCACCTTTTTCTGTTTCGCGATAGAGGTCTTCCAGGACGCTTGCAGCCGACTGTACATTGTCCGCATTTCCGATAATGCGGAACTGGTTGCCGCGGTTGTTGATTTCCACCCCGAGACGCTGTTCCAGTTGACGCAAATGACTGTCGAACTGGCCACACAGTTCAGCCAGTCGATCATTGTCAGCGGGCAGCAGTGAAATATCGATAGAATGTATCTGCGCGTTCAAGATGCACTCATGAAAACAGCATCAGGTTTCGCCCGGTTTTCCACCGGCTCGACCGAAACAAGTTCAGCGCGCAACGAGTTTGGAAGTGCCTCGGTTATGCGCACATCGACGAAGCGGCCAATCAGCGAGTGTGCACCGTCGAAATTAACCACCCGGTTGTTTTCAGTCCGGCCACTGACCTGGTGATCGCTTTTGCGGGACACTTTCTCAACGAGAATACGTTCGACATTACCGACCATGGAGTTGCTGATCGCAGCCGCCATGCCGTTAATGCGTTTTTGCAACCGCGCCAGTCGCGCCTTCTTCTCGATGACAGGCACGTCATCCGGCATATCGGACGCGGGCGTACCCGGTCGCTGGCTGTAGATAAAACTGAAGGACTGGTCAAAGCCGACTTCCTCGATCAGCTCCATGGTCTGTTCAAACTCCTCCGCCCCTTCACCGGGAAAGCCGATAATAAAATCGGAAGACAGGCTGATACCGGGTCGTGCCTCACGCAGCCTGCGTATGGTTGATTTATACTCAAGCGCTGTATGGTTGCGTTTCATACTTGCAAGAATACGGTCTGAACCACTTTGCACCGGCAGATGCAGGTGCCCTGCCAGTTCAGGGACTTCCGCATACACCTCGATCAGGCTGTCACTCATTTCCAGCGGGTGCGAGGTGGTGTAGCGAATCCGGTCGATTCCGTCAATGGCCGCAATATAGGTAATCAGCAACGCCAGGTCGGCAATCTCGCCATCATGCTGCTCACCCCGGTAGGCATTCACATTCTGCCCCAGCAGGGTAACTTCGCGAACACCCTGCCCGGCAAGCCCGGCAACCTCGGCCAGGATGTCATCGAATGGCCGGCTGACTTCCTCGCCACGCGTATAGGGGACAACGCAAAAGCTGCAATACTTGCTGCAGCCTTCCATGATGGAGACAAAGGCAGTTGGTCCCTTTACGCTGGGCGGCGGCATGCAGTCGAACTTTTCAATCTCGGGGAAGCTGATATCGATAACCGGCTGCCGGGCACGCCGGGCATCATCCAGCATCTGCGGCAGGCGATGCAGTGTCTGTGGACCGAACACGATATCGACATACGGGGCCCGGTCACGAATGGCATCGCCCTCCTGGCTGGCGACGCAGCCGCCGACACCGATCACCAGTTCCGGGCGCCTGTCTTTCAGCTCCTTCCAGCGGCCCAGTTCGGAGAACACCTTTTCCTGTGCCTTTTCACGGATCGAGCAGGTATTGAGCAGCAGCACATCGGCCTGCGCCGGGTCCGGCGTGACTTCAAGTTGATGGGAATCGACCAGCACGTCCGCCATCCTGGAGGAGTCGTACTCGTTCATCTGGCAGCCGTGGGTTTTGATATAAAGCTTGCGTGTCATCCTGGATTCAGAATCAGTGTATCAGTGGTCCTAATATACTTGGTTTGCCACCCGGGTTCTATCGAGTCCGCATCCCCGGATTGCGCTGCGCGCAATCCGGGGGCACAGGTTCATTAATCAGGAAAAGAAAAAGGAGTCGGCCGATAAGCCGGGTTCTGTCGTGGACAGCCATTCATCTGGACAATACGTCACCGTATGCCTCAAGCAACCTACCCGGGAACCATGCGGGCCGCATGAATGTTCCCCTATTTGGTCTTGCTCCGGGTGGGGTTTACCCTGCCACGCCTGTTACCAGCCGCGCGGTGCGCTCTTACCGCACCATTTCACCCTTACCGGCTCCGCGTACGAAGCAGGCGGTATATTTTCTGTGGCACTTTCCATAGGCTCGCGCCTCCCAGGCGTTACCTGGCACCCTGCCCTGTGGAGCCCGGACTTTCCTCCCCGCAAGCGGGGCGACTGCCTGGCCGACTCCGGCTGTCATTATAAGGGATAGGTCAAACGAATGCGGGCTTGCAGGTGGAATGGGACTACTCGCGATCTGAATAGGGCTGCCGGGAGCCGCGTATCAAGCGGCCCAGCAGACGATTAAGCCAGTTATTACGTCTCAGGCCAGCGACCAGTCCACGCTTTTCACGCAAGCCAATGTCGCTCTTCAACTGCAGCAGGCCGGCATGCTCAGGGGCAACATACAGGCCACGGCGCAATGCCTGGTAGGCGCTTTCCCGCAAACCGAGCTTGTTTTCTGCCATTGCCAGGTTGTAATAGACCTCGGCATCGTTGGTCTCGCCGACAGCGGCCTTGCGGCATAATTTCACACCACTGTCGTCGCCCATGGTCAACCGGGCCAGCCCGTGAAACGAGGTATAGCGGTTCTGGTAGACATCATCGACCGCGGCGCTTTCATCCGCCTTTCGAAACAGCGTCAGCGCCGCTGCGTAATCATCGCTTTTGAAACACTCCAGACCATCGAGGAACTCATCGCGCAGCCGGGGCCGGCTGCCACTCGACCCAAGATCAAATTGACTCCCCATTTGCCACCCCTGTAGAAAACCTGACTGCTTTTCCTGGCGCGGGACTGCTGCCCCTGCATTTATATCGTCACTATCCCCTACATCGCCAAGGGTAATCTGTTTTTTCAAAAACGCAAGCTTTCTTAAGAAGTTGACGCCGCCTGTATCTTGCATCACCCTTGCGATTGCCCGACGCCCTGCGTTGCCAGATTTCTGACACGAGTGTAATGAAAATCCTTTTCGCCAGCAGTGAAGCACATCCCCTGGTCAAGACCGGTGGACTGGCCGATGTCGCCGGCAGTCTGCCACGCGCCATTCGCAACCTGAAACATGACATCCGCCTGATTATCCCGGCCTACCGCCAGGTGCTCGAGCAGGCCGAGAAATTCACCTTTGTGACGCACCGGATACTCGTGGATATCGACCAGTCGGTACGGATACTCGCGGGCCGCCTGCCCGGCAGCAGCGTCATCCTCTACCTGGTCGATGCCCCCGAGCTGTTCGACCGCGAGGGCAAGCCGTACTCGGACATGAAGGGCACGACCTGGCCGGATAATGCCGATCGTTTCAGTGCCTTTTGCCGCACCATTACCGCCATTGCCATGGATGAAATCGGCCTCGACTGGAAACCGGACCTGGTGCATTGCAATGACTGGCAGACCGGGCTGGTGCCGCCGATGCTCGCGGTGCGCAAAAACAGCCCGCCAACGATATTCACCATCCACAACCTTGCCTACCAGGGCCTGTTCGACTGGAAAGTCTTCCAGAAGCTCAAGTTGCCCACCAACTTCTGGTCCACGGAAACAATGGAATTCCACAACCAGTTTTCCTTCATCAAGGGCGGTCTTGTTTTTGCAGACTGGATCACCACGGTAAGCCCGACCTATGCAAAAGAAATCTGCACCAGTGAATATGGCTGCGGACTTGAGGGACTGCTTGCGCATCGCAGGAATAATCTCACCGGCATTGTCAACGGTGTTGACTATGCTGTCTGGAACCCGGGGCGGGATCTGAATATTCCGGTAGTGTTCACCCAACGCTCATTGTTCCACAAGACTGAAAACAAGAGTGCACTGCAGGAACGTTTTGAACTGCCGGTTGATAATGACATTCCATTGTTTGCCATCATCAGCCGGCTGGTTGAACAGAAAGGCATCGATCTCATTCTTGACATCGTTCCCGAGCTGGTTGAAAAAGGCGCACAACTTGTCATCCTTGGAAGTGGCGACAGCCAGCTGGAAGTGGACATTCTCCAGGCGGAAAAAAAATACCCGCAACACCTCGGCGTAGTCATCGGTTACGACGAGCAGCTTGCACACCACATCGAGGCCGGCGCCGACATGTTCCTCATGCCGTCACGTTTCGAGCCCTGCGGACTTAACCAGATATACAGTCAGCGTTACGGCACTGTACCGATCGTGCGCCACACCGGCGGCCTGGCCGACACCGTCACAGACACCACCCCCGAAACACTGGCCGATAAAACCGCCACCGGCTTCAGTTTCAGGGAGGCCTCGGCAACCGCCCTGCGGGAGGCAGTCCAGCGGGCGCTCGAACACTACAAGGATGCGGATTCCTGGCAGCAGATAATGGTCAGCGGCATGAAACAGGACTTCAGCTGGACCCGCAGCGCCAGGCAATACCTGGCCCTCTACGAGCAGCTGCTTGCACCGCCAGGCAACGAAGATAAAGAAATTGCCTGATTGTAATTCAGTAGCTTATGGAGATTATCTGGAATGAACTTTAAAATATTCCGGTAGCACAATCGACGGCTATCGGTATAATCCACAGCCCCGAAACATGAGAAGGCCATGCCCCGGCGTGGCCTTTTTATTTCAATGACACGACCACCGATCCTGCCGTTTACACAGTCCGGCGACAATGACCTGCGCAACCGTGTGCGCCTGTTCGGCAACCTGCTCGGTGAGGTCCTGCGCGAACAGGCCGGCAAGGAAATCTTCGATGCGGTCGAGACACTGCGTCGCGGCTATATCCGTTTACGCAAGCAGGAAAACAGCAAGACCCGGGGCCGTCTTGCCCGCGTCATCGAGCACCTGTCACCGGATGAACTGACCGACGTCATCCGTGCATTCAACCTTTACTTCAGTCTCGTCAATATTGCGGAGGAATCATTCCAGCACCGGCAGCGCCGTCGCCAGGCACGCACCCAGGGCCCCGTGTGGCATGGCTCGTTCACCCGGACCCTGATGGAGTTCAGGGAACAGGGCATCGAGGCGTCACAATTGCAAACCCTGCTGGACAGGACACTCTACCTGCCGGTGTTTACGGCTCACCCGACCGAGGCCATCCGTCGCACGGTCATGTATGCACTGCGGCGTATTTTCATTACCGGCGATAAACTCAACAATACGCGTCTCGGCATCGATGAACGCAACGATATCCGCCAGGCCATCAAGCAACAGATACAGGTGTTATGGAAGACCGATGAAGTACGCCTGCACAAACCCACGGTAGAAGACGAAATCCGTAACGGCCTGTATTACTTTCGCGAGAGCCTGTTCGAGGCCGTGCCGCAAACCTACCGCTACCTCGAAAAGGCCATCAGCCGCACCTATGCAAACGACGATGGTGCAACACCGCCGGTCGTGCCCGGTGGCCTGATGCAGTTCGGCTCATGGATAGGCGGCGACAGGGACGGCAACCCGCATGTAAAACCGGCAACAACCGTGTCCGCACTGCGCATGCATATGCGCGAGATCCTCACCGCCTACGTGAGCAGCCTGACAAAGCTCGGTCAGCGGCTGACGCATTCCGCTCGCCTGTGCGGCTTTTCGGCCAGCCTGCTCGAAAGCATCAGCCGGGATAATGAACGTTTTCCCGAGGCCTTCAGGAATTTCCCGGATCATTTCAGGCACGAACCCTACCGGCGCAAGCTGGGCATCATGCGCCATCGCCTGGCCCTCAATCTCGACGCCGTCAACGAACGGCTGGATAACCCGGATATCGATCCTGCAACCCAGCCCCTGGGGTATGCAACCGAGCAGGAACTGCTGCAGGACCTGTTCCTGATTCGCGACTCGCTGACTGAAAATGGCGATGTCAGCCTGGCCGATGCCCGGCTGAAAGACCTGATCCGCCTGGTCGAGACCTTCGGTTTTTACCTGATGCATCTCGATATTCGCCAGGAATCGACCCGCCACAGCGAGGCGGTCACCGAGCTGTGCAGGCAGCTGCCGGAGGCCGTTGATTATGCCTCACTGGATGAGAATGCCCGCCAGCAGTACCTGACGCGGGCACTTGCCACCACTCCGCCGGACATTGATCGCCGCATGCTCAGCGAGGACACGCGTGAAACACTCGAGGTGCTCGATGTCATGCGCCGCATGCAGGGCGAGATCAGTCCGAATGCCTTCGGCAACTACGTCATCTCGATGACGCATACCGCCAGCCATGTCCTCGAGGTGATGTACCTTGCGTGGCTGACCGGACTGGCCGGCAGCAACAACGGTGAATGGTTTTGCCGGATCCGTATCAGCCCCCTGTTCGAAACCATCGATGACCTGGATCATGTTGAAGATGTACTGACACAATTACTCGACAATGAAACCTACCGGGCATTACTCCATGAAGCCTGCAAGTGCCAGGAGATCATGCTGGGTTATTCCGACTCCTGCAAGGACGGCGGCATCCTTGCCTCCAACTGGAGCCTGTACCACGCCCAGAAAAAGATCATCGCGATTACCGGACGCTATGGTATCGAGGTCCGCCTGTTCCATGGCCGCGGCGGCACCGTGGGTCGCGGCGGCGGCCCGACTCACGATGCGATTCTTTCGCAACCCAATGGCACCGTGCACGGCCAGATCAAGTTCACCGAGCAGGGAGAGGTACTGCGTTACAAGTACAGCAATGCGGAAACCGCCACCTACGAATTGTCCATCGGCGTCACCGGCCTGCTGAAGGCAAGCCGCAACCTGATCACGGAACAGAAAGTTGAGCATAGTGACTACACGGACGTCATGGACGAACTCACCAGGCTGGGTGAAGCCAGCTACCGTGACCTGATCGACCACACCGAGGGCCTGTTCGATTATTTCTACGAAGTCACCCCGGTCACCGAGATCGGCCTGCTGAACATCGGTTCACGCCCGTCACACCGCAAGTCACAGGACCGCTCCAAGACCTCGATCCGCGCGATTCCCTGGGTATTCGGCTGGGCACAGGCCCGGCATACCCTGCCGGCCTGGTACGGGCTCGGCAGTGCGCTGGAGAGCTGGCGTGGCACTGACCCGGCACGGCTCACCCGCCTGCAGGAGATGCACCGGGAGTGGCCGTTCTTCCGGAACCTGATCAGCAATATCCAGATGGCGCTTTACAAGGGCGAGATGGGCATCGCCCATGAATACACGCGGCTTGCCAGCAATCACGAAGAGGCCGAGCGTATTTACAAGCGCATTCGGGACGAATACGCGCGCACCGTCACCCAGGTACTGGACATCAGCGGTAATCACCTGTTGCTGGAAGACAACCCCTCCCTCGGGCTGTCGCTGTATCGGCGCGACCCGTACCTCGACCCGTTGAACAATATCCAGATCACCCTGTTGTCACGCTACCGCGACGAGAACCTGAACGATGATCAGCGCGATCGCTGGCTGCACCCGCTGCTGCGCTCCATCAACGCCATCGCCAGCGGCATGCGCAATACCGGGTGATTTCGCACCGGTTATTACTGCTTCTCCGCCGCATCGACCAGCTGCGGCCAGGCAATCAGCATGTACGGCATGGAGGCCGGCGAGTCCGCAAGCTGCGCACCGGCCCAGGCGGCTGTCTTGCGGGCCAGGTCACGGTAGCTGTTTTTACCGGTGAGCCTCGCCAGGTCATGGAGCACATGCACGGCGATGCCATTGACTGACAGGGTGGCGCCATCACTGGCCTCTTTCTCGCGCAGCCATAATTCGGTGTCCGCCGGGCTGTTGAAAAAACCGCCCGCCGCTTCATCCCCGTAGTCTGCAAGCAGCCTGTCCACCAGGCCCTGCGCCTTCACCAGCCAGTGTTTGTCGGCAGTCACCTTGTGCAGCGCGATCAGGCCCTCGGCCAGGGCCGCATAGTCTTCACTGAACCCGGGGGCACCGCGCACCCCGTTGCGCCAGTCGCGGAATAACACACCGGTTTTTTGATCATAGAGTGCATCCAGCAGGAACCCGGCGGTCTTTTCCGCGGCCTTGATATAACGCGGCTCATCAAGCGCGCGCCCGGCCAGTGCCAGCGTGGTTATCATGTAGCCGTTCCACACGGTGACGACCTTGTCATCAACGGGGACGGCTGGACGCCGGGCGCGCGCCTTCAACAACAACTCATCGACGCGGGCATTGCGCTGACTGGCGCTGATGAGGTCGAGCTTGAATTTATGCGCCAGTTCTTTTGCATCGAGGGCGGCGTAGAGCACGTTCTTGTCCTGCATTTCACCCAGGGGATCAGTAACCGCATTGCCGCGTTCACTGGCGCCGTAACGTGCCACCGCCCAGTCGCGCAACGGGCCATCGCCCAGCGCCTCCGTCAATTGCCGCCAGCTCCATGTGTAATACGCGCCCTCTTCCATGTGCGCGGATGCGTTCCCGGGCACCGGGCTGTCCGCACCCAGTGCGGAATAAAAACCGCCGCCGGCACCGCGCATTTCAGCGAGGCTAAAATCAAGGGTCTTGCGCACCAGCGCGGCATAGCGGTCTTCACGGCTGCGACGCCAGGCATACAGGCAGGCGCGTGCAATCAGCGCCTGGTCGTAGAGCATCTTCTCAAAATGCGGCACACGCCAGTCGAAGTCGGTGGAATAGCGGTGAAAACCGCCACCAAGCTGGTCATGGATGCCGCCCGCCGCCATTCGGTCCAGGGTGAACAGGGCCATGTCGGCAGCGGCCTGCTGTGACGACTCCAGCAGAAACATCAACCTCGCAGGCTGGGGAAACTTCGGTGCCGGCTCAAAGCCCCCCTGGATTTCGTCAAATGCCGCGGCAAAATATTCCTGCGCCCTTTCCACCGGTTCATTGTCCAGCGTCTGCAGCGGTTTTACCGAAGTCTCGAGATTGCGCATCACGGCCACGGCCTGCAGGGCCGTCTCCCGAATACCTGCCTCGTCGTCCTTCCAGAGACCGGCCAGCATGGGCAACAGGGAGTCCATGCCGTTCTTGCCCATGCTGGCATGGGGTGGAAAATAGGTGCCACCTACAAACGGATCCCCGTCCGGTGTGGCCCACACCGACATCGGCCAGCCGCCGCGGCCCTGAGTCAGGGTGACATAAAGCATATAGGCGTCATCAATATCCGGGCGTTGCTCCCGGTCGACCTTGATCGAGACAAAACTGTCGTTCAACAGTTTGGCGATCGCCGGGTTCTCAAAGGACTCGCGCGCCATGACATGGCACCAGTGACAGGTGAAATAGCCGACGGAAATAAACAGCGGCTTGTTTTCCCGGCGCGCCTTCTCAAAGGCCTGCTCACCCCAGGGATACCATTCGACCGGGTTGTCGGCATGCATGTTCAGGTAGGGGCTGGACTCTGCCGCCAGCCGCCAGCCGCCGCTCTTGCCGGTTTGCGCCTGCACATAACAGGCACCCAGCAGCAACAACAGGGCCGGGAGAAATAAATGATGAACGCGTTTCATTGTGATAGAGACCACTGTTCGAGCCGCAATACTTCACGCGCGTTCGCCGTGGTCTGGCGGGCAATCACCTGCGGATCCGCATCGCGCACCCCGGCCAGTGCCGCCAGGCAAAATGGCAAATACTCCGGACTGTTGCGTTCACCCCGGTGTTGCGCCACGGTCATGTCCGGGGCGTCCGTTTCAAGCACAATGGATTCAAGCGGCAGTGCCGCTGCCAGCGCGCGCAGCTTGCTGGATCGCTCGAACGTCAACATGCCGCCGAAGCCAAGCTTGAAACCCAGGCCGGTATATTCACCAGCCTGCTGCAGGCTGCCATTGAAGGCATGGGCGATACCGCCGCGCACACCAATGCGTTTCAGTATCGACAGCATCCGGTCATGTGCCTTGCGCACATGCAGGATAACCGGCAAATCCGCGGCCCGCGCCATCGCCAGCTGCGCCTCCAGCAATGCCTGCTGGCGCACCCGGTCAAGGTCTTTGAGGTAATAATCGAGCCCGATCTCGCCAACGGCTACCGGCCTGTGCTCAGCCAGCTGATTCTCAAGTGTCTTCAGGTCGGCAGCGCTATGTTGCTCCAGGTAGACCGGGTGCAGGCCCAGCGCCGGGTACAGGCTGGCGTCAGCTGCGCAGCATTTCCGCAAGTGGTCCCAGCCGGCAGACTCTACGCCCGGCACCACGATCGCGTTCACACCGCTGGCGCGACTGCGCTCGAGGACAGCCCGCCGGTCCGCATCGAAGGCAGGCAGGTCCAGGTGGCAATGGGTATCAACGAGTTCCATTGCCGGATTGTATGCGTTTGCAGGAATCAAACACAGCCGTTTTCTGGTATGTTTCCGCTAAATGAAGACACCTGAACAACTTATGATCGACGATGCAGCGGACATGGAACGTCGCTTCGGCGGCATTCGCCGCCTCTATGGAAGACATGCGCTGCAAAACTTCATGCAGTCCCGTATCTGTATCATCGGTATCGGCGGTGTTGGTTCCTGGGCCGCGGAGGCACTGGCACGTTCAGCCATCGGGCATATCACGCTCATCGACCTCGACCATGTTGCCGAGTCCAACATCAACCGTCAGCTGCATGCCCTCAGCGGGACACTGGGTATGGCGAAGGTGCGGGTCATGGCGGAACGCATCGCGCAAATCAATCCGCACTGCGAACCGGATGCCATCGAGGAACACCTCACTCACGAGAAGCTCGATGCCCTGCTGGACCGGAATTACGATTACATCATCGATTGCGTCGACGGCTACCGCATCAAGGCCGCACTGGTTGCACACTGCAAACGCAACAAATTCCGTGTAATCACCGTCGGGGGTGCGGGCGGGCTGACCGACCCGACACGCATACAGGTCGCCGACCTCAGCCGCACCGAGCACGATGCCCTGTTCTCGAAGACCCGCCAGTTATTAAGGCAGGAATATAATTTCCCCCGGAACCTGAAGCGGCGCTTCGATGTCCCCTGCGTCTACTCGCTGGAACAACCCGTTTTTCCATCCGCCGACGGGGATATCAGCGTGGAGAAACCGGCCGATCAGAAAGCCGGCGGACTCGGCTGTGCAGGCGGGCTGGGCTCCGTGACGGCAGTGACGGCCACTTTCGGAATGGTCGCCGCGGCGCATGTCCTGAAGAAACTCGCTGCCGGTCCATAGAGCAAATCGCGCCTGCAGGGCGCTCCAGCAGGAGCATGTCAGGGATTAAACCCTTCCTCTGAATTCAGCCACTCGATTTCCTCCGGCGTACTCTCACGTCCGAGAATTTTATTGCGGTGCGGGAAACGGCCAAAGCGCCGAATGATTTCCCGGTGGCTTCGCGCCCATTTGAGATTATCTTCAAGGCCGGCGGTTTCAAACAACATGACAGAGCGGTCCTGATCAGCAAGTGACTCGCTGTGCATGAACGGCAGGTAAAAGAAAGCCATGTACGCGTCTGCCAGCTCTATATCGAATCCATTTCCGATGGCACGTCGCGCCACCTGCCTGGACTGTTCCTCGCTGCTGAAACCCTGCGGCTGGTTACGAAACATGTTCAGGGGAAACTGGTCCAGCAAAATGACCAGTGCCAGTGCGCCTGTGGCCGTTTCCTCCCAGTCATCCAGCTCACCGTTGCACGCCTGCTGCCAGAGGGCCTCAAAGCGGTCCTTCACAAGGCGATCATATTCAGGGGTTGATGCAAACCAGCGCGCCCGCGATTCTTCGGAGAACCAGAAATCGAGTACCTCATCGGCTGTCATCGGGGAGATCTGCGCGCCCTGTATCCGCGGGCCGGCCGGGTTGCGCACCCCGGTCCCGGGTTCAGCCGGTGCGGCAGGCGGCACGCCGCGGCAACAACGCTCATATCACCGGCCGGTACCCGGCGGGCTGTATTTTATTGAACGCTGCCAAAGCCCTTGTCGGCACTGCCTGCCGGTGGTTCAAGTCCGGCCAGACGACAGCCCTGGGTGACGGGTCCACCCGGGAACAGCTTGTAAAGGTATTTCATGCCACCATGGGAATGAAAGCGTTCCTCCAGGGCATCATGCAACTCACGACTGTTGATCCTCGGTTCATCATGCCGTGAGTAAAACTCCTGCAATGCCCGGACCATCTCCCAGTGCCCGCTGTCAGCATGCAAACCGTCCTCTGCAGCCTTGCTGATCGCCTCTTCCCGGGTCCACCCCTCCGGGGCATCTGGAAAGTCCGGATTCGTTACACCATTACCGCCCCTTGTATTGATCACAATATAGTCCTCCGTGTTACAACATTTTTTTACTTTTCGAGATAACTCTAGCTGGCACTCGGCACTCTATCAAGTCATTTGTCGGCAAATCAGTGCAGCAGGTAACGTCCGCCCGTGGCAATCGCCACAACAGCCAGCCCCAGTGCCAGATTGATCCCGACGAGGATACGTATCTGCGCCAGGGATCGCGCTCCCGCCTGCCAGTCAGCCGCCGCGACGGCCCGCTTCAGGCGCTTGAAGGGTGCGAAGAAGACATGCAGGAAAAGCAGCATCATCAGGTAGCCGATCCACACCATCAGGTGTACATGCAGGCCGACGGCATCGAATCCGCCATAAAAAGACAGCACCATCCAGTAACCGCTGGCCAGCAACACGGCGATCGAGGCGAACACCCACGGAAAGAACCTGGCAAACACACCCGCCCACAGGCCGAGCCGGTGCGGCGGCTCCAGCCGGCCGGCAGCCACAGGCCGCAAAACCACATAGGCAAAAAACATTCCGCCAACCCATATCACTGCTGAAAGCGCATGCAGTGCAAGCATCAATGCCATCATTGTTTCTCTCCCGGTACGATTAAAAATGAAGCATATTGTGACATATCCGCAAGACCACAGGATGCCGGCAGGAAAAACAGGTCAGCCCCCGAGTTCATTGATCTCCGAGGCAATCAATTGCAGCTTGTCAGCACGCAGCAGCTTCTTGATCGCCGCCTCGCGTTTGCTCGCCGTACTGCGTGTGTGCCCGCTCTCCAGGTACACAACCTTACCGGGCTCATGGCCACGGAAATACCTTGCACGGCGCGCTCCGGCATGTTCCGAGAAGCGCCGTTCGATGTCGAGCGTAATCCCCGTATAGAGAGAATCATCGCTGCAAAGAATGATATATACCTGCCATTTCACCCGGATATGATAACAATTTACGGCATCTGCAGGCAGCTGAATGCACAGCAGCATGCCAATATGTTAGGATTCGCGGCCATTCTGGCAGTACGCCAGCAACCGGTTTCAGTCCCAGAGGAGAAGAGTAATGCAAATCGCCGACAATCATGTTGTTTTCATCAACTACACACTCAAGGATGATACCGGGAAAATCCTGGACCAATCTGATGACGGCAGCTTTTGTTACCTGCATGGTGCAAGCAATATCATCTCCGGGCCTCGAAAACGCCCTGACCGGCAAGCAGGCCGGCGATGAAATGTCGGTTTCCATTGCACCTGAAGACGGCTACGGGACACACGACAAGGAGAAACTGCAACAGGTGTCCCGGGAAATGTTTCCGCCCGAGCAGGATGTCGTGGCGGGCATGCAATTTCACGCAGAAGGTCCGGACGGCCAGTACATAATCGTGACAGTGGCTTCAGTCGAGGGCGACCAGGTAACAATAGACGGCAATCACCCGCTGGCCGGCGTGCAACTCAACTTTGATGTAACCGTCATGGATATCCGCAATGCAACCAGCGAAGAACTGGAACACGGCCATGTGCATGGACCTGAAGGTCATGCTCACGACTGATTGCAGGCGAGCCGGCCATGAAAGCGAGTGAACTGAAGAAGGGGCTGGTGCTGGATATAGACGGGCGCAAGATCATTATCAAGGGCCTGGATGTGCAAAGTCCCTCATCCCGCAGTGGCAGCACGCTTTACAAGGTACGCGGTTTCGATCTCGTCACCCGGCAGAAATACGAGAACCGCTTCAAGGGTGACGAAGCTGTACAAACCGTGGAATACTCCCGCCGCGCCGTTCAGTACCTCTACCAGGACACCGACAGCTGCACCTTCATGGACAAGGAATCCTATGAGCAGTACATGCTCGGTCTCGATGTTCTTGAAGACGAGTTGCGTTACCTGACGGACGAGCTTGACGGGATCTCCGCCATGATTGCAGATGATGCGGTGCTGGGTATCGAACTGCCGGCCACGGTCGTACTGGAAATCATCGAGACGGCACCCGGCATGAAAGCCGCCTCGGCCTCGGCCCGCAACAAGCCGGCAACCCTCAACACCGGCCTGGTCGTACAGGTTCCGGAATACCTGACAGCAGGCGAGCGCATCAAGGTCAACACCTCCACGGGCGAATACATTTCACGCGCATAAGGCTTACACCTGCCCTGGCGCGCGCGAAGTATTTTCCGGTTTCGCCCGTGCGATAGTTCCAGAAAAGGCAACTAGCGGGCGTGCCGGTTGAATCCTGTATCTTGATGCATTTGCTTACAGGTCGAAATGATCATCATCCCAGAAGCCGCCGACTATACACCTGCGGGATGTGATTATTTGCCTGACCAGGTCCTGCAGCGGGAAGTGTAAGATCATGGCACGGACTTCATCCGGTGTGCTGCGGCACTGCAGTTGCAGTTCCATCTTGTCTTCTTCGGTGTGGTCATCCTTCTGCATCAGAAAGGGGTTGTCGAACGCAGCCTCGATGCCGGTGTCGCGCTTGACCCCGTAGTTGTCCCAGAAATTATCCTTGCGCAGATGCTCCAGGAGCGACTTGATCTCCTGCCAGGATTCCATGGGGCACAAATCCAGCAGCTTGATGAACCTTGCCAGCCCGGGCGAGAGATCCTGGAACATGGCATGGCGTTCAGCTTCCAGCGCCTTGATCGATCTTTCGTAGTATTCCGGACGATCCTCCTGCACCTTGTCGTGGTGGAGCTGTTCGTTCACGATGATGAAGTGCGCCAGAAAGTCCTTGATTTCCAGCTCCTCGTTGTCGGTGAAGGCCTCGATTGCTGCCGGGGGGATGGGGCGGGTCCTGCTGCGCAGTCGCTCCTTCTCCTCCGCGGTGAGGATTCTTTCTCCACTGATGGGTACAAGTTCCAGCTTCATTACCAATCTACCTTATCTGGTGCAACAGGGTCCCAACACCCCGCATAGAATAAATTTTTCTATAATCAGTGTTGTTATCGGCATCCTTTGCCCGGGCTTTACTATCTGTCTTGTGTTTTCGAATACACAACCTGGTGCTTTCTCCCGGGCAGGCAAGAGAAAGTACCTCGCCCCCCCCGGCGGGGGCGAAATAAACAAGGAATTCTGACGGCTTGAGCGTGAAAACAATCACGCTTGCAAAGCGCTCCTGTAATGGCATATCCAGGAAAGACTTCGCAGGGAGGACCTGCCCCTACAGGAACCCGGCTGGCTTATCCCAGCCCGATGCAAACACAAATTCCCCGAGCGGTTTGCGCACCCGCGCCTCCAGCTCGGTCGTTTTCATGGGTTCTGCAAGACTGTCCGGGTCGCCAAGGTAGCCGAGCGCAATACCGGTCGCCACCTGGAAATCTTCCGGTACCCGGTAGATCTCCGCTGCCCTTTCCGGCAGGATGCCGCCCATCGCGTGCATGTAAAGATCCAGCGCGGCCGCCTGCAGCATCATGCCTGCCGTGGCCAGCCCGAGGTCATGACGTGCATGGGCATTGGGCTTGTCATTAAAGGTAAACGTCTTTTTGGTGACCGCAAGCATCAGCACCGGCGCCTGCATCGCCCATACCTGGTTGCCTTCCACGAGACAGCTCATCAGCCTGTCATATTCCTCTGGCTGTTCCTTGCGTGCCACGATATATCGCCAGGGCTGTTCGTTATAGCAGGAGGCCGCCCAGCGCGCCGCTTCGAACAGGCTGCCGAGTGCTTCTGCACTCACTGGCTTCGCGGAAAATGCGCGTGGAGACCAGCGTTTCTGCACTAATTCATGGATGGGATACTGCGTGTCCGGCGTTTTATTCATCATGTTCACCTGTTTTGCCTGCCTGTCTCAGTCCGCTGCATTATCGATCGCCCCCATGCGTCCTGCCTGGTAATCCACGATAGCCTGGTCGATCTCGTCATTCGTATTCATCACAAAGGGACCGCGTCGTGCGACCGGTTCATTCAGGGGTACTCCACCCAGTAATATAACCTGTGTTTGCGCACCGGCGGATGCAGGTACCCTCATCTCGACCCTGTCTCCGGCATCAAGCACCGCCATCTGGCCATCATGCAGCGATGTACCGGCCGACTCCAGTTCACCGGAGAAGACGTATACCAGGCCATTATGATCGCCCGGCAAGGGCTGCTGCACCACTCCACCCGGCTGCAGCGTCCAGTGCTGGAATACAATCGGTGTATGCGTATCGATGCGGGCGGCTACGCCCAGCGCTTCTCCGGCAATCACGCGCACATGTGCAAGTCCGTCTTCACTGTCAGCCTCGGGAATATTTTCCGCCGCAACGTCCTGGTAACGTGGCTCGGTCATCTTCAGGCGCGCGGGCAGGTTCACCCATATCTGGAACCCGTGTACGCGCCCGCCCTGTTCCATGATACGGGCAGCAGGCATTTCCGAGTGCACGACTCCGCGGCCGGCAGTCATCCACTGAACATCACCCGGCCTCAACCTGCCGGCATGGCCGCCTGAATCACGGTGTTCGAATTCACCCTCGAGCATGTAGGTCACGGTCTCGAAGCCGCGGTGCGGATGATCCGGCGCACCGACTGCCTCACCGGGTTTGTAGTCCACGGGCCCCATTTCATCAATCATCAGGATCGGGTCGACCAGGTGCACACCACCCGCGACCGGCAACGGGCGGCGCACCTGGAAACCGCCTCCCTCAAGCAGCGTTTGCGCCGTGCTCAATTGTTTGATTTTTCTCAACACACACAACCTCCGGCAATCGTTTACAGCCGCCTTCACAGTGTAACGTCAACACAAGGGGGCATGCCTCGCCTTAGAACAGGCTTTCCCTTGATTCCGCGTTTACTAAATACTATCAGATAGATAGCAGCAACCAACAGCTTCAAAAAAAGCGTCCTGATGCCGTTAACACGAGCATGACCTGCCTGACGCTCATAACCGGGAGAACCTGCATACGCGGCTTTCGTAATGATTGCCTGTATTCGCGCAAGCTTTCAATCCGCATGAATTTACCGGGGCCGTCATGAATAAACCGGCCGGGTCACACCCAAACAGCCTCACGTACCGGCCAGAGATCGATGGCCTGAGAGCGATCGCGGTACTGTCTATTGTACTTTATCACGCGGGCATCGGTCCGGCTGCCGGCTTTGTCGGGGTCGATGTGTTCTTCGTTATTTCCGGTTATTTGATTACCGCCCTCCTGCACAAGGAATGGACCGCCACCGGGCGGATTGACATGTTCGCATTCTACGCCCGAAGGTTCCGCCGGCTGTTTGCGGCACTGGTGCTGGTTGTGACTGCGACTGTTACCATCTCGGCCTTCGTCCTTTCCCCTTTTGGTGAAATCAACCAGGTCGCACAGTCTGCGTCAGCATCCCTGGTGTTTGCCTCGAATTTTTTCTTTGAGATGACAACAGGCGGCTACTTCGATGTCAGTACCGATACACTGCCGCTGCTACATCTCTGGTCGCTGGCAGTCGAGGAACAATTCTATCTGCTATGGCCATTCTTGCTCATCACCCTGTTGCGCCTGTGGCCCAACTCGCTCATTCCGGTACTTGTCGTGTTGTCACTCAGCTCCCTGGTACTCGCCGAGTTCCTGCTTGCCAACAACCCGCAGGCGGCGTTTTATCAGATGCCGGCGCGCTTCTGGGAATTGGCCATCGGCGGCCTGATAGCCCTGCGGCCTTCCGGTCAATTGCAAAATGGACACACCACGGCTTCCCTGGGCCTTGTGATACTACTGCTGGCTGTTGTCATACCTACTGCGCATTTCCCCGGTATCGGCGCCCTGCCTGCTGTAACGGGCGCCGCTTTGCTGTTGTATGCCGTCCATGGAACATCGCGGCTCGGCATGGCGGGTATATGGCTGCAGTCCCGGCCAATGGTGTTCTTCGGGTTGATTTCCTATTCTCTTTATCTTTGGCACTGGCCGCTGCTCGCGATTGAGAGGGCAACGCGTGCAGGCCCGTCACCGGTGGAAATCCGCATACTGCTGTGCAGCCTCGCCGTTCGTGCTGGCGTGGCTCAGCTACTGTTTCATCGAGCGCCCGCTTCGTCGCGCCGATCCCGGCACCCCTGCCCCGCGGATAGTCGCAGCAGGACTGGCGGCATCGATTGCACTCGCGCTTGCGGCGATCAACCTCGGAGAGCATCTTGATCAGGAGCCACTGCCAACCGACCTCGCTTCGCGGATCAGCCGTGACATGCCTGAAAACCGTTCAAGCTGCCATTACCGGGGTAATGAATCGCTTGCAATATTCCCGAAGCCCGGCTGCAGCTCTATCCCGGATACACCCGTTCGTGTTGCCATCTGGGGTGATTCCATGGCACTGGCGTGGCAGCCGTTTGCATGGGCCATCGGCCAGCGGACCGGAAAGGCTGCCACAAGCTATTCCCGGGATGCCTGCCCGCCATTACACGACTACTCAAACGGGAAACCCATGGCCGAAGACATGCTTTGTCGCAAGTTCAACTCACTGGTTATCAAGAAGATCAGGGATGTTGACACGCTGGTATTAAGCTCGACGTGGTCGCCGGCTGCCAGGCAAGGAATTCGACAGGCGGCCTATGCGGAATACAGGACAAGGCTGCAGGAAACCATCGAGGCAGTCTTACCTTACGTCAAACAAATAATCCTGCTGGGGCCGACCCCGCGATTGCCGGACACCATACCACGCTGCATCCGGACCTCCAGCCTGGACGACTGCACCGTCAGTCGAAGCGAATTCGATGCAAGGACGTCGCAATCAAGGAAGTTGCTGGCATCAATGGCTATGACATACGACATGGTCACCTATGTGGATCCTGCCGATTTCTTCTGCACACCTGAAATTTGTCCCGCCTTTAAGGATGGATATGGACTCTACTGGGACTCACACCATGTCTCTTCCACGGCAGCGCGCAATTTTGCGTCAGGATATCTGGATAAAATATAGAATCGGGTTGCCGCTCCGGTGGATCGAGATCACCTCTGCCGGGCGCAAGCGACAGAGAATCGGGCAATCCCCGCCCTGGGTTGCAGCTCTATTGCGAATTCCCTTGCTGACTGCCTGATTGTCCCTCCAGCTCCTCCCAGCGTGCATAACCTTCTTCCAGCTCCGTGGCGAGCGACTCGAGACGTGCCAGTACAACCGGGATTTTCTCCGCCGACTGCTGATAGAACGCGTGATCACTCACCGCCTCCTGCAACTGCGCCTGCTCGGTTTCAAGCGCCTCGATCCGGGCAGGCAGTGCATCCAGTTCACGCTGCTCATTGTAGGACAGTTTCCCGGGCGTTGACGGCTTTGCTTTCGTTGCAGGCACCTGTTTTACGACACAGTCCTGCCTGGCTGTTTTCTCTGCAGCCTTTTTCTGCCGCAACCAGTCACTGTAACCACCGACATATTCAGCAATCCGCCCATCTCCCTCGAATACCAGGGAACGCGTTACCACGTTATCGAGAAAAGCACGGTCATGGCTGACCAGCAGCAGGGTGCCTGCGTAATCCATTAATAATTCCTCCAGCAGTTCCAGCGTCTCCACATCGAGATCATTGGTCGGCTCGTCGAGCACCAGCAGGTTGGCAGGCCTTGTAAACAGCCGCGCCAGCAACAGCCGGTTACGTTCACCGCCGGAGAGCGAACTGACCGGTGACTGCAGGCGCTCGGAGGGAAACAGGAAGTCGCGCAGGTAGCCGGCCACGTGTATGTCACGGCCGTTGACCATGACACGCTGACTGCCATCGGCGACGTTATCCATCACCGACTTGCGCGGATCCAGCTGTTCACGCTGCTGGTCGAAATAGGCAGACTGCTGGCGGGTGCCACGCAGCACTCGCCCGCTGTCGGGTAACTGTTCGCCGAGCAACACCCTGATCAGGGTGGATTTGCCCGCACCGTTGGGACCGATAATACCCACCCGGTCGCCACGCAAAATCGTGGTCGAAAAATCGCGGATCACGACATTGTCAGCAAAGCTGACATTGATGTCTTTCGCTTCAAACACCAGCTTGCCGGAGTACTCACCCTCGTCCAGCTGCAGTTTGACCTTGCCGGTGCGCTTGCGTCGCTGTTGATACTGTTCACGCAGGGCCTTGAGCGCCCTGACCCGGCCTTCATTGCGGGTCCGCCGCGCCTTGATCCCCTGACGAATCCATGCCTCCTCCTGCGAGAGCTTCTTGTCAAACAGTGCGTTGTGGCGCGCCTCGACTTCGAGCTGCCCGGCCTTCCTGCGCAGGTAATCATCATAGTTCCCCGGCCAGGAACCCAGCTTGCCGCGGTCCAGCTCGATGACGCGCGTCGCAAGCCGCCTTACAAAGGCACGGTCATGACTGACAAACAGCAGCGCACCGGAAAATTCGGTCATGAACTCTTCCAGCCAGGTGATCGCCTCGATATCGAGATGATTGGTGGGCTCATCCAGCAACAACACATCCGGTTCGCCGACCAGTGCCCGTGCCAGCATCACGCGGCGGCGCCAGCCACCGGAGAGGGATTCAAACTCAACGTCACCATCCAGCTGCAGGCGTGACAATACAGTTTCAACACGTTGCTCGAGTTGCCAGCCGCCGTGCACTTCCAGCTCATGCTGCAGCTCAGACAGGCGCTGCAACAGCTCCGGGCTGTCCGACTGCTCCAGCGCATGCGTGGCGTGATGATATTCCGTAATCAGCGCGCCCAGTTCCTGCAGTCCTGCGGCGACCACATCGAAGACCAGACCACTGACGTCGATCTCGACCTCCTGTGTCAGGGAGGCGACCCGCATACCAGGGCGCAGCCAGCACTCACCGTCATCGGGTACCGCCTCACCACCGATAACACGCAACAGTGAAGACTTGCCTTCACCGTTACGGCCAATCAGGCAGACTCGCTCGCCCCTGAACACTTCCAGTTCCACCTGATCCAGCAGCGGACGATGCCCATAGGCCAGGGACACCTTGTTAAGTCGCAGTAATGGCATGGTATTCAGTAACCTGCAGGCATGCTTGCATTGGCCCTGCCCGGGGCCGGGCATTTGATTGCGGCGTTTACAAGCCGCCGCGGCGCCCATATTCTACCAGCATGGGCTATCAATGTTTCTCGCAACGCCTGTTGAACCCGTTTCGTGGTATCACCAATACCATACGCTACCAGTCGGCCGAGGCGATGGCGTCGATGGGACATGTAGCAATGACGGCCTGCTGACAAAGAGCGGCCGTGAGTCGGATACGCAGCGCGACTCTCAGGTAGTTTTCAGAGTTGCGCGCGCACTCGATACACAGGGTTGCCGCCGGATCAAAATCAAGCCTTGGAAGCGCGATCTGTTTCCCGCACAGCAGACAGTCGCCGTATTCACCCTTGTCCAGTCGCACCAGGGCGGCTGCCACCTGCTGCAGCAACAGGCTGCGACGACGACCACTCTCCTGCGACATCGCCTGTCCCTGCAGGGCATCCATCCTCGACAGACGCCCGACACTGGTTTGATCGAGTTCAACCGTTTTCCCGGCATCCCTGCCGGTTTCCTGCTGGTCGGTCAGCTCCGCCTGCAGCGCCAGTAAACGCGCCCTCATCAGGCCGGTTTCAGTCTCGTTAAGCGCCATAGATGATTCCCCTGTCAGCCATTATCGATTTGCACCGTTGCATCACTATACGCCCGGCCGGCGCAGGCCCCGACTGTCCGCGCGCCTGACAGGCGGCCATGACTAAAATTGCGCTAGCCCCGGTACAAACTGTGCCACCTGGAGAGCCGCTTCTGTATAATGCAGCACCCTTCATCATCCTTCCGCCCTTGCGGAGCAGAATTCCATCATGATCAGCAAGTTACGAAATATCGCCATCATCGCCCACGTCGATCATGGCAAGACCACCCTCGTCGATCAGTTGCTTGAGCCAGTCAGGCACCCTGGGCGAGCGCGCCGCCGTGCCGGAGCGGGTCATGGATTCCAGTGACCTGGAAAAAGAACGCGGCATCACCATCCTGTCGAAGAACACGGCCATTCGCTGGAACGACTACCGCATCAATATCGTCGATACGCCCGGACATGCCGACTTCGGCGGCGAAGTGGAACGTGTGCTGTCGATGGTTGATTCCGTGCTGTTGCTGGTCGATGCGGTAGAAGGCCCGATGCCGCAAACACGCTTCGTCACCCAGAAGGCATTCGACCTCGGCCTGAAACCGATCGTCGTCATCAACAAGATCGACCGGCCGGGTTCACGACCGGACTGGGTGCTCGACCAGACCTTTGAACTGTTTGACCGTCTCGGCGCCACCGATGAGCAGCTCGACTTCCCGGTAATCTATGCCTCGGCCTTGCAGGGCTATGCCGGCAAGGAGGCAGACCAGCCGGCTAAAGACATGACGCCGCTGTTCGAGGCCATCGTCGAGCATGTTTCACCGCCCAAGGTTGATCCTGATTCACCCTTCCAGCTGCAGGTGATCTCGCTCGACTACAGCAGCTATGTCGGCGTGATCGGTGTTGGCCGTATTTCGCGCGGCAGACTGAAAACCAATATGCAGGTCACACTGGTCGATCGTCACGGCAAGCAGCGCAATGCCCGGGTCGGCCAGGTGTTCGGCTTCCACGGCCTGGAACGCATCGAGGTGGCGGAAGCACAGGCGGGTGACATCATCGCCTTCACCGGCATCGATAAACTCAATATCTCGGACACGCTCTGCGACCCAAACAGTGTCGAGGCCCTGCCGCCGCTGGCCATCGATGAACCCACCATCAGCATGACCTTCCAGGTCAATAATTCCCCGTTTGCCGGCAAGGATGGCAAGTACGTGACTTCCAGGAACATCAGCGAGCGGCTCGAGCGTGAGTTGATTCACAATGTCGCCCTGCGTGTAGAAGAGACCGGGGATCCCGACAAATTCAAGGTGTCCGGACGCGGTGAACTGCATCTTGCCATTCTCATCGAGACCATGCGCCGGGAGGGTTTCGAGCTCGGCGTTTCCCGACCCGAGGTCATCATCCGCGAGATTGACGGTGAAAGGCAGGAACCCTATGAACAGGTCACTGTTGATATCGAGGATACTCACCAGGGAACGATCATGGAGAAACTCGGCGAGCGCGGCGGCGAACTCACCGACATGGTGCCGGATGGCCAGGGACGGGTGAGGCTGGACTACATCATGCCCTCGCGCGGGCTCATCGGTTTCCGCACCGAATTCCTCACCGGCACCCAGGGCTCCGGATTGATCTACAGCGTCTTTTCACACTACGGCCCGATCAAAGCGGGAAACTACGGGCAACGCATCAACGGCGTGCTCATCGCAAACAGTACCGGCAAGGCGCTGGGATATGCCCTGTTCAACCTGCAGGAACGCGGGCGCCTGTTCATCGGTCACGGTGAAGAGGTCTACGAAGGCGGAATTATCGGTATTCATGTGCGCAACAACGACCTTGTTGTAAACCCGTTAAAAGGCAAGCAGCTCAACAATATTCGTGCCGCCGGCACTGATGAGAATATTGTGCTCTCCCCGCCAATTCGCATGAGCCTCGAGCAGGCACTGGAATTTATTGACGATGATGAACTGGTAGAGGTCACCCCGCATCATATACGCCTGCGCAAGAAGCACTTGCTGGAACATGAACGCAAGCGCGCCTCGCGCGCGACCGCCTGAGACCATCAGCCTGTGCTGCGGGCCCTGCCATGGACCGCGGGGCCGTGGGATGGGCGCGAATCGATCCCCCGCTGCGCAACAACACCCCCGGCTGAAATTATTTTTCAGCGGCCCGGGCCTTGCCCGCCGTTTATGATCGCCCGCTAAACCCTATATATAGTATGGTAATATATTCCCACACACATAATATGGTGTATATTATATTTATATATATTTTTCATAAGGTTATAAATAAATACATTGACTTTTATATGGTATTTATTTTAGTGTTCTGTTAACGGAGAACGCGCCATGCGGCATCCGGACCAGAGGTGGTTGAGCTTGGTCAACCCGGCGGAAAAATAGCACTCGGAGGAGTTAACATTATGCACATCACAGACATGGTAATGCACATTGATGACAACCTTGAAGAACAGACTCGAAGAACTGTGGAGAAGAAACTGACCGGCCAGAGGGGGGTGATACACGCACACTTCAACGAACAGCGCCCTCACCTGATGCTGGTTTCCTATGATATCGAAAGAACCTCGTCTTTCGAGATTCTCGCCGGCATATCCGGACAATCGCTGTGCGCTGAACGCATCGGGTGATATCCCTGCAAGACAGTTTTTCGGCGGCCTTCGGGCCGCTTTTTTTTCGCGCTAGAGAAGAAATTCAACCCTGTCGCCCAGCCCTTCCTTGAGTTTATCGACAACCACTTGCAGTGCTTCCTCGCTATAGGGCTTCGCCCTGCCCGCACCCCACACCGGGGCAGGCCAGGTCTTGTCATTTCGATAGCGCACAACATGATGCAGGTGTAACTGCGGCACAATGTTACCCAGTGCTGCGATATTGATCTTGTCCGCGCTGAATACCTTTTCCAGGGCCGCAGCAAGAATCGATGACTCGCGCATCAGCTGCAGCTGGTCGCTTTCACTCAACTGGTGAATCTCGGAAATATTGTCCCGATCAGGTACAAGGATGCACCAGGGATAATTGGCATCCTTCATCAACAGCAGGTGACAGAGCCTGAATCGCCCCACGAGCAGGCAATCCTGGCGCAGCACCCTGTGCAGGGCCGTCATCAGGATGGCATCCTATGCTGCGCTGGCCGCCATTGCCGGTGCGGTTTCCTGCGGCGACTCCTCGCCACCAAGCATGGCAAATAATTGTGGCAGAAATTCTGACAATTCAAGCGTCATCAGGGTGAAGTCCAGGTCGAAACGCGTGGCCGCATCGTCGGCAACCGTATCGTCTTCTGCATCCTTGATAATGTCTTCAAATCGCAGCCGCTTGATGGACATATCTTCATGCAACACAAAAGACAACCTGTCCTTCCATTGCAAGGCCAGCTTGATGGCATATTTGCCATTGCTGATATGGTTGCGGATCTCCCCGGCGCCCAGGTCCTGGTGCCTGCAACTGACAACACCACCGGTGGGGTCCGGATGCCTGAGTTCACATTCAAGACCCAGTTCAAGATCAGCGGGCATGGCTTCGCCATTCAGCCAGCGGGTCATCACGGCTGACAACGACTGCTTGATACTGACAGGTGTCGCCGGAAACCTGCCGAGCGTGGTGCGCAGCTGGCTGACAAGTGCTTCTGCCCTGGCAGGTGATGCGGCATCCACCACCATCATCTGGTTACGGACATCGATGTAGGCGTATTGATCGGTGATGCGCGACAAGGCATGCGGCAGAATATTGACAATAATGTCCTCTTTCATGCGCCGCTTTTCACGCCGGTAGATCTCCCGGTCTTCTGCCGCCTCGATCTCTGCGACCCTGTCATCCAGCAACTGTTTTACCACGCCTGCAGGAATGATCTTTTCTTCCTTGCGCGCACAGATCATCAGGTAACCATTGGCCGCGTGCACCAGCTGCCTGCCTGCCCTGCCCAGCGGGGGTGTCCAGCCGGTCGCCAGCATGTCCATGCGCTTGCAGCCGTTGAATTCGGCGCTCACGAAGACGCTCATCGAACACTTCCGGAGTGAGATCAAATGCTTGCCCAAGCCGGTATACCTGAAGATTCCTGAACCACATCGTTGAAATTTCCTCCTGCAAAAAAAATGCATTATGGGCAAATATACAACAACTGGCCAGCCTTGATGCATGCCCTGAATCAGTGCGCAGCTTTCTGCATCAGGCCCTTTGAAATGCGTCAGAAAAAAGAGGGGTTTTTTTTATAAAAAGTGTTGTATCATCCAGGCGTAAATCGAAGTGGGGGGCAATAATGTTATCCTGCCTGTTCGATTCAACAAAAAATGATTGCACATTTCCCAGGTCATATTCAGAGTTTCCCTATACCAACTCCTGTTGTTTCCTTTCTAATTTGCAATTGTGTACTTTTTTACTGATGAAAATTTATTACTAGAGGTGTTACATGGCTACAGGTTCTGTTAAATGGTTTAATGATTCCAAGGGTTTTGGGTTTATCGCTCCTGCTGATGGTGGTGAGGATGTATTCGTACATTTCTCCGCGATCTCGGGAGATGGTTTCAAGACGCTGGTTGAAGGCCAAACAGTAAATTTTGATGTCGAACAGGGTCCGAAAGGTCTGCAGGCAATCAACGTAATCGGACAGTAACAGGCGTTACAATCCGCTTTAACAAAAGAGCCCCGCAGCAGCGGGGCTCTTTTTGTCCGGACTTTTTCCTGGCCCTGGCCAATTCACCCGAACAACAAGCCATGGGACGTTACCGCCCACCTGTCCCGCATGCTTCTCCCTACATCACACAACAGGGCTACCGGGCACTGCAGGATGAACTGAAGGCACTCTGGAAACGCCGCAGCGGCGTCACCAAAGCGCTCACTGCCGCGGCAGCTGAAGGTGACCGCTCGGAAAACGCCGAGTATATCTATCGAAAGAAGGAACTGCGCGAGATCGACCGGCGCATCCGTTATCTGCAAAAGCGTCTGCCGGACCTTACCGTTGTCAGCGCCCCGCCTTCAGACCCGGAGCGTATATTCTTTGGTGCCCGGGTCACCCTGGAAGATGACAGTGGCCAAGAGCTAAGCTACCGAATCGTCGGCGCCGATGAAACATCAACCGGCAAAGGCTGGATCAGCATGGATTCACCCATGGCCCGCGCGCTGATGAAAAAGACCGTGGATGATGAAGTACAGGTTGATACACCCGCCGGCATGGCCCGTTACACCGTTATCAAGGTAAGTTACGAAAACTGAAACCCGCTTTTACAGGCAGCCCGGGGTTAGTCGTCCCGGTCCACCCTGCCACGCAGCACCTTGTCCCTGCCCCGTCGCGTTTTCCCGTCCATGCGGTTTTTCCTGCTGTTTTTTGTCGGCCTGGTCTGCAATACGTTTTTTCTGCGCATGTGCAACAGCCCTGATCAGTGACTGCAGACGCTGCAGCGCGTCGTCCCGGTTCTTGTCCTGGCTGCGACTGGTTTGTGCCTTGATGACAATCACCCCGTCGCGGGTAATCCGCTGGTCATTCAGCTTCAGCAGGCGGTGTTTGTAGAATTCGGGCAAGGAGGAGGCCCTGATATCAAAGCGCAGGTGGATCGCCGAAGAGACCTTGTTTACATTCTGGCCACCCGCCCCCTGCGCACGGATGGCACTGATCTCGATTTCGTGATCGGGGATAAAAACCTGTCGGGATATTTGCAGCATGTTCAGGACATGTCGATGTGGTTTTTGGCACTTCAGTGACTGTTCGAACGCACCCAGTTGACAATATCAGGACCGCGCATCGCCCCCGGCTGGCGCGCAACTTCCCGGCCGTTCCTGAAGACAACCAGTGTCGGTATCGAGCGAATCGCATATTGCGAGGCTATCGCCGGTTCGGCCTCGGTATTCAGCTTCGCCAGGCGAACCCCGGGTTCCAGCTCGACGGCCGCCTGCTCAAAGGCCGGGGCCATCATCTTGCACGGACCGCACCAGGGCGCCCAGAAGTCCACCACAACCGGAACATCATTCCTGCCAATGTGTTTGGAGAAATTATCAGAGCGCAATTCCAGCGGCCGGGCTGTGAACAGGGCCTTGCTGCACTTTCCGCAGCGCGGTGCATCATCAATGCGCGTCGCCGCTATGCGGTTAACAGCTGCACAGTGGGGGCAGACTATATGGAGGGAATCACTCAAACCATTTTCACCCGTAAATAATTAATTCACAAACAATCGACCAGCCCCTGCTACCGGCTTCGACTGCGCAACTGATGTTGATATGGTGGCATTGCGGAAAATTTCAAGGGGCCGGACAGCCGGGAAGGTCCGCCTGAATCTCAGTGCGCGCGGATTTTCGATGCATCACATCGACTGCAGCGGTAGACGGTAACCAGGCGGCCCTGCCTGGAGTCGAATTGCCTGTCGTGCAGAATCTCCCACTTGTGGAAACCACGCTTGCAGAGGGTCTTGCCACGCGCCTTGTCTGCTGCTGCAGGCTTCCTGAACTGGATAATGTCGGCCATTGCATCACCCTGGCAGCACGGGCGCTCCGGCTGCAACTGCGTATAACCGCCTGCCCGTGAACGAAGGACCTTAATTCAATCGCGCCCTTTTTAATTTTGTCTTGAAGCGCTCGATGAGAGTTTCGACTTTCAATGCTTGCACCGGCTCACTGTCACCGGCATGATCGTTATTGTCGGCAATCGACAACCGGGCCTTGCTCCAGTTGATGATCTGCTGCGCAGATGCCATGGCAGGTTTCAGCGGATCGGCACCCAGCGTTCCGACCAGTCCCTCGAGATAGGCCTCGCTCCTGACCTGCTCAAGTTTTTCACTGGCGGTAACAAACCGGTCGCTGATTTTCAGCCGTTTGACCTCGTCTGCGTAATCTTCGTTATCCAGAAACTGCATCAGGTTATTCACGTGCCGGGTCCACAAGGCGATATCGCGGGCCTGCTTGATTTGCAGGCGCTCGTGATACCAGTCGGATTCAAGCAGATAGGCAGAGGTAAACATGGCACGAAAATCCGGATGATGTGCATCCATTCCCTCGTATTCACCCTTTGCCATGATATACAGCAGTGCTTTCAAAGGCGGGCAGGCATCCTCGATGCTGCCATCATCCAGGTAACGCTGCGCCACGCGCTGCTGGGCCTCGACGATGTTATTGATACCGTCTACAAACACTTCGTTATCCTGGATCTCCGGCTTGAGGATTTCCTCGGTAAACACCGCACTGGGATTGTCAAAAATCTTGCCGAAGAACCCATGCACGAAGTGCCCGGTAATCCGGTAACCGAGACGACTGGCCAGCACTTTCTTGCCGTTGTGCTCGAAGTCTTCGAGTGCTTCAAGGTATCCACGCTCGATCAGATAGGCCGGGTCGCGTTCCTCGTGGGAAAGACGGGCCCAGATTTCAGGGACCAGCAGGCTGACATCGTGGTCCACGCGTACATCCGGTCCGACAAAACCGGCTGAGCTGGAGAAGCCCGGATAGCCGGTGAGGATGAATGACACCAGCGCATTATTCAGGTCGGCGGTCGTACGCAGGGCGTTGAACGGCCCCTTGGTCAGCGCCCCTTCACTGCCGGCACCGGTAGTCGATGGCGATTTGCCGGTCAGGCTGCAAACGAAATCCATGAACAGTTCCGGCAATTCCTGGTAATGGATCGGGTTGTACACGGAGAGCGGGCGAATACCCGGCTCCGGCGGATTGTTGCGCCGGCCGGTCAGTACGGCATCCACAGGGTGGCAGACGGGCGCATTCAGGTCGAGCTTGCGGTGCATGCGCGTGCTCATCTCGGCAAGGTAGGTGCGTGCCGGGTTAAGCAGGTCCGGGCGGGTCTGCAGGTAACGTGGATTCTTCGAGGGCGCACCATCGACCATGCGCGGGTGCGCCGATGAGACGACATAACTCCCATCGCCTTTATAGGCACTCTTTAACAGGGTCCGCATGGGCCGCGTAAACTTGTAAAACGTGTGCACATCCTCCACCAGGCTGGCCAGCTGCTGCCTGTCGATCGGCTCGTAGTTGGCAAAAAAGTTACCGGGCTTTGACATGTCCTTCTCGGTCTGGCTGTCGAAGCCGGGGTGAATGGCGTCATCCGGACGCTGGAACAGGCGGTACTCGCAATTCTTCACCAGCTTGAGGCTTTTTCCCTCTGCCGGCTCGGGGCCGCAACCATCAAGGCAATGCGCAGGCACAACAACCGAGGCGGTGATGTCATCCTCCATCTGCACCTTTTCCGTCGCAATATAATCCTGACGTAATTTGAAGGTACGCCACTTGGCATCCTTGTCAAAACCGACACGAAGATAGGATGCAACAATATTGCGATCATCAAGCTTCAACTCGTGTGCAGGGGCACCGTCCACCTCGTCCACTGACAGGTGTTCACGCCAGTGCACGCCCCATTCGGGACGATAGAACCGCTTGATCAGGAATGCCAGTGCCAGGATGCGCGGCGACAGCGAGGACAACCAGGTATTGTATTCATCGGTATAGGTCAGGGTCGGTGTCAGCAGCTTGATGACCGAACCCAGGCTGCGCTCCGGGCTCAGCGGCTGGCGGGTCGCATCCCGGTCGTCGTTTTCATGGCCGGGCTTGAATCGCTGCGTGTAGTCCTTCTCGTAGATCTCCTGCACCATGTCGAGGTCCCTGTCGAGGTCATCGATAAACAGCGGCCGGTAGATCACGGCATCGTTGAGTGACTTGGAGATCTCGGATTTACCACCGCCCGAGACGGTGCAAGGCTTGTGACAGAACGTGCCCTCCGAGTTCATGCCAACGAGGCGCCACGATGGCGCTCCGGGATGCTTCTCCATCTCGACCTTGTAGCCACTGGGCTGCATGTAGATCTTGCCAGGCTGCAGGCGGATCTTTTGCTGCTCGCCATTTCGCTCCCAGGTGATCGTCTGGGCATTCAGATCCATGCGCACACGCGAAGGTACGTAGATGATTTCCGGGTACTTTTTGTCAATGGCATAGCCTTCCGGCTGGACATCCATGGCATCCGCGTAGCGCGCAACCATGTCATCGAATGAGTAACCGGGTTTGTAGGCGCGGCTGTCAACGCCGAACTCCTCGCCGTGGTTACGGCGCGGAAAGGCCAGTGCACCGCCGGCATGTTCTTCCTCGGCCAGGCCGAAAAGATTGGCGGAATAACCGATTTGCGTCTTCACCTCTTTCTTGCAGTAACCGAAATAGTTGTCGGCCAGCAAGGTGACGATGACACCGGTTTCATCACGGGTGGTCAGCTTGAATGCCTGGCCGTCATTGTAGAGCTCGTCCTCTTTTTTCCAGCACATGCCTTCAGCACGCTGGCGTTTCGTCGCATTACGCCAGCGCGGCAGGCCCACCTCCTTCTTCGTGATGCCTACCAGGTGCGGCGCGAGAATGACGCAGCCGGTTGTACCGGTCCAGTGTTCTGCATCGAGACCGGCATCAAATTCTGAAAGATAGGGATTACCGCCATTACCAAAAATACTTTCCACGAAATCCAGGTTGCTGACCAGGTTGCCCGGTGCAAAGAAATGAATCTCCATGGTCTTTTCTGCTTCCTTGCCCGGAATTTCCGGACAGACAACCGGACGCAGCAGCAGGGACACAAACATGCGTGCAGGTTCCGGCAAACCCGCGGTAAAGGGGATGGTTAACAATTCTTTCGGCGGATCAAGCGCAGCTGCCAGCATGTATGCCATGGTCCTGGCAGGCACAGCCTTTTTATCGCCGGGAACCGGAAGGCCGTCTTCGGTGATATGAAACGAGCCCTGGGTCGTGCGCCGGTCACTGGCCGGATTGTGGAGCACACCCTGTGCAACGCGGTAACTGGAAACGATGTCAGAATGAAATTCATCCTTGCCCATGGGCAGGGACAGTTCCCTCGCCACGCCGTGACGGTCAAGCACCAGGGTCTGGGTCGGAAGCGTGGGTATCTTATCGAGGTCGAGCCTGTCGAGATAGCGCTTCAGGAATTGCTGGATACGCAGATCGACCGGGCAGTGATAGTTCGACAACAGCCGGTTCTTTTCCCGGTAACTCTTCAGCAGGTCATGTGAAATCCCGAAAAAGTCTGCGTCCTTTACAGTGACGCAGGTCGGCTGACCTGAAGAGGCCAGCTTGAGGTTGATATAGAGCTGCAGCTTCCTGCGCTCCTCTTCCGGGCCTTCTGAAACCTTGTTCAACCCAAGCGTGCGGGCAAAATCCATATAGACACTCCCAGTTTTATTCTCAAGCCCGACCGTTATGCCTGCTGCGGCGGGACGCGCGCTATTTTATCGAAACAGCGTTTTTACATCAGTGTAGTTAGCTGCGAAAGCTCCACAGGAAGAATAGATAAATTATGTATCTATATGTTAATTATTGAATTAGAGGCGGAAAAATAATGCACCCGATTGACCGCAATGGGCCACAACAGGCGTTTGGCGTTCGATATCAGTGCAGCCCGGTGAAGTCCACGGCCACCTGTTTGCCGTATTCCCTGTCAAACACCAGCTCGATCGAAACCTCGCCGCTATTATCCTCGATCCTTACCTGCTTCAGCTCCGGTATACGAATCGCAAGGTAGCTGCACATGGCCGCCGCCATGGCCTCATTGTTCGTTTTCAGGGCGTGCAGCAGGTTTGCCGTGGCAAACTGGGTGCGCTGGTTCAGATCAGGATTCCTGATTTTCTCAGCGCCGACAACGATACCCTCATCCATCTTGCTGTCCATCTTGTCCAGGTAGGCCGCCTGGTGATCGGGTAACAACTGATCGCGGTTGTACTCCAGCTCTGCAATGCCATTCAGAAAAACGGCCATTATGTTACTCATAACTGTCCAGCCCCGGGAATAAACTCTACGTACATTGTACCCATCGGCATAGACGAGCACAGCCATTTCTTCGGCAGGGACAGCAACCATTGCCTGCATCATGGATAACCTCACACGCGTGGTGTTATTTTCCTGCCACCAGCAATTTAAGCATGAGAATAACAAGCGGCGTGCCGTGCAGAAACAAATCCAGGATATCGACAGGTTTGACGAGCGTGCCATCAGCAAGCATCCCGAGCTTTTCCCAAAGATGCGGCTCCGGGGAAAACGGGGCCAGCGCCAGCAACACGGCCACTGGCAATAACAGGGAAAGCGGTATTTTATCCAGCCATGCCATGGGTAACTCCTGCAACAGTCATTGATTTATACTACACGTTTTATTGAAATATCCGTGCCGGCCCGGGCCGGCTTTCACGAGGACACCCGGGATAAAAAACGGGATAAAAATGAAATTCTTTTTTAAATATTTCTTCAAGCTCATTCACCTTGTTATCGGCCCCCTCATCCTCGCGTGGGAACGGCTGACATCACCCAAAGGCATGCAACGCGACGCAGTTGCACAACAGGCCATCGACCAGCAGACCTCGCAGCTGCTGCTCTACCAGTTCAGGATGTGCCCCTATTGCGTCAAGGTCAGACATGCCGTCAAGCGCCTGTCCCTCAACATCGAGTCACGCGACGTACTGAGAGAGGCATCGGCACGTGAACAATTACTTGCAGGCGGTGGCACAGTCAAGGTGCCGTGCCTGAAGATCACCCATGACGGGGGAGATGAAACCTGGATGTACGAATCCGCCGATATCGTCCGCTATTTGCAGGAGCGTTTTGCTTAATCGCCAGGACTACGGCCAGTGGCCACCCCCTTCAACATGACTGACAAGCTCGGCCAGGCGGTTTTCATCAACCATCAACAAATGCGGCACGCCCTCAAGTGCCGTGTTCTCAATCCGTAGCCAATGGCGCATTGACACCCCGTCACCGTTCATACGGTCGTAAAGCCCCTGGTAGAAACGTACAAACAACCTCGCCTGCTCCCACGACAGGGTCCCCGCCTCGATCGCCTGCCGGCCACTGGAGAGCAGCCCGATATACGCGCAGTTCACGTGCAGCACACGCGCCAGTTCCGCCTGTAACATATCCAGCATCGTGGTGATCTGCAAGACTGCCTGGGTCAGTGCGCGCGGGTCATCTACTGGCTGTGTAATCTGAAACACCATGCCTGAGTAACTTTACCCGGGACAGTCAGACTTGTAAAAAGCGACCGGGAAATGCCCTGGACAGATTTCAGGACCCGGCAGCAATCCGGACAAACACCGGGAGGTTGTTTATAATGTTACCAACATTCAGAAATATCGCATTCATCAGCAAAAGGAGGCAACCATGTTTCTTAAAGAGAAAGGCAGCAATGATCTGGTTGAGGTACTCGACCTGAAAGAGCTGTTTGATCCATTCAACAACGATCTGACTGGCCGCTACCAGCACGGCGAGGAGCCCCAGGATCCCGCGACTTTCAGAAAAGCGGACCTGGTATTTCCGTCCGGTGAACCCCTGCCAAGATGCTGGATTGATGCACATTACCGTGATGACGAATTGCAGCGTCCATCCTGACGCGGTGATGCCCGGGCAATACGCAATTTCCTCCCTGAACAGGGCGTAAAGGCTGCGCGCCTTACCCCGGCCGGCTACGCTGAAATGTGTCCGGCTGCAACGCCGGCACACCCTTCAAGCTTCCTCAAGGGCAACATAATCCTGTTGCCTGAAGCGCGGTGTACAGATGCATAGAAAGATCAGGTCAGCATCGCCGGTGTTGGTAATGGACTGTTCAGTACCGGCAGCAATATTGACAACATCCAGTGCCTGCACCTCCACCGGCGTCGCATCACCGACCCTCACCCTGGCCGCACCCTCGAGAATCACGTAGCGCTCGATGGTGGCTTCCAGCTTGTGCAGCCGTGTCGTAACACCCGGCTTTACGCGTGCCCGCGCGATGGAGCAGGTTTCATCAGCCTCGGTGTTGTGAAGCTCGGTGATATAACAACATTCATCTGTATAGAATTCTGTGTCGGCGCTGAAGTGTTCTATGTTTTCCATACCTGCCTCACATACCGTAGCGGGTCTTGATAGTACTGGTATCTGTACCGGTCTTCGATCGGACAGGCCCGACAGAACATGCAGGGTCGTTAGAGGAAGAAAATAAATTTACTCGCGAAGAATCAGACTTGCGGATCGTCAGCAGATCCCTTCGCGATATACACGCCTGATTGCGTGATCGACCCGTCACAGTGGTAAAGCGCATGTTTCAGCTTTCTGTAGGTGTGGGTATCGAGGCTGGAATTCTCGATTTTTACCAGGTGGCCGTAGCTCAGGGTATAAATCTGGAACGAGCCATTCAATTTTGCAGCGTAATAAAGGCCACCGCCGGATTCCCTTACATAGGGGGTTCCATTATCAGCCGCACTGAAAAGAATACCTTCACAACCGAATGCATTACTGCCCCCCCGTTTCAGGATTCCGGCTGCGGGGACCGGCAGGCTATTTGGGTCAAAATCATCTGACACCGATAACCCGGCCATTTGCCGGCTTTTTTCCAGTTCGGTTGAAATACCAAAGGTTATAAGGCCCATCAGTATAATGACGAGAACAATCCCCGTGCTGATGAATACTGTTGTAGCGCCCGTGCGCGTCCCGTCATTCATCGCTCACCCCGACATGGCTGGATATTGAAACCTGGAAATAGATCGCTCATGTGATTATTTTTACGCACCGGCGACGCCACGTCTATTGTACCTGCGTCCCCTGGACTAAAGTCCCATACAGATATATGCACCTGTTTTATGGATCAATATTAAAGAACTGACAGGCGGGTGTGCAGCTAATGAAAGGAATACCAGGGGTGATGAAATATTTCAGGGCAGGTTAATGCAATGGCACCCGGCGTACACAAGAAAGGGGGGCTGCGCATGCCTGCCCGCATTCCTGGTGTCTTTCCCCGCAGGAAAGCGCGGGTGGCGGTAGCCGTCGACCGCATCGTGGCCGCACTGTTCGGGAGCCCTCAACAGGCTGCTAGAAGTCTGCGCCTGTGCGTGTAAACGGGCCATCACAATTGTACAGCGCATACTTTAGCTTCGCCCTGGTGAAACGATCGATGCTCGCTGCATCAACCGGTGCAAGAAGACCGTATTCCATCTTGTAGAAACCAAAATTTTCCTTGTACTCGGCACCAATAAAGACGCCACCACCGGCTTGCCTGACATACTTGATGCCATCCTTTGTGGCCCTGAAGATAACGTCATCACAGTTCAGTGCATTTTTCGGCCTGGATGAAATACCTGCCGCCGGGGATGGATAGCGATTCGGGTCAAATTCACCGGCAAGTTGCTGATCGGCGGAGCCGGTAAGTGTGGAATAGAGATCGGAGAACAGCACCCCCGCCACAGTAATTGCCAGGATAGCGACCGATGCAAAGACAACAGCGACAGAGGCGGGCATGCTGTGCTCCGATCTCCATTTCTTTGTATCTCTCTGCATAGGAATACCGCCTCGTGGCAAATCACGCCAATGGCATGACGCTCCCTGATACGGGACCACTCTATGGGCGTATCATAGATACAACCCTGCTCCCTGTCCACCAGCCACACGGGACAATACTATTTACAGCATAAGACCCGTGTTTGCAGGCCGGTGACAGATCAGGAGTAAGTGCCGTCCTCACCGACGGTAATGACACGAATCATGTCCGTACCACCCGCCAACTGGCTCTGACCTGCTGTCGCCACGATAATGTCACCCGCCTTGATATACCCAAGCTCCAGGGCACGGTCGATACCATACTCGATCTTGCTTTTGTCGGTACGCTCATCGGGATAGAGGATCGGCAACACCCCCCAGTTCAGGGACAGCCAGCGCGCCACACGCCGCGCGCCGGTAATGGCCAGTATCGGACAATGCGGACGATGCTTGGAAACCAGGCGCGATGTAAAGCCGGTGGATGTAAGGCTGAATATTGCCACGGCATTCAACTGCTTTGACATCGCCACAGCGGCCTGGCTAACGGCCTCGGTAACGACGTTGGACGGGTGTGGCAGGATTTTCTGCAGGTATCCATATTCACTCAGGTGCGACTCGGCGCGCAGCGCCAGTGTCGCCATCGTCTTCACCGAATCGACCGGGTATTTGCCAATCGCGGTCTCGCCGGAGAGCATCACTGCCGAGGTACCGTCGAGGATTGCATTGGCGACGTCGCTGGCTTCCGCACGCGTCGGCTTCGGGTTCCACTCCATCGAGGCCAGCATCTGGGTTGCGGTAATCACCGCCTTGCCATTGGTAACGGTCTTGCGAATCATCATCTTCTGCGTGCCCGGCACTTCGGCGAGCGGCAGTTCAACACCCAGGTCGCCGCGGGCAACCATCAAGCCGTCGGCTGCCGCGATAATCTCTTCCAGGTTGGCCACCCCGGCCTTGTTCTCGATCTTGGCAATGATCGGGATTTCGACACCGGCTGCCGCGAGAATCTCCCGCATCCTGATGATGTCATCGGCGGTCTGCACAAACGATGCCGCAATATAGTCGACATCGTTGTCCGCTGCGAAAGTCAGTTCGCGGATCACGTCCTCACGGTTTTCCGGACCGACGGCACTCAGCGATAACTGTATATCCGGTAAATTGACACTCTTGCTATCTCCCAGGATACCGCCGTGCACCACCTCGCAATGGATATCCTCGTCCGTCAACAGAGGTGACCTGCATTTCAATTGCGCCATCGTCAAGCAGAATCACTGCCCCCGGGGACACCTCTTTGGGCAGTCCCTTGAAGGTTATCGACACCCCGTCCACGTCACCGACCCGTTCACGGGTCGTCAGTGTGAATTTTGCATGCCGACCGAGCACAACAGAGTCGGCACCGAACATACCGGTGCGAATCTCGATACCGCGGGTATCGATCATCACCGCCACGTTGGTATTCAGCTCGCTTGCCGCTTCACGGATCCACTGAATGCGTTTTTTCTGGTCTTCGAAATTACCATGCGACAGGTTCAAACGGGCGACCGACATGCCTGCATGAATCATCGCCATAATCGTTTCCAGCGAATCGCAGGCAGGCCCGATGGTCGCCACAATCTTGGTTTTTCGTATATTGGATATCATGTTCGGGTCTCTAAACGCCGATCTTGCTGATCGGCAGGGCTCCTTCCGGACTAACGTTCCATTCTATAACCAATCGCATTAAAGATACTGGAAAATATCAGCAATGAGGATCAAATCAGCCACCCCGGTGATGAAGGCCATCCTCCGGGGGGGCGGCCCGGTGACGGCACTATTTCGAATAAGCACCGAACACTTTCTTCAGCAGGTCGGTACCGCGTGCCAGCGGATTTTCACGAATCTTCCTTTCCTCTTCAGCGATCATCAGGAACAGCCCATCGAGGGTCTTGCCGGTCACATAACCATCCAGGTCCGTGCTTTCCTTTGAAAACAGGCTGGTCAAACCACCCGCTTTAGCCGTCATGTTTTTATACGCTGATGTGACACCGGTTTTTGCTGTTGCCTGTTCGACAATCGGACGCATCTTTTCTGTTAATGCGGTCTCTGTACTGGTACGGAAATATTGTGTTGCCGAATCATCCGGACCGCTCAGGATCCCCCTGGCATCTTCCACACTCATATTTTTGATGGCTTCGCCAAAAAGAGCGGCCGCCTCGGGAACGGCCTGCTCAGCCGCGTGATTCATGGTGGCAATAAATTCATCGGCCAGTTTATCCTGGCGCAAGGTACGCAGGGATGACTCGACCCACGACAGGCTCTCCGGCATGGGAATTTTCACAGCAGGATTATCGAGAAAGCCGCCACTCTGTCCGAGGTTCTCGATGGCAAACTGCGTGCCCTTGTCAAGTGCCTCCTTCAAGCCGGAAATCATCTCGCCATCTGACAGGCTTGCCGCTGTAGACGTTGCCTGCGGCGCCTCCTTTGCACCGGTCAGCTTTTCCAGGTAATCCGCCCAGCCGGCAAACACCACTGCACTGCCGGCAACCCACAGCAGCAATCCGCTTAACAATAGTCCGCTTGTTCTCATTTCCCTTCTCCATGTCGAAAATCTGCGCCGAGTATAATCAAAACCGCCCGCTACCGCATGCACGTTCCTCAACATCAACCCTCCATCTCCCAGGGAATAGACAGATCAACCCATCTCGGGATTTTTAGCTGGAATTCCTCTACCATTACGCCCGGTTTCAACGGCCAGGGGTATAACGCGTGACCGATTTCATACCGGGACAGCGCTGGATCAATAATGCAGAACTGCAGCTGGGGCTGGGGACCGTGCTCGCCGTCGAACTGCGTACCGTCACCCTGCTGTTCAGTTCATGCGATGAAACCCGCACCTATTCCAGGCAGACTGCCCCGCTGACGCGTGTACGCTTCAGCGCGGGCGACGTGATTCGCAGTCACGATGGCCGGTCTTTAAAAGTCGTCTCTGCCAGTCAACAGGATGGTCTGCTGTCCTATACGGGTACTGATGAGGATGGCCGCAGTTTTACCCTGGCGGAAGGCGAACTCGACAGCCAGGTGCAACTGCACCGGCCGGCAGAACGCCTGTTCACCGGGCAGATCGACACGGACAAGTGGTTCGAACTGCGTCATCAAACCCTGCTGCACACAGACCGGCTCGCACATTCCGACCTGCGCGGGCTGATTGGTGCGCGCACCAGCCTGATACCCCACCAGTTATACATCGCCCATGAAGTTGCCAACCGCTATGCACCACGCGTGTTGCTGGCTGATGAAGTCGGGCTCGGAAAGACCATCGAAGCCGGTCTTGTACTCCACCAGCAATTGCTGACCGAGCGTGCGCGGCGGGTACTGATCGTGGTGCCGGAAACCCTGTTACACCAGTGGCTGGTGGAAATGCTGCGCCGCTTCAACCTGCAGTTCAGCATCCTCGATGAAGACCGCTGCCAGGCAATCGATGCCGGCAGCGAGCAGGACAATCCTTTTCACACGCAGCAACTGGTCCTTTGCACACTGGAATTCCTGGTCGGGCATCCGCAACGGCACCGGCAGGCACTCGACGGTGAATGGGACTTGCTGGTCGTCGACGAGGCACATCACCTGCAGTGGTCACCCGGGGAACCCGGCCCGGAATACCGGCTGATCGAGCAACTCACGCAGACAACGCGCGGGGTATTGCTGCTCACAGCCACGCCTGAACAGCTGGGCAAGGCGGGGCATTTTGCACGCCTGCGCCTGCTGGATGCGGACCGCTTTCCGGATTACGACAGCTTTGTCGAGGAAGAGCAGCGCTATGAACCGGTTGCCCGTGCAGTCAGCGCCCTGCTCGGCGAGCAGGCCCTCGATGTGACCACACTCGCTACGCTGCAGGACATGATCACGGAGCCGGACATACAGGCCTGTCTCGACACGCTGCAGGACAGCAATTCCGGCAGCGCAGAAAAAAAGTCTGCCCGCACGCAACTGGTCGAATACCTGCTCGACCGCCACGGCACCGGGCGCGTGCTGTTTCGCAATACGCGTTCAGCCGTCAAGGGATTCCCTGACCGGGTTGTGACCCGTTATCCCCTGCCGTTGCCGGCGGCCTATGCAGACAGCATAAAACAGGCAGGAGCCGGTGCACCAGTCGATCCGCAACGCCTGCTGTGCCCGGAGTTGCTCTACGAGACCGGTGAGAAGGCGACACACTGGACCGCTATTGACCCGCGCATTGACTGGTTGCGCGCGCACCTGAAGGATTTGTGGCCGCAAAAAGTCCTGCTCATCACGGCCAGCGCCGAAACCGCCCTCGATATTGCCGGGATTCTGCGCATCAAGTCCGGCATCCACGCCGCCGTCTTTCACGAGGGCATGAGTATCATGGAACGCGACCGTGCTGCCGCCCACTTTGCCGACCCGGAATTCGGCACCCAGATAATGGTCTGCTCCGAGATCGGCAGCGAGGGCCGTAACTTCCAGTTTGCCCACCACCTGGTCCTGTTTGACCTGCCACTGGATCCCGACCTGCTGGAGCAGCGCATCGGGCGACTCGATCGCATCGGCCAGACGCAAACCATCCAGATACATGTCCCCTACCTGGAGGACAGTGCCCAGGCCATCATGCTGCACTGGTATCACGAGGGATTGATGGCCTTTGAGCATACCTGCCCGGCGGGATACAGCGTCTTTGTCCGCGTCAGGAACGAGCTGCTGGCCGCTATTCGGCAGGGCGGCAACGCTGCCACGACCCTCATCCAGACAACCCGGCAACACCGCGAGGCGTTGAATGAAGCCCTGCATCGTGGTCGCGACCGCCTGCTGGAATACAATTCCTGCCGGCCGCCTGTCGCCAACGCACTGCCCGGCCGTATTCGGGCCGAGGAAGCCGCCGGTGAGCTGATGGACTACCTGGAAACGGTGTTCGACTGCTATGACATCGAGATCGAGCCCCACTCCGAAGGCAGCTACATCATCCGGCCCGGCGAGCACATGCACACCGGCAGTTTCCCGGGCCTCAAAGACGATGGCATGACCATCACCTGCGACCGGGCTATTGCACTTGCCAATGAAGACCGTCACTTCATGAGCTGGGAGCACCCGCTGGTCAGTGGCGCCATGGAAATGGTACTGAGCAACGAGCTCGGCAACACCGCCATGACCGCCCTGAAATATCCCGGCGCAAAGGCCGGCACCATACTGCTGGAATGCCTGTATACACTGGATACCCTCGCCAGCGATGTCCTGCAGACCAGTCGTTACCTGCCGGCCACGACGATCCGCATCCTGAGCGACGCACAGGGCAGAGACCACAGCGCAAGGCTGGCACATGCCGCCATCAATGAAAAATGCGAGGCAGTCCCTGCCGATACTGCCGGCAGGATAATTCGCACCTATACCCGTGAGTTGCGCGATCTGGTCAAGACCAGCGAGGCCATTGCGAGCCGGCAGGCACCGCAACTGATAGACAAGGCACGCAAACAATCGAGACAGGCGCTGGAACTGGAAATCAACCGGCTAAAGGCACTACGCCGCGTCAACCCGAACGTGCGCGACGAGGAAATCAACTTCATGGAACTGCAACTGGAGGCGCTGGCAACGGCATTTGACGCCGCCGGTTTCCGGCTTGAAGCGCTGCGGGTCATCGTGGTGACCTGACAGCACAACCCTTTACAGCCTAATGCTGCCAAACCGCACAACCCTGGTCACGCAGCCAGTCTGCCAGGGCCGCCTCTTTCTCCTCATCAGTCAGCCCCCCGGCATCGAACCCCTCGATCATCTCCTGCGCCAGCTCAACACCGTACTGTCTCGGGTACTTGCTGCTGCGATACCCGGTCTTGTGCTGCAAAAAGCGGTCCCCCGGTGCATGGATGCTGATACCGACATATAAACAGGGCATGCCTTCGATATATCCGGGGTTCGCCTGGCGGAATTCCCTGCGTTCCAGCACGGCCGGGGCAAGTGTTATGACATACAGCCTGCGAGCCTGCCTGCGTTTCGCCGCGTTGCGGGCCTGCTGTTTCCAGCGCAGGATCTGTTGATCGCGGCGTGCGTCTGCCCGCGCCTCTTCATCCGGGTCGTCCATCATCAAGCCGGCACCTCAGGCCGGTAGCAGCCGGATCGGCACCGTGATATCCGACGATTTCAAAATACATGGTCAATGTGCTCCGTACTTTAGAGGATATAAAACGGGCGATTCCCTGATAGTAACGGAATTTTTCCACAGGCCCCATGCACTGCCGGCAGCCGGCAAGGCTTTCTGCTATAACAACTTTATGAAAGCCATCCAGATGAGCGCAGCAGGTCCGGCCGGCAAGGTACTCAGGCTGGTGGATATCGATGAACCCGAAATCACCGCACCCCGACAGATCAAGGTGCAACTCAGGGCCGCCGGCATCAACCCGATCGACACCAAGCTGCGCAGCCGCGGCCTCCTCTACCCCGATGCCCTGCCCGCCATCCTGGGTTGTGACGGGGCCGGCATCGTCACCGCGGCCGGCGATGAAGCAAAACGCTTCAAGCCCGGTGACGAGGTCTGGTTCTGTCATGGCGGACTGGGCGGTGCACCCGGCAATTACGCGGAGTACACGGTCCTCGAGGAATCCGAAGCGGAACATAAACCGGCCAGCCTGGGTTTCGACGAGGCCGCCGCTTTACCGCTGGTATCGATCACCGCCTGGGAGGCGCTGTTTGACCGGGCGCACCTCGGCAAGGAGCAGACGGTGCTGATACATGCCGGTGCCGGCGGTGTCGGGCATGTCGCTATCCAGCTGGCCAGGGCGGCCGGTGCACGCGTCGCAACCACCGTGAGCACCGCGGAAAAGGCCAGATGGGCAGAACAGCTGGGTGCGGAGCGGACCATCAACTACCTGGAGCATGACTTTGTCGATGCCGTCATGGACTGGACCGCGGGCCGCGGCGTGGACGTGGTACTGGACACCATTGGTGGAGAGACCTTCCGCGATAGCCTGGCCGCCTCCGCGGTCTACGGGCAGGTCGTGACCCTGCTGGACCCCGGCAATACTGTCGACTGGAAAGAGGCGCGCAACAGGAACCTCGGCATTCACTTCACCCTGATGCTGACACCGATGCTGCGCGACCTGCCGAAGGCACGCCGGCACCAGGGCGAGATCCTCAGGCAATGCGCCGCCAGTGGTCGAGACCGGCACCCTCAAACCGCTGGTCTCAGCCACCCTGCCGCTGAAAGACGCCGCAAGGGCACACGAGCTGATCGAAGCGGGGCATGTACAGGGGAAGATCGTGTTGACCCTGTGAGTCGTTCTTCGCGGATGAGATCCGCTCCTGCACATGATCAAACAGTTGCAGGAGCGGATCTCATCCGCGATTAGTCAATCATTCAACATGCATCCCGATTACAAGACGAGGCTTGCCGGGAACGTGATCGCGGGACTACAAGCGCTGCCCGCTATCAGGCCGGCTGCAGGCTATAGCCGCGCAGGCGCATTGAAAATTCCTGCAGCGCGGTAATGCCGGTCTCCTCGGCCTGCTGGCACCACTCCTGCAACGCCTTGCGCAGCATTTCCTGGCTGGTGACCTTGCCGGCCCAGACCGACTGCAGCTGCTGACGATACTGGTAGACCATCTTCAGGTCGGCAAACCGTGCCAGGATCTGGTCGAGCCGCTCGCGGGCGCGTTCATTGATCAGCGAGGTATCACGTATCAACAGCCTGCGCGCGCGCCACAGTGCCCGCCTGCAGGAACTGTCACACTGTTTGCGTTCCTGGCGCAGCACCGGATAGATGACATCGCGTGCATAACTGGCCATAACGTGCATCCGGTTCCTCAGCACGGCCGTCACGGTTTCCAGGTCGACGCTCTGCTTGCACGCCCGGATCAGCACCCGCCGGGGCGCAACCCGCTTGACCTTCGCCAGCCCCAGCAGGCTCAGCAGGCGGATAAAGATCCAGCCCAGGTCGAACTCCCACCACTTGCTGGAAAAGCGCGCCGATGTCGGGAATGCATGGTGATTGGAATGCAGTTCCTCACCGCCGATGAGCAGGCCCAGCGGCAGGATATTGCGCGAGGCATCCGGGGTCTCGTAATTGCGGTAGCCCCAGAAGTGGCCCACGCCGTTGATCACGCCAGCCGCCCAGAACGGGATCCACAGCATCTGGACCGCCCACATAACCAGGCCGGGCATACCGAACAGCGCAATGTCGATGAGCAGCATGAGCGCGATACCGTGCGACGAAAAGCGCGCGTAGACATGATGCTCCAGCCAGTCATCCGGTGTCAGGTGTCCATAACGCTCAACCGTTTCACGGATCGCCGTCTCCTGCTTGTAGAGTTCGTACCCCTGCCACAGCACCTTGCGGATGCCCCGTACCTGGGGACTGTGCGGGTCCTCCGCCGTTTCACATTTTGCGTGGTGCTTGCGGTGCACGGCCACCCACTCCCGGGTCACTATGCCGGTCGTCAACCACAGCCAGAAGCGGAAGAAATGGGCCATCACGGGATGCAGATCCAGCGCCCGGTGCGCCTGGTGCCGGTGCAGGTATATGGTGACACTGGTGATCGTCACCTGGGTCAGTACCAGGCCCGTCAGCAACAGTGCACCGATCGAGAGTTGTGCGAGGCCGCCGGTGCCGAGAAAATTGAGGATGGTTTCAATCATAGGGGTCACGTCTGCAGTGTTTATTGATAACAGACAGTCTACCACGGCTGTCAATCACGCCTCCCCGGCGGCCTGTTGGCCGGGCGCGGGCACCGGGAAGAACATGCAAGCGATTGATTCATGGTGCATGGAGCGCACCAGTCCGGCGTGATCAGACCTTGTTGCTGCTTTCAGGTTTCGCCGGGCACCTGAGAGGGGACTTCCACGGGCTGTCCGGGCGGGACCTCCGCGGGTGGTGCCGGCGTGGTCTCGGGTGGCCCGCCCGGGGGTATGCCCGGCGGCAGATCGGGTTGTGGCACCTCCGGCGGATTACTCGGGGGTATTTCCGGGTCACCGGCATGAACCGGGATGTTACGGCATGGAATCATGGTCTGGCCCGCCTTAAACTGGATTCACCCAAGTATAGTAGGAGCGGGCCGCGTCCGCGAACACACGCACCGTGCCAGGTGCAGAGGCCCGGGCATCATGGCTGACCCCTGCGTCTGCAGACCCCGGTGCGCTTGCGGGTAACAATTGTTCACACATTTCCCTGAAATATGGGTTTTGTTTGTGTAAAGTATTAATACATGAAGATAAATAGAAATATATTTTTCCGGGGGGACCTGTGCGCATAGCGGTTCTGGAGGACGACACAGACCAGGTTGAGCTGATGCAGTCATGGCTCAAGGATGCCGGGCATGAGTGCCGGGCCTTTGCTTCAGGCAGCGAATTCAAGGCTGCCCTGAAGCGCGAGACCTTTGATTTACTGGTGCTTGACTGGAGCCTGCCCGATACCACGGGCCCGGAAGTACTCGGCTGGGTGCGCGAAAATATTGATTGGCACATCCCGGTGCTGTTCGTGACCAGCCGTGACCTGGAAGAAGATATCGTCTATGCCCTGGAACGCGGTGCCGACGACTATATGACCAAGCCGGTCAAGCAACATGAAACCCTGGCGCGCATTACGGCCCTCGAGCGTCGCAGTCAACCCGCCGCTGACCAGTCAACCACCCTGAAACAGGGGCTGTATGAATTTGACCTTGTCAATCGCCACGTCAGGATCGATGATGCGGAAACAGTGACCCTGACCAACAAGGAGTTCGACCTTGCCCTGCTGCTGTTTCGCAACCCGGGCCGCTTGCTGTCACGCAGTTATATCCTTGAAAATATCTGGGGCACGAACCGCGAACTGAGCACCCGCACGGTCGACACCCACATCAGCCGAATACGCAACAAGCTCTTTATCCATCCTGACAATGGCATAAAGCTGAATGCCATTTATAACCATGGTTACCGCCTGGAGCCCCTGTCCGTCACCAAAACAGCAGCGGCGTCCTGATAAGCTGTTGCAAACAGGAAGGCCCTATTGTGAGACACGCGCATGACAACCAGAAACAATGCCGCTAAACAGAGACCGAAGAGCGTCACCACCTGGCTAGCGGCAGTACTGCTGGTGTTGCTGAGCACTGCAGCCCTTGCCGATGACTGGATCTACACGGTGCGCCCCGGAGACACTCTCTGGGATCTCTGCGATATCCACCTCAGCAGCACGAAGTACTGGGAGCCCCTGCAACGACACAACAATATTTCCGACCCGCTGAGTATTAAAACGGGAACTCGCCTGAAGTTTCCCATCGCCTGGCTCAGGCATCAGCCTGCCACTGCACTGGTTACAGCGCTCCAGGGTGAGGCCCGCCTGGTCAGCGCCAGCGATGGCAGTACCCGGCCGTTGACAAACAACACCCGCCTGTTCAGCGGCGACCGGGTCATAACGGGCGCCGATGGCAACCTGAATATCCTGTTTGCCGACGGCTCGGAATTACTGGTGTTATCCGGCAGTGAAATCGTCATGGACAGCCTCAGCGCCTATGACACAACCGGCATGATCGATACGCGCGTTCGCCTTCAGGGTGGACGTGTCGACACCCGGGTTAAACCGGGCAAGGGACCGGGAAGTCGTTTCCATATCATCACCCCGGCGGCCGTGGCCGCTGTGCGCGGCACCCGCTTCCGCGTCAGTGCAGACACGGACAAACCGCTTGCACGCAGTGAAGTCACAGAGGGCAAGGTCGGTGTCAGTGGCAGCGGCGCCGCCCGGCTGGTACCGGCCGGCTTCGGCACCCTTACCGAGGCCGGCAAGCCTCCGCAGGCGCCGCGGGAGTTACTGCCGGCACCGGATCTCTCCCCGCTGCCCGCGTTGCTTGACCGCCTGCCTTTGCAATTTACCTGGGGGAGCGTCGAAAACGCCACAGGCTATCGCTTTCAGGTCGCCACCAGCAGCAGGTTCGACCAGCTGCTCGCTGACAGCACCAGCCAGCAGCAAACCGCCACGGCGGATCTGCCTGATGGTGAATATGTACTGCGCGTTCGTGCCATTGACAAGGACAGGCTGGAGGGGCTCGATGCGATGCGTGTCTTCACTGTCAAGGCACGCCCCGAACCCCCCGCGCTACTCGGCCCGGACGAGGCTGTACTGATCAGGGACAGGCGGCCTGAATTCAGCTGGTCATCAACGCCAGCCGACTCGGCCTGGCATTTCCAGCTGGCACGCGATGCGCAGTTCAATGAAATACTCGCCAACCTGTCTGTACTGCGCGAGCCGCAATTCCGGCCCGAACAACCGCTGGCGGAGGGCGAGTTTTTCTGGCGCGTGGCAACTTACACACAAGAGGATGGCCGGGGACCCTTCGGTGATGCGCAAAATTTCAGAATCCGGCTCATTCTGCCGGGCCCGGAACCGGTGCCGCCACAAATCAGCGATAGTGAAGTAGCCTTCTACTGGCAAACCGTCGCGGCTGCCGCGCAGTATCATTTCCAGCTGTCGGACGACCCGGAGTTTGACAAGCTTGTCACTGAACAGACTGTCAGCGGGGCGCACCTGGTGATTCCACGGCCGGCAGCGGGACGTTATTATTTCCGCGCACGAGCTCTGGACGAACATGCCATCGCCGGGCCGTTCGGCACAAGCCATGAATTCATCGTCCCGTCCGCCCGTTACTGGCCGCTGCTGTGATCGTATTTATTCCCCAGCTGTTGTAATGCCAAACGGCAAACGCAGGCGAACGCTGCCCGAGCACATCACACTCGCGTTGCTGCTGGCGGGTTTTGCAGTACTGTTCCAGCAACAGGGCTGGTTATGGCGCTGGGACCAGAATATCTACGACTCGCAGCTGCGTTTCTGGTCCCGGCCGGCCGCTGACAATATCATCATTATTGCCATTGACGAGGACAGCCTGGCGCAGTTCGGCCGCTGGCCGTGGTCACGCCAGGTACATGCCCACCTGTTGAAAAAGATCACAGAAGACCAGCCACGCGCGATCGCCTACGACATAATCTTTGCCGAGTCCGACCTGGAAAACCCCGAAGGTGACATTCAATTCGCCAACGAAATCCGTAACAGCGGCCGCGTCGCACTACCGGTATATATGGAACAACCACGTCTCGGCGCACCGCCCCTCGAAATCGCGCCACTGCCGTTGCTGAATGAGCAGGCTGCCGCACTCGGACACGTGCATATCGAACTCGACCCTGACGGTATTGCCCGTGGTCTGTTCCTGCGGGAAGGACTTGGTAACCCGTACTGGCCGCACCTGGCTGTCGCGCTGTTGCAAATTGCCGGTCAGCCACTGCAATTCACCGACCCTGAAAGCAGCGGGACCGTCGCCGGGGCAAGATCGATGATGGTCTGGGCGCGCGCGCAACCCCTGTTGATACCCTTTGCCGGGCCACCCGGTCATTTCAAGCAGATATCCTTCGCACAGGTCATGCAGGACAACTACGCACCCGGCACATTCAGGGATAAATACGTACTCATCGGCGCCACGGCCACCGGACTCGGTGATGCCTTGCCGACACCCGTGTCCGGATTCAGTCACTCGATGAGCGGTGTTGAAATCAATGCCAACGTGCTCGATGCCCTGCTCAACGATATTCATATTACCCCGCTCGCGAAGGGCTGGCAGCTTGCATTGACGGGCCTGCTGGCATTGTTGCCCTTGCTGCTGTTCCCCTACATGGCACCGCGCACCAACCTGCTGGTCACCCTGTGCCTGATCCTTGCAACGCTTGGGGTAACCGGTGTGCTGTTATCCATAATGCACATCTGGTTTCCACCCACCGTCGCCCTGCTTGCGATCTCGCTGAGCTATCCACTCTGGAGCTGGCGCAGACTTGAACAGGCAATGCGCTACCTGGCACAGGAACTCGACAGGCTGAAAGAGCAGCAGGCGCCAATGTCGATCGGGCAGACGGCCTCGCTCGATCACAGCCTGGATTTCCTGCAGCATATACTGCCGCTGCAAGGCTGGAGCCTGGTCGGCGAGGATGGCCGCGTTGAAAGCCGCCAGGGAGAGCCGCCACGGACTTTAACAGCAATCTCGGCGCCCGCGGGGCAGTGGCAAAGTAATGGCGATGAGCTCTGGACCGCTCTCAAACACGAGGGCCGCATAAAGAACCTGGGGCTGCACTGGCAGTCAGCGCATCCGCCAGACAGGCAACAAATGGCGGTGCTTGAAAAGTTGCAGCAGCAGTTTTGTCTGCCCGGGGAGACCGTTGCCAGGGGGACGCACGAGGTTGTGCAGGCCCGCATCCAGCAGGTGCAGCAGGCCACCGCACAGTTACGCGAGTTGCGCCGCCTTGTCGACGACAGTCTCTCGAACATGGCGGATGGCGTCCTGGTTACCAGCGCCCTGGGGCAGATCATGCTCTCCAACAAGCGCGCCAGCTGGTATCTTCGCGGTCATGACGACGCCGCCCTTGCCGGGCTGTCGGTGATAACACTGCTGGAGGCCCTGCAAATACAGGGCAGCGATAACTGGGAAGAGCTGCTGCGCCGCTCGCTGCTGGAGCATGCACGCATCCAGGTCGAGGTCCGGCACAACCAGGGGCGCCAGTTGCTGGTACAGATAGCCCCCCTCTCCAGGGACACGCTGCAGCCCGCAGGACTGATACTGAACTTCTCCGACATCACCCCGCTCAAGGCCAGTGAAAACAAACGCAACGAGCTGCTCAACTTTCTCTCCCACGACTTGCGCTCGCCACTGGTATCGATGCTGGCATTGCTGGAACTCGCCAGGAAGAAGGATACGAGCGAGGAGGTCCATGACCTGCTGTCGCGCATGGAAAGCCATGCCGGTAAAACACTTGACCTGGCCGAGCAGTTCCTGCAGCTGGCACGGGTGGAGAGCGGCAGCCCGTTACAACTCCACGAGATCGATCTTGTGGCCGTTGTCATGAATGCGATGGAACAGGTCTGGGAACATGCGCGCCTGAAACGCATACAACTGCTGAACAACATCACACTGGAAAACGCATGGATCGCCGGTGAAGGCAGCTTGCTTGAACGTGCACTTGTCAACCTGCTCGGCAATGCAATCAAGTTCAGTGATCCGGGAACAACGGTTCAACTTGAACTCTCCCGGCACGGGAAACACTGGCACTGCTGTGTCATCGACGAGGGAGAAGGCATACCTGCCTCGGAACTGCCCCGACTGTTTGACCGGTTTCAACGCGTGCATCGAAAAAACCGGCCGCAACAGGCCGGTGCAGGTCTTGGCCTGGCCTTCGTTCACGCCGTTGCCAGGATCCACAGGGGGCGTGTCGAAGTGGAGAGCAGCGAGGGACAGGGTTCCCGGTTTTGCCTGGTACTGCCGGTACAGGTTGAAAACGACCAGACACCATCCCCGAAAACCGCGCCCGGACATGCCGAACAGTGACGCTTGTCTGCCCCGCAGACAACTGCTACTGCCACCTCTTGTATCGCTGAACCGTTAAAGCCGGCCAACACAGCTGCGACCATGCCGCATACATGTAGCATGTAACTCCTTTTGCATACCTGACCTGGCGCTCATTACAGCCGCTGCGCGCACCAGGTCATGCCGGCATCTCCCGGTTTGTGTCATTCATGATCAGCAATGTGAAGAAATGATACGCGGGCTTCTGCCTCCGGGTTGCACGCATATATCCCTGTATTACAGGCCCCGCAAACAATTCATTAACAGAATGTCACACAAGATGCAGCAGCCCCGGCCCGGCTGTGCGCAGAAGTTAATACAACTTACACACAAGGACACAAACGCCGTCTTGCAAGGCCTGCATATCGTCTTATCATGGTATCCCCCGTATCAGAAAGCCTGCTGATGACCGGGGTAAAAACAGCGGCCGGACACATGCCAACAGCAAAAACAGATACATCGATAAATTTCGCTGAATGAAAATATGTGCAGTTCAAGAGGAACAAGCAATGCAAAAGTTACCCGAGTCATATCCTGAAAAACCTGCCCGTGTTCTGCGTGCACTTCGATGCTGCCTCGATGCGCAGGCGCACACATTTACCGGCCCGGCTTCTTTCACCTTGACCGTGTGCAGAAACAAAAACTGTTACCGGCTGCTGGCCGAGTGCGATTTACGCGGTCTCTACAGGGCCGCATAAAACCATGGGAGTCCGCGCCAAATTGCTGTTGCCGCTACTGACACTGGTGATCGTGATCATCGTAGCAGTCGAATTCATCTGGTTGCCGGAACTGGCGGCACGTGCAGAAGCGGAGCATGTGGAACGCCAGGCTACCCGGCTCGAGGTACTCGGCATCGCACTGCTAAACCCGATGCTTGCAGACGACCTGGCGCAGACACGGCTGATACTGGACGCGGTCCTCGAAAAATACCCGGAGTGGGTGCGGCTGGACCTCAAGACTGCGAAAGGAAAACGTCTTTACCCGGCCGGGGATTTTACCGATGCAGCAAATGGTGAACACATTCACCGGCGCACTCAGGAGATAAAACACCTCGACAACACACTGGGAACACTTTTTCTGACAGCGGACCTGGGCGGTTTCGTCGCTGAATTCGAGCACCGCTTTCGCGTGCTCGACTGGCTGATGCTGGTCATGTTGCCGCTGCTTGCCGGTGGCGGCGCCCTGCTCCAGGAGCGGTATCTGCGGCGCCCGCTGCACGAACTCGCCGCTGCCGCAACCCGTATTGCCCATGGCAACTACAACGTGCAGTTGCCCAGGCCCGGCAACGACGAAGTCGGCCGGCTGATTCATGCATTCGGTGGTATATGCGAGATGCGCAACTCCGCGGAACGCGCACTCGAGACGCTGGCCTACTACGACATGCTGACACACCTGCCCAACCGCGTCATGCTGAAGGAACACCTCACGCTCGCCCTCGCCAACGCCGGGCGTACCGGGTGCACCCTCTCGTTGCTGTTCATCGACCTCGACCGCTTCAAGGTGGTCAACGACACCCTTGGACATGACGTTGGCGACCGCCTGCTGGCCGAGGCGGCGGAGCGCATAAAGAATTGCGTTCGCGCCGGTGACTTCGTTGCACGCCTGGGCGGTGACGAGTTTACGGTCGTACTCGAGGAAAAAAGCGGACACGCCGGATCGCGCATCGTCGCCAGGTACATCATCGAAGCACTGGAGCAACCGTTCGTTTTCGGAGGCCAGAAGCTGGTCATCAGTCCGAGTATCGGCATTTCCCTGTTCCCCGATCACGCGACGGACTACGGTGCCATGGTGCAATGCGCCGATACCGCCATGTACCGGGCAAAGGCGATCGGCGGCAATGGCTACAGGTACTATTCACCCGAAATGGGCGACAGCCTGTCACAGCACATGAACATCGAGGCCGGTCTGCGCCGTGCACTGGCGGAAGAGGAATTTATCCTGCATTTTCAACCCAAGGTCGAACTCGACAGCGGCAGGATCACCGGCGTGGAAGCGATGATACGCTGGATGGATCCCGAAAAGGGCCTGGTTTTGCCAGACGACTTCATCCCGCTGGCCGAGGAGACCGGCCTTATCATTCCGATCGGGGAGTGGGTGCTGCGCAGGGCCTGCGAACAATACGCCGAGTGGGGGGCACCGGACATCGAACTGGCGATTAACCTGTCCGCAAATCACCTCTACCACCCGGGCCTGTTCGCCATGCTCCGGACCACACTGGAAGAGACCGGCTTCGCAGCGGAGCGGCTCGAGATCGAGATTACCGAAAATGCGATCATGCAGAATGCGGTTCAGACCACGACCATCCTCGAAAAAATCAAGGCACTGGGAATAAAGGTCGCAATCGACGATTTCGGCACCGGCTATTCGTCGCTGACATACCTGAAACGCTTCGCCATCGACACAATCAAGATCGATCGTTCCTTTGTGAAGGATCTGCCGCATAACGCCGACGACGTCGCGATCACCTCGGCGACAGTCGCCATGGCACGAGCCCTGAACCGCCGCCTGGTTGCCGAAGGCATAGAGAACGCCGGGCAGGCTGCCTTCCTCCACCAGCTGGGGTGCAGACTGGGCCAGGGCTACTACTACAGCAAGCCGCTGGCATCCGCGGAACTCGCGGCAATGCTGCGCAACAATCGCTACTTGAACGAGGAGCATACGCTTGACCAGCAGCCCAGGGCTGATCGGCATAGCGCACCTCCCCCGATTCAAGCAGGTAGATTACTGCCAGGAGTACGCAAGATGGAAATAGAGCTCTACTACACACCCCTTACCCGCTCCAGCCGGCCGCGCTGGCTGCTGGAGGAACTTGCGCTGCCCTACCGGCTGCGTCCGGTCGACCTGTTCGGTAGTGAATACAACCCGCTGCACTCCCTCGGCTGCGCGCCCGCCATCAGCATCAATGGCCAGCCCATGGTCGAGTCCGGCGCCATCTGCAACTGGCTGGCCGACTGTTTCCCGGAAAAAGACCTGTCGCCGGCCTCTACCGATCCGCGCCGCGCCCGATACGAACAATGGATGTTCTTCGTCGCGGCAACACTGGACCCCCCCGCCTTCGCAATCCTGATGCACACACAGATACTGCCGAAGAAAAAAAGGGTCGACGCCATCGTGCCCTATGCCACCAGGTGCTATCAGCGATTGCTGCGCATGCTTGAAAAAGAACTGGACCACGACGCCTTCCTGCTGGGGAGGCAATTCACCTGTGCCGACATCATGCTGGCTACCACGCTGACCTGCCTGCCCGGAATACTCGAGGCCTATCCGTCCTTACAGGCCTATGCAGAACGCGCCACAGACCGCCCGGCCTACAGGCGCTCCATCGAGCCCGTCAGGGAAACGGCATAAAACAAAAGGGGACAGATTTATTTTCCGGACATTCGGAAAATAAATCTGTCCCCTCTTCTCAAATAAAACGACCAGCCAGCATCCCTGCCGGCCGGTCCAAACACTGTTAGTCAGCGACTTTCACCAGCCATATATACAACCGCCGCCGTTACCTCTTCATCCGTCAAGCTGTTGAAACCACCCCTGGCAGGCATATAGCCACTCCTGCCCTGGTAACCGGCAATGGCGTGTGCGGCCATCACCGCAACCCCTTGCGCAATCCGTGGCGCCCAGCTTGCAGCATCACCCAGCCTGGGCGCACCGGCGGCACCGCTGCCATGACAGGCAGCACAATTACGGGTATAGGTTTCCTTGCCTGGCACCAGCTCGACAGCCGGTGTCTCTGTCGCGGTTACACCTGCCAGGATGATCGCTGCAGCTGCCAGCAGCTGCTTTACATGTCCAATGCAACCCTTTTGCATGCCTGACCCGTCGTGCTCAGTAGGTCACGACTGGATGCAGGCTCTTGGCATGCTCGATCCATTCATTTACCCGCTTGTTGTTCGGCAGCATGCGTACCAGTTGCTTCTCGGTATTGACCTTGCTCATGGCCTCGGCCAGGTTCTCGGGAATTACGGTTACGCAGCTCCTTGACCGTGTCTACACCGGCTGCCTCAAGCAATTCCGCATACTGGGAAGCCACACCGCGAACACGAAACAGGTCGCACATATTCACCCACTTGAGGATGAGCTTGACGCTGAGACCTGTCTTGCTGGCCAGTTCCGCCCGTCCCCTGGCGGTCGAACCGGCCTGCAACAACTGGTCTGTTGTGGCGACTCCGGCATTTTTCAGAACCTGGGCATAGCGGGGACCTATGCCTTCAATCATATAAACTCCTCGTGACATAACCTTCTCCTGCTTTGACTTTTAACTGTGGACAGCACACTCGTTGGACATAAAAGTTTGCTTGAGATCTTCCGGCAATTTCCCGCCGGAAAAAGATCGCTTGCAAGCCCGCTGTCGACACCCGGACCGGCACAGGCCCGAGTGTCTTCAACAGAACTAGATTTTCACGCCCAGCGACTCGAGCGTTGACATCGTAATACCGCCGGTAGCCAGGCCCTTGGCACGCTGATAGCTCCTTATTGCCGCCATCGTCGAGCGGCCGAGAACACCGTCAATCGGACCCGGGTTATGGCCGGCCTTTTTCAGGGAACTCTGTATGCGCTGCACAATGTCACGCGTTATGTTGGTCTTGCACAGCACGGGCCGCCATTCCATATGGCCGTCTGCAACCAGCTCGCGCTTCTCGACCATGGCGTATTTCGCCGGTATCGGTGTACGGGTGGTTTTTGCCGGATCAACAAGCTTGCGTACCCGCACGGTCTTGTATTCTGCCGGGATCGTAATCTTGCGAGTGGTCGGCGGTGTTTTCATTACCCGCTTTTCAACCGTCTTGTACTCTGCCGGTACTGCAACCTCCTGCGTAGCAGCCGGCTTGTCCAGCAGCTTCTTGTAGACCGTCTTGTATGTAGCAGGCACGGTAACCAGGCACATGATTTCACCGGTTGCATCGTCGATCCTCGTGATCGGCCCGTCACCCTTCTTCCAGATCGTATGCTCCGGCTTGTCGAGCACCTTCTCCGTCATGGTCTTGTATGTTGCAGGCGCGCTGACGATCTTCGTACCTGCCGGCTTCACCATTAGCCTTTCCGTGACTGTTCCATAAACAGCCGGGACGATCTCAAGCCGCTCGGAAGCCTCTCTCACCAGTATCTGTTCATTTACCCATTCGTATTTCTCCGGAATGACAGTGATGGCCTCTGATGCATCCGATTTCAGTACCCGGACGTTTCCTGTCTTGTAGACAGGCGGTACAAAAGCACGTGCATAACATTCGCCCGGTTTTGCGTTCGGCGGCAACAGCTCCGGATTACCGCTCGACGCCGTGGTTGACGGCATCGAACGTGCTGATTCAGCCGCGAGGCGCGCTCTCTGCTCGGCTGTCAATGACTGCTTCATCTGGTTAACCTGGGAGTTGAGCTGGGCAATTTCCTTGTCTTTCTGTGCAATCATTGCATGGTCGACAGAGCCATCCTGCATGCTTGCACAGCCACTCAGTGTGATAGTTGCCATGACAGCCGGCAGTAAAATTCGTTGTTTTGTTTTTGTAAACATGTGTTGATCCTCTTTCTGTGTAATTGACCGTACAGCCAGAATTGGCATTCCATCCAGTTGCGTATATTGCATCCGATGCACGCGGTGGACACAAGCCGGCAAGCGTCGATTTGTGTTAAAGATAATTACAGGAATGTGAACAAATGTTACACGGCTGTCTGCCCGCTGAACTTTCGCCTGCCGTTCACTGTATTGCCGGCTGCATGACCCGTCCGGTATGAAAAACGTCTCGCGGCCTGCGGCGTCTGCCAGCGGCCTGTTTCAGCTTCAGGTTCACACAGATTTACAAACATTGGCTTGTAATCCTGGCAGCGCGACCTACCATGGTGCGCAGTAACAGCAACGACTGCCTGATGGATTATCTCCGACGGGTAACATTCAACTGGAAAACAGGAGTATCGATATGGATCTTATGCAACTGGGCACACAACTATTGGCCAGCAAGCTGGGTAGCGGCGCTAATTCGGGGACGATTACCTCGGCACTGGGCGGCCTGTTATCCGGTGGCGACGGC
>CAWHCQ010000045.1:0-12515 GCA_963827755.1 uncultured Gammaproteobacteria bacterium
TTTTGCTGTTCAGCCAGTTTCCTGTCTTCCATGGCCTTGAGCACACCCTGGTCTACCAGCACTGCCTCGATCGGTTCGGTCGTCCCCGGCTGGATGACCGATGGCGTCCAGTCAAGCCCGACCATCAGCAGGGCCAGCAACACCAGGTGCACCAACACGGCATAGATGACGGCGCGTGGATTTTCGCGGACGACCTTCCACATGTTACCGGGTCGGATCCGTCACCAGGCCGACACGCGGCACACCGGCCTGCTGCAGCAACACCATCGCCGCAACCACCGTGCCGTAATCCACGGCATGATCGCCGCGTACCAGTACGGTCCGGTCCTGGCGGCGGCGCACGATGGTCGATACCTGTTTCAGCAGCGTCTCTTCATCCACCGGTGCATTCGGCGTATCGCCGATATTCAGGTAGAGCTTGCCACCTGCATCCACGGTCACCAGCAGCGGTTCCTGCTGGTCCGGTGTCAGGGTTTCAGCCGCCGCCTCGGGCAGGTCAACCTTGACACCCTGGGTCAGCAAGGGCGCCGTGATCATGAAGATCACCAGCATGACCAGCATGACGTCGATATACGGCACGACGTTGATCTCGGCCATGGGTTTTTTGCGAATGCGATGACGTGCCATAGGCTCGGCTCTCTCCCCGGTCTGCGCTCAGTCGTGCGCCTGGCGCTGCAGGATGGTGGAGAATTCCTCCAGAAAATTGTCGTAGCGGTTAATCAGCCGTTCCACGTCATTCGAGTAGCGGTTGTAGGCAATCACCGCCGGGATGGCCGCGAACAGGCCCATGGCCGTTGCGATCAGCGCCTCTGCAATACCCGGCGCCACCATCGACAGGGTTGCCTGCTGCGCATTACCCAGGCCGCGAAAGGAATTCATAATGCCCCAGACCGTGCCGAACAGGCCGACGTAGGGGCTGGTGGAACCCACCGTGGCAAGAAATGACAAATGCGTTTCCAGGTCATCGGTCTCCCGCGACAGGGCCACGCGCATCACCCGCTGCGCACCCTCGACCACCGCGCGCGGCTCGGCGCCCGATTGTTTGCGCAGGCGTGCAAACTCGCTGAAACCGGCATGGAAGATACCCGCCATACCGATAGTATGTTCCGGGTGTGCCGACACGTCGCGAAACAGGGCCGCCAGGTCGCCGCCGGACCAGAAGCGGTCTTCGAAGGCATCGGCCTCCTCGCGGGCCTGCTGCAGGGCACTGCGGCGCCTGAAGATCATTGTCCAGGAAACCATGGAAACCACCAGCAACAGCAGTATCACCAGTTGCACCACTGCGCTGGCACCCATGATGAGGTGGAAAAATGACATGTCAGTCGACATCCGCTATCTCCTTCAAAATAAATTCCGGTATGGCTTGCGGACGCAGAGAGACTGCATCCAGGCAAGCGATTTTTATTTCGCCGCTGCAAATCGGCCCGCCGTCGTCCTGGCAACGACTGATCAGCTGGCCGAATGTCAGGCTGGCACGGCCGCGAGCGACAATATCGGCGCTGACGCTGAGCAAATCATTGAAATGTGCGGTGCGCAGGTATTCAATGCGGGCGGAGCGTACGGCAAACAAAACGCCCTGCTCCTCGATCAGGCGGTCCTGCTCAAAACCCAGTGATCGCAGCCATTCAGTCCTGGCACGCTCCATGAAACGCAGATAATTGGCGTAATAGACCACGCCACCGCTGTCCGTATCCTCGTAGTAGACACGTACCTGCCATTTAAATCCGGACACTCGATCAATTCCCCTTGCAGTTGAACCTTACTGACCGCAAAACCGCACAGTAATTCCCGCGGCAGTTGCCACACTTTCAGTCATTGGAATCTCGAAGCTGGAAAAATATCGAAGGCCGTCTGATTCAGCGCGAATAGTCCTCACCCGGTTCATCGGCAAACAATTCCTCTGTTGCGTTTGCAGGCCCTGCCGGCGGTTTCAGGCCACAGTGCAGCCAGGCGGTACGGGTCGCCTGGCGACCGCGCGGGGTGCGCATGATATAACCCTGCTGAATCAGGTAGGGTTCCAGCACATCCTCGATGGTGCCGCGCTCCTCGCCGATGGCGGCTGCGAGGCTGTCAACGCCGACCGGCCCACCGTCGAACTTCTCGATAATCGCCAGCAACAATTTACGGTCCTGTGCATCAAAGCCCTGCTCATCGACATTCAGCATGTCCATGGCCAGCCTGGCGACGCCCTGCGTAATCACGCCGTCGGCCTTGACCTCGGCATAGTCACGCACCCGGCGCAGCAAGCGGTTGGCGATGCGCGGCGTACCGCGCGAGCGGCGCGCCAGTTCCCCGGCGCCCGCGGCGTCTGTATTGATGCCGAGGATGCCGGCGGCACGCAGCAGGATGAATGCCAGGTCATGCGTGTTATAAAACTCCAGCCGCTGCACAATGCCGAAGCGGTCGCGCAAGGGCGATGTCAGCAGCCCCGCGCGGGTGGTGGCGCCCACCAGTGTAAACGGCGGCAGGTCGAGCTTGATGGAGCGCGCGGCCGGTCCCTCGCCGATCATGATGTCGAGCTGAAAATCCTCGAGGGCCGGGTAGAGGATTTCCTCGACCACCGGGCTGAGCCGGTGGATTTCATCGACAAAGAGCACGTCATTCGGTTCGAGATTGGTCAACAGGGCCGCCAGGTCTCCCGGCCGCTCCAGTACCGGGCCGGAGGTATGGCGCAACACGACGCCCATTTCGTTGGCGATGATATGGGCCAGCGTGGTCTTGCCCAGCCCCGGCGGGCCGAAGATCAGGGTGTGGTCCAGCGCCTCACCGCGGCCCTTCGCAGCCCTTATAAAAATATCCATTTGTTCAGATACTTGCGGCTGCCCCACGTACTCTTCCAGGGTCCTGGGACGGACGGCGCGGTCGAGCACCTCGTCTGCCCGGGAGGCCTTCGGGGTGATCAGTCGGTCCGCTTCAATCATGGCTGCTAGTGTCGGCGCTCGGGCGTCCCGAATCAAGGGGCAGTGATCTATTGAACGGTTGCCTGCAGGGCCTGGCGAATAATCTCTTCCGAGGACAGGTCTTTGGCATCGATAACGCGCACCATGCGGCTCGCCTCGTTGGGTTTGTAGCCCAGCCCGACCAGTGCACTCACGGCATCCTCGACCGGGTTCGCCGCGCTGCTGGCGACGCCACCCGTGCCCGGGGCCACGTGCGTGAAGGCTTCCAGCCGGTCGCGCAATTCGATAATCAGGCGTTCCGCCGTCTTTTTACCCACACCCGGCAGGCGCACCAGGGCATCGCTGTTGGCCTCCAGCACACAGCCGACAAAGGTTTGTGTATCCATGCCGGAGAGAATCGTCAATGCCAGCTTTGCGCCGACGCCGTTCACCCGCAACAGGCTGCGAAACAGGTCCCGGTCAGTGAGTTTCGCAAAACCGTACAGGGTATGCGCGTCTTCTCGCACCGCAAGATGGGTAAACAGGGTGACCTCCGCCCCGACGGCAGGCAGGTCATAGAAGGTGGTCATCGGCGCATCGATCTCGTAACCGACGCCGTGTACATCCAGCACCAGCCGTGGCGGCTGTTTGCTGAGTATCCTGCCGGACAGTTGCCCGATCATTCGGCGAACTCCCGGTTGTCACCGCGCATGGCGCTGACGCGCCGGCCGGTTTCGCGATGGTGACCATGACAGATGGCGACTGCCAGCGCATCGGCCGCATCGCTCTGTGGCTTTTTCTGCAACGCCAGCAGTACACAGACCATGTGCTGCACCTGCTCCTTGGTCGCACCGCCCTTGCCAACCACTGCCTGCTTGATGGCGCGGGCCGCATATTCAGCGACCGGCAGCCGCGAATGCACGCCGCTGCAAATGGCCGCACCCCGGGCCTGGCCGAGCTTCAGCGCGGAATCGGCATTCTTGTTCATGAACACCTGTTCAATACTCATTTCCTGCGGTGAGTATTCATTGATGATCTCGACGACACCACTGAAGATCATGCCGAGGCGCTCGGCCAGCGCCTCGCCCCTGGTGCGTATACAGCCGCTGGCAATATATCGGAGCTGCTGCCCCTGCTGGTCGATTATGCCGTAGCCCGTCACGCGCGAACCGGGATCAATACCAAGGATACGCGTCATGCCTTGCAGACCATTTTCATGCACCCTCTCCCGCAGCGGCATTCATGGTAACCGGTTATTCCAGCTGTTTCAGGATCTCTTCGGAAATATCTGCATTGGAATAGACCTCCTGGACATCATCCAGATCTTCCAGGACTTCCAGCAGGCGAATCATCTTTTCGGCATCTTCCAGTTCAAGCGGCGATGTATTGTCTGCACGCATGGTCACCCCGGCATCTTCCGGTGCCTGGCCTGCCTCCACCATGGCTTCCTTGATATCCACAAAACGGTCAGGCTCGGTCAGTACATCCAGGGAACCATCATCATTATTGACCACATCCTCCGCGCCGGCTTCAAGGGCTGCCTCGATAACCCGGTCTTCATCGCTGTCCGGCGGATAACTGAGGACGCCGCTCTTGTTGAACTGGTAGGCAACCGAGCCGTCGGTGCCCAGGTTGCCGCCCGCCTTGGTGAAGGCATGGCGAACCTCGGCGACGGTGCGATTACGGTTGTCGGTGACACAGTCGACCATCACCGCGACGCCACCCGGACCGTAACCCTCGTAGCGCACCTCTTCATAATTCTCACCGTCCTGTGCCCCTGAACCGCGCTTGATGGCACGGTCAATGGTGTCCCTCGTCATGTTACCCGCAAGGGCCTTGTCGACGGCCGTACGCAGGCGCGGATTGGATGCCGGGTCCGGATCACCCATGCGGGCAGAAACCGTGATTTCACGGATTAACTTGGTAAACAGCTTGCCACGCTTGGCATCCTGGGCATTCTTGCGGTGTTGTATGTTTGCCCACTTGCTATGTCCCGCCATTGCCGTTCACCTCGTATTGCACAATTTGCGCAGTTTAACATTGCTGTGCGGCTGAGTTACAGCGATGCACCTGCGCCCGCCCTAACCGCGGCTGAAATGCCCGTCCCTGAGAAAACGGCAGACCTCAATGGCAACCTCACGGGAAAACATCAGTCCCGTGTGGGTGGTATTGACGCGCAGCGACCCGCTGGCATGCTCGAGCCGGGTCTCGGCAACTGCAACGGTGCCGTCGTTGTCCCCCGCCAGGCCACCGATGAGCCGCCCGATCCCGACTGGCCGGTCACCGGCAATCACGCCCAGCGGCAAATGGCCCTGCCAGCCCGGACCGTCACCGAGCAATCCGTGGTGGCCGCTGCGGCCGAGCATCCAGCCCAGGCGGCGCGAGCGCTGCAGGCGGCAGGCCACGCCACTGCCTTTCACCGGGCTGCCAAGCAGCACGATGCGGCCGCGAACGAGATCGGGTTCTGCCTGCAGGGCCTGCAGGATGACCAGGCCACCGAGGCTGTGGCCCACCAGGTGGATGCCGGCATCGCCCTGTTGGCGGACAAAGGCGGCAAGCTGTTGGGCATTGATTTCAAGTGTTGCCGAGAGGGAGGGATAACCGAACATGCGCACCCGGTAACCGCAACGCCGCAGGCGCCTGGCAAGAACGCCCATCACCAGGGCGGGCATCCACAGACCATGCAGCAATATGACGGTTTCGGGCATCAGCGACTGTTGATGACGACGCCGGAACGCAAGGCCCTGCCATGGGCACAGGCGTCTGCCTGTTCAGTACAGGTCAAACGCTGCCAAGCGCACCCACATGTTTTTCATACCAGGCGCGGCACTGCCGGCGTTGATAATGAATACGCCCGGGGTTGGCATATTCACGGCGGATGTTCTCTTCAATCGACATAAACATCTCGACCGGCAGGTGCTCGGCACCTTCCGGGTCCTTGCCCTTGACCGGTGCTTTCAGCAGGCGCTTTACGGCCACATCAAATGCCAGCGGGTTGTAATTGAATACCTCCTCCAGCGGCAGCTTCAGCCCGTTGTCGATGAGGTTGCTGTCGATCATGTCCTCGACCGGGTAGAGCCCGCGGGCCGCGGCAAGCGGATAGTCACTGCCGTAGACCATGCGATAATTGAAGTGCTTTTTATCCGGCCCGAAGAAGGCATTGAAATGCTGGAAGTTCTCCTCCACGGTCAATGCAGAGATGTCACCGAACAGGCACCATTGAAATTCATTCTTTTTACTCGCCATCATCTCGATGAAGTTCTCGTTGTTATGATAGGTTTTCGTATAGGTCTCGAGCCCCCAGTTCCATTCATCAACCGGTTCCGGGTAGCGCTTCACATCTTCACCACCGGCATGCGAGAGAATGACCGGGATGCCGAAATCCAGGGCCCGCGTCATCAGCAAGGGGTCTCCAAGGCGCTGGAATTCGGGATCCATCGGCCTGAAGCTATCCACGGCACCGCTGTGCGACATGATGACCTGGCCGTTCTTTTTTACACGCCGGTAAAATTCATTGTTGGAGATGTCGGATGGATCAAACCCCATCGCGGGCGCGATCCACTTGATATAACGACTCTTGTCTTTCAGGCTTTCTATCTGCTTGATCGCATCGACACGATACGGATTGACTGAAACAACCGGTACGAAAGGATTGCTGTCACTGAACCGGCTGTTCAGGCACTCCGCGAGCTTGATGACATACCAGTTGGAAATATAGACATCCGTTTTTTCCCTGATCAGCTCGGTACCCTTTTTATCATAATGCCCGTCAAGTGCCAGCAGGTGAATGCGCACATCGTATTTTTTGTTTCGAAACGGTTCGCTGGAGGCCTCCGGCACTGCATCGGGCGTGGCACACACCGTGCCGTGACCACGCTCGCCCGGCGTAGCGGTCAGCCCCCGGACCAGCTTTTCCAGCCGGCAGAGTGCCTGCTGGTCCGCCGTTTCCCTGTTGCCCTGGTCAACCCCCATGGTATCCATGAGCACCCGGGTCCTGAACCACCACCTGGGGCTGGAGTTGAAATCGAAGCGGTCTTCATTGATCCAGCTTTCCAGTTTTTCACCGCGAGGTACATCCGATAAATCCATGGCCGGACAGAACTCCGCCAGGTCCTGCCCGCTTCCGATCACGTGCAGGTGATGGTCGATCAACGGAACCCCGATGTCATAGGCCTTGTTGACGAGTCGTAGTGCTGTGCCGCTCATGCTTGTTTTCATCAGCAGCGGATTTTCCCGGTCAAACCCGCCGCCCAGTTTTGTTGCCCACCAGGATGCGCAGCCGCTCATGCTCATCAAGCAGAAAACCAGCAATACCGACAGTACCTTTTTCATCGCCCAGCCTCTTTACTTATTTGTATTATCCGGCCTGAACCGGAACCACTCTTTTTATTAACAGCTATGTTCGCACGAAAGTCCGTTTAACCCGTCACATATTCAAGGATCGCGTCCCTGTTGGTGGAAGAACCGGCCAGCACTGCAGCTTCAGCGCGTGGCAACCAGCGGTACGCCGAGTGCTCTTCCCTGTTAATGCAAATTTCCGCCCGCTCCGGGCAACAGGCGACAAATACATGCTCACGGTTGCTTTGTGTACCCGGTGCAAAGCACTCACGCCAGGCGGGCAGTATTTCAAACTCGTGGCTGCGCTGACAGTCCTTCACGGCGATATCAAGACCGGTCTCTTCGCGCAATTCGCGCCGCGCCGCGGCCAGTGGTGATTCACCCTGCTCCAGTGAACCGGTGACTGACTGCCAGAAGCCCTCAGGCCGTAGACGCTGCAACATCAATACATCACCCCGGGTAGTATAAACCACCACGAGGACAGATTCAGGGCGTTTGTAGCCGGCGCTGGTCACGTTTCCCGGCTAATAACGGCCTGCGGCCGGGTCAGATTCAAGGGGCCTGTCGAGGTATCCCATGCATCCCCTGGCCGACTTGCCGTGGCAATCCGCCTCAGCTGTCGACAGCGGGCGGCTTGCGCAGATGGATGCCGAGTTCAAGCAACTGGCCGCTGATCACCGCAGAGGGCGCATCGGTCAGCGGGCAGGCCGCCGTTTGCGTCTTCGGAAAGGCCATCACCTCGCGAATCGACGCCGCACCGGTCATCAGCATGACCAGCCGGTCCAGCCCGAACGCAAGCCCCCCGTGTGGCGGACAACCATGCTTGAGTGCATCGAGCAGGAAACCGAACTTTTCACGCGCCTCGGCTTCACTGATGCCGAGCAGCCTGAGTACGGTCTCCTGCATCGCCGTCGAGTGAATACGAATCGAACCGCCACCCAGCTCGGTGCCGTTCAGGACCATGTCATAGGCACGTGACAGGCTGGTCCCCGGGTTGGCTGCAAGCGCTTCCGGGTCATCGATATTCGGCGCCGTGAAGGGGTGATGCAGGGCCATCCAGCGATTTGCCTTTTCATCACGCTCGAACATCGGAAAATCAACCACCCAGACCGGCTTCCATTCAGCTTCCAGCAAATCACGGTCCCTGCCCAGCCGCACCCGCAAGGCGCCGAGCGATTCGTTGACGACTTTCTCCCGGTCGGCACCGAAGAAAATCAGGTCCCCGTTGACCACGCCGGTGCGTGCAACGATGGCCTCGACCACATCGGGCGGCAGAAATTTCAGTATCGGCGATTGCAGCCCGTCCGGGCCGGCGGCCACATCGTTGACCTTGATATAGGCCAGGCCACGCGCACCGTACTTGGCGACGTAAGCGGTGTAGTCATCGATATTCTTGCGGCTCAGATCGCAGCCGCCGGGGACGCGCAGGGCCGCCACCCGCCCCCCGGGGTCATTGGCCGGGCCTGAAAACACCTTGAATTCCACAGCCTGCATGACGTCGCCCAGGTCAACCAGCTCCAGCGGGTTGCGCAGGTCCGGACGGTCGGTCCCGAAACGCAGCATGCTTTCGGCGTAGCCGATGCGCGGAAAAGGATTCGGCAGATCGACTGCGAGCACGTCGCGAAACAGATCACGCACCATGGCTTCCGTTATGCCCATGATTTCATCCTCGTTCATGAACGAGGTTTCGATATCCAGCTGGGTGAACTCGGGCTGGCGGTCGGCGCGCAGGTCTTCATCGCGAAAACAGCGCGCGATCTGGTAGTAACGGTCCATGCCGCTCATCATCAGCAGCTGCTTGAACAATTGCGGTGATTGCGGGAGTGCAAAAAATTCCCCGGGATGGGTGCGGCTCGGCACCAGGTAGTCACGCGCGCCTTCGGGCGTGGAGCGTGTCAGCAGCGGGGTTTCGATATCGATGAAGCCGTGGGCGTCGAGAAAGCTGCGCAGGTTGTGGGTGATGCGTGCACGCAGACGCAGGCGCTGCTGCATTTCAGGACGTCTTAAATCGATATAACGGTAACGCAGCCGGGTCTCTTCGTGAATATCGCTGTCATCCAGCTGAAACGGCGGTGTTTCCGCGGCATTCAGCACCACCAGCTCCTTGCCCAGCACTTCAATTTTCCCGGTGGCCATATCGGCATTGATCGTGCCTTCGGGACGCGCCCTGACACGCCCCTTGACCTGCAGCACGAACTCGTTGCGGACCCGCTCGGCTGTCGCGAAGGTTGCCTCGGTATCCGGATCAAAAACGACCTGGACAAGTCCCTTGTGATCGCGCAGGTCAACAAAAATCACGCCGCCATGGTCGCGCCGGCGATGCGCCCAGCCACAGAGTGTCACCTCCTGGTCGAGGTGTGATTCGTTCACTTCACCACAGTAATGACTGCGCATAGATAATAATCCGGTTACAGTTGGGTCGCGCACACGCGCTCGTATAGACTCATGACAGCCCTGCAATATCAGCCGGAATCAGCCGGCTTCTTCGCCTTTGCAGTGCCACCCGATTCGGCCGCCTTGGCCGGTTTCTTTTCTTTCTTGTCAGCCTGGGCAACATTTTTCTTGTTACCCGTTTTGAAATCGGTTTCATACCAGCCCCCGCCCTTGAGCCTGAAGGCAGGCGAAGAAACCAGTTTCCTGAGCGTGGCCTTGCCGCACAGCGGACAGTCGATCAGTGGTGATTCACTGATCTTTTGCAGGGTATCGAAAATATGACCGCAGGCATCACACTTGTATTCATAAATCGGCATGGCAAAAATCCGTCTTCGGGCGGCAGCGCCCGATATTTTCCGTATCGAAAATACAAAACCTGTATTATACAGACCCACGGGAGTCAGGTGATAGCCAAAATATCTGCACAAACGTGATCCAGTGAGGCGAGGCCCCGGGTTTCGAGGTACAAACCAGTCAACCGGCACTTCCCGCCGATTCCATGCACGCCCCGCGTAGATAGTGATGATCAGACGACCTGTCAGCCTGCCGGACCCGAACGGAAATGACCTGAAAACGCTGCGTTCGCTGGCGCCTTTCCTGTGGCTGTACCGCGGCCGGGTGCTCGCCGCCCTGGCGTGCCTGGTGCTGGCCAAGGTGGCCAATGTCGGCGTCCCGCTGGTTCTGAAGAACATCGTCGACAACCTCGACATCAACTCCGGTGCATTGATCGTGCTGCCGCTGACCCTGCTGCTGCTATACGGCCTGCTGAAGCTGGCCAGTTCGCTGTTCAACGAACTGCGCGATGCGGTGTTTGCACGAGTACGCCACGGCGCAATGCGCCGTGTCTCCATCAAGGTGCTGGAACACCTGCACAGGCTCTCGCTGCGTTTCCACCTGGAACGCAAGACCGGCGGCCTGTCCCGCGACATCGACCGCGGTACCCGCAGCGTCAGCTCGCTGATGAATTACATGGTTTTCAGCATCCTGCCGACGCTGGTGGAGATCAGCCTGATCGCCGTCATCCTGCTGGTGAAGTATGACGCCATGTTTGCGGTCATCACCTTCGTCTCGGTGATTGTTTATATCGTATTCACCATGAAGATTACCGAGTGGCGCATGAAATACAGGGTCGCCATGAACGCACAGGACTCGCAGGCCAACACCCTCGCGATCGACAGCCTGCTGAACTATGAAACGGTCAAATACTTCGGCAACGAAGAGCATGAATTGCAGCGCTACAGTGAACGCCTGCATGAATGGGAAAAGTCCGCCATCAAGAGCCAGACCTCGCTGGCTTTACTGAACTTCGGGCAGGCCGCCATTATCGCGGTTGCCGTGACGCTGATGATGATCAAGGCGGCACAGGGTGTGGTCGCGGGCAGCATGACGCTGGGCGACCTGGTGCTGGTGAATGCATTCCTGCTGCAACTGTTTATTCCGCTGAATTTCCTCGGCATCGTCTACAGCCAGCTGAAACATGCACTGGCCGACATGCGCCTGATGTTCGATGTGCTGGAACAGGAACCTGAAATCATCGACCGCCCCGCGGCGCCTGACCTGAACGCGGATAATGCGGAAGTGCGTTTTGAACATGTTTCTTTCGCCTATGATGCCGACCGGCCGATCCTGCATGACATCAGCTTCAGCATTCCCCCGGGTCGCAAGGTGGCGGTGGTCGGTCCCAGCGGCGCAGGCAAGTCCACCCTTGCCCGCCTGCTGTACCGCTTCTACGACATCACGGCAGGAAGCATATTCATCAACGGCCAGGACATCAGCCAGGTCACGCAGAAAAGTCTCCGCCAGGCCATCGGCATCGTTCCCCAGGATACCGTGCTGTTCAATGACTCGCTGCTTTACAACATCGCCTACGCACGCCCCGAAGCCACCCAGGCGCAAATCGAGGCAGCCGCACGCATGGCCAATATCCACAGCTTCATCGACAGCCTGCCGCAGGGCTACGACACGGTGGTCGGGGAACGCGGCCTGAAACTCTCCGGCGGTGAAAAACAGCGCGTCGCCATCGCCCGCGCCATCCTGAAAAACCCGCGCATCCTGGTGTTCGACGAAGCCACCTCCAGCCTCGATTCGCACTCGGAACAAAGCATCCTCGACGCCCTGCGCGAAGTCGCCACCAACCACACCACCCTGGTGATCGCCCACCGGCTGTCAACCATCGTCGATGCCGACAACATCCTCGTCATGGAAGCAGGCCGCATCGTCGAACAAGGCCCGCACCAGCAACTGCTCGAGAAGAACGGCAGCTACGCGCGGTTGTGGAAAATGCAACAGGAAAAATCCCGAGAGGAACTGGCTGCCGACCTGCAGCCGCTGTTGCAGGACAACTAACGTTGTTGTTTTGATTGGGTTTGCCCTGTTGGGCACGGTGCTTTTCTTGTTTTGTCTATTTGTTGGGGCGCCTTGCAGGCGCGGTTTTATTGGATGCGGGCTTTCGCGCCCGCCGGCGAGGTGCTTTTCTTTGCTGCGTCGATTTGTAGGAGCGCCTTGCAGGCGCGGTTTTATTGGATGCGGGCTCTCGCGCCCGCGCGGCGAGATACTTTTCTTTGCTCCGCCAAAGAAACGTATCCAAAAGAAAGGCGGCCCGAAGGCTTGCCCGCCCTGCGCGGGTTCCCTGCGCTTCTCGCGAAAACCGGCGCATGCGCAACTCGCAATCTCGCTGCGCTCGAAAGCTCAAACAGGGCGCATGCTTCATCCGGTTTTCACTGCGATGCTCGGCTGCGCCTACGGGAGGGGTAGATCAAAATCTTAAAACCTGGAACCATAGCCAGGTAGGATGGGTAAAGCGCAGCGTACCCATCAGGGTTCGGTGCTTTGATGGGTACGGCCTTCGGCCTTTACCCATCCTAC
>CAWHCQ010000046.1:0-25918 GCA_963827755.1 uncultured Gammaproteobacteria bacterium
TTGCCGAAACCTGCCCGACCTCTACATCCTTGAATTTCACCTTTGTCTTGCCGGCCTCCAGGCCTTCAGCCGTCTTGAAGACAATGGTAATGGTCGGGCCGCGTTCGGAATATGCCTGCCAGGCTACCCATGCACCGATCAATGCTGCAACCAGCGGGATTAGCCAGACGATCGAGAAACCGCTGCGCGTGGTGGCTACGGCTTCCGGAATGGCATCATCAGACAGCGGATCAGGATGCGGGCTTGTCATGTATCGGTTCCATGTTGTCCCAGATTTCCCGGGGATCAAAAGTCAGGGCAGCAAAAATTGTAATTATCACAACAGCACCAAAGAATATCGCACCCGGGCCCGCTTCAATAGTGGCGAGATTTCCCAACTGTACCAGCGCAACAAGGATAGTGACGACATAGATGTCGGTCATGGACCAGCGCCCCACGGCTTCGGTCATACGATACAGACGCGCCCGCTCCTGCGGTTGCCATTGGGATTTTCGCTGCACCGAGATCAGCAGGTAGGTAAGCGTGAAAAGCTTTGCCAGCGGCACCACCACACTGGCAACAAATATCACCAGCCCGATTGGCCACTCACCATGGAGCAGAAAGTAGATAACCCCGCTCATGATGGTATCTTCCTGTACGTTACCCAGCGATGTCACTTGCGTCATCGGCAACAGGTTGGCCGGTATGTAACAAATATATGCCGCAATCACCAGCGCCCAGGTCCGCGAAATACTGCCTGGTTTACGGGAATGCAGGGCCGCGCCACAACGCGGACAGGTGACCTGTGCATGCTTTTCCGACAAGTTCACCTTGCTTAGCAGGTTACAGCTGTGACATCCGATCAGACCGGCACCTTGCAGCGGTTTTCTCAACAGCCGTCATTTTCGGTAACTCACCTGTTGCCAAACGAGCCTGGGATCCAGGCTGGCCGCTGCGGCTGCCAGTACGAAAATAAGCAGCTGCAAATGACCACAATGCGAGACCCGGGAACGATCTGCGCCATACCTACCAGTTTCACCACCGCGACCAGGATCCCGATCATGAAAACCTCCATCATGCCCCAGGGCTGCAGACTGTGAAAAAACCGGAAAATGGTTCCCAGTTTCCAGGGTGTGTGATTCAGGTACAGGGGTAGTAATACGTAGGCCAGCACAAGCAGCTGTAACAACGGCACCACAATGGTGGTCAGCAACACCAGCAGAGACAGCTCCCACATGCCTGCGTTGTATAAATCAATGACACCGGAGGCCAGGGTTGTCTGTGTAACCTGGCCCTGCATCTTGAAGGCAAGAAACGGGAAGGCATTGGCGACTACGAACAGCACCAGGCCCGCGAGTGTCAATGCAAGCGATCGCTCGATGCTGTTGTTAATACTGCGATGCAACACGGCATTACAGCGCCGGCACCTGGCAACACCCCCGCCCGGCTGTGCGGGGATTCGCAGCAGCAGGTCACATTCATGACAGGCGATTAAATTCCCGTTTGTCATCAGTGGTGGAGCAGCCCTGTTTTCATGAAAATACACCGGGTTTATCTTACTATAACTTGACTGCTGTTTGTTTTATTAAAGGCATGCACAAGGTCGATAAAGCCCCCGGTTATTGCACCTTTTTCCCTGGTTCCTTTTCCGCAGCCCGGCTGAGCTCTTCAAGCTTCGCACAACCCATGCCAAACTCGTCTTCCTTGTCGAAAAATCCCCAGAACTTCTCAAGCACTTTCACCGAGATAGCCACCCCGGGCAACAATGCCATTGTGCCAATTTCCGCGACAGCTGCCTTGACAGGTATCGCGTCGACCCTGGGGTTCTTCATCGGACCGGAGATTTTTACCGGTGAAATCTGGGAAAATACGCGTTTTTTCTGCTTCGGAAGCAGCACAATATCCAGCGTCTCTTTTTCCAGATCAAGGTTGATACGCCCGCCAAGGCTCAATGCCGGCCCGTCCGCGATAATTGCCGTGCTGGTAATCATCCCGTCACTTGAATCAAATGACATTCGCACGCAATTAAGGTCGGCATAGCTGTCCTGCACAAGTGATTTTGATCCGACCCAGCCAAGCACATCAGCCGAAAGAAAGGTTACATATTTCTTCGGGATGCGCGCATTCTCCAGCCCGAGGCTGATCGTCCCGTTCAGGCTGGATGCCAGCTGGTGCAGTGAATGGCCCCTTGCCGTCACCTCCGCATGCAGACTTGAAGAACCACGTATCGGCACATCACTTTCCAGCCGTGCCAGCAGCGAGTCCAGCTTGACTTCATTACTGATGATCCTGACCCTGTATTCAGGGATCGCTGCATCCCGCAGATTGAATACAATCTCCGAGCGCCCTCCCTCAAAGTTCAAATGCAACGGCGCAACAACCAGCCGGCCGTCTTTAATACTGACATGGCCATCGACACTATCAATACGCATGGCCCGGCCTGCTACCTCATCGACGATCAGATCAAGTTCAAGATCAAGACTGTTCAGGAATGCGGTTCGCAGGGGTACGCGGCTGAAGATTTGATTGTCGTCTCGAGCGGGACCCGCAGCCTTGCCGGTCTTCTTTACCGCTTCCCTGCCCAGACCAACGTCGGCCAGATACAGCACCGGTAACTCGAATTTCCCGCTTAATTGCAGTTTTCCATGGCGCAGCACTCCATCAAGCCCGGTCGTTCCGTATGAACGTCCCAGGTGCGTATTACCCTGGTAGCTAAACTTTCCCCCGCTAGCCAGCAGCGTCCCCCCGGTTCGAAAGGACCCTGATTCCGGCAATTTCATTCCAAGTGCCTTGCCCAGTGCCGGCATGTCATCAACAGCAAGAGCAATCTTGATATTGCCCTGGTCGAAGTGCGCCAGATCATCATAACTGCCACTGATGTCCAGCTGATGGATACTCGTCTTGCTGGAGACAAGACTGATTTTATCAATGCCCCAGCTGCCATCCATATCGGAGATCCTGGTCTTGCCGTGCACATAACCCAGGTATGCGGGTTTGATATCACTGACTGCGGCAACCAGGTCAGCCAGCGCCACATCAAAGTCAAAATCAAGGCTACTGCCCTTGTTCAATTCTGTTACCAGGCTTCCACCAGCCTTTATAATCGGTCGATCCGGATGTCCCGCACTGAAGCGGGCATTCTCAAGCCGCAGCTCACTGCCCTTGATACCGATATCGCCTGAAAGCGCCGCCCGCCCCAGGTCCGGCCACTGGTGACGGAACTGCCTGCCCAGCCTGGCCAGGTCCATGGTGCTTGTCTTTAACCTGAGGGCCGATTTCCTGATCTCTTTACCGCCAACCAGCGGAATATACCCGACATCGCCCAGCACGGAGAGATGGGTGCCCTGCCTGTTGCCTATGCTGATATCGATGTCATGCAGACCGACTGCATCGAGACCCAGCGCCATGACGGCAGAACCCGTGACGCCCCCGATATCCGGGAATTTGCGGCGGCCGGTCATGTAAAATCCGGAGGTTTTCGGCGCCCTGATTTTTACGCTAAACCCGGCATCGCGCCTGTTGAACTCATGTCCTTTAGTGAAGATCTCACCCGAGCCACCCAGCAACAGGTTCAGACCCTCCGGGGTCAGCGCATCCACATCCAGGTCAGAAATGAAATAGCGTGAATCGCGTTTCTCGAGTACCGCCTTCAGGCTGATCGAACTCAAGCGTTCCTGCTGGCGGAACAACAGCCACGAGAGCAACGCCAGATTGTCAGTCTGAGCGCTTACGCGCAACCTGGCGCCTTCTCCGGTAATGACATTCGCGACATCCCCGCTCACCGTCAGGTCGGTGCGCCCTCCTCGTTGCAGGCGCAAATCGATATCTTCAAGACGCGGAGCAGCAAGATCTCCGCGAAGCAGTGCCGTGACCTCGAGATTGCCAAGCGCGGGAATATCATTGCCGAAGATTTCAAAGAATTCTTCCAGCCTCTCGACATCCGCCTGTACATCCAGATCCAGGCCCTCACCGGCGAGCAGGTCTGTAAAAGTGCCTTTGAGGGTGATATTGATTTTTTCGCTGGCAAACTCAAGCCTTATCGGCTTGGGCTTGACCGTATCCTGCATCGTGTCCAGCGGTGGCAACAAGCCGACAAGCCTGAAGGCCTGTTCCTCGAACACACCGCCGGCCCGGACTTCCACAGACCCGTCCGGGTTGACGTCATCGATGAAGAGATTATCCAGGGTAAACCTGTGCAGGGTGCCGGGGGCCGCCTCCTGGTATTCGACAACCAGGCTGTTGATCTGCAGACTGGCGATCAGCTCCGACGGGATGGCAAAACCGGCCACTCCCCCGCCGCCCTCGGTCTCGTTGATCTTCAGAACAAGATCACCGAGCACGAGTTCGTCAACCCGGTGCGCCCCGGTGAACAGCGATACCGGGCGAAAATGCAGCCTGAACGCATTTGTTTCCAGCGAAAAACTGCCATCATGTGCATGCAAGCTGATCGCGTCCGCTGCAAGCGAAACACCTTGCGAGTAACGCACGGACAGCGGACCTGAAACATGCAACTCGCTATCGAGAAAATAATCGGCCGACCAGACAAGCACACGTTGATAATCAGTCTCGTCAAACACGGCCAGCAGGACAGCAACAAGCAACACCACGCCCGCCAGCAAGGCGAACAAAACCAACCCCGCCCGCGTTACCCAGGCCAGTAATACAGGCTTGTATTTATTGTTTTCTTTCAATTTGTTATATAAACTTCCTGATACTTGAATGAAGAGCAAACAAACCCGTGCGCCGACTACCCGATTCTACGTAATGCAGCCCGGGCCTGCACATTCCCGTGTACCGTCCGCGAATGAACAGGAAACTCGCGCAGCAACCAGTTGTCCTTCATAATACGCGCAACCGGGGCACGCAGGGCGCAACCGGCACGCGGGCATATTCGAACAGCTGCAACACATCAAATCACAGGAGCAAGAACGATGACCAAGCACACCCCGACACTTCAAGCCAGTCGATTTTCCATGGTCGGCAAGCGACTGCTGGCTGCCTCCCTGGTACTGGTGCTCGCGGCTCCGGGCTGCATGACGACTGACCCGTATACCGGTGAAAGAGAAGTCAACAAGACAACCAAGGGTGCAGGCATCGGCGCGCTGGCCGGCGTTCTGACCGCTGTAGTCGTTGGCGGTGACCGCAAGAAACTGATGATCGGTGCCGGAATAGGCGCACTGGCCGGTGGTGCCGTGGGATACTACATGGACACGCCAGGAAGACAAGCTGCGCATGCAACTGCAAAGTACCGGCGTCAGCGTCACCCGCAGCGGTGACAATATCATTCTGAACATGCCGGGCAATGTGACCTTTGCAACGGGTTCGAGCGACATTTCCGCCAACTTCTACGAGGTACTCAATTCTGTTGTGCTGGTACTCAATGAATTCGAGAAGACCTATATCGATATTACCGGTCATACTGACAATACCGGTTCGGCTTCACTCAACCAGCAACTCTCCGAGGCACGCGCCAGCAGTGTTTCCCGCTACTTCCAGTCTCAGGGCGTTTTGTCACAGCGCATCGTCACCAAGGGTATGGGCTTCAACCAGCCGATCGCTTCAAACGATACGCCCGAAGGCCGTTCGATGAATCGCCGTGTTGAAATCCTGCTGACACCGATCACCTAGGAATTATCCCGGGTACTCCCGTTAGCGCATTCCAGCCAAACTGCCAGTATACCGCCGGCCGGGTTTTCTCAAACCGGCCGGCGGCACCCGGTCGGCAGATATGACCGCTGTAACACACAATCCCGGAGTAAAAAACGCGACGGGTGAACCCCTCCCCCATGCGTCCGGAACAGTAACGCTGGAACAAGGCGACTGCTGCAAGTAGGTAAGCGCGTGGACAAACCAGACCTGGAGACCTCTCCCGCCAGTTCAACACAGGCCGGCAGCGATGAATTGATCAGGGCGCTGCAGGATCCTTCGCTCTACCCCCATCCCGTCAAGCACTTCACGGTCATCGAAACGCATATCTCCTGGGTGATTCTTACCGGGGATTACGCCTACAAGATCAAAAAGCCGGTCAATCTCGGCTTCGTGGATTTCTCGACGCTTGCCAGGCGAGAACATTTTTGCGCCGAGGAACTGCGCCTGAACCGGCGATTCGCGCCGGAACTTTACCTGGAAGTGGTCACCATCAGGGGCAGCCGGACACAACCGCGCCTTGGAGGTGACGGAGCGGCCGTCGAATATGCCGTCAAGATGCGTGAATTCACCCAGCACAGCCTGCTCAGCACCTGTGCAAGCGAACATCGCCTGGAACCCGCGCACATCGATTCCATGGCCGCTGTCATTGCTGACTTCCATGGCCGGGCGCAACGCGCGGATGCAAACTCTCCATTCGGAACCTGTGACACCTTCCTCAAATGGAGCCGGGAGAACTTCGAACATATCGAAGCCGCATTGCCTGCACATGTATTGCCCGATGGTTTCGATGCCCTGAAAAAGTGGTGCCATTTGCTGAGCGAAGCACAGCAAGACACCATCAATGAAAGACCGGCCAATGGTTTCGTGCGCGAGTGCCATGGCGACCTTCACCTTGGTAACATGGCGCTGATCGATGACCAGGTCACGTTGTTCGATTGCATCGAATTCAATGCGGAACTGCGCTGGATCGATACTGCAAGCGAGGTTGCCTTCCTCCTCATGGATCTGCAGGCTCACGGGTACCCCGGGTTTGCCTGGCGGTTCATCAACTGTTATCTGCAGGCATGCGGCGACTATTCCGCGCTCGCGGTACTGCGCCGCTACCTGGTTTACCGGGCCCTGGTGCGTGCCAAGGTAGAGGCATTGCGCGTGCAGCAACACGACTACCGCTGCAAACAACAAGCCAGTCACCTGCCAGGGCGCATCAACATACCTGGACCTGGCCATGAACTGGTCAAAATATGCCCGCCCCGCCCTGGTCGTGATGCATGGCTTCTCCGGGTCGGGAAAATCAACCTGTGCCGGGCAACTCGTCGAGGCCCTGGGGGCCATCCAGATCCGCTCGGATGTCGAGCGCAAACGCCTGTTTGATCTTGACCCGTATGACACCTCCGGTTCTGCGACCGGGCAGGGTATTTATACCACCGATGCCACCGAACAGACCTATAACCGCCTTGCCGAACTGGCAGGCATTATTATACAGGCAGGTTTTACGGCGATTGTCGACGCAAGTTTCCTGAAAGCATCACAACGAGATCAATTCACACGACTGGCCAGTCAATGCCGGGTACCGCATATCTTCATTAGCTGCGGTGCCGCGGAGAGCGTATTGCGCGAACGCATCAGGCAACGCAGCGCGCATGAAACAGACCCCTCCGAGGCCACCCTTGCCGTGCTGCAACATCAGATAGCGTCGCATGATGCCCTGACCGGGGAGGAACTGGCACACGCCCTCGCACCGACTCCTTCCCGGCCAGTCCTTGCAGCCTGAACAACTGGACATACTGAAACAGCGGATTACTTCTCACAACCCGGACTGAAACAGGCAAGACCACGGACGTGCACGGCAACAGTTCTGCAAGCTCAAACGAAGCTGATACTGCTCGTGGCTTCTGTGCCTTCGCGAAGATTGACCGATACCGGGCAGCCCTTCATGGCACCGCTAACAACCTCGATGTCTTCCTGGCGCGCCTCACCCGCATGCAGACTGCCCTCGAACTCGACATGCAGTGTTTTTATCTCCCAGTTCGCGCCGTCGTCACGTTGACCGAGCCGCGCGCCGAATCCAGTGTCAGTCCCTGCCTGGCCGCAGTCACGCGAAACAGGCGATGCTGGCAATGGAAAATGGCATAGACAAAGATCAGGAAACCCGGTGACTGAAGGCCCGGCACGAATGCCTCCCACGCGCCCTCGTTAAAGTGTTCAACCTCAAGCCCTGTAACCTCATTTTCACTGCCCGTATAAGCACAGGACAGGCGCATGTTGAATGTTCGATCAGTCATTGGTGTTCTCCGTAAAAGAGATGACCTTCCTGTTATTCATCCTGCAGCAATGATCCACAATACCCGTGACACGTATCAACAATCGACGGGGTTTCAGTACATGCCTGCCAGCAACTGGTAAGCCATAAAGGCCGACGAGGAGACAAATCCGGCTGCCGGGATCCAGACGGGCACACTAAACCCGGCTGACGGCGAGTCTGACCGGCGTTTTATGCGCCACAGGGCAAGATTTACCAGGGAAAAAACCATCAGCAGCAGCAGGCTTGCTCCCCGTGCCAGCGTTTCGACCGGCAGCCACAGCGCCATGACCAGGACGAACAGGGAAACAAGGAAGGTGCTGACCAGCGGTGTGCGCGTGGTTCGATTAACCCTGGAAAAAACGGCCGGCAGCCACCCCTGTCTTGAAAGTCCGTAGCACACGCGCGAAGCCATGATAATCTGGATCAGCGCTCCGTTCACAACAGCAAACATGGCAATAGTACTGATCAGTATTGGCGCATCACCCGTTGCGCGCTGATAAACGAACGCCAGCGGCGCATCCGAGTTTGCCAGCGCCGCCACCGGCCCACTGCTGATTGCAACGAATGCGACCGCCATATACAGCAGTGTGGATACAACCAGGGCAATCAGAATTGCCCTTGGCAGGTTGAGCTCCGGATTACGCACCTCCTCTGCCACGTTGACCATGTCCTCGAATCCAATATAGGCATAAAAAGCCAGCATGCCGCCCAGCATGATGCCATGCCAGTCACTCACGACGACAGGCCTCTGAGATCGACTCAAGCTCCTCCACGAACGCACCCGCCAACAGGGGCCGCAACCCAGATTACCAGCAGTAATCCGAATATCTCCAGCAACGTCAGCAGCGCAGCCACACGTACCGATTCGACAATGCCCCAGGCCGCGAGTGCACCGAGGACAACAACCAGCAATACAATCACCGGTGTCGCCGACAGCGGCAGAAATTGCTGAAAATAGCCGACAAAACCGCGGGCAATGGTCGCGGCAGAAACAATACCGGCAAGAATGATGAGCAGGCCAACCGCCAGCGGACAAGCAGCTTCAGATTAAACCCGGCCTGCATGTAGACAGCTTCCCCGGCGCTCAACGGGTAACGCGAGGAAAGCTCGGCATAGCTAAATGCGGTCAGACCGGCCAGTATGGATGCCACCAGGAAGGACAACGGCGCATACTGGCCGGCATTGGCCGCCACCTTGCCTATCAGCACATAGATGCCGGCGCCCAGTATGTTGCCGAGCCCGTACAGGGTAACCAGGGCCAGGGATAATGAACGTTTAAGGGCGGGTTCAGCGTCTGTCATCGATTCAAGGCCATACTGAGAGCATGACAAAAGCACCGCTCATTCGGCAGCTTTTCCAACTGATCACAACCGATCAAAGGCAGTTAATTGTTGCGGCCCTTCGCTGATGCCTGTTCAAACGCCTGTTTGCAGTCGATGCAACGCCGCGCCGTCGGGTAGGCGGTAAGCCGGTTAATATCGATCGAGGCGCCACAGTCCTGACACACGCCGTACTGACCGGCCTGGATGCGTTGCAGTGCCGCCTCGATGTCCCGCAGTTCGAGGATATGCTGCACATTGACCCCCTCGTCCACCTGGTGATCAAGGCCGCTGATATAGGAGATCTCGCTGTCCTGTGAATCACTCTGTGTGCGCTCGGGCATGGATTTCTCATCCTGCAGCTCGGCATGCAAGCGGTGTTGTCGCGCTTCCAGCTCGCTTCGCAAGCTCGAAAGCCGGGCCTGACTGATCGGGTTCGCCATAAGGGTTCCTCTGGTGTTGTGTTCACAAGCTGTGCCATGAAAGAGAGTACCATGCAGCGTTGAGAATCCATCTTGACAAGGATCAATTCATTCAAACAACACCGGGATGTTACCGGAAAGTCGTGCAATCCGGTTCCCCTGCCTGGCTGGCAATGGCTGCAGCTGCATTTATTGCATGGCACTGTGAAATGTTTTTTCACCCATGATGGCTAAATGCCGAAGGCTGTACCCGTCAGCGTTGACCCGGGTTACATCGTTTAGTAGTAATAGGCAACCAGGTAGATACCAAGCAGGATGACGACCCACAGGACCATGCTGCCGGTGGCCCAGGTGCGGGCCAGGATCCCCTGCGGCCCGTGATAGAGAAACAGCGTGCCGAACAGTGTCCCCAGATGTCTCAGAAAATCGATGCGCTTGTGTGCATGCCAGCGATCGAGTACCTGCATCGCCCGGCTGATGGCCCGCGGTCCCAGCCAGCGGTAGAACCAGTCCCAGTCGAGTGTGATTGTGGGCGTGCGCTTCAGATACGGCAGCATGATGAAAAAGGCGAGCCCGGAGAACAGCAGCAGCTGCAGCATCTCGACGACGTGCGTGCGCGTGTAGGGAACGTAATCGACCGGGAATGGCAGGATGGCATAGAGCGGTTCCGGCCACACACCGAGTGCAATGCAGAGAAAGGCGAACAGGACCATGGCCATTCGCATGTTAAGCGGCGGATCGGAGGGACGCAGACCGGAGTCCTTCTGGAAGAAGACAAACCACGGGAACTTGACCCCCGCATGCAGAAACACGCCGGCAGAACCCGCGGCCAGCAGAAACCACACCACGGCCAGATATTCGTTTGCTGCTGCCTGGGAGATCATCGACTTGCTGATGAAGCCCGATGTGAGCGGGAACGCGGAAATGGAAAGAGCGCCGATTATTCCGCAAAGTGTCGTCAGCGGCATACTCCGGTAAAGACCGCCAAGATCGGTACATTTCCGCTTGCCTGTCATATACAGCACCGAGCCTGCCGACATGAGCAACAGGGCCTTGTAGATGATGTGGGTAAAGGCATGTGCTGCCGAGCCGTTCAGGGACATCTCGGTACCAATGCCGATGCCGCAGATCATGAAGCCGACCTGGTTTACGATGCTGTAGGCCAGAATGCGCCGCATGTCATTCTCGAGCAGTGCGTACACGATACCGTAGAAGATCATGTACAGGCCGATAAAGATCAGGATCTCGGCACCGGGGAATCCCCGCAGGAGTACGTAGACGGCCGTCTTGGTGGTAAAGGCGGAAAGAAACACCATGCCACTCGGTGACGCCTCGGGATAGGCGTCCGGCAACCACGCCGACAGGGGCGGCGCACCGGCGTTCACCAGAAAACCGGCGAGTATCAGCCAGTGCGCGGGACTGTCCAGCGCCATGGCTGTAAACGTCACCGACCCGGTGTCAGCGACATGGCCAATGACACCGGTCAGCAGCAGAACACCGCCGAGAAGATGGATGATCAGGTAGCGCATGCCGGCACGACGGGACTGATCCGTCATGGCGGACCACACCACCAGGGTCGAGGCCAGCGCCAGGACCTCCCAGAAAACGACCAGGGTAATCAGGTCGCCGGCAAAGACGATCCCGATCGCGCTGCCCGCACAGGCAAGACCCGCAGCCAGTTCGACGACGGCTGCACGGTTGAGGGCAAACAGACCACCTGCGAAGGTCACGATGGCGAAGATCGTTGCGAACAAACGGCTCAGTCGGTCACCACTTACGGGCAGAAGTTCATGTCCGAGGAAGTCTGCCCGCAGGCTGACACCGTCCGGAACCTGCCAGACCAGGGCAAGCACAAGCAGCGGCAACCCCAGCACCAGGATGGCCCGCACCCTTGCGCCAAACAGTGGCAGCAGCAAGGCGCCGGCAACAAGCACCAGGCCCGGCGGCATTGCGCTAATCCCGGTCATAGTAGCTGTCCTTTCGTTGCAGCAGGCGACCGAGCAGTTTGGCGAGCAGGATCATGCCGATGCAGGTCAAAAAACCGTACCACGCATTAAAGGCGAAGCTGCCATCGAGCCCGAACCAGGCGTGTACATCCGTGAACAGACTCGCGAGGACCGTCAGGGCCAGAATGCACAGAAATATGATCCACAGCATGCGAATGGTCCCGGGGCGTACCAGCCAGTGCTGCTTCATTTGCCTGCTCCGGCAAGTTGTGACACCAGTTCAAGGGGAAAATCCGGAAGGAAGAACAGAACCACCGTGCCTGCTGCGGTTACGGTAATTGCCAGCACGAGCGCAAGCGGCACCTCCCCGTGCGCATCCCTGTTAACGTCTCCCGGGGTGCTGTCAGGCATACGGAAGAAGGCCGCATAAACAATGGGCAGGAAGTAAGCGGCATTGAGAAGCGTACTCGCTACAATTACGCCGACGGCAAACATCTGTTGAGCCTCGATGGCACCGAGCAGAATATACCACTTGCTGACAAAGCCGGCCGTTGGCGGCACACCGATCATCGAGAGCGCACCCACGGCGAAGGCCCCCATGGTCCAGGGCATGCGCCGCCCGATACCGTTCATCTCACTGATATCGGTCTTGCGTGTTGCGATCAGGATAGCGCCGGCGCAGAAGAACAGCGTGATCTTGGCAAAGGCGTGCATGACAATATGCAGACCACCTCCCACGATACCGAGTGGCGTGACCAGCAATGCACACAGCACGATGTAGGACAACTGACTGATGGTGGACCAGGCGAGCCGCAGCTTGAGGTTGTCCTGGCGCAGGGCAACCAGTGCGGCCAGCAATATGGTTGCAGCAGCCACATACATCAGCCACTCGGTGGCCGGAATCTCCGCGAGGAAGTCGATACCGAATATGTAGACAGCTACCTTGAGTATGGTAAACACGCCGGCCTTGACCACGGCGACGGCATGCAACAGGGCGCTCACCGGTGTCGGCGCCACCATGGCAGCCGGCAGCCACAGGTGAAACGGCATGACCGCGGCCTTGCCGATGCCGAAGACAAAGAGCACCAGCAGGATGCCCGCGATGCCGGGCGTCACTACCCCATTGAGTATGCCGCCGGGACGGAAGTCCAGAGTGCCGGTCAGTGACCAGGTCCAGACCAGCGCCAGCAACAGCAGGATGACGGATGTACCCAGCAGGTAACCGAGGTACATGCGGCCTCCTTCGCGGGCCGCATCGTCGCCGGCATGAGTCACCAGCGGATAGGTCGACAGGGTGAGCAGTTCATAGAAAATGAACAGCGTGAACAGGTTGCCGGCAAACGCAATGCCCATGGTGCTGCCGAGCGCCACGGCAAAATAACTGTAGAACGAAGTCTGGCGCCATTCGTGGTGGCTGCGCAGGTAGCCTATGGAATACACCGACGTCACCACCCACAGAAAACTCGCAAGCAGGGCAAACAGCATACCCAGCGGTTCGACCTCGAAAGCCGATTTTCAGTCCGGGCAGAGGTTCAGCGAGATTGATGGCCGGCCGGGCCCCGCCCAGGACATCATCGTGCAGCGAATACACCAGCAGGAACAGGGAAGCCGAGGTCAGCAGGGTGACGGCTTCCCGTGGATTGGGCCAGCGGTGCAATGCCGTGATCAGGGCCGGTGCCAGCAGCGGCAGGGCAATGCAGGCCAGCACTGTCATCTCCGGGCTCATGCAGATGTGGCACCCACAGGTTTCATTGCACCCCCTGCCCGATCAGGACGCTGGCGCCCTGGCCCGCGATCCCGGAGATCAGACTGGTGTTAACACCAAAGTAGAGGTTCGCGCCGATTAGCAGCCAGGTGGGTATGAGCATGATGGCCGGCGCCTCCTTCACATTGTGCACAGCAGCACCGGGTGCGAAAAAATAAGCGGCCTCCACCACGCGCCAGATATATATCAGCGCGAGCAATGAACTCACCAGGATAAGGACGGCCAGTGGCCAGTAGCCTTCAGCAAGCACTGCACTGACGAGGTACCACTTGCTGATAAACCCGGCCGTCAGCGGTATGCCGATCAGGCTTAGCCCTCCCACCACGAATGCCGCCATGGTCCAGGGCATCTGCCTTGCAAGTCCGTGCATGTCCCGGAGCTCAACCGAGCCCAGGCGCAGGAAAATGCAGCCCATGGCAAGAAACAGCGCGCCCTTTATCAGGGCATGATTGAAAAGATGGAGCATGCCCGCACTAACGCCGTCAACGGTGGCCAGGCTGATACCCAGGATGATGTAGCCGATCTGGGCCACGCTCGAGTAGGCCAGCATCCGTTTGACATTGTCCTGAAAAATGGCGACCAGCGAGGCGACCAGGATAGCGGCAACCGCCAGCAGCATGAGGATCTCGCCGACATGCATGGCATCAAAAGAAAAGCGGATACCGAATATCGTGAAGAAGAACCGCAGCAGTACGTACACCCCGACCTTGGTCGCGGTGGCGGCAATGAATGCCGATACGGCCGAGGGGGCGAACGTATAGGCGTTCGGCAGCCAGAGGTGCAGCGGGAACAGCGCAAGCTTGATGCTGACACCAACGGTCACAAAGGCAAAGGCGACCCTGATGGTTCGTGTATCCGCGACGTCAGGCAAGCGCTGCGAGAGGTCCATCATGTTGAGCGTGCCGGTCATCATGTACAGAAACCCGATCCCGATAAGAATAAAGGTGGCCCCGATGGTGCCCATCACCAGGTACTGGTAGGCCGCGGTCAGGGCGCGGCGCGTGGAACCCAGGCTGATAAGCACATAGGAAGACAGCGAGGATATCTCCAGGAACACGAAGAGATTGAAGACATCACCGGTTACCACGATCCCCAGCAGTCCGGTCAGGCATAGCAGGTAGCAGGTATAGAAAAGCGACGCGTGCTTCCTGAGCATTTCATGCTGGATGCTGCGCCAGGCATATGGCATCACTATGGCGCCGACAGCCGCAATGATAAGGATCATCAGTACGCCGGCCATATCGACCCGGTATTCGATCCCCCATGGCATTGCCCAGGCACCGAGGGCATAGGAAATCGTCCCCTGGGTATACACATGCTGCGCAAGCATTACCGCGACGGCCAGCACCAGCCAGCTGACTGTCAGTGCGCAGACCCAGGCATGGCGGGGATTGCGCAAAAGCAGGCATACCGGGGCCGAGACCAGCGGGATAACAACCTGCAGCGCGGGAAGGTTGGAGATAAACACGTGAACGGTCTCAGTCTTCCTCGTCCTGGACGTGGATATCGTCTTCGTTCATTGTGCCGTAGGCTTCCCTGATTCGAACCACCAGCGCAAGTCCAAGGGCCGTGGTTGCAAGGCTGACAACGATCGCTGTGAGAATCAGCACGTGCGGCAGCGGGTTGGAGTACACGCTGATGCCTTCTTCAATAATCGGGGCCGTGCCTCCCTCTATCTTTGCCATACTGATAAAAAGAATAAAGACCGATGTCTGGAAGATAAACAGGCCAATGATTTTCTTGATCAGGTTGGGTCGTGCTATAACGATATAGAATCCGGTCATCATCAGGATGATGACGATCTAGTAGTTGAAGTGTCCCAGCAGTTCAGACATCACATATCCTCAGGCGCCTGGCAATGGCGACTGACAAACCCGTAATAGATGAGGAGCACTACGGAGGCAACGGTAATACCGACACCCACCTCGATCAACATGATGCCCAGGTGCTGTCCGGTTACCGGGTCGTCTGCCAGCACGCGGTATTCAAGGAATTTCCCGCCAAGCAGCATGCTCTCGATACCGACAGCGATATAAATCAGCACACCAGCCGCCATCATGAAACGCAAAAACGCGCGCGGTATTAGCCGCTGTGCATTGCCCAGCCCAAAGGCCAGTGCGTAGAGAATAATACCGGTCGCAAAGATCACCCCCGCCTGGAATCCGCCGCCGGGGCCGTAATCACCATGCAACAGCACATAGAGCGCAAACAACAGTATCAGTGGAAAGAACAGCTTGGCGATGACACGCAGGACAACCAGTTTCCTGATTCCCGGGACCTGTATATTGCACCTGCGGAGGCGATAACCAAGCAAGGCCATCACGCCCACACCGGCTGTGAAAATTACCGTCACCTCACCCAGGGTATCGTAACCACGATAACTGGCCAGCACCGAGGTTACGACGTTCGGGACACCGGTAACACCAGGCGTATCCCGCAGATAGGTTGGTGCAAGATACTGGTGGACGGGGGCTGACGGATCACCGTAGTGCGGCATATCCAGGGTGCCATAGACCAGTGCCGCCCCGGTTGCGAACACCACGATCAATGGCAGCAGCGGGGCATGCCACGGTGTTTTTTCCTCGTCGTTGGTCAATGCCACCGCAGCCAGCATCAGGACGGTGGAAATGCCCGCGCCGATGGCGGCCTCGGTCAGGGCAACATCCACGGCGTCCAGCACCACGAACAATGAGGCCGAGAGCAGGCTGTAAATACTGGTCAGCATGGCCAGCGCGAGCAGGCTGCGTATGCGCGCGATGGCAAATCCGGTAATCATCAGCAGTCCGAGCAATACAATGTCAACCAGGTGTCCCATTCTTACGGCTCGCGCTCATCGACAAGCGGTTTCTGCTTCGACTGCATGGCGGCCTCGGCCAGTGCATGCACGGCAGTCGGGCCGGTGAACATCATAAAGTAGAACACCAGCAGCAACTTCACCGTCACCAGGCTAAGACCACCCTGCAGCATCAGGCCGACCAGAACGAGCCCTGCTCCCATGGTGTCACACACACTGACGGCGTGCAGGCGGGTATAAAAGTCCGGAAACCGCAGTGCGCCGATGGCCCCGACCAGCAGGAAGATCGCGCCCCCCAGCAGGAGGATCCAGCTCAGGACATCAAGCAGAGTCTCCATTACTCCTCCCCGGACTCCATTGTGCTGCTGTCTGTCGGGTTGTGGCTGATGTAGACCCTGAGCACGGCAATTGTGCTCACGAACGAAATCAGGACGTAGACCAGGGCAATATCCAGAAACTCGGGCCGCCCGGTCAAAAAACCGAGGACAGCCACCATCAGCACGGTCAGAGTGCCGACCATGTTGGCCGCCATGATACGGTCATAGAGTGTCGGTCCGAGAAAGGCGCGCACCAGACCAATGGCAATGGCGATCAGGATTGCGATTGTGACTACGATGTACATTAAAAAACGCTCTCCACATCGCAGACCCGACGATTCATCTCTCCACTCTTGAGATCATCCGCAGCTTCACGTGTGAGGGCATGCACCGTGAATACATCCTCATCGACGTCCATGGTAACCGTGCCAGGCACCAGGGTGATCGAATTTGCATACATGGCCCGTCCCAGATCAGTTTTCTGAGTGCCCCGGATAGTGAAAACGGTGGGGCTGATCGGCAGACGGGGATTCAGAATACGGCGAGTGACGTCTATGTTTGACTTGATGATTTCCCGGCCCAGCCATGCCCAGTAGAACAGCACCGATGATTTTATGAGAACCGGCTGGGTTTCCCGGTCGATCAGGTCGGCACGGGTCGCCAGAAACACGACGAACAGGGTAGACAGTACGCCAAACAGAATCATCAGGGGCGTGTAATGGCCGGATAACAGCACCCAGATGGCAAACAGGAACAGCCCCAGGTTGATTGCATGTTGCAGCTTGCTCACCCTTCTCTCCCCGCAGGATCTTTTACGGTCAACTGGGTTCAGGAACCAACAGAACGGCACAAACCACCAAAGTCAGGCAGTTTCGGCGACTCGCTTTCAGGTTCTTCCAGTTTGCGCGTCTCGCCTGCCTGGTAACAAGCGTAACACGATGCGCGCCCGGATGATTGCATTGCAGAGCTGTCAGCGGCGTTCAAATACCACCACGCTGCGCGCTTGCACGCTGTACACGGGTGCTGATTGCAGGGACTGGTCGACAGGCAGGATGATGTCCAGTGGCGATTTCCCGGCCGTATCGATCGCCACGTGCCAGCCACCCTCGGCAACCCCCGGCAGGGGCATATCCAGTTTTTTCGACCCCATGTTCAGCACCAGGAACAGGTCCTCTTCCCAGGCCTCGAGCGCGCCCAGCGTACAGGCAAGCAGCCGTGCATCGGCATCTTCCCAGAGCGGTTTTTCAAGGCGCTCATCATGCCAGCTGATATCCGGGAACAAGTGCCCTTCCCGTTCCAGCCCGTTCAGGAAGCGGCTGTGCATCAGGCAGGGGTGGCGCCTGCGAAAGGCAATCATGAGTCGTGTAAAACGCAGCATCTCCCTGTTTCTCTCAGTCAGGCTCCAGTCGAACCAGCCCAGTTCGTTGTCCTGGCACCAGACGTTGTTGTTGCCATGCTGGGTTCGCAGCACCTCGTCACCGGCGCTGATCATGGGTATCCCCTGGCTGAGCAGCAGTATCGCCATGAAGTTCTTCGCCTGCCTGCGACGCAGCGCGAGGATTTTTTTGTCATCGGTTTCGCCTTCAACGCCACAGTTCCAGCTGAGAACATTGCTGTTGCCGTCGAGGTTATTCTCGCCATTCTCTTTATTATGCTTTTTGTTATAACTCACCAGGTCATACAACGTGAAGCCGTCATGACACGTGATAAAATTGATGCTGTTGCTCGGCAGCCGGTCATCATCCGCGTAGAGATCGCTGCTGCCAGTGAAGCGCCGTGCCAGTTCACTGCGCATGCCCTCGTCGCCACGCACGAAACGGCGGACAACGTCCCGGTACCGCCCGTTCCATTCGGACCAGCGAAAACCGGGAAAATCTCCCACCTGGTAAAGGCCCGCCGCGTCCCAGGCCTCGGCAATGATGCGTGTCTCGCTGAGGACATTGGAAAACTCGATATTCCACAACACCGGGGCATGGTAGAGCGGCTCGCCATCCTCGCCGCGTGACAGCACACTGGCGAGGTCAAAGCGGAAGCCGTCCACGTGCATCTCGCGTACCCAGTATTCGAGACACTCGAGGATGAACTTCGACACCAGCGGGTGGTTGCAGTTGAGGGTGTTGCCGCAGCCGGTGTAATCGCGGTAGACATCGCGGTCCTCCGGGTCGAGGTGGTAGAAAGTCTCGTTGCCGATACCCTTGAAATTGATGAGCGGGCCTCCCGCACCGCCCTCGGCCGTGTGATTGAAAACCACGTCGAGGATGACACCGATGCCCGCCTCATGCAGCGCCTTGACCATATCGCGGAACTCGTGAACATGGGCACCGGCAAGCGGCGAGACACAATAACCGGGATGCGGGCTGAAATAGCTGTGGGTGCTGTAACCCCAGAAATTGCCCAGGCCGAGTTTTGCCACACCCTCGGGTACATCCTGTTCGTCAAAGGCCATCACGGGCAGCAGTTCAATATGGGTAACACCAAGTTCCACCAGGTACGGAATCTTCTCGATAACGCCGAGGAAAGTTCCCGGCTGGTTGACGCCGGAAGCCGGGTGCCGGGTAAAACCTCCGACATGCATTTCGTAGATAATGGTTCGTTCAGGATAAATACAACCCAGTGGTTCATCACCCTCCCAGTCATACACGGAGGACTGCACCACGCCACGCATGGAGGTGGCGATATTGCTGCCCGGGGCCGCTGCCGCGGCGCGCTGCCACAGGTTATCGGTCACCCCGCGCGCCCAGGGATCGAGCAGGATCTTCTCGCGGTCAAAACGAAACCCGGACTGACGCACGTCATCCGGTCCGTCGACACGCCAGGCGTACAGGGTGCCCGCCGGCAGATCCTCGACCAGCACGTTCCAGAAGAAAAACATGCGGTGCACCCGCGAATCAAGGGGAATGATCTGGAAGGGTTCGATGCTGTCCGCCGTTTCAAACAGCAGCAATTCAACGTGGCTGGCATGGCGGCTGTAGATGGAAAAATTCACGCCGCCGGCAACCACTGTGGCGCCCGCGGGATAGCGGCTGCCGGGGCGAACCGTGTAGGCCATGCTGGACTTGGCAGTCACCGCTCAGTCCCTGCCATGCCGCTGCTCGAAGCATCGAGCTGAACATTCACTCATTTTCCAAAACCTTTTGGCATAATCTATTTTTATTACAGACATGTGACACGAACACACAGGCAATACACGACACCCCGGGACTGTCTCGGGCACCCGGGGCATACTGGCGCCGGCACCCGCAACATACCGTCAAGAGTGTAGCATCAGCACGCTTTAACTTGAACTGACGGCGGAGTAGACTAGCGCCACAATGCGATCATCGTCGATAAACCTGCCCCTGCAATTCCTCAACCTCTGGTTGACCCTGCTGTTGATCTGGCTGATTATCAACGGCACGCTGGCCACCGACACCGTGCTCACCGGCGTGGTGATTACGGCAGCCATTGCGCTGGCCTTCGCCGCCTTTTCACGCGTCTACAGCGTTATTCGCTGGTCACCACGGGTGATCTACACCTACCTGATTTACCTCGGTGTGTTTTTCCATGAACTGGTGAAAGCCAACCTCAACGTGATGCGCTATGTGTACAGTCCGCATATCGACATCCATCCCGGCATCGTCGAGATCAAGACCAGCCTGCAGTCGCCCATCGGCCGGCTGGCGCTGGCCAACTCCATCACGCTGACCCCGGGTACCCTGGTCGTCGACATACTCGAGGACTCGCTGTTCATCCACTGGATCAACGTCACCGCGACAGACCCGGTCGCGGCCACAGAGGAGGTCGCCGGGCGTTTCGAGAAATACCTGAAAGTTATTTATGGTTGATATTACCCTGAACATCGCCTTCGTTCTGATTTTCTTCAGTATCGTGTTTGGCATTATTCGTCTTGTCATCGGGCCCAACACGGTCGACCGGGTAGTCGCCGTCGACCTGCTGACCATCATCGCCATTGCGGTGATCGGCCTGCTGGCGCATGTCGCCAACCGCTATATCTACCTCGACGTGGCACTGGTCTATGGCCTGTTGAGTTTCCTCGGTGTACTCGCCGTTGCCCGTTTCCTCGAAAAAGGCATCTAGCCGCACAGAGAACCACATCATGATGATCACCCTTCTCACCCTGCTGCTCTGCGGCGGTATCCTCATCAGCGGTCTGCTCGCCGTGCTGCTCGACAGCATGGTCAGCGCGGTGATCAGCGCCGGGCTTGCCAGCCTGTTCGCCGCCGTGGTCTACGTGGTGCTGGCAGCACCCGACGTCGCCATGACCGAGGCCTCGATCGGCTCGGGCCTGTCGACCATGATTTTCCTCTATGCCATTCGCAAGACACGGGACGAAGACTGATCCATGGGCGAGATGATCGGCAGCCTGTTCCTGCTCGGTGGCGCAATATTCCTGTTCTCGGCGGGCCTCGGTGTACTGCGCATGCCGGATACCTACAACCGCATCCAGACCGGCACCAAGGCCACCACCCTGGGCTCCATCCTGATCCTCGTCGGGCTGGCCTTCCTGCACCCGGCCTGGACCCTGAAACTGATTATCCTGATCTTCTTCGTGATGCTCACCAACCCGGTGTCCTCGCATGCCCTTGCGCGCGCCGCGCATGCCATCGGCACCCCGGAGACGAAGTCCACCGTGATCGACCAGTTGGAGATACCCGCGAACGGGGATAGCCCGGAGCAGGCGGAATGACCCGGCCAGCGCAAGCGACCATGCCGGGCGGAGGGTCTGCATGATCAAGCGCCTCATCATCCTGCTGGTGCTGTTCATGCTGGCGGTTATCTTTTTCGACCTCGCGGCCAACTACCGCGAGAACACATCGCTGTCACCACTGGGACAGTACTACGCCGAACACGGGCCGGCGGAACTCGGCGCCGCCAACCTGGTGACCGCCGTGGTGGTCACCTACCGCGGCCTCGATACCCTTGGCGAGGTCACGGTGCTGTTCATCTCCGCCGCCGGCGTCGGCCTGCTGTTGCGCCGCACCCGTCGCAAGTACGGTGAGGAAGACCTTGATAAAGAAGACCGTGCCGAGGAAACCGCGGTCGTGCGCAAGCCCGCCAGTGAAATCGTCGAAACCGCAACCGAACTGCTGCTGCCGATGGTGATCCTGTTCGGCATCTACGTATTCCTCAACGGCCACCTGTCGCCCGGCGGCGGTTTCCAGGGCGGCGCGATCATCGCGTCCGGCACCATGTTCCTGCTGCTGGCCTTGCCCGAATCGCATATCAGCCGCCTGCTGATCGCCCTGACCGAATCACTCTCCGGTTTCAGCTACGTGGTCATCGGCGTACTCGGCGTGATCCTGGCAGGCGGTTTTCTCGACAACCGCATCATGAGTCTCGGCACCTATGGCAGCCTCTTCAGCGCCGGTGCAATACCGCTGATCTATGTCTTCGTCGGCCTCAAGGTCGGCTTCGAGCTTACCGCTATACTGGACCGCTTCCGCAAGGAGGACAGCGGACCGTTATGAGCATCCTCGCTGACCTCCAGCTTTCACTGATCGTGCTGTGCAGCGGTCTCGGGCTGTTCCTGATCGGCCTGTGGGGCGTACTGACGCAACGCAATATCATTCGCATGATCGTCGGCTTTTCCCTGCTGAATACCGGCATTCACATGGTCATGGTGTCCATCGGTTATGTTACCGGCGGCACCGCACCGATTATTAACGACGCCGTGCCCGTGGCCGAGGCCGCCAGCCGCATCGTCGACCCGGTGCCGTCCGCGCTGGTACTGACCGCCATCGTCATCGGTCTTGGCGTTACCGCGGTGATGCTGTCATTTGCGGTACGCATTTACAGGAGCCGCAGGACACTGATGATCGACGAGTGCACGGAATCGAAATGGTAGACGCCTTTATTTCCGGGGTCCTGCTGCACCCGCTGGGCATCTTCGTGATCGCACTCGGCGCGGGCTTCCTGGTGCCGCTGTTCGACCGTGCACACCGCGGCTCGGCCATCGTGGTTTTCCTCGCGGCCCTCGCCGGCATGGTCGCCATCGCCGGCATGAACCTGCTCGCGCTCCTCAATGGCGCGGCCGCCATCGAAATCGAAACCGCAGGCATCGCGCCGCCGTTTTCCATCAACCTGCGCTTCGGCCTGTATGAAGGCGGCTTCGTGCTCGCAGTCAACACCATCGCGCTGTTGGGCGCCCTGCACTGGCTGCCGTCGCTGCGGCAGCATGCATCCGCGCTGTTGCTCTACCTGATCATGGTGATGGGCATCAACGGCATGGTAATGACCCGCGACCTGTTCAACCTGTTCATCTTCATCGAGATCACCTCGATCGCCACCTACGCCCTGATCGGCATGGAGCGCAGCGGCTCCGTGCTTGCCGCCGGCTTCAAGTACATCGTCGCGACCTCGGTGGCCTCGTCCTTCTTCCTGCTGGGTACGATCTTCCTGTATTACCTTACCGGCACACTGAACATCGACGACATGGTGGCGCAGCGCGCACTCATCAGCGGCCCGGTCGGCTTCATCGCGACCCTGCTGGTACTCACCGGCCTGCTGATCGAGCTCAAGCCCTACCCCGCCAACGGCTGGGGACTGGACGTCTACGAGACCGCACCCGGCGGCATCACCGCGCTGATTTCAACCGGCATCTCGGCCGGCTTCTTCTTCGCCCTGTTCAAGACGCTGCCGCTGATGGAGAACTACCTGACGAGTATCGCCGTGGTCGGTGGCGCGACCTTCCTGGCGTCCAACCTGATCGGCCTGAAGCAGGACAACGCCAGGCGCCTGCTCGGCTATTCCTCCATCGGCCAGATGGGCCTGCTGACACTGGCGCTGGCCGCGGCACTGCAGCTTGGTATCGAGGCACAGCTGCCGCTGATCGTGGGCGGGCTGTTCATCAATCACCTGCTGGCCAAGGCCGGCCTGTTCTGGCTGGCGGACCTCATAGACCGTCACACCACCAGGGACTGGTCCGTGCTCGCCGGGCGGCCGCTGCTGTTGCTGGTGTTCGGCATCCTGCTGGCCGCACTCGTCGGCCTGCCACCCTTCCCCGGCTTCTGGGCCAAGTGGGTACTGGTGACGGAACTGGCCTCGGGCGGACTGTACGGCTGGATCGCCGTGGTCCTGCTGGGTTCGCTGCTGGAAGCCGCCTACCTGTTCCGCTGGTTTACGCATGCCCTGGAGGCCGGCAAGACCGATGCACCCGCCGCCATCGGTCTCTCCAGACTGGCGCCCGTTGCTGTCGCCGCCCTGTTGCTGTTCGCCACCGGCTACGCGATGGCCGTGCAACTCGAAACCGCCACCCTGGCCGTGTTCCTGCCGCTGCTGGCCGGTGCCGCGCTCTGGTTGCTGGACGGCCTGCCGGGCCGCCTGAAGGGCCTGCTGATGCTCGTGATGGTGGCCGCGGGCGGCGCCTGGCTGACGCTCGACCTGGAAGGCCTGAACCGGATTTTCGGCTTTATCCTCGTCGTCGGCGGCGTGCTGATCAGCCTTGCAACCCAGTACCGCGGGGATGCCCGTAAGGGCTTCTACCCGCTGCTGACCATCCTGCTGCTGTCACTGGCGGCGCTGCTGCGCGCACACACCAGCCTGGCGTTCTTCTTCAGCTGGGAACTGATGACGGTGAGTTCCTACCTGTTGATCACCCTCGGCCGCAATGGCGCAAAGCCGTCCCTGGCCTACCTGCTGTTCTCGCTTGGCGCGGCCTACTGCATCCTCGCCGGTTTCGCGCTCGCCTATGCGGCGACCGGCAGTATCGAACTGGCCGCGCTCGGCAACGCGGGTGAAAGCACGGGCCTCGTCTTCGGCCTGCTGGCGGCCGGCTTCGTCATCAAGACGGGAGGCTTCGGCTTTCACATCTGGGTGCCGGACGCCTACGCGGAGGCGGACGACGACTTCACCGCCCTGCTCTCCGCCGTGGTCAGCAAGGCCGCCATCTTCGGCCTGCTGCTGATCGCCGCGCACCTCGGCGTGCGTTCCGACATCGGCCTCGACCCGGCCTACGTGCTCGGCTGGATCGGCATGCTCACCGCGACCTTCGGCGCATTGATGGCCGTGTTCCAGGAAGACATCAAGCGCCTGCTGGCCTACTCCAGCATGGGCCAGCTCGGCTACATCGTCACCGGCATCGCGCTGATGAGCCACCTCGGCTGGGTCGCCGCGCTGTACATGACGGTGAACCACTTCCTCTTCAAGGGCATCCTGTTCCTCGCCGTCGCCGGCGTGGTGCTGCGCACCAACGAGCGCCTCATGTACAAGATGGGCGGGCTGATCAAGAACATGCCGTTCACCTTCGTCGCCACCATGATCGCCATCATCGCCATGTCGGGCGTACCGCCGCTGACCGGTTTCGGCGGCAAGTGGCTGCTGTTCAACGCCATCATGGAAAAGGGCTGGTACTGGCTGGCCGCGCTGGCGTTTTTCTCCAGCGCCGTGGCCTTTCTCTACATGTTCCGGCTGCTGCAGACCGTGTTCCTCGGCCAGCGCAAGCTCGAGCATGCGCAGCTGCGCGAGGCGCCGGTGATCCTGCTGGTTCCCCAGTTCGCGCTGATCGGCATCATCATGCTGTTTTCCGCCTGGCCGAAACTGCTGCTCGACCCGCTGTCGGCCGCCATCGGTCCCTGGCAGGCCGGCAGCCTGGTGTGGGACGGCCTCGCGCTGCAGACCCACCTCGGCTACTGGAACGCACCCATGATCATGGGCGTCGTCGCCGGCGTGTGGATGGTGCCGCTGATCTTCCTGCTGCTGATGTCGCTGACCATGAAGATCCAGAAAGTGGAGCAGTTCAATATCGTGTTTGCCGCGGAACGCCCGCACCGCCCGGAAACCACGCATTTCGCCTATCATTTTTTCGCGCACTACGACCGGGCCCTCGGCTTCCTGGTGAGACCGCGGGCGACGGCCTTCTGGAATACCGCCGTCGAGTGGAGCCATACGCCTGGCCGCGTCCTTGCGGATTTTCTATAACGGCAACGGCCAGACCTATGCACTGCACATCGTGATCTATCTCGTGGCGCTGTACCTGGTGAACGGAGGGCTGGCGCTGTGATCGCGTGAATGGCTCGGCAGAATCGGTAACTTCAGCCTGACCCTGCTGATCGTGCTCGTCTACGGCCTGCTCGTGGGCGCCTTCATCGAGCGCACCATCGCCAAGGTCCAGGGCCGCATCGGCATCCCCTACCGGCAGCCGTTTATCAATATCCTGAAAACGCTGGTCAAGCGCACCGCCGTCAGCCACGGCATCATGTTCTACCTCGGCCCGGTGTTCCGCGTCGCCGGCGGCATCGGCACGCTGGCCTTCATACCGGTGATCTACGGCAGCGACACCTTCGCGAATTTCAGCTACGCCGGCGACCTGTTCCTGGTGATCTACTTCATGTTCTTCGGCCAGCTCGGCATGGCGCTGGGCGCCGGCGAAAGCGGCCATCCCTACAGCGCCATCGGCATCGCCCGCGGCCTGTCGCAGATGACCGCCT
>CAWHCQ010000047.1:0-10245 GCA_963827755.1 uncultured Gammaproteobacteria bacterium
GTCTGCGCGAGAATCCGCTCGCCGAGCCAGGAGGCAGGGTTCGCGGGCAACGGGGCAGCCGGCACCACCACGCCCGGGAGGATAATCTCCGAGAGCAGGCGGTTATCGGTATCGACGATCGCGAGGTAGGAAAATGCCGCACTTCTCCTTGATATTCTCGAGCACGGAGAGGACGCCCTGCGAGCCATCCCCTGGGACGACCTCGGTGAACGGCATCCGCGACAGCAGGCGCACCAGGCTGGCGCCCTGCTCGCGTATATGGACCTCTTCGGAACGCTGCTGGTTTATGAACAGCATGCTGACGATCACGGTAATAACACCCAGCGAGGCCAGGATCATCAGCAGCCCGAGACGCTCCCTGTTCCAGGTATTTTTCAGGCTTGTTAAATTCATTGGCAGGACCGGTCCCAACCCATTAGTGTGGATTACACGATAATAACGACCGGATGTTGACAAGCTTGAGCAGGCGGGCACACGGCGGCCGGGGGGGCAATAAGCCGTATTTGATGTTGATTCAATGGCTTGCAGGGATACCGCAGCGTGTGCGTCTGCCAAAAGCGTGGCTGCGCGGTTTTCAAGGACTGCGCTGCGGCGCTCATTCGGGCAGCGGGCAAATTCGGGGGATTGCCGTGTTGTGCTCGCCATGACGGGATGCCACCTGGAGATGGCAGGGGCTACGCTCGTGACGGCGGGGTGCTACGCTGTTGATGGCGGGAATATGTATTTATCAGGGCATGACTGGACCACAATGTGAGAAAGAGGAGCCATCCATGCCGGACGTTGAACTGATATCGGAACTGACCTGCCCGCAATGCGGGCATCGGTCCAGCGAGACCATGCCCGTGGACAGGTGCCTGTACTACCACGAATGCAGGCACTGCGGCGCGCTGCTCAAACCCCTGCCGGGGGACTGCTGCGTGTTCTGCTCCTACGGTACGCTACCCTGCCCGCCGATCCAGCAGGCGCGCGCCAAAGGAGACCAGCATGCGTGACGGAAATAAAACAGACGGTTCAGTGGACCAACAGGGCTGCTGTCACGCACAGGGTGAACCCACAGCAGCGCTGACTGACCCCGTGTGCGGCATGGCCGTCACCACGGCAAGCGAACACCACTATGCCTACCGGAACACCGATTACTATTTCTGCTGCGGCGGCTGCCAGGGGAAATTTGCCGCCGACCCCGAACATTACCTGAACCCGCCTGCCGAACCGGCCGCACCGCCAGCCGGCGCGTCCACCGACTATATCTGCCCCATGTGTCCGGAGGTCCGGCAGCAGGGTCCGGGTGCCTGCCCGTCTTGTGGCATGGCGCTGGAGCCCGAAGCCGTGCGCCCGCCGGAAACGCGCACCGAGTACACCTGCCCGATGCATCCCGAGGTCGTGCAGGATGAACCGGGCAGCTGCCCGAAGTGCGGCATGGCGCTGGAGCCGCGCACGGTCAGCGTCGAGGAAAAAAACGAGGAACTCATCGATATGAGCCGGCGCTTGCGGGTCTGCACGCTGCTTGCGCTGCCGGTATTCGTGCTGGCCATGATTGCCGACATGCAGCCCGGCCTGCTGCCCGCCGGTCTGACCATGGTGCGGGTCCAGTGGATCGAGTTCTTGCTGGCGACCCCGGTCGTGCTCTGGGGTGGCTGGCCATTCCTGGTACGCGGCTGGCAATCCGTACTCAGCTGGAACCTCAACATGTTCACCCTGATCGGGCTGGGTGTCAGCGTCGCCTGGAGCTACAGCGTCGTCGCCCTGCTGGCACCCGCCGTCTTCCCGCCCGTCATGCAGCATGCCGACGGCACGGTTGCCGTCTATTTCGAGGCGGCGGCCGTCATCGTCGCCCTGGTGCTGCTCGGCCAGGTGCTGGAGTTGCGTGCCCGCGGGCAGACCAACGCCGCCATCAGGCTGTTAATGGGGCTCGCCCCCGCCAGCGCACGCATCGTTCATGAGGATGGCAGTGAAACCGATATTCCGCTGCAACAGGTGCAGCCCGGTGATGTGATCCGCGTACGCCCCGGCGAAAAAATCCCGGTGGACGGCGTGGTCACCGACGGCAACAGCGCGGTGGATGAATCCATGGTCAGCGGTGAAGCCATCTCCGTTGAAAAATCCACGGGTGACGCCGTCATCGGGGCCACCGTCAACGGTACGGGCAGCCTCTTGATGCGCGCCGAGAAAGTCGGCAGTGACACCCTGCTTGCGCAAATCGTACAGATGGTCAGTGAAGCACAGCGCTCGCGCGCCCCGATACAACGACTGGCGGATGTCGTTGCCGGCTGGTTTGTGCCGGCCGTGGTCGCGGTTGCGGTCAGCGCCTTTGCCGTGTGGGGCCTGTGGGGCCCCGAGCCACGGCTGGCCCACGCCGTGGTCAATGCCGTGGCCGTGCTCATCATCGCCTGTCCGTGCGCACTGGGCCTGGCCACGCCGATGTCCATCATGGTCGGCACCGGCAGGGGCGCAACCCTGGGGGTACTCATCAAAAACGCGGAAGCGCTCGAAATCATGGAGAAGGTCGACACCCTGGTGGTCGACAAGACCGGTACACTGACCGAAGGAAAACCCGTGCTGGTCAGCGTACAAACCACCGCGGACTTTACAGAAGCAGACGTCCTGCAGCTGGCCGCCAGCCTGGAACGCGCCAGTGAACATCCACTCGCCGAGGCAATAGTAAAAGGCGCACAAGCCAGGGGTATCAGCCTGCAGCAAACGGATGCATTTGCAGCGCTAACCGGCAAGGGCGTTAGCGGAAAGGTTGACGGGCGGCCGGTGGCACTTGGCAACAGAAAGATGCTCGAAGATCTCGGCATCGATCCTGACACCCTTGCACAACAGGCCGAAACAGGACGCGCGGCAGGGCAGACCGTCATGTTCGTTGCAATTGACGGCAAGCCCGCCGGGCTGATCGGTGTGGCGGATCCGGTCAAGGCCTCTGCAAGCGAGGCCATTCTCAAGCTGCACGCGGAAGGCATCGAGGTCGTCATGCTGACCGGCGATAACCGCACAACGGCCATGGCCGTTGCCGAACAACTCGGCATCGACCGCGTCGAGGCCGAGGTCCTGCCGCAGCAGAAGGCGGATATCGTCAGGCAGTTACAGGCCGGGGGCCGCACCGTCGCCATGGCCGGCGATGGCATCAACGACGCGCCGGCACTGGCACAGGCACATGTCGGCATTGCGATGGGCAGCGGTACCGATGTCGCCATGGAAAGTGCGGCCATTACCCTGGTGAAAGGCGACCTGCGCGGCATTGTGCGGGCGCGGCACCTGAGCCGTGCAGTCATGCGCAATATCCGGCAGAACCTGTTTTTCGCGTTTATCTACAACTCGCTGGGCGTGCCGATCGCGGCAGGTGTGCTGTATCCGCTGTTCGGGATATTGCTATCGCCGATGATCGCGGCCGTGGCAATGAGCTTCAGCTCGGTGTCGGTGATCAGCAATTCCCTGAGATTGCGGCACACGGACCTCTAGCGGCCATGACAGCGGCTTGCTTGCCACGGTTATGCAGGATCAATGGCCGTGATGGACCTGCTTGCGCATCAGCAGCAGGCCGATAACGAGAACAACGATGCCGGTGACCAGGATCCAGGGCCTGATGTCATCGAGATATGGCCCCCTGATCAGCGGATGATCGGCAGGTATAGAGCCGATCAGGAGTATCGTGATTCCTGATAACACAAGACTGTCAGCCATCGATCGCCCGGCAACCATGATGTAGGCCAGCGTCTGCAGCAGCAGGGCACCGATAATCGCGACGTTTGCTTCCGGATACAGGAAGAAGCAGGCGATGGCCAGAACAGATATCATGTAGGCGTATTTTCGCAAACCCGCTATCATCAGGAATCTCGTGTCATGCCGGTTCATGCATGCCGGGGAAACAGGCAGCGGCGATCACGGCGTTTGTGTTGATCGAATAAAAAAGCAGGATAACGCAAAGACACCATTTGCAACAGGGGAACTGCAGAGTTGGAACAGCTACGCCACTTCATAGATTCCATTCTGTCCAGTGTGCGCGACCTGCTGCCAATCATCCTGGTCGTGACCTTCTTCCAGCTGGTGGTCATACAGCAGCCGTTCCCCGACCTCGCGCGCGTAATAGGCGGCTGTTTGCTGGTGGTGCTCGGCCTGGCGTTTTTCATCCGCGGCCTTGAACAGGCCCTGTTCCCGATCGGTGAATCCATAGCCTATGCGTTCGCTCGCAAGGCAAACCTCTACTGGCTGCTGCTGTTTTCCTTTGCACTCGGTTTCGGTACGACGATCGCGGAACCGGCATTGACCGCGGTGGCCAGCGAGGCCGCGCGGATTGCCGCGGCCGGCGGCGTCATCGCGGACAATACCGAGGCCCGCGACAGCTATGCGCTGGGCCTGCGGATCACAGTGGCACTGTCCGTCGGCATCGCCATCGTCGCCGGCGTGTATCGCATTGTCAGGGGCTGGCCGATCCAGTACCTGATTATCGGTGGCTACATCGGCGTGATGGTCATGACGGCCTTCGCGCCGCCTGAAATCATCGGCATTGCCTATGATTCCGGCGGCGTCACCACCTCCACCGTCACCGTGCCGCTGGTCACGGCACTCGGTGTCGGACTTGCCGAAAGTATCAAGGGGCGCAACCCGATGGTCGACGGCTTCGGCCTGATCGCATTCGCCTCGCTGACACCGATGATCTTCGTCATGGCATACGGCATGATTATATAATGGAACTGCTTGCACACCTGTTACGCACGGGGCTGTCGACGGTACTGGACGTCGTGCCGATCGTTGTCATCATCTTCGGATTCCAGCTGCTGGTGCTGCGCCAGACTATCCCGAACCTGAAGAGAGTACTGATCGGCTTTATCTACGTGCTGATTGGCCTGACACTTTTTCTCGTCGGCCTGGAAGAGGCGCTGTTCCCGATCGGCAAGCATATGGCGCAACAGCTCACGGACCCGGCGTTCATCAGCGGCACGGTCGGCACACCCGCCGAGTCGCTGCACTGGAGCGACTACACCTGGGTTTACCTGTTTGCCGCGGCCATCGGTTTTTCCACGACCATTGCTGAGCCCGCGCTGATCGCGGTGGCCATCAAGGCCAACCAGGTTTCCACCGGCGCCATCGACGTGTGGGGCCTGCGCGTCGCCGTTGCCATCGGCGCTGCCACAGGTGTTGCACTTGGTGCCTTCCGTATTATCAGCGGAACCCCCCTGCACTATTACATCATTGCCGGCTATATCATCGTCGTCATACAAACACTGTTTGCACCGCGCATGATCATCGCGCTGGCCTACGACTCGGGTGGTGTCACCACGTCCACCGTGACGGTGCCGCTGGTTGCCGCACTCGGCATCGGCCTGGCCAGCACCATCCCGGGCCGCAGCCCGCTGCTCGACGGTTTTGGCATGATCGCCTTCACCTGCCTGTTCCCGATCATTACCGTCATCGGCTATGCGCAACTTGGTGCATGGTGGAACAAGCGGCAACAGCGCCTGCAGTCGCAGGACAGCAATGACAGTGATTATTAAGTGAATTTATATGAGAGAGGTAAACAGCCATGCAATTTAAATTAATCATTGCCCTGGTCAGGGATGAAAAGACCGACAAGATCATGAACACTGCCCGCGAGGCCGGCGCAACCGGCGCAAGCGTGCTGAACCAGGTCCGTGGTGAAGGGATTGAGGCGGAAAAAACATTTTTCGGACTGAACCTTGAAACCCAGCGCGACATGCTGATGTTCCTCGTCGAGGAGCACCTGTGCAGGGATATCCTCGAAGCCATTTCCCGGATAGGTGAATTCGACACCAACCCCGGGTCCGGTATCGCCTTCCAGATCAATGTCGAGGATGCTGTAGGGGTAGCCCATCAGATCAACAAGCTGAGTCCTATCGTGGAGGAAAAAATATGACCGCTAAAAATATCGTCCACGTCCGCGATGTCATGACTGACAACTACCAGCTTGTCGACGGTATGCTCATGGTAGACGAGGCCCTGGGCATAATGAAAAAGTACGGCAGGCGTGTCCTGATCGTCGACAAACGCCATGAACACGATGAATATGGCATCGTGCTACTGAGCGATATTGCACATAAAGTACTGGCAGTCGACCGCGCTGCAAACCGCGTCAACATCTATGAAGTCATGACCAAGCCGGTCGTTAGTGTCGATCCTGATATGGATATCCGCTACTGCGCGCGCCTGTTTAGCAATTTCAGTTTTTCCTATGCGCCGGTTATCGACAACGGAAAAATCAAGGGTATCGTCGGTTTTGCGGAGCTGCTGTTAAACGACCTCTACCAGGAAGTCTAGTGCAGCAGGCTGACAACCTGGTTGACGGTTTTCTTCAGCGCCCGGGAACCAGGGGCGTGAAGATCTGTACAGTGATCAACTACCCAGCACTATCGAGTCCGGCAGGGTAATTTGCATCTCGACCGGCAAATGATCGGAGAGGGAAAAGTTCAGCGCCTTGACGTGGTCGACCTGGAGTGTCGGCGTGACCAGGATATGGTCGATATTCTGCTGCGGTCGCCAGCTGGGAAAGGTGTGCATATCATGGGCCGGTTCGCGCATCAGGGTACGGTTGATCAGGTAATCCATTTCCTTGCTGTCAGAGCCGCAATTCAGATCGCCCATCAGGACAACGTGGCGGTATTCATTGACGATCTCGCTGATGTAGTCGAACTGCACCATGCGCACACGACGACTCAATGCCATGTGCACGATAAGCACCACCAGCGAATCTTTCTTTGAGCCATAGCGGATGAACAAGGCACCGCGCCCCGGAATCCGGCCCGGCAGGCGATGTTCAACAATCTCGGTCGGGCTAAAACGACTCAGGACACCGCTACTGTGAGAGGCAAAACGCCCGATACGGCGGTTGGTCTGGTCATACCAGAAGGGCAAATCAGACTTCTCGCTGAGGTACTGCGTCAGGTTTACATAGCCACTGCGCAGGCTGCCCGCATCAAGCTCCTGCAAACCAACGACATCATAGCTCTTTACAAGGTGTGCGATACGGTCAAGATTGCTGAAGCGTTGTGCATGGGGCAGTACGTGTTTCCAGCTGCGCGTGATGTAGTGACGATACCGCGCTGTCCTGATACCCGCCTGGATATTGTAACTGAGCAGGCGGATACGTTGACCCCTGTTGAAATCCACACCATCCGGGGTCCGGGGCCCTGAAAACTGCTGCGCAGAAGATGATGAACCGGCCATGATAACTACTTCTGATCCCTTATTCTGTTTGACTCTGTCGTGCCGACCAGCGAGACGCTGAACAATTGTCGACCCTTTCATGCATAGTCGGCAAATCCCTGTATACCTTCAGTCAACGGAATTTACTTGCGCTCCTTTTCAATAAGATAGTTCATCACCCTGATAACTTCCTGATTGCCGCCGGCCATGCCCACACCGGTACTGTACTTGCCATTCACGATGATCGCCGGCACCCCGGTTATCGCATAACGTCGCGACATCTGCCGGGCATTGTTGACTTTCACATTCACAGCAAAGGAGTTGAAGGTATTTTTGAACGCGGCGGCAGTGACACCATGGGCAACAAAAAAGTCCTGCAGTGCCGCCTCATCGGTGATTGTCCGTTTTTCCCTGTGCAGCGCATCAAACAGGGCGATGTGTGTCTTGTCGACAACGTCGAGCAATTCCGCCGTGTAGTAGGCCTTCGCCATAAATTCCCAGCGCTTCGAGACAATTGCCGGCATGCGCACGAATTCGACATCATCCGGCTTGCTGGCCAGCCATTCATTCAGGTAGGGCTCAAGATGATAACAGTGCGGACATCCGTACCAGAATAATTCCACCACCTCGATCCTGTCGCCGCTGGAGGTCGGCTGCGGGCTGGACAGCTGTCTAAAATCCTGGCCTTGTGTATAGGCTTCTGCACAGGCTGTCAGCGAAACGAGCATCGGCAGCAACAGGGCAAAGATCCATCTTGATACAGTCTTCATAAAAACAGCTCCACTTTTAAGAGTTCACCAACGGTGATCCAGGGTTCTGACAAGCAATCAGGGCGCAGGTTGCATTCGGATCGTGGAAACGTTCCCTGCCCGGGCCGCGAGATGGCCGGCGGGCAGCGAAGAAGACAACCGTCAGCTACGCAAAAACCCGGCGGAATCCGGGTCACACAGGCCGGGGCACGCTGTTCAGTGCAGCCCCTGAATGTAACTGGCGACGGCCTTGATCTCCCGGTTGGTCATACGCGAGGCAAGGATCTGCATCATCTTCTTGGCATTTTCGTTTACCCGCTTGCCCTCGGCAAAACCATGCAACTGGTTTTCCACATACCTGGCATGCTGACCACGCAATGCAGGGTAGAGCGCGGCGGGGTTGCCCGCACCACTTGGCCCATGACAGCCCATGCAGGGCGCCACGCCACTGACGTCGTTGCCGCTGCGATAGATCTGCTCGCCCAGTTCCACCAGCTCGGGGTCGGCCATACCCGTCTTGACCTTCTGGCTGGCATAGTAGGCCGCGACATCTTCACGTCCCTGTTCATCGAGTACATTTGCCATCGGTTTCATGGTGGCATTTTCCCGCTCGCCATCCTCGAAATAATACAGTTGCTTCACCAGGTAGCCTTCATGCTGCCCGGCCAGCTTGGGCCATTCCGGATTGAGGCTGTTGCCATCCGCGCCATGACAGGCCGCACACTGCTCCGCCTTCGACTTGCCGGCCAGCGGATCACCCGCGGCCCGGGCCTGGCCCATGCCGACAGCGATGAGCAATGTGGTTGAGATAATTAGCCAGTTCTTCATTTCAATGCTGCTCCGGTAGCGCCCTGCCAACATTCCGGCGGGCTGGACAAAGTCTCGGTAAAAATACGCGCCTGCGTGGCGGCGAAAAAGGGCTCTTTTTATACCTGCCTGAGCGCAAGGGGTCAACTGAACAATCTGCGCCAGGCCACTTTCAAACAGACGCCGGGTCGCGTTTAATGCACACCCCGGCCATGAACAACCATTATCAACAGACCCGTTTTATTCTCGGCACGCCCGATGCACGCCATGCGCCGGCGGATAGCGGCGCAGAGGTGGCCTTTGCCGGCCGCTCCAATGCCGGAAAATCCAGTGCACTCAACGTGATAACCGGGCAAAGGTCCCTGGCACGCATCAGCAAGGCCCCGGGGCGTACCCGCGAAATCAATTTTTTCGAGGTGCGCGACCAGCTGAGACTGGTCGACCTGCCCGGCTATGGTTACGCCAAGGTTTCCAGGACAATGAAAATCCAGTGGCAACGCCATATCGCCCGCTACCTGGAAACCCGCCGGTCGCTCTGCGGCGTCATCCTGTTAATGGATATTCGCCACCCCTTCAAGGACACCGACCGGCAAGTGCTCAGCTGGTGCCATGCGGCCGGATTACCGACCCATGTCCTGCTCACCAAGGCCGACAAGCTGAAACGCGGACCTGCCAGGGCCACCCTGATGAAGGTTCGCAAGCAACTCCCCGAATGGCATGCCCAGGCCAGCGTACAACTGTTCTCTGCGCACAACCGCGAGGGCTGCGAACAGGTCCGGCAGGTGCTGGACCAGTGGCTGGGATTGGCGGACGAGCCGGCCCGGGCCACCCCGGGCATCGCGAAGGATCCTTGACCGGGGCCGGCTATGAATGTCTTTTTCACTTTTCATGGAATTAAAGGCATATCACAGCAATAAGTTGTATTTAACAACATTTTGCCGTCAATTCGATTCACTTCACGGGTATAAAAAAGCCCCGGCAACAGGGAAAAAATGCCGGGGCTTAAAAACCCGACTCCGAAGAATCGGTCTGGAGGGTGTCCCACTCAGGGAGGGGGAATGGGACCAGATCCTCCGTAAATCCTGTGACCGCTTTGCCTGCTGAAGGTTCCGCCACGCGGCGCAACTAATGAGCCTCGTCCCAGTTTACGCCGCTGCCGATATCGACCACCAGCGGCACCTTGAGATCGGCCGCCGCGCACATATGCGTGGTAATCGGCGCCCGGGCAGCCTCGAGGTCGGCGTCAGCCACCTCGAACACCAGCTCGTCGTGGACCTGCATGATCATGGTGATGTCGAGGCCGGTGTTCGAGCCAAGCCACGCATGCAGGTCGATCATGGCGTGCTTGATGATGTCGGCCGCCGTGCCCTGCATCGGTGCATTGATCGCGGTACGCTCGGCCGCGGCCCGGCGCTGGCCATTTTTTGATTTGATTTCAGGCAAATACAGGCGCCTGCCGAAGACGGTCTCGACGTAGCCCTGCGCGCGAGCCTGTTCGCGAGTGGCCTCCATGTAGCTTTGCACCCCCGGA
>CAWHCQ010000048.1:0-7607 GCA_963827755.1 uncultured Gammaproteobacteria bacterium
CCAGCGCCAAGGTGGCCGTTTCCGAGTACTACAATTCAAACGGTGAATATGTGTCGGGCTCCGGCAACCTGAATGGCCAATATGGTTTGGCACAGCCCAAAAGCATAGTCGGTAATAGCGTATCCACAGTTACTGCGGGCAGCAATGGAAACATCACCGTTCTTTTCAGGGGAAATCTTGCCGACGCCGCAAACGGCAAGACGATCATACTCAGCCCTTCCACATTAAACGAGGGCTCGATCGTGTGGAACTGCACCAGCGGTAATATGCCGGACAAGTACAAACCTTCAAACTGCCGTTAAAAGTACATAGCTTCTGTGCCAACTAAAATGCCCCGGAAACGGGGCATTTTTTATAGTCCTTGAAGAAACCGCACCCCGGTAATACGATAGGTACCCGGCAATTAAAAGAACGCTGTCGATATAGCCGGGGAAATCGTGCATCACCCGAAATTCAATACTGGAAAGATGCCCGCTGTCGGGTAGCAACCAGGGTAAACCCGGGCTACGAAACCAGAAGAGGCAACACCATGAAACAGCTCAAAGGTTTTACCCTGATCGAACTCATGATTGTGATCGCGATCATCGGGATCCTCGCCGCCATTGCGATTCCCGCCTACCTGGATTACACCATCCGCGCCAAGGTCTCCGAAGGCCTGAGTCTGACGGGCGGCGCCAAGATAGCCGTTTCCGAGTATTACAATTCGAACGGTAGATTTGCCCCTGGCGGCATTACTAATGAGGCATACGGTTTGGCGCATATTCCAGTATTCTCGGTAACCACGTATCCGCGCTCGCCGTACTCGCTGATGGTGTGATCACTGTACTTTACAGGGACAACCTGGGAGGTACTGCCGGCGACAAGATAATTCAGCTCGCTCCCGGTACGACGGCAGAAGGCTCACTACAATGGACCTGCCGCGGCAGCCCCCTTTACAACAATGCCGGGCAAGTATGGCCTGCAAACTGCCGTCATAGCTTACACGCACCCGCTTCAAGCAAATGCCCCGTAAACGGGGCATTTTTTTGCCTGTTGATCAACGCACAATGCCGCACCGCTCCTGCAAGACATCCGGGCCTCTATACATTGCAGGAGCCAGCGTCAGCTGGCGAGATATTCGCTTCAGCTGGCCGCACTCGCAAATCATTGGTCCCATGCAAACAATCCCGGGGCAGGAAGTGACGTATTTCGTCACATTCTGACTTCTTTGGTGAAATGGCTTTTGTTTCAGCATCGCCTGGAAAATAATTTTTGCGGGTTATTTCATGTCTTTCGGCTCATCCCGAAAAAAATATTCTCCGTCAACTCACTGTTTTTCATATTTATATTGTAATTTCCAGGCCAAACCCCGTGGCTTGGCGAAGAATTGTCAAAGAGTTGGCATAGAAACTGAATGTAAGCAAGCAGCCAAAGAAATCCGGGCATCGCCCGATACAGGCTGGACAGGGAAACCCGGTGTCGGGCTACCACAAGGACGTAAACCAAGCTTACAAACCATACTAGAGGGAAACACCATGAAGACAATGCAAAAAGGTTTTACACTGATCGAACTGATGATCGTCATCGCCATCATCGGCATCCTGGCCGCTATCGCTATTCCGGCTTACCAGGACTACACCATTCGTGCCAAGGTATCTGAAGGTCTGAACCTCGCAGGCGCTGCCAAGCTGGCTGTCGCCGAGACGTTTGACAGCACAGGTGACTGGGGTGCCGATCATGCTGAATATGGTCTGCCTGATGCTGTCAGTATCACCGGCACCAACGTGGCTTCTGTGACAGCCGGTACTGACGGTACCATCACCATCCTGTACAAATCCACCATGGGTGGTAATCCGACTGCCGATGGCGAAGACTGTCACTCTGAACCCCAGCTCGGCAGAGCCTGGCTCACTGACATGGGATTGCGGCGGCAGCATGCCGAGCAAGTACCTGCCTTCAAACTGCCGTTAATAGTTAACGGACACTTGCTGGACAGAAACGCCCCGGAAACGGGGCGTTTTCTATTTCATCCCCGGTTTTTAACGGGGTATACTGCCGCCTGATTACACTGACAGACACACTGATGCCCCGCCCGATTCCCGTCCATCACCCTGACACAAGCATGCCCGGTCTCTTCCAATGACCGCAAAATCAACGCTCTCCTATCGATCGGCCTGGCTCATTCTGCTGGCGGGCCTATTGACGGTTGCGGTCTATTTCCCCGGCCTGGCAGGCGATTACGTCTTCGATGACATGGCCAATCTGCTTGACAATCAGCGCCTCGATATCGAGACCCTCGACTACGATTCGCTCAGGTCTGCCGCCCAGTCATCAGGCTCCGGCCCGCTGCGCAGACCGGTGAGCATGCTCAGCTTTGCACTCAACCGCTACTTCTTCGGGGCCGGTCCCTATTCACACAAGGTCATCAACCTGGTCATTCACCTGCTGACCGGCCTGGCCCTGTTCGTCCTCAGCCGGATGCTGGTGGGGGCCTACCAGCAGCAGACGCGGGGTTCGCGGCTTTCGGAGAACAGCGCGCGCTGGCTGCCGCTGGTCATCGCCAGCCTGTGGCTGGTACACCCGTTAAACCTCACCAGCGTGCTTTACATCGTGCAGCGCATGACCAGCCTGGCGGCCCTGTTCACGGTATGCGCTTTATGCACCTACGTGGCGGGCAGGCGGCGGATGCTGGCCGGCAAACCCGGAAGGCTGCTGATCCTGGCAGGTTTCCTTGTGTTCGGCGGACTGGCGGTGTTCAGCAAGGAAAGTGGCGCATTGCTGCCGCTGTTCATGCTCATTATCGAACTGACCCTGTTCCGCTTTCGTGACAGCCATGGACGATCTGACCGGTTTATTGTCGGCCTGTTTGTGGTCCTGGTGGCGTTACCCGCCTGCCTGTTTCTGTTAAAAACGGCCCTCAACCCGGACTGGATTCTCGCCGGCTACAAAATGCGCACCTTCACCCTGACGGAACGCCTGCTCACCGAGGCGCGCGTATTGATGCTCTACCTGAAATTAACCGTCATGCCCACGACCGGTTCACTCGGGCTGTACCAGGACGACATTGCCCTGTCTCGCGGCCTGTTTTCGCCGCCTGCGACCCTCTATGCCCTGCTGGCGCTTGCGGGCCTTTTTGGCGGGGCCCTCGCGCTGCTGAAAAGGCAGCCGCTCATCAGCCTCGGAATCCTCTGGTTCTTCTGCGCCCATGTCCTCGAATCGACCGTGTTTTCCCTGGAAATTGCACATGAACACCGCAATTACCTGGCAGATTTCGGAATTATTCTTGCCCTCGGCAGTGCCATCGCCGTGATTCCCATGCAAAAACTGGGGACGGCCGTCCGGGCAGTCACACCGCTGCTGTTTCTTTGCATGTTTGCCTATACAACATGGCTGCGCGCAGACCAGTGGTCCGACAACGTCAAGTTTGCGGTATTCGAGGCCATGCACCACCCGCAATCGTTTCGGGCCGTCTACGCCGCGGGCCGCATTCACGCCAGGCTGGCGCTGAATGGACGGCAAGACAGCGTTGACGAGGCCTACAGGTATCTTGCACAGGCAAGCGAAGTCGGTGACTCCGAGATTATGCCGGCCATGGTCATGATCAAGGTGGCCTACCTGCTGGACAGGCCCGTGCGGCAGGAATGGTTTACCGAGGTCCTTGACCGGCTGGAACGATACCCGATCACGCCGAGTGCGCTTGACAGCCTGTTTGAACTGGCCGGCTGCATGAAACAGCACTGTACATTCCCGCACGAAACCATGGAGGAAATGTTCCGCCTGACCCTGGAAAACCCGAGCCTTGCCAATAACGGACACCTGCGTGCTGAAGCCGAGACGATATACGGTTACTATACGATCAACATGCGGGAGAATTTCGGGAAAGGCCGCCAACTGTTTTCCCGGGCCGTGAAAAGCGACCCGCAGGACGCGCAGCGCTGGAAGAACCTGATCAACCTGCTGCAGGTAATGAATGACTTCGATGCGGCAGAGCAGCAACTGGAACTGTTCATGGCAGCAGACACCCATAGCGGAAGCGAGGAAGATTTTCGCATTCTCAGGGAAGATATCGAAGCCGGGCGTAAAGCAGTGAAAATATCCAGCACCCTTGAAAACCCGGGAGTCGAGTAGTCAATGAGCCAGAGCGTCAGCATCATCCTGCCGGCAAAAAACGAGGCCGAAAGCCTCGGCGAACTGCTACCGGTACTGCGCAGGAATTTCCCGAAAGAGGAAATTATCGTCGTCAACGACGGCTCAAGCGACAACAGCGTGGAAATATGCGAGCAGAACCAGGTGACCGTTATCACACATGCCTATTCCATGGGTAATGGCGCAGCAATCAAGACCGGCGCCAGAAATGCCAGTGGCGACATCCTGATGTTCATGGATGCCGACGGCCAGCATAACCCCGACGATATCAATCGCCTGATCGAGAAGATCAATAGCGGCTATGATATGGTCGTCGGTGCCAGGCAGATTGACTCACATGCCTCCTTCCTGAGGAGAATCGGCAACACCTTTTACAACAAGCTTGCATCGATCATGACCGGCTACCCGGTCAAGGACCTTACCTCGGGCTTCCGTGCCGCAAGGGCCCGGCATTTTCGCAAGTTCCTCTACCTGCTGCCGAACAGGTTTTCCTACCCGACAACCAGCACCATGGCCTTCTTTCGTTCCGGGCTTGCGGTCGGCTACGTTCCGATCAAGGCCATGAACCGGGCAGGCGATGCGAAAAGCCACATCAGGCTATTTCATGACGGCTTCCGCTTTCTTATTATTATCCTCAAGATCGGCGCATTGTTTTCACCCATGCGGTTTTTCCTGCCGATCAGCGCACTGCTGTTCTTCACCGGCATGGCCTACTACGGTTACACCTACTACAACTTTGGCCGGCTCACAAACATGACGGCCATTCTTGTCCTGGGGTCACTGTTTACCTTCCTGATCGGCATCGTGTCGGAACAGATCTCCGCCCTGCATTACAAGGACATCCATGAAACCAGAAGGCATACAAAGCGATAAGCGATTCGTGATACGCATTGGATAAGCCAGGAGAGCCCGTCCCGGGCAAGCCCGGCTCTGCTGCACCCATGACCAGCAAACTCTCAATCATTATTCCTGCCTTCAGCGGACTTGATCAAGTCAGACGCTGCCTGTTGTCTCTGGGCAAGAGCCGCTATCAGGATTTTGAAATCGTTCTGGTAGACCATGGCATCAGTGACGAAATATCACGATTGGCAAGGGATGAATTCCCCCGGGTTACCTGCCTGCGCGGCTCTGCCGAGCTGTGGTGGAGCGGCGCATCCAACCTTGGAATCAGGTACGCGCTGAAGGCCGGCAGCCAGTGGCTGATGCTGCTCAATCATGACTGTTATGTACAAGCGGATACTATTGGCGATTTTACTGGAGACATCTTGAAGAAAATGAAAATGCCATCATCGCCCCCGTGCAACACATGCTGAGGGAAAATCGCGATATTATCGGTGTTACGAGTTGTTTCCTGCTCGGCTTTTCCACCCTTATCCCGCCTGCAGGCTGGTACCGGTTCCGCTACCCGGCCGGCCTGGTACCGACACCGCTGATCTGCGGCGGCCGGGGAGTGATACTCAGCGCCGCAACTTTTCAACAGGTGGGCATGCTGGACGAGGAGCACCTGCCCCACTATGGCGCCGACCATGATTTCTACTTTCGTTGCAGGAAGGCCGGCCTGCAGCTGTTTATATGCATGGATAGCCCGGGTCGATATTGATGACACGAATGACATCATCCGCCAACCCGGGCAGCAGCCCGACCCTGGCTGGATTTGCGGCCGCCTTGAAAAACCGGGGATCACACCGCAATATCAGGGACCTGCAGGTACTGTTTTCCCGATACTACCCGATACCCGGACTGTCGGGAGTGGGTGTAGCCCTTAATACAGTGCGTTTCTTTCTTGTGTTCCTGGCAAGAAGGCTTGCTGGATTCCTGAACAGGCGGCAAGTCAAACAACCGTCTATAGGACCAGTGGATCCGGTCGCAGTGTTTGACAGGTGCACCAGAACGCCTGCCGCTGTAGCAACACGCGGCAATCAGTGGCGTGAATATGACTGCTTTAGTTGCCGATTAACGACTCCAGCACACCAGCCGCTTTGAGAATTGAGCAAGGCGTTCTGCCATCGCGATTTCCGCAAGTTGCCTTTCTTTGTCTATTTCCAACAACCGCGCATACCCCTTCTGAACCAGATTCTCCGTAATCCCGGGCTCAATAACCGTCCGCATTGCATTAGCCAGGTCTTCTGCAGAGTCAGGGTTAACCAGTAACGCGGCATTGCCCGCATGTTCAGATAGATGAGCACTGTAAATTAACGGCTTACCCAATTTCCAGGCCTCCAGGGGCGGAAGGTTTGTAGGGCCAAAGTAAGTCGGCATCACGACAGCGGCACAGGATTCATATAGCGAACGCATCTCCTCTGCCTGCACAAACCCCAACAAATGCACATCTTCTTCGAGCCCAAATCCGGCTACTGTGCTTTTAACATGTTCAAGATTGCCATGATCAGCTCCGCAAAAAACCACCTCTCTGGCAATTCCTGCGTCCTTCAGGATCTTTAGTGCCTGCAAAATTCGCACATGGTTTTTGTGCGCCCAGAATTGGGCAGGGTAGAAAAGATAACCTGGTTTCAACTGATATTTCGTCAACACCCCCGGTCCTGAAGCAGAATAGTCTTCTTCTATAAATGCTGATGGTGCAAACGGCATTGCCAATAATTGCTCACTGTCCACGCCATAACGTCTGCCAATCCTTTTCGTTGACTCTGCAGAATCGCAAAGCACAAAAAATGCTTGCCCCAAAGCATTCGAATATATGTATTCACGGGACAGGAATTCATTGTATGACCTGACTTCCGGAAATTCCGGAGAATCCCTGTGACACAGGTCCCAAACGGTAGTTATATAATTGAGCTTTTGGAGCGCAAGACAATGGCTGGTTGTTGTAACAAAATAAGCAAGGTCAACAGCCTCTGAAAGCAGTCTCTTCTCAAGTCCAGAAATTAACTTGATCCTTGACTGGATATGGCGCGGCAGTGGACTAGTCGCTGAATAGGAAAGCCATTTCCCAATCAATCCATATTTGAAAAAATATGCCTCGTGACCAAGCTTGTTCAAGTATTCAATATTTTTCTTCTGGCTCGTAAATACCGTAAATTCATACTTGCCTTCACACAGACGAGCCATCTGGGCAATTGCATTAAGCGCCTGGTTAAACCCGCCTCCGGTTGTGATATCGTACTCCAGTATGGCTGCGATCTTCACACAAGCACCTCTTTAACCTCATGAGCCACTTGCTCGATTTGATCATCTGTCAACGCCATTCCACTTGGCACATAAAATCCTTGCCGGTACATTCGCTCGGCAGCAGGGTACGATTCAGCATCAAAAAAACCCATTCGTCGAAGTACCGGCTGTTGATGCATCGGACAGAAGAATGGCCGGCAGCCGACGCCCTTCGCTGCGAGGCGCTGCATCGCTTCTTCCGCATCAAAACCGATCGAATCATCCAGGATGATTCCGTAAACCCAGTAGATATTTTCAGCAAAGTTGGTTCTGGCAAGCGGTAATTGAACACCCGAAATGCCCTGCAAGAGATCGCT
>CAWHCQ010000049.1:0-8395 GCA_963827755.1 uncultured Gammaproteobacteria bacterium
CCGCTGTAGCCGGCTTTGAAAAGTTCTTCTTTTTCAAGCGCAGATGAGATGGACACCCTGCCGCCATTCAATTCATGCGATGGCGAAACAGCCAGCCGGCAAATCCAAGTGTCACGAGTGCAATGATCACCATGGGAACGCATGGTGACACCCGGTAATTGCTCAACATTGCAGGACAGTCGTCTTACGCGATGTTGCCTGTCAAAAATGTTTGGCAATTCTTTTGAATCCATCGCGGATCTCTTCGCCAAGCAGTTTTGCCGCCGCGCCGATATCTTTGGACTCTTCCAGGGTAACCGCGCCTATCTCTTTGGCCTTGTCCTCGAGTTTCGCCAGTTTTATTTCCAGTTCTCCCCACTCGTCTTTCGTCTCAAGCTTGGCAAGACTCAGTTTTACCTTCAGCTCGTCGCGCATTATTTTCAGGTCTTCGACGACCTCATCGATACGCATTTTTACGTCACTCATTTTGCACTCCTTATGGCTTCGTTGATTGATATTTCACCGCTGTTGGCCGGCTCCTGCACAACAGGTCCGTTCCGGTGCAGCCGGGCCGTCTAAAGACCCAGCGTTTCGTCGTCCTGCTCCCTGTACTGCAACTCCTCCTTTCTTGCGGCCTCGATGGCCTTCACCAGCACGGCATGTTCCTCTTCTTCCTGCCCGAAATGAATATAATTATTTGCGGCATCGAAAACCTTCTCCAGGTACCCAGCGCGATGGGCAAGGTAATGCAGCGACCTGGCAAGGTGGTGGGGGTCTGTATCTTCATCCCGCATCCGTTCCGCTTCGTTGAGCGCCGTGTGCAGTTCATCGTCGGTAGGCTTCAGCATGGCTACATCTCTCCCTGGCAGCGCACCTGTACATGTGGGCTGGTCTGAATGTGTCTGACAATATACCGTAATCAGCCGAGCCTGACCCCATCGATCAGGGCACCCTAAAAGCCGCTTTCCCTGATCAACACCGCGCCCGTCTTCTGCCAGAAGCGGGACAGCAGGCTGCGGGCATCGGCACTGAGCCGTACCGTACCCCGAGTGGACTGCATGACGGTTGCACCCTGCACCTGCGGTTCAAGGCGCATGCGGTACACGCTGTCAGCCGTAAACAACTCACCCATGGAGCCCGGCTGCACGCCGATGGCACCGCCATAGACCGAGGCGAGATAGGGCTTGTCAAGTTCCCGTGTGTTTACCGGATCGATATGGGAAACCCGTACCGGCACCGGATCCAGGTCGGGGTTTTCCGGGTAAAAACGCCCGCCGGCCCCGACCTGCACACGACCCAGCCCGTCTTCGTTGATATATGCTTCTACCAGGGAATCTTCCAGCTGAACCACCCGTACCAGCAGCAACTTTTCGTTGATCCAGCGTCCTGTTTCGAGATCACGCTCCATATCCATCAACCGGCCTGTAATGGGTGCCCGAATAGAGAGTTGTTCCTGCCGGTCGCGGACTCCCTGGTACTCGGTCATCGCCTGGGCCAGGCGTTCCTGCAGGACTGCGCTGTCTTCAAGAAAACCTGCCTGGCCGAGACGCCTGGAAAGTTGCTGCCTTAAAATGTTTACGCGCAACTCCGCCTGCCCGATACGGTGGGCAATTTCCGGTGATGCCAGGCTGATGAGAACCTGGCCCTGTACAACTTGATCGCCATCGGCAACCTGCACAGCTTCGATGACGGCAGGAAACGGTGCATACAGATTGGCGTGCGCCCGGGCCTGCATCACGGCAGGCAGGTAAAGATTGACATTCCACGGGTACACCAGCAGCGCGATAAATACCGCCAGCGACAATGCCGTAGTAATTGAATGACGATTCCAGCTCATCTGTCCACGTCTCCCATGCCACTCCCTTACTTCCCTGTACACGGGCCGGGCGATAAACCACCCCAGTTCCGCAAACAAAAGAATAATACCGGCCATCTTGAAAAACAGGGTATAGACCAGCAGCGCAATACCAAGAAACAGGAAAAACCGGTAAACCCACGTGCAATACGCATAAACGATCATGAAGCGGCGGGTACGCCCTGGCAGAATCTCCGGACAGGGTTCATCCAGCCCGAACAGCCAGTTGCGCAGTCTCCACTTGCCGAGCGCAAAGGAGCGATCCTGCAGGTTCTGGATCTCAAGCAGGTCGGACAGCAGATAATAGCCGTCAAAGCGCATCAGCGGATTGACATTGATCAACAGGGTGATCACCCAGGTGGTGGTTGCGATAATGAAAACCGCACTGCGCAGTTCCCCATCGGGCAGAAAACTCCACATCAGGGTCGCGAATACCGCCAGCATCAATTCCGCCGTCATTCCCGCAGCGGCGATCGCCAGGCGCTGGCGGCGGGACGACAGCTTCCAGGCCTCGCTGGTATCGGTATAGAGCACCGGCCAGAGGACAAGGAAGGCCAGACCCATGCTGGGTACTTTCACTCCGAAGCGGACTGCCGTCCAGGCATGGCCCAGCTCATGAAAGACTTTTGTAAAGAAAATCGCCAGCGCGAACAGCACCAGGCCCTGCAAGGAAAACAGGTAGGAGAAACCATGCTGGAAATCGTCCCATTGCCGCGACACCAGGAACAGGCCCAGCGCCAGGCAGGCGATGACGCCGTAGGCAAACGGGCGGGTGTATATAAAACGTACATAACGGTAGCTGCTTGCCAGAAAGCGATGTGGCCTGACCAGAGGGATTCTGAAAAACAGGTAGTTGTGCAGCAGCCAGGATGAAATATTTTTCTTCGCGGATGCCGCCTGCTGGCAGAGGCGCCGAATGGCCTCCTTGCCGCGGCTCTCGACCAACTGACTGCTGACAAGAAAGCGTGCCAGGTTTTCAACATGCGCTGCATCTACATGCAGCGTGGTCTCCCGGTTCACCCGCTGCACCAGTACATCCGCAGTGCGGCTGTCCCAGCGGCTGAGAATCTCGAACTCCAGCCAGCCGATACGAAAGAACAGGTTGCGTGCAGGGTCGTGTAATGTCCAGGTGGGGGAACCGTCATGGTTACGCGGCCCGGAATAAAGATCCAGGTCTTCCCGCAGCACCGGCAACAATTGTTCGCCGGCAGGGGCGTTGTTTCCGGCTGCATCATAAACCGCTTCCATCATCACAGCCCTGTGATGCGGCGTATGGCCGCAATGGGACGCCGCATCAGGTAATAGAACAGGGTGACTTTCTCGCCATATATCTTGGCGGTACCTTTGAGCCCCAGGCGCGGACGCGTGGATGCATCGGCAAAAAAGGCGCGCAGCGGAAATGCCAGCACCCCGGCCGGCGTCACCTGCGCCTCATAACTGGTCCGGGTCAGTTGTGCACTGACCGGCGTGGTCGGGTCGATGTTCAGGAACATGCGCACCTTCGCTCCCTGCTCCAGGCTGATGGCATCCTCCACCGGCAGCCAGATCTTCAACTCGGTGTCCAGCGGAGCCGCCAGGCTGAGGACCTTCTCACCCGTCTCCAGCGGTTTCCCCAACCAGTCATCGGGATCGTTGAACACGGCGATGCCATCGCGCACAGCACGAATATGGATGCGTTCCAGCATTTCCGCCGTGTAGCTGAGCTCCGCCGACTTTTGCTCCATCTCCGCCCGCAGCAGGGACATTTCAGACTTGCTCTGTTCGTCACTGAACGCCTTTTGCGAAACCCTCAGATAGTCCGCCTTGGCAACATCCAGGGTCTTCCCGGCAATCTCATGGCGGTTTCTCAAAACCGTATCATCGAGACTGAATAATAAATCGCCCGCCTTTACCGGCGCATTTGGCTGGATGTGAAAGCGCTTGATGATCCCTTCCACCGGTGCACTTACCGGCACCGGGTCGCGGGCCACCACCTCGGCCGGGGCAAGTACGGATTGGCGCACCGGAAGAAACATCGCACCAATGAATAACAGCAGCAGCAGCATGCGAATCTTATGAGTGCCCAGACCTGCCAGCAGGCTGCTCCAGCCGTGCCTGCCATGCGCGGCAAGACCGGACCAGGCATAGGCATAGGCATCAGCGGCACGCCCCGCCAGCGCGGTTTCGGAGTCACTCCAGGGTGCGTCGCGCGACAACCACAGACCACCGAACAAGCGTCCGTCGCGATCCTGAAACGGGCAAAGCAACACATGTCCGGAGGTCCATTCCTGCCAGCCTTCGCGGAACCTGCCCGGAACCTGATCATCTTCAATCACGTAAGCCGAATCATTCCCGGGCTTCGATGCGCGCTTGAGAAAACCCTGCAGCCAGACAACAAAGGGGGCGTTGCGCTCGATCTGGGACAACCCTGAAATAGCCTGCACGGTGACCCGGCCACTGGTATGCCTTTTCCACAGGACGGCCTGCTGGTACTCGAGCAGCTGGCGTGTTTCATTGACGATAATGAAACCCAGCTCCTTGTCATTCAGCGCATCCCTGGCTTCCTTCTCCAGTTGCAGCAGCGTACTCAGACCCAGCAGCTGGTTTTGCAGGTTATCCGGATTCAATTGGGTTGCTGAAATCGCGCTGTACCACTCATTCCGGCCAGCAGTTCGGCGGGCCTGCCCTCGATCTCCGCGGTAACCTCGATGGAATGGCTGACCGGGTCTACTTTCGCGCCCATGGAAGTCACCCTGGCCGGGTAGGTCTTGCCCGTTTCATCGATACGCACGCTGAAATCCATACCTTGCCTGAGCCATGATAACCAGTGGGACGGCACAAACAGCTCCAGCTTGAGGCGGGAGTCATCGAGGATTTTGAGCAGTTCCTGGCCCTGCGTCACGCTCTCGTGCGGGTTGACCATCAATTCCACAACACGCCCGCCGAAGGGCGCATAAATCACGCACATCTTCAAACGCGCCCGCACGACCGCCTGCTCCGCCCTGGCCTTTTCCACCTCGGCGGCAGCCACCTCAACCTCCAGCTGACTGATGGATTTGTATTCCTGCAGGCGCAGGTTAGCCTGCAACTGCTTCTCGGCAGAAAGTAATTCGGCATCCGCTTTTTTCAATTGCGCCTTTTGAACATCGCAACTGAATGCAAGCAGTCGCTGGTTGCGCTTGAAGGACTCGCTCTCTTTAACACCGATGTAGATGATTTTTCCGGCAATCTGACTGGAAAGTGTTGACTCGATATCGGGTGTCAGCAACACCCGGATATCAGCTTGATCATTCGCCTCGGCAGCAAACACATTGACATCCTGTTCCGCAGATAAAGGGAATGCGCACGCGAGCAACAAAACGGCGGCAGGATAAATCAGCAGACCGGAATGCCGCTGATGCCCGGGCATACCTCTCTCGGGTGGATGCATACTTGCCGCTATTCCGACGCTTCCACGCTGGCGCCGGCAAGATTGTCGGCACTCAGCCGTGATTCAATTGATGCCGCCAGTGTTCTGATATCATGCGCAGCAACAGTCTCATCGAATGGATCGGTGCCCAGCGAATTAAAGATTTGTCCGAACGCGTTCTGCAATTCTGCAAAGCCCAGATCTCTTTGCATTTCGATTGCCAGTGCGCTTGCCCGGGTGCGAATCATCTCCAGTTCATTACCTGTCTGCGCCCGCTCCCGGGCTTCGAGTTGCTCCTGTATCCGGTTTTCCACCGTCATCATGTCGCTGCTGACTTCAAAGCTTTTACGCGCGATATTAAGGCGCTGATAGGCCAGGTGCACCTGGGTAATAATCGCCATACTGAGCGACAGGCGACGCATATCGTCGACGGATTGCTGCGTTTTAGCCAAACGGATCTCCGCTGGCCCGGAAAAAAGCTTGAACAGGTTCCAGCTGAGCCCGTAACCGGCGGCCACCCAGTTATCATTAAAAACAAAACTGTTTGAATCGTAGTGCGCACCGAGTGTCAGCTCCAGCCCGGGCAACATTCTGCGCATGGCCTTTTTAACTTCCAGCGCACCGATCCTTGCCTGGTAATGTTCTTCAATCAACTCCGGACGATTGCGCAGCGCCAGTTGTTCCAGTTCATCAATGGTCGCCGCAAGGGGCGGCGGCAGCGCCTGTTTGTGTTCAGTGTCCGCCAGCTCGAACTGGGTACCCGGCTTCAGGTCAAGCAGCGCCGATAACTCGGTTTTTGCAGTCGCCAGATCCTGGCGCAGCAACCACATTTGGCGGATCACTTCCAGCAATGCCTTCTGGTAATTCAAGGCCTGCAGCGGCGGTTGCAGCTGCAGCTTTTCGAGCATCCTCGCCCTTTGCAGCGCCGCGTAGGCACCCTGCAGCAAGGCATCCATCTTCGGCAGCAGGCGTTCCGCACTGACTGCACGCCAGTAGGCATAACGCACATCCTGGACGATATTCTGGATCACCTTGCGACGGCGCTCGCTGCTGATCATCACCTGGTTGGCCTGCTGCTGTGCATGGATATAGCTGACGCCGAAATCCAGCACATTCCACACCATGGTGACATTGGCGGTGCTGTATATTCTTTCCTGCGAGGTCGAAGGCTCAAGAGACTGCGTACCCGAGAGCAAGGACTGGCTGCTGGCACCGCTGTCATTATTGCGCCAGTTATAGCCGGCATCCGCCACCAGTTCGGGCAGCATGTCGAAACGATCCACCTCAAGCTGCCCCCGGCTCAAGGCATCCTCCATCAATTTCAGGCGGTGATCGAGGTTGTATTTAATGGCCCGGGCAATCGCCTCGTACAGGCCAAGCGGTCCTGCCAGGGGTTCCTGATCGGCAAACAGCGCGGCCAGATCCGCATCGAGCTGCTCGGTATATTCCTCGGTCGAAATCGTCTGCGGCGTTACCGCACAACCGCCGAGAAGCGCTGATAAAACGACAACATGCCAGCGCAGGCTGGTGAATATCTTTGGCATATTAAATTCCCTGATGCATCCCTGAATGTTTGTTCTTTACCTGCAATAACCCTCTTCCTGAACCTCCTGCAGAACCTGGCGGGCTCCCTCGACATCGAGGTTGCCTTCCGTGACGGCAAGGGAGACGACCTGATTCACAATCTCCTGGCTTGGCCTTTCAAGCCCCCTGAGTACGGCTTTCAATGCAGTGGTTACACTGACTTTACCCTTGCCCTGCAAAGCGGCAACCAGCATTTGCGGTGCCTCGCCCGGAAAAATCAGGGTGGAGGCCGTCAGGATAATTCCAAACTCATTCACTTCATAACAGACTGTCAGGCCTTCGACCGTGGCAGCCGTCACCCCCGGCTTATAACCCGGCACCTGATTTTCCATGCCCATCAGAAAAATCGCTTCCTCTTCGGGAATGGTCCTGCAGGCAATCTCCACTGCCCCGGCGACCTTGCCGACCGGCACTTCCACCAGCACCTGGGCGAGCACCGATACATCTTCCGGGCTGCGCTCATGGAAATATTTGCCGATCTTGCCCTGCGCCGAGGGTGCCCGGGCGCTTTCTCCGGACTTTACCGGCATGGCGCCGCTCTCGTTTTCCATCAAACCGTGTCCGAAATCGAACACTACATTATTCTCGCCGAGTTCAATCGCCGTACCGCGAATACCGATCGTCGCCATCCGATTCTTGAACTTCACCTTATCAGGATTACGTTTCCCGATAGCCCCTGTTAAGGCGCGCAGCCCTCCCTTTACAAGGTTCACCACCGCCTCGTCGTTCTCCGGGTTGTCTTTATCGTAGCGGAATTGTTCTACCTCAACCGTGGAGTCCGGTTTGATATACAGCATGGAGCTATCGGGAAATACAATCTGTGCCAGCCCCTTGGGTCCGCTTTCCAGGGTGTCTCCGGCAAAAATCCGGTCATCCCGTTTCAGCTGCCGGGTAACCCCGTTGCTATCCGTGGCAGCGACACTGCCGCGGAGGAACACAATCCGGCCACTGTCTTTCTGCGCAAGCGCAGGCAGGGGAATAACCGCCACCAGAAAAACCAGCAACAAGAGCCGGCGCATGCCATTGCCTGTTTAATCATCAGGCCTCCCTGTGAGATAAAATAAGACTGCGATCAGGCACTGCAGCCCAGCTTGTTTCCGAAATCTTCAAACAGATCCAGTATTTCTTTTCGCTGTATCTCGAATTGTTCACTTTGTTTCTTGATATCCTTGGACAGCGGTGTACGCCCCTCGGCTTCCTGCGTAAACTCGCCTTCTGCAGCCGCTTCCACCGGATCGTCACCGGTTGCCTCTCCAGTACCCGATCCATCTTCAGATACTGCATCAGGATCTTCACCGGCTCCCGGTGCGTCGAACACCTGCGTTGGGTCTGCATTCGGATTTAACAAAACAGCCAGTGCGTCCGCATTTTCGATATCGGTTTGCGTCGTATTCGAATCGATCCCGGTCGCGGACGAGGTCTTCTGAGCGAGTATACTGTCACGTACATGCTGCGCTGTCGACGTCGTACCCGGCGAGAAGTCGCCCGTTCCGGTTGTTGACGTAGAACTTTCCGACAGCGTAACAACCGGATTGTTAACAGGCACGGTCGGCGTATCAAAGATGTCATTAAGCGCAATGGTGAACGTT
>CAWHCQ010000050.1:0-9586 GCA_963827755.1 uncultured Gammaproteobacteria bacterium
ATCGGCACGGAAATAGACGAAAACGATTTGGGCAACGATGAAATGTCCGAGTTGCTGCTTACGATTGACCCCAACGGCATCCTCGGCATTTCCACCCCTGACAGTGCTGTTAGCGTGGCCCAGGGCTTAATAAGCGATGCATTGGCTGGTGGAGTGGGCGATGCTGCAGCGGTGAACGCTGTGATTGATAACCCGGCGACGGTCGCTGAATTTAGAACAGGCACCTACCTCGGCGGCAGCTATGGGCTTGGACGCTGGACCGGGGGCAATGTCCTGTTCATAGACAAAAATACACAACCGGACAGTCCCGACTTTGGTCTCACAATCGTTGAGTTCGATGCACTGGCCGACGGTCTGAATCTCCATATCCTTTATGGCGATGCAGCCAACACCGATTTCGGGGCCGGTGCGACCGGAATCTACACCTTCCTCGATGCCAGCGCCTCGTCCGACACGAACGGTGATCTCATCGGCAGCGGCGTCGTCGACGGCAGTCTCGCCTTTGATTTCACCACCCTGATACGGCATCATCAATATGGAAGTCCTGCATGACACCACCTACATGGTGACTGGCGACCTGAGGATCGATCCCACTACCCCGGTTGATTTTGAAGAAGGATTCATCATCGGGGCGGCCGCCACAACCGACGGTGGCCCTTGTGATGATGGCCTGTGTAACACACATATCGACGGCAGTTTCTTCGGGCCGCCGGCAGGCACGGGAGTCAATGCTGCCCCGGTACTGGCCGGTCTAGACTATGAAATCATCACCATACCGTTTGACCCCGACACACTGACGGGTAAATCCATCATCGGTAACGCCATCTTCAAGCGCGACGGGGCAACAACACCGATACCGGACACCTTCACGGTCATGCCCGACCAGGGCCTGGTCCTGGTGCTGCCAAACCCGAACCCGGACCCGCTTTTCCCGGATGAGTTTGCAGATATTGGCCTGTTCTACGATGCCACCAACATCGTCGGTGATGACCGGTTAAACAGGCGCGGATTGGTGACGACGGCCGGCTTCGAAATCGATGATGATTCGGGGGAAGAGTTCTTCGTGGTTGCCACCATCGACCCCGCAGGGACACTGGCTGTCATCGATCAGGACCCGAACGTGGTCGCGGCACAGGGCCTGATTGCTGATGCCCTGGTCAGCGACCCCGGTCTTTTTGCCGATGTGGTTGCGAGCCCGGCAACACTGGCCGAGTACTTCCCGGGCAATGGTATTGCCTGGGGCCGCTGGGCCGGGGACGGAGGCAACATCCTGGTCGTCGATGTGGATATTGTCGCGGGCAGTCCTGGTGTAAACAAGACGGTGGAAAAACTCACCTTCACAGGCAAGCAGAGCCTGGCGTTCGTCACCGGAGACGCGCCGGCTACACCGCTGCAAGGTGCAACCGGGACCTATCAGTTCATCGGCGGCACACAGTCAACCACGGCTTCTGGTGCGACCATCGGGCAGGGGGTCACCAGCGGCGAACTGATCTTTGACTTTGGTTCGACTCCGATCGGGACGGTTGCCATGACCGTCAACCATCTCACTGATTATAACGTGACTGGTTTTCTGGAAATCGATGACACCAACCCGAGGCTGTTTTTCGATACGGATGCCACCGCAATCACCACTGGCGGCAATTGCGATACGGGTTGCACCACCTTTATCGACGGCGGCTTCGCCGGTGCACTGTCCGGCGGCCTGGCGGTTCACCGGCACATGCCGGACTCGAATACGACATCGCGGACCCGGTTGACGGGATTCTGGGTGTCGCCGCATTCGAACGCACAGGCGATGCACAATTCTGATACGGACATCAAGAGACAAGGCAACGACACAGACAAACCCGGTCCTGGCCGGGTTTGTTTTTTTTCAAGTCCCCGTACAACCACTGGCATTGTGCTATAAAAGAACTATCAACCAATCACACACTATTGAATATGCCGCCTTCCCTGCCCGAGTACTATGACAAGCTGGTCCTGAAAAACCCCTGGCTGGTGCTGTTGATCATCACCCTGGTCTGTATCGCCGCCGGCTATTATGCGACGGATTTCAAGCTCGATGCCTCGGCCGACTCCCTGGTCCTCGAACATGACGAAAGCCTGCGCTATTACCGCTCGATCCGTGCACGCTACGGTTCCGATGACAGCCTGATCGTGACCTATACGCCCAATGCTGACCTGTTCAGCCCTGAAGTACTCGCCGACCTGGAACAACTGGGTAATAAACTTGAAGCGCTGGAACGGGTCGAGTCGGTCGTCAGCATACTCAATGTTCCCCTGATCAGCAGTCCGCCGGTCAGCCTGAATGAACTGCGCGAGAGCATCCGCACGCTGAAAAGCCCGCAGACCGATATTCAGCTGGCACGGCAGGAATTTCTTTCCAGCCCGCTTTACCGTGACCTGATCATCAGCCCGGACGGCCAGACGACCGCCCTGCAGGTGAATTTCAGACGCGATGAAACCTACTACCGGCTGCTGAACCAGCGCGACCTGTTGAGGGAAAAACAGTTAAGCTCCGAGCTCTCGAAAATGGAAGCCGCGGAGCTGGATCGCTTCAGCGGTGAATTCGACGCCTACCGGGCCGCCAGCCTGGAGCAGCAGGACCGCGACATCGCCAGCGTGCGCCGGCTGATGGACGGACACCGGGACAACGCAACCCTCTATCTCGGCGGCGTACCAATGATCGTGGCCGACTCCATCGCCTTTATTCGCCATGACCTGGTGGTATTCGGCGCCGGCGTCCTCTGCTTCCTGATCGTCATCCTGGCGATCGCCTTTCACAGGCTGCGCTGGATCCTGCTGCCCATGCTGATCTGTTCCTCAACCGCGCTGATCATGATCGGATTCCTCGGCCTGATTGACTGGCCGGTAACCGTCGTCTCTTCCAACTTTATTTCACTGCTGCTGATCATCACCCTGTCACTCAGCATCCACCTGATCGTTCGCTTCCACGAAGCACACGCTGCAAACACGCAAGCAGACATGTTCACCCTGGTACAGCTGACCATCCGCAGCATGGTCGTACCCTGCTTCTATACTGCCGCGACGACCGTGGTTGCATTTGGCTCGCTGTTGTTCAGCGGTATCCGCCCGGTGATCGATTTTGGCTGGATGATGGCCATTGGCACTATCGTTGCCTTTTTCCTCACATTTACCCTGTTACCGGCTATCCTGATGTTGCTGAAGCCGGGGAAACACCGCAAGACACGTAACCTGACCGCGCTGATCACCGCCTTCCTGGCACACCTGATAGAGCACCACAAGATCACCGTGCCGCTTGTGTTTGTTGTAATCACACTGGCGGGCATCATCGGCATCAGCATGCTGAGCGTTGAGAACCGCTTCATTGACTACTTCAAGGAAACAACGGAAATATATCGCGGCATGGAACTGATAGACCGCAAGCTTGGCGGCACAACACCGCTGGATGTCATCATCGATGCACCGGCAGACTTTTATCACGCGAAAGAAACGGGCAGCAGCGAAGAATTCGTGGATGAATTTGACCTGGAGGACGCCGGCAGTGCCGGTTTCACCGGCTCCAGCTACTGGTATAACACCTACCAGCTGGAAGAGGCAGACCGCATACATGCCTACCTCGACTCCCTGCCGGAAACCGGCAAGGTGCTGTCCATCAGCACCGCCATGCGAATGCTGACCATCCTGAATGAAGGCAAGTCGCTGGATGATTTTTTCCTGGCGATACTCTACAAGCGCCTGCCCGATGAAATCCGCAGTACACTTTTTACACCCTACCTGTCAGAGGATGGCAACCAGCTGCGCTATAGCATACGGGTGTTCGAATCCGACCCGTCGCTGAAACGCGAGGAATTGCTGCAAAAGATCCGCCATCAGTTAACGGATGAGATGGGCCTTGATGAGGAGCAGGTGCATGTAAGCGGCATGCTGGTGCTTTACAACAACATGCTGCAAAGCCTGTTCAATTCGCAGATAAAGACGCTCGGCGCCGTATTCCTCGCCATCATGCTGATGTTCATGGTCTCGTTTCGCAGTCTCAAGCTGGCCGGCATCACCATTATTCCCAACCTGGTGGCCGCCACCCTGGTGCTGGGACTGATGGGCTGGCTGAACATCCCCCTCGATATCATGACGATCACCATCGCAGCCATCGTCATCGGCATCGCGGTGGACGACGCCATCCACTACGTGCACCGCTTCAAGAAGGAATTCAGCAAGGATTGCAATTACTGGAACAGCGTGGAACGCTGCCATGACAGCATCGGGCGCGCCATGTACTACACCACCATTACCGTCACCCTGGGATTTGTCATCCTCGCGCTGTCGAACTTCATCCCGACGATTTACTTCGGCCTGCTGACCGGTTTTTCCATGCTGGTGGCACTGATCGCGAACCTGACCCTCCTGCCCCTGCTGATTGCCTGGCTCAAACCGATGGGCGCCTGCGATATACCGGCACCGGCGAGTGACACGCAGACACCCGCCTGATCAACAGGGTGTCATTCAAACGGGTGCTTCAGGATCATTGTTTCAGCACGGTCGGGGCCGGTGGAAATGATGGCGATCGGCACCTCGCAGAGCTCTTCTATCTTGCGTAAATAGGCCTGTGCCGCCGGCGGCAAATCACTGAAGGATCCTGCCCCCACGGTGGATTCCGACCAGCCCGGCATGTCTATATACCCGGGTTTGCATTGCTCCATCAGGTCTGCACCTACCGGCGGCATATCGACACTGGAACCCTGCAGTGTATAGCGCACGCATATCTTCAGGGTCTCCAGGCCATCGAGCACGTCGAGCTTGGTAATGCACATGCCGGTGACACTGTTGATCGCCAGGGAGCGCCGCAGGGAAACCGTATCCAGCCAGCCACAGCGTCGCTGGCGTCCGGTGGTCGCACCGAACTCATGGCCCTTCTCACCCAGGTGCCTGCCATCATCATCAAACAGCTCCGTCGGGAAGGGCCCGGCGCCGACGCGCGTGGTATAGGCCTTGACGATACCGAGGATGTAATCAAGGTCGCACGGGCCAACGCCACTGCCGCTGGCGGCACCGCCGGCCGTCGTGGTTGACGAGGTTACATACGGATAGGTGCCGTGATCGATATCCAGCAGCGCGCCCTGCGCACCTTCGAACATGATGTGCTTGCCTTCCTTGCGCAGGCGATGCAGCAGGCCGGGAATATCATCGATCATCGGGGTAATCTGTTCGCCCTGGGCCAGCGCCTCGTCGAGCACCATGCGGTAATCGACCGGATCGGCCTTGAAGTAATGCTCCAGGGTGAAGTTATGGTATTCCATCACCTCGCGCAGGCGCTCCGTGAAATGAGCGGGATCGAGCAGTTCACCCAGACGCAGGCCGCGGCGCGACACCTTGTCTTCATAGGCAGGACCGATACCGCGTCCCGTTGTGCCGATGGCCTTCTTGCCGCGTGCAAGCTCGCGCGCCTGGTCAAGTGCAATATGGTAGGGCAGGATCAACGGACAGGACTCGCTGATCCTGAGCCGTTCGCGCGCAGGGACGCCGGCCTGTTCCAGCATGGCCAGTTCCTCCAGCAATGCAGTCGGTGACAACACCACGCCATTTCCAATCAGGCACTGCACCCCGTCCCTGAGGATGCCGGAAGGTATCAGGTGCAACACCGTTTTCTTGCCGTCGATGACCAGTGTATGACCGGCATTATGGCCGCCCTGAAAACGCACCACTGCCGATGCCTTGTCTGTCAGCAGGTCAACGACCTTGCCTTTGCCCTCATCACCCCACTGGGTACCGACGACAACAACGTTCTTGCCCATGTTTGTTCTCTCTTTAAATTGACCTGTAGGAGCGGATCTCATCCGCGACAGGGGTTCATGCAGGATTTATCGCGGATGAGATCCGCTCCTACAGTCGATAATTTATATTCTGTTCTCCATTACCATCGTCAATCAAACCGGTCTTACCACCCAGTCACCCTGCTCATTAACCAGTATCCGGGCACAGTCCATGGCAGCGGCATCGCCGACCTGACCGGGCAGACCGCAGATTACGCATTCACCTTGCCGGCGCAGCGTGCGCACGGCAGCGGCCAGTGCAGGGTCATCATCTGCCGGGGCAAATACCGTGTTGTCCGGGGTGGAAAAATTCCGCTGACTCAGATCCAGCAGTGTTTTCAGATCCGTACTGAAGCCGGTCGCAGGCCGTGCACGCCCGAACACCTTGCCGATTGCAGTCATAACGGCCGCCGCGGGCAATTTCCTGTCCATGGCCCGGCACAAACATGGCAAACACCATGCCGGTCTGGTACTTGTAAGCCCGCAGTTCGGCAAGATCGAAGTTCAGCGTGATACCAGCGACCTGCTGTTCCAGCAGTGCGGCAATCTCGCAGAGGTTATCCAGCGCCGTCATCACCTCGATTCCGGCACCGGCCAGCTGCTGACGCGCGGCATCCAGCACCTCCCCGCCGCCATTCAACATGGAGAGGGCGGCAAGGCGCCTGCATTGCGCCTCATCGGCCGCACTGGCGGCAAGCAGTTCATCGATTTCGGTGACCGCCTTGCGCTGCAGCGCGTCGAACAGGTCGTTTTCCTGCTGCCTGCTTAAGCCGGCCTCCTCTGCAAGCCCGCGAAAAATCCCGACATGGCCGAGGTCAATGTGCACATCCGCGATATTCATCAATGACAGGCACTCAAGCACCAGCGCAAGGATCTCGACGTCACTCGCGGGCCCGGCATGCCCGAATAATTCCGCGCCGACCTGCAGGGGACTTCTTGAACCGCCGTAGCCGTCTGAACGGGTCTGCAGCACGGTCCCCATGTAGCACAGGCGCGACGGTTCTTCGCGCTGCATGGGATGTGCATCGATGCGTGCCGCCTGTGGCGTCATGTCCGCGCGCAGGCCCATCATGCGCCCGCTGAGCTGGTCGGTAACCTTGAAGGTCTGCAAGTCGAGGTCATTGCCGGCACCCGTGAGCAGTGACTCCAGGTATTCGATAAAGGGCGGCATCACCAGTGCGTAACCCCAGCGGGAAAACAGGTCGAGCAATTCCCGGCGAGCATACTCAAGCTGCCATGCCTCCGGCGGCAGGACCTCTTCAATACCCTCAGGCAACAGCCATTGATCTTTCACGCTCATAATGATTTCTGTCTGTCTAGCGACGCACCAGGTACAACAAGACAACACCGCAGATCATACTGAACAGTCCGATGTTGCGCAGTGTCCTGTCATCCAGCTGCGACATGGACTCCTGCAATTTTCGCAATGACTGCGGACTGATAAACGGCACCATGCCTTCGATCACCAGCACCAGCGCAAGGGCTGCCAGAAAATCACTCCAGTTCATGATTATGCATCACGACCGAACAATGTCCTCACCCTCCCGGAGGCCTGCATGGATGCAGGCAACCGGGCAAAGTGGACTTTGCCGGTTTTCACTAAAGGGTTTACCTTTACTTACCGGTAGAGCTGTTAAAGTACTTGAAAAACTCGGAGTCGGGCTGCAGCACCAGTACGTCCTGCTTGCTGGCAAGTGCCTCACGGTAGGCATTCATACTGCGATAGAACTCGTAGAATTCCGGGTCCTGCCCGTAGGCCTTGCCGAATATCTCCGTGGCACGCGCATCACCTTCACCACGGGTCTTTTCAGCGTCGCGGCGGGCCTCGGCAAGGATGATCGTCCGGTCCCTCTCGGCGACCGCCTGGATCCCCTTGGCCGTTTCCTGACCCTCTGCGCGGTGCTCCTTGGCAATCCGCTCACGTTCGGCGCGCATGCGCTGAAACACCGAGTTCTTCACATCATCCGGTAATTCAATCTGCTTGATACGCACATCGATGATCTCGATGCCGAATTGATTGACCTCGTCATTGCTGCCCCGTGTCAGGTCTTCCATCATCTGCGCACGATCATCGGAAACCACCTGCTTGATGGTGCGCTTGTCAAATTCAAGCTGCAGGCCGTTTTTGATGATCTGTAACAGCCGCAGGCCCGCCTGGCGCTCATCACCGGCAAATGAGGTGTAATACAAAGCGGCATCCTTGATGCGCCACTTGATGAAGAAATCCACCGAGACATTTTTCTTCTCGCCGGTGAGAAAACGTTCCGGCCGGGTATCCAGCGTCAGGATGCGCCTGTCGAACTTGCGCACATTATTGATGAACAAGGGCTTCATCCAGTGCAGACCGGGCGCATAGTCCGAATCGATTATTTCACCCAGCTGGAAACGAATCGCAAGCTGGCGTTCATCAACCACAAAAAACGAGGTCAGGCCGACCAGAATTCCCAGCCCCACAAAAACAAACAATGCTCGTATAGCCATTAGCGGCCTCCCCCGTCTCTGGAACTGGTGCGCCGGCGTATCGTGTCCTGGGCATCCAGTTCCGAGCTGGTCAGAACCTCGGCATTGCCTGACGTTGTCCTGATCCCGCCCGTGTTTTCCATCAGCTTGTCCAGCGGCAGGTACATCAGGCTGTTGCCATCCTCTGACCTGCATGATGACCTTGCTGGTATTGGCGAACACCGTTTCCATGGCGTCCAGGTAGAGGCGCTTGCGCGTCACCACCGGGGCCTTTTCATACTCGGCCAGGGTTTGCAGGAAGCGGCTGCTTTCACCTTCCGCCTGTGCAATCACCTGCTCCCGGTAGGCATTGGCCGCCTCGCGCAGGCGGGTGGCATCACCACGCGCCTTCGGCAGGATATCCAGGGCGACGGCCTCGGCCTGGTTCTTGTAGCGGACTTCATCCTCCTGCGCCTTGATCGCGTCCTCGAACGCACCCTGCACCTCTTCCGGTGGCTGCGGATCCTGCAGGTTGACACTGGTCAGCAGCAGCCCGGTCTGGTACTTGTCGAGGATTTCCTGGGTCAGGGTCTTGGTCTGCAGCACGATCGCCCCGCGGCCGCCACTGAGAAACTCATCCATGGCGATCCCGCCGATCACTTCGCGCAGGGCACTTTCCGTGACCTCTTGCAGGGTGTAGTCCGGATCACGCACCTGGAACAGGTAGTTCTTCGCATCCCCGACCTGGTATTGCACGGCCAGCTCGACCTGGATGATGTTCTCATCCTTGGTCAGCATCTTGGCCCGGTGACTGACGGTACGCAGCCGGTCCACGTCGACCATGTCGACGGTTTCAATACCGCGCAGGTACCAGTGCGGCCCCGGCCCGGTAACCTCGTTGAATTTACCGAGGCGCAACTCCACGCCGCGTTCGGCAGGATCGACGATATAGATGCCTGACAACAACCAGGCCGCCAGCGCGAGGATGGCTACCAGGCCGAAGCTGAACGGGTTGCTGCCACCGCCCTTGCCGCCTTTCTTGCCAAAGAAACCATTCATGCGTTCGCGCATCTTGCGCGCAATTTCATCAAGGTCCGGCGGGCCGTCATCATTGCCACTGCCACCCCACGGGTCTTTGTTGCCCTTGCCCGGTTCATTCCAAGCCATAAATTTACTCCAGTCAGACCAAATAAAATACCGGCACACGCCAATGCGTGTCGTGCGCCTGTTCAAGCGGTTAAGTTTAAGAAGCTTGCGCGGTACCTGCAAGAAAATCCACGTCATCAGCAGAATGAAACGAGCAGTCGTCGCCGGTTTCACGCAGTAATTTATCCACGTTACGCTGTGCCATGCAG
>CAWHCQ010000051.1:0-10772 GCA_963827755.1 uncultured Gammaproteobacteria bacterium
GCGTCATCGGCAACCCGTTCACTCCCGCGTGCCTGTTTCCACGGTGCACGCAGGATCTTCCAGCGCAACTTGTAGTAACGCTCGAATTCTGCAGCGGTCGACGGTTCGACGATTTTCATTGAATGCCGGTGCGAATATACAGGTATCAGGCAAACACGACCCAGGTCGTGGCGATGTATTTCACGCCTTTTTCAAGCACGGCACCGCGATGTTCATGCGTCCAGAAGGGTGGAAACAGCAACAGCTTTCCGGCCTCGGGCTTGATCTGCACGTTCTGGTGCGAGAAATCGGTGGTCCCGCCCGGCCCCTCGACATCATTCAGATACCAGACCGCCACCAGCTGGCGCTGGCTGAACTCGTGGCTGCCGCCGTCGATATGCCAGTGATAGAACTGCCCCGGGTTGGTGCGCTGGATGGCATAGCCGGAATCCTTGAAGGGCCCCTTGAAGAACGGGTAGGTCTCGCGCAGCTCGATCAGCGCCTTGCCGAGTGAGTGGAACAGCGCCGTGTCGATGTCCTTCCAGTGTTCCTTGCCGCTGACCACCAGGTCGGTGGACTGCTTGATGCTTTTTTCTTCCTGCGCCTGCTGGCCGATGCGGCCCTCGTATTGCTCGCTGTCGAGGTCTTCAAAACGGCGGATCATTTCATTGCAGACGTCGATGGGCAGCGCCCTGGCTTTTCGAAGATGAAGGTGTTGTCCTTGACCTCGCGGATGGTTTTCAGCGGTTGCCTGTTCATTGGTTCACTGTACGAAAAAAACGGGGTGGAGCGCAATTGTTTCCAGGTGCGTGAATTGAAACCACCGGCGTGGAAGTGCCTGGATCGCCAGGGATGTCCCGGCTGGAATGCCGGGTCGGGCGTGTGGCCGGATGTGCCCTAAAGGGTGTTGCTTTCGATAGCCTTGATCAACGCGGCTTCGCTGTTGTCGCTGTTTTCCTTGTAAATGCCGAGACAGGTCTCCGCCACGGATTGCCAGTGATTTGCGGCCCGCGTCAACAAGCTGTTCCAGTTCGCGGGTGTCAGCACTGATGCTCCAGTTGTCGTAGGCTGATGCAAACGCCGGGAACAGTGCCTTGCGCATATTGTTCATATTCGCCATGTAGAAGTGCAGCGATGCGGGGTCGTTGTCCTGCAGCAGGCCGGGCAGGGTGGACAGGGCATCGGCGAGGTTGTCGCGTACCGCACGCAGCATCAGCTCTGCCTTGCCGGGTTGCAGCGAGGCCAGCATCTCTTCCCAGGCCTTGCCCAGCCGTCTGCCGGCCTCGACCTCGCCGATTTCGTGCAGGATGACGGACTGCAGTTCCTTTTCCGTCATGGCATCGAGCGCCTCAACCGGTGCATTCTCAAAGTCGTAACACTGCATGGCCTGCTGCATGGCATTTTCCGGCTGGTTCCAGCGCCATTCCTCGACCTTTTCCCAGCACATGCGGCGCAGGGATTCGCGCCGTACATAAATCGTGTTGCCGAGGCTCATGGCGGGCGGGGCGGACAGGTCGCGGGCGTATTCCTTTCCCGCGACCAGCAGGGTGTAGCCGGCGTAGTCCTTGCGCTGTACGAGTTCTCCGAGGAAGAATACCGGTTTCATGTTGCGGCCGTAGCCACTGCTGTAGACAAGCCCGAGTGCGTTTAATGCCTTGTTGATGGCGGCGGAATCAAACGGTTCATGCAGGGTACCGTGCACGGGGATCTGTTCAAATGATTCGTGTTCGAGCGCATCCCAGTGTTCTTCGCGTTGCGTCAGCCAGGCGGTCAATTTTTCACTGGGCAACGTCTCGTGGTAGGGGAAATCGTGTTCCCAGCGGAAGTACTCGCGCATTTTCAGTAAATAGATGCACAGCGTGTAGTCGGTGGCATGGCGTGCATCGGAGATGTGACAATTGGCGCGGATGGCAGCAAGCGTGGGCGCCAGCGCGCTGTTGTCGAGCGGTGTGGGTATGGCGGATGCGGCAGTTGGAGCAGACATGGTGGTTGCCTTGCTAAAGCCCCGGGTTTATCTATGCTAGCATGCGCTTTCATATGCCGCTATACGGGGCTGATTATTCAACAGATTTACTGTGTTATTTGTACGGGGTTGTCGTGAGAGTAAAAAGCAAATGGAGCAACAAGGGCAGGGCGCGTACGCTTGAAGAGATCGGTGGTGCGGCGGCCTTTATCCTCTGGCGTATCGCCCAGCAAGGGCTGTTGAACCTCGAGAACGAGAACTTCCAGACCGATACGCGCGCGCAGCGCATCGACGTGATTACCGAGTTCCTGGCCTTCCTGGTGCACCTGGCGGACCGGATGAAGGCCGAGGCGCTGGATGCAAACGAACGCCAGGAATTCATTACCTCCCTGGCGCAGCACCTTGCCAGCCAGGTACAGGAGAATCGCAGCGATGCGCAGGGCAAGGGTGACTACCGAAAACCGTTTATTGACCTGTTGAACGCGCGCGCCGCTGATTATGCCGAGTTTCCGATGCCGGACGGTGAGCCGGGTTATGCCATGAAGCGTTATTTTGGCGACAGTGTCCGCGCCGTGATCGGCGAGAAAGATAACAAGTGGGTCACGGACCAGGTGATGGAGATCGAGGTGCCGGAAACGCTGGCGCCCCTGAAGAAGGCGTTACGCGAACTGTTTGCGAAAGACTGAACAAAAAAGGGCGGGTAGTCCCGCCCTTTTTCATCACGACTGTCCGCTTGTTCAGGCCTTCCAGTTACCGAAGTTGTCCATGTTGTGGGCCTTGCCGTCTTCGTAGCCGGCGCTGTAGGCCTCGTTGACTCGCTGCTCTTCACGCTCCGGGTTCAACAGGTATCCACCCTGCCAGCCTTGAATGTACTCAGGGTCAATCTTCATTTCTTCCATCTTGGTCGTTGCGTCGTAATATTCCTTGTTCATCGATTGTTCCTCGTGCTTTCAGCGTTTAGTGGAAAGGTTAATTGAATCGGTATTGTTTCAGGCGGCGGCTCTACTTTGCACACATTCGGATAGGCTAGCTCATTGTTTCGATTGAATTTACTGCTGCGAGGCGCCAGTATACAGGAGCCGAAATTGGCCCCGTATATCCCGATGGAGAGAGTGAATTCAAGTTTGTTACACGCTCTATCCATATGAAAATCCGGAATATTCTCTCTTTAGAGGTATTCGATACACGCATCTGAATCGCTAGCATATGCGCTTGTCGAATACCGGCCCGACGCATTCCTGCCGGAAATCCATCCAAACAGAGGCACACTATGTCAGACGATTTCATCGATCAGGATTACGCCAGTGGTGTAGCCGCATTTGAAGCCAGGGAATTTTCGCAGGCGATGCGCTGCCTCTACCCGATGGCGGAAGTCGGCAACGCGGATGCCCAGCACCGGGTGGCGATTATGTGCCAGAACGGACTCGGTGTGGTACGTAACGAGGCGCGCGCCTTTGAAATGATGAAGGCATCAGCCGAGCAGGGCTTTGCGCTTGCCCAGCACGGTCTCGGTTTCATGTACCTGGAAGGTGACTGTGTCGAGCAAAACAGTGCCGAGGCCGTCAACTGGTTTCGCAAGGCTGCAGACCAGGGGCTGGCAGGCTCCCTGACAACACTGGCACAGATGTATGCAGACGGTAATGGTGTAGACGCGCGACCCGGAAGAAGCGAAGCGCCTCTATGCCAAGGCCGGTTTCGACCTCTAGGCAGCAGCCCCGGCGGTTTGCCGGTCCGGGTATTGACGATGGAATTAACCCCCGAAGACGCACTGCGCATCAATGTCCTGCTGGCCGGTTCGCTGAAGGCCGTGCGCATTGACGAATCCAGCATGATCCTGCATGCGCTGTCCGACAAGGGTGAGGCGCAGATCAGGTTGAGCCCCAACTGCCGGGATGAGACCTACCTGAGGGGTGTCCGTGAAATGCTTTCCAGCCATGTGCTTGGCTCACCCGGAGGTTACCCGGTTTATCTGAAACGCTGGACCCGCATGGGACAGGCGCGCGACGAGATCCTCGAATCCCTGCTGCTGCTGGGTGAGCCGGAAGCGGTGGTCGCGGTGGTCAACGCCAGTGGTATTACCAATGAACTGGCAAGCCGGGCCTGGTGGGCCTCGCAAACCGCGGAGAATGCCCGCTGCATGCTGCAGCAGGCACAGGTGGTCGAGGGCGAGACAGGACCGGTACTGGCGGACTTTCTGGTTGAGTTTCTGCCTTTTGAAGAAGAGGCGCGTAACCAGATCAAGTCGGTGCGCCTGGTGTTGCAGGGCGACCTGGTTGATTCCAGCGTAAAGCAAAAGCTGTGGGAACGGGGCAAAAGCAGGAATGCCTACTATGTCGGTTTTCTCAGGGCGTTGCCTGATGCGCTGCCCGGGGAGCATGCGCCACATCCGCAAGGGCGTGCGCTATCGAGCAGGCTCGGGAACCTCGTCGAGGCGGGGAACCCGTTTGCAGTGCAGCTGTGCCGCCTGTTGAGTCCTGCCGGTCAGGCCTGGCTTGCCGGTGTCAGCACCGTGCTGAAAAAACCCTCGAACCAGGATGTCGTGGTTGAACTGCTGCATGCGATCGCTGATTATTCCGCATCTTTGCAGACACGAAATGAACGGCGCACCGGGATCGATGCGATATTCAGGGTTGCCGATGGCTTGATTGACGGCAGTTTGCAGGCACCTGGCGATACAGGCGGCTGGCTGGAAAGCGTGCTTGACGCCGTGCCGGAGGCCTTGCCGAAGGTGCGTGCCATGCTGTTTTTGTCGATGCTCGATGAGCCGGTGATCGATCCGGTGTTCTCGAAAACCGATGCGATCGGGACGGTGATGCGGAAAAAAATGCTGCCGGTGAGCGAGCCGATCCAGCAACAGGTGGAAATTTTGACAAGTTGAATAGCGGGAAAGATACATTGTCAGCTTGAGCCGCTGCTCGCATTCGGGCTGTAAGGCGGGTTGCCGTGTTTATGCCGCCTCCCGACCCTCCCGCAGGGTGGGGGAGATAATGAAGTAGCAAGGACAGGAAGCAGATGGATTACTTGCCGGTATTTTTGAAAATAGAAGACAGATCCTGCCTGGTGGTTGGCGGTGGCAAGGTGGCTGCCAGAAAAATCAGGTTGCTGCACAGGGCCGGTGCCAATGTCACGCTGGTATCACCCGGGCTTTGCGATGAAGTCGCGGCAGCCGTCGAGAAAGGTACAGCAACACATGTCGAGCGAGGCTTTCAGGATGATGACCTGGTCGACGTGGTGCTGGTGGTCGCGGCAACGGATGATGCAGAACTGAACGCCAGGATATCCGAGCTTGCCAGGCGCCGGGGAATTCCTGTCAACGTGGTCGACAATCCGGCCCTGTGCAGTTTTATCATGCCTTCGATTATCGACCGTTCGCCGCTGCAGGTGGCGGTGTCGACCGGCGGGGCGTCACCCGTGCTCGCACGTTTGTTGCGTACCCGGCTGGAGAGTTTTATCCCGGCAGCCTACGGCCGGCTTGCAAAGCTGGTCGATGAATATCGCCAGCGCGTCAAGGATCGTTTTACAGATGTCGAGCAGCGCCGTTATTTCTGGGAAAGTATTCTGCAGGGGCGTGTTGCCGAGTTGCTGTTTGCCGGGCAGGAAGAAAAGGCGCGCACCGCCCTGCAGACAGCCATCGATGACGTCGATCAGCATGAGGCGGCAAGCGGTGAGGTCTACCTGGTCGGTGCCGGGCCGGGCGACCCGGACCTGATCACATTCAGGGCGCTGCGCCTGATGCAACAGGCCGACGTGGTTGTCTATGACCGGCTGGTGTCGGAACCGATCCTCGACATGGTGCGCCGTGATGCCGAGCTGATTTACGCCGGCAAGCAACGTGACCAGCACACGCTCAGCCAGGAAAGTATCAACGAGCTGCTGGTGCGCCTTGCAAAGCAGGGCAAGCGTGTCTTGCGACTCAAGGGTGGCGACCCGTTTATTTTCGGGCGCGGTGGTGAGGAGATTGAAACACTGGCGAGCGAGAATATTCCGTTCCAGGTCGTCCCCGGCATTACCGCGGCATCCGGGTGTGCGGCATACGCAGGCATACCGCTGACACACCGTGATTACGCGCAGTCCTGTATTTTTGTTACCGGCCACCTCAAGGACGGCAGTGTCGATCTGGACTGGGAGCGGCTTGCAAAACCGGCCCAGACCATCGTCTTCTACATGGGGCTGCACAGTATCCCGATAGTGAGCAGGGAGTTGATCGCGCATGGGCTCTCGAAGGACACTCCGGTGGCGCTTGTGCAGCAGGGGACAACGCCTGAGCAGCGTGTTTTTATCGAGACCCTCGAAACCATGCCGGAGCTGCCCGCGCGGGAACAACTGAAAGCACCTACCATCATCATTGTCGGTGAGGTCGTGCGCTTGCACGAAAAACTCAGCTGGTTCGGCAAGCCGCAATAAGTCACACTTCCGGGTCCGGGAATGCCTGATCACATGACCACTCCGTTCTGCATCCAGGCTACCCTGATCGATAAATTGTAGGAGCCAGCGCCAGCTGGCGATTTGTTCACTTCACGAGCCGTTCGCGAGCTGTTCGCGAGCTGGCGCTCGCTCCTGCATTTTTTTATATTTCAGGTGTATTCATTTGCAGCCCGACCCGGTTCGTTCCGTTTGGGTTGTGTTAACTGCCTGATATCGATACCCATATTGTTGCAGGCCGGTGAAGCTGCTGTAGTCGAAGCGACATTCGGCGTGTAGGACGTTTCCCATTGTTCGATGCTTTCCATGGTGCTAGCCTTTTATTCAGCCAAGAAGAAGTAGTCCATGGATGCTGGTTCCACATAACAGGGGGGAGTTGCAATGATAAATGTAATGCTGGTAGACGATCATGGCCTGGTACGTTCGGGTATTAAACGCATACTCGCAGATGTCAGTGATATTGATGTGGTTGCCGAGGCCGACAGCGGTGAGCAGGCAGTCACGCAGGCCCGCAGGCTTAAACCTGATGTCATCCTGATGGATCTGAGCATGCCGGGTATTGGCGGACTGGAGGCAACCCGGAAGATTACCCGTTCAATGCCTGATGCGAAGATCATCGCCGTGACCATTCACGAGGATGATCCCTTTCCTGCCCGGCTTCTCGAGGCGGGGGCTGTCGGTTACCTCACCAAGGGATGCGATGTCAGTGAAATTATCAAGGCCATCAAATCGGTTTACCGGGGCGCGCAGTACCTGACGCCCGATGTTGCCCAGAAACTTGCACTGTCGCTTGTCCATCATCGTGACAAGGCCCCGCTTGAAGAACTGACGCAGCGAGAACTACAGGTGATGCTGATGATCGTCAAAGGGGAGCCGAACAAGGCCATATCGGAAAAGCTGTGTCTGAGCCCGAAGACCACCAGTACCTATCGCTATCGCCTGTTTGAGAAGCTCGAGGTGTCGAATGACGTCGAGCTGACCCGGTATGCCATCCGCCATGGTCTTATCAAGGAAAATATCATGCACTGACAGGCCGGCGCAGGACGTCCCTCGCTCTGCGCGCCTTTGTCACATGACTGTCGAAGCGATTGCTGGCCAGGGTTTGTCTGGCGTGGTTTATATTAATAATAATAAAAACAGTAATATATAGAAATATAATAAGGTAGTTTCCAGCTCGGGTTTGGTGCCGGAGCCGGTAGGGCCGGGCGGGCTGGCCTCTCAAAATGTTACCCTCTGCGTTGCCGGCACCGGTTTCGCGCTCGATCCCGCGTGTCTGTCCCGAGAACAGTTTCACCGAAGACCTGAATGTCACAGAAAAATTTGCTGAAGTTTGATCCGGACTGCAGGGCTTGCACCCGGCTGTCCGCATTTCTCGATACGACCGCTGCAAAATACCCGGACTACCATGCGCGACCTGTAGCCCCTTTCGGTGATGCAGGCGCACACCTGTTAATTGTCGGGCTTGCGCCTGGCATGCACGGCGCCAATGCCAGCGGACGTCCGTTTACCGGCGACCATGCGGGTATCCTGCTCTATCAAACCCTGTTCGATTACGCGTTCAGTAATCAGCCTGAATCGGTGTCGCTGGATGATGGCCTGCAACTGTACGACTGTCGCATCACCAATGCCGTGAAGTGTTTGCCACCACAGAACAAGCCCTTGCTTGAGGAAGTAAGGAACTGTAATGACTTTCTGCGCGCCGAACTGGACGATTTGCCGCACCCGTCTGTCATCATTGCACTGGGCAAGCTCGCGCACGATGCGGTATTGCGCACACTGGGGATGCGCCTCTCGAGCTACAAGTTTGCACATGCCGGCATGCACAACATTGCAGAAGGCCGGCTGCTGATAGATTCCTACCATTGCAGTCGCTACAACACCCAGACGCGCCGCCTCACGCCCGCTATGTTCAGCGACGTATTCCGGCTGGCCCGCGAGGCCCTGGACAAGCAGGGCGGACCGGCAGCCGCATGAGCAAATCGCCCGTAACCGGTCACGCAGCCACTTTTGATCCGCGGGTGTTTCTGGGGACACTGACATCACGCCCGGGTATTTACCGGATGCTGGACGTTGACAAAAATGTACTCTACGTCGGCAAGGCAGGAAACCTGAAGAAGCGCGTCAGCAGTTATTTCAGGAAAAGCGGCCTGAGTGCCAAGACCCGCGCACTGGTCGAGCAGATTGCCGGTATCGAAGTCACGGTTACCCACACGGAAGGCGAGGCGCTGTTGCTGGAAAGCAACTTGATCAAGAAATTCATGCCGCGCTACAACGTGCTGTTGCGGGATGACAAGAGTTATCCCTATATCTACATGTCGTCGGACCAGGACTACCCCAGGGTTACCCTGCACCGTGGCGCGCGGCGCAGAAAAGGGCGCTATTTCGGACCCTATCCCAGTGCCGGTGCAGTGCGCGCAAGTCTGCATATGCTGCAGAAACTGTTCAGGGTGCGGCAGTGCGAGGACAGTTTTTTTTCGAATCGCAGCCGTCCATGCCTGCAATACCAGATCAGGCGCTGCACAGCCCCCTGCGTCGGCATAATCAGCCCCGAAAAATACGCAGAAGATGTAAGGCGCACGACCCTGTTCCTCGAGGGCAAGAGCAGCCAGGTGGTCGATGATCTGGTGGCTGCCATGAAAAAGGCATCTGCCCGGCAGGATTATGAGCAGGCTGCAGTTTGCCGCGACCAGATTGCAAACCTGCACCGGCTGCTGGAAAAACAATATATCAGCAAGGAGAAAGGCGATCTGGACATTATTGCCTGCCTGACACGCAAGAGCAGTGCCTGTGTGCAGGTGTTTTTTGTACGTGGCGGCCGTAATCTCGGCAATGCGACGTTCTTCCCCAAAGTTCCGCTTGAGTTCGACAGTGCGGCTGTGCTGTCGGCCTTTATTCCGCAGTACTATCTCGGCAAGGACATTCCGGCTGAATTGCTGCTCAGCCACGTACCGGAAGACAGCCGCCTCATCGGGGACGTGCTCAGTGAGCATGCCGGGCACAAGGTCGTGCTGCGGTCGAATGCACGCAGCGACCGGTCGCGCTGGATGAAAATGGCTGTGGAGAATGCCGAGTTCGCCTTGAACGCCTACCTGAATACACGGCAAGGATATGCGGGGCGCCTGCGTGCGCTGATGGACGCTATCGATCTTGACGAGCTGCCGGAGCGGATCGAGTGTTTCGATATCAGCCACACCAGTGGCGAGTCCACCGTGGCTTCCTGCGTTGTATTTGGCATTGAAGGGCCGTTAAAATCAGACTATCGACGGTTCAACATCAGGGATATCGAGCCGGGAGATGACTATGGCGCAATGGAGCAGGCGTTAACCCGGCGTTATACTCGAATCAGGAAAGGGGAAGGCAGGCTGCCGGACCTGCTGCTGATTGACGGTGGCAAGGGTCAGGTAAGCGCGGCCCGCAGGGCCCTGGAGGAGCTGCAAATCATGGAAGTGCGGATTATCGGTGTTGCCAAGGGACCGGGGAGAAAGCCGGGTCTGGAGACACTGCATATCCCGGGTCGTGCAGGGACACTGCTGCTGCCGGCTGATTCCGCGGCACTTCACCTGATTCAACAGGTACGCGACGAGGCGCACCGTTTTGCCATCACCGGGCACCGTGCAAGGCGCGCAAAATCCAGGAATACCTCTCCGCTTGAACAGATACCCGGCGTCGGTCCGAAGCGCCGTCAGCAATTATTGCAGCAGCTGGGCGGATTGAAGGAAGTTGCCCGGGCCGGGGTTGAAGATCTGTCGATGGTCAGGGGCATCAACCGGACACTGGCGCAGCAGATTTATGATGCCTTTCATGGCGAGTAAGCCCTCAGGAATAAATACATGAACTGGACCATTCCAAATATACTGACGCTGCTGCGTATTATCCTGATACCGGTTCTGGTGCTGGTGTTTTACCTGGCAGGCCCATGGTCATACCAGCTCAGTGCTGCAATTTTCGGTTTGGCGGCATTGACCGATATGCTCGATGGTTATCTTGCCAGGCGTCTTCGGCAGATATCGGTGTTCGGGGCATTTCTCGACCCGGTGGCCGACAAGCTGATGGTTGCCGTGGCGCTGGTGCTGCTGGTGCAGGACAACCCCAGCCCGTTATTTGCCATTCCCGCGGTAGTCATCATCGGCCGTGAAATTGCCATCTCGGCCTTGCGCGAATGGATGTCGGAAATCGGGGAGCGCACCAAGGTGGCGGTATCCGTTATCGGCAAGATAAAAACGATTACCCAGATGGTCGCGATCCTGTTGTTGCTCTACAAGCTGCCCATCGGTCCCTTGCCGACACATGATATAGGGCTGGTCCTGCTCTATGTGGCTGCCATCCTGACCCTCTGGTCCATGTTCGTTTACCTGCGGGCCGCCTGGCCCATCCTGAGCGGTAATTCAGGCGTGGATCCCGGGTAGAG
>CAWHCQ010000052.1:0-17405 GCA_963827755.1 uncultured Gammaproteobacteria bacterium
ACGTTGACCCGCGCCACGACGTGCTCGGCGTCATCGGCGAGCATTACCACGGCGCGGTCTCATTTGTTATACATGCCTTTGGTGGTTTTGCACCTTATTTGACAATCGCCGGAGTGGCGACGGCCTGGTACATGACGCTGAAGAACCCGGGTTTTGCGGATGACATGCAAAAGCGTTTCAGCGGCCTCTACCGAGTGCTGGTCAACAAGTACTACGCCGATGACTTCAACGAGGCCGTGTTTGCCGGCGGGGCACGCGGCGTCGGCCAGCTGTGCTGGAAGATCGGCGACGTGCTGATCATCGACGGGTTGATTGTCAACGGCAGTGCGAAGGTCGTCGGCTGGGTGTCCAGCGTCGCGCGTCACCTGCAGACCGGCTACCTGTATCACTATGCCTTCAGCATGATCGTCGGCCTGTTGCTGATGCTGTTCTGGTTCGTGTTCATGGCACCGGGAGCAGGCGCATGACCGACTTGCCACTGCTCAGTTTACTGATCTGGCTGCCGATTGTCGGCGGCGTGGCGCTGCTGGTGATGGATACTCTCGGCAACACGGCATGCCGCCAGACGGCCTTCGTCGTCGCGATGGCCACCTTCCTGCTGAGCCTGCTGCTGTACACGAACTTCGATATGGCGACGGCGGCCATGCAGTACCAGGAAAAGGTGCCGTGGATCGCGGCGTTCAGTGCCAATTACCATCTTGGTGTCGATGGCATCTCGATGCCGCTGATCATCCTCACCAGCTTTACCACGGTGCTGGTGGTGCTGGCCGGCTGGCAGGTGATCAAGGACCGTACGGCACAGTACATGGCGTCCTTCCTGATCATGGAAGGGCTGATGATCGGCGTGTTTTCCGCGCTCGATGCCGTGCTGTTCTATGTCTTCTGGGAGGCGATGCTGGTGCCGATGTTCCTCATCATCGGCATCTGGGGCGGTCCGAACCGGGTCTATGCCACCATCAAGTTTTTCCTCTATACCTTCCTCGGCTCGGTGTTCATGCTGGTCGCGCTGATCTACATGTACCTGAAGGCCGGCAGTTTCAGCATTCTTGATTTCCACGTGCTGCCGCTGAACATGACCGAACAGGTGCTGATCTTTATCGCCTTCCTGATGGCCTTTGCGGTGAAGGTGCCGATGTGGCCGGTACACACCTGGCTGCCGGATGCGCACGTCGAGGCGCCGACCGGCGGTTCCGTGGTGCTTGCCGCCATCATGCTGAAGATCGGCGGTTACGGCTTCCTGCGTTTCAGCCTGCCGATCACGCCGGACGCCAGCCATGAACTCGACTGGCTGATTATCCTCATGTCGCTGGTGGCGGTGGTCTACATCGGCTTCGTGGCGATGGTGCAGGAAGACATGAAGAAGCTGATTGCCTATTCATCGATTGCGCACATGGGCTTCGTCACGCTGGGCATCTTCCTGGTGTTTACCCTGCTGGACAACAACGGCTCATTGCAGGGCGCCAGCATGGGCATGGAGGGCGGCATGGTGCAGATGATCTCGCACGGCTTTATTTCCGGTGCGCTGTTCCTCTGCGTCGGCGTGCTCTATGACCGCATGCACTCGCGCCAGATCAGCGATTACGGCGGTGTCGTCAATACCATGCCGGTGTTCGCCGCGTTCATGGTGTTCTTTGCGATGGCCAATGCCGGCCTGCCGGGCACCTCTGCCTTCGTCGGCGAGTTCATGGTGATCCTCGCCAGCTTCAAGGCGAACTTCTGGTTTGCCTTCCTCGCGGCCACCACCCTGATTCTCGGCGCGGCCTACAGCCTGTGGATGGTGAAGCGCGTGGTGTTCGGCGAGGTCGCCAACGACAACGTGAAACAACTGGAAGACGTCAACCTGCGCGAGTTTGTCATCCTCGCAAGCCTGGTGGCCGTGGTGCTGTTCTTCGGCCTGTTGCCGGGGCCGCTGGTCGAGGTGATGCATGCCAGTGTCGATCAACTGCTGGCCCATGTGTCTGTCTCCAAGCTGCCGATCGGAGACCGGCCTGGCACTGATGCAAGGCATGCAGCCCTGAGACTAACGGAACGATTATGACCATTCCCCTGACTGACTTCGCACCTTTGGCCACGGAGCTGTTCGTGCTCACAATGGCCTGCATCATCCTGGTCGTGGAGGCCTTCTTCGGCGAGCAGCGCCGTCAGCTGAGTTATGTGCTGGCGCAGCTGACCCTGCTGGTCGCGGCCCTGATCAGCTGGAACATGCTCGATGCGGGCAGCGTGGTGGTGCTGGGCGGCAGCTTCGTGCATGACCCGATGGCGGCACTGTTAAAGACCAGTGTTTTCCTGGTGACGGTCGGTGCCTTCGTCTATGCGCGCGGCTACCAGACCGGCAAGGGCAGCCTGCGCGGTGAGTTCTACGTGCTCGGCCTGTTTGCCGTGCTCGGCATGATGGTGATGATCTCGGCGCACAGCCTGCTGACCATCTACCTCGGGCTGGAGCTGCTGTCGCTGTCGCTCTATGCGATGGTCGCCTTCGACCGCAATTCGTCGCCGGCCAGCGAGGCGGCGATGAAGTACTTCGTGCTCGGCGCGCTGGCCTCCGGCATGCTGCTCTACGGCATGTCCATGCTCTACGGCGCCACCGGCAGCCTCGACCTTGCCGAGATCGCGGCCGCCATTTCCGTCATGCAGGACAGCGGCCTGATCCTGATCTTCGCGCTGTGTTTCATCGTCGTCGGGCTGGCCTTCAAGTTCGGCGCGGTGCCGTTTCACATGTGGGTGCCGGATGTCTACCACGGCGCGCCGACCGCCGTGACCCTGTTTATCGGCAGCGCCCCGAAGATCGCGGCCTTCGCCATGGCGATGCGCCTGCTGGCGGAATCGCTGGGCGGCCTGATGCCCGACTGGCAGGGGATGCTGGTGATCCTCGCGGTGCTCTCGCTGGCGCTCGGCAATGTCATCGCCATTGCACAGACCAACCTGAAACGCATGCTCGCCTATTCGACCATCTCCCATGTCGGCTTCCTGCTGCTGGGCATTCTTGCGGGCACGCAGGAAGGTTATTCGGCGTCCATGTTCTATGCCATTACCTATGCGCTGATGGCCATCGGCGCCTTCGGCATGATTATCCTGCTCAGCCGCCAGGGCTATGAGGCCGATAAGCTGGATGACTTCAAGGGGCTGAATGAACGCAGCCCCTGGTTTGCCTTCATGATGCTGATGCTGATGTTCTCCATGGCCGGTGTGCCGCCAACCGTCGGTTTCTACGCCAAGCTGTCGGTGCTGCAGGCCGTGATCCACGTCGACATGCTGTGGCTGGCCCTGGTCGCGGTGGTCTTCTCGGTGATCGGCGCGTTCTACTACATTCGCATGGTCAAGCTGATGTACTTCGACAAACCCGAATCCGAACAGCCGCTGGTCATCAATACCGATTTGCAGGTTGCCATGAGTATCAACGGGCTGGCCGTGCTGTTGCTGGGGTTGTTTCCGGGTGGCCTGCTGACGCTCTGCCTGAACGTGTTGTCCTGATAAAGGTTTCCGGGTTTGCCGGAAGCGCGGAGTTCATCCGCGCTGAATCACGTCTTGTTGGAGCGCCTTGCAGGCGCGGTTTTATTGTGATGCGGGCTCTCGCGCCCGCGCGGCGAGATACTTTTCTTTGCTTCGCCAAAGAAAAGTATCCAAAAGAAAGGCGACCCGGAGGCTGCAGCCCGCTACTCATTTTCATGAGTATTCGGGTTCCCTGCGCTTCTCGCGAAAACCGGCGCATGCGCAACTCGCAATCTCGCTGCGCTCGAAAGCTCAAACAGGGCGCATGCTTCATCCGGTTTTCACTGCGATGCTCGGCTGCGCCTACGGGAGGGGTAGATCAAACCCCCATACTCACTGAGTATGGGGGTTGATCTACCCCTCCCGTAGCACTCACCGAGTACCGCAGCCAATCCGGGGAATAGCCGCGCACCCTGTCTGAGCTTTCGAGCGCAGCGAGATTGCGAGTTGTGCGCGGCCCCGGATTGGCGAGGAACGCAGGGGACCGCGCGGCGAAGCCGCCTTGCTGTACTTGCCTAAGCGGTGAGTGCTCCGGGGTGCCCTTCTCTTTGGGTACTTTCTCTTGTGGCGAAGCAAAGAAAGTATCTCGCCGCGCGGGCGCGAGAGCCCGCATACAATAAAACCGCGCCTGCAAGGCGCTCCAACAAAGAAATCGGCGGAGCAAAGAAAAGTACCTCGCCGGCGGGCGCGAAAGCCCGCATCAAATAAAACCAGCGCCTGCAAGGCGCAACAAAAGTCACACATGCGCCTGCACACGCAAGGGCGATTAGCCCGGGACTTCCGCCCCTGCGGACCCGTAACCGTGCCACGCGGCTGGCCATCTGCCTCAAAACGAGAGCGTTTCCGTAAAAATCAGCCTTTTGGGGCTGAGGGCTTGAAAATAAGCAGTGCAATCGGCTACACTCCTCGGCCGTTGATGCGGGGTGGAGCAGTCTGGCAGCTCGTCGGGCTCATAACCCGAAGGTCGTAGGTTCAAATCCTACCCCCGCTACCAATCAAGACATTATCCCGCATGTTTGCAGGGGTTTTGTAGCCCGGACAGGAGTCCATAGTGGCGCCGCAGGCAGGGTAGTCGGTTGATACACTGCGCGAGAAAAATATAGGAGTTATGGAGTGGGCCTTTGGCCCATTTTTTGTTTCCGGAGTAAGGCGTGAGGCAGGATCCCTTGAAGATTGGTGAGCTGCTGGAGCCGGGAATTCGCTCGCTGGGTTACGAGCTTGTCGGCGTGGAATACCGGAGGGGCGGCCCGGGTGGCGATCTGTTGCGTGTCTACATCGACAAGGAAGACGGGATCTCGGCGGATGACTGCCAGAAGGTAAGTTACCAGGTCAGCGGTGTGCTCGATGTCGAGGATCCGATCACGGGGCACTACACCCTGGAGATCTCGTCACCCGGGCTGGACCGCCTGTTGTTCAAGCGGGAAGACTTTGAACGATTTGCCGGGCAGCAGGTGAAACTGCGCGCTATCTACCCGATTGAAGGGCGGCGCAAGTTCAAGGGACGCTTGCTCGGGCTGCGGGATGCGAATGTCGTCATCGAGCAGGATGGCGAGGAACTCAGCCTGCCGATTGACCAGGTTGAACAGGCGCGCCTGGTGCCGGAATACTGAATGCGGTATTTGGAGGTTTGCGAGAATGGACAGTAAAGAGATATTGATGGTCGTCGATGCGGTGTCGAATGAAAAAGGCATCGACAAGGAGATCATCTTTGAAGCCATTGAGGTTGCATTGGCGACGGCCACCCGGAAAAGCCACGGGGGAGAGATCGATGCGCGCGTCGCAATCAATCGTGACACCGGCGAATACGAGACCTTTCGCCGCTGGCAGGTGATTGACGACAGTCTCGAGCCGGAACCTGTGGCGGACGCGGACGCAGACGCGGAATCGGACGAGGAAGGACCACTGGTTTTCGAGCACCCCGAACGCCAGATTACGCTGGCCGCCGCGCAGCTTGACGATCCCGATATACAGCATGGCGATTTCATCGAGGAACCCATAGAGTCGGTTGCCTTTGGCCGCATCGGCGCACAGACCGCGAAGCAGGTGATCGTCCAGAAAGTGCGCGAGGCCGAACGTGCCATGGTCGTCGAGGCCTACAAGGACCGCGTCGGGGAGCTGGTTACCGGTATCGTCAAGCGTGTCGAGCGTGGCAACGTTTATCTCGATCTCGGCATGAACGCCGAGGCGATCATCCTGCGTGAGGAAATGATTCCGCGCGAGGCCGTGCGTCCGGGAGACCGCCTGCGCGGTTATTTGCGCGATGTCAGTGCCGAGCAGCGTGGACCACAACTGTTTGTCAGTCGCGTCGCGCCCGATTTTTTGCTTGAGTTGTTCAAGCTCGAGGTGCCTGAAGTCGGGCAGGACCTGATCGACATCCTGGCGGCCGCACGTGATCCGGGCCTGCGTGCCAAGATTGCGGTAAAGAGCAACGACCCGCGCATCGACCCGGTCGGCGCCTGTGTCGGTATGCGTGGTTCACGTGTACAGACGGTGTCCACGGAATTGTCGGGTGAGCGTGTCGATATCATCCTCTGGGATGAAAACCCTGCCCAGTTTGTTATCAATGCGATGTCGCCTGCAGAGGTTTCCTCGATCGTCGTCGATGAAGATTCGCATACCATGGATATTGCCGTGGTCGAGGAACAGTTGTCGCAGGCCATCGGCCGTGCCGGGCAGAACGTGCGCCTTGCCAGCCAGTTGACCGGCTGGACGCTGAATGTAATGGATGAGGTGCAGGCCGAGGAAAAGGGTGAGGCAGAGGCGGCAGAGTTGCAGAAGCTGTTTACCGAGCAACTCGACGTGGATACCGAGATTGCGGCCATCCTGGTACAGGAGGGTTATTCCAGTATCGAAGAAATTATCTACGTACCGAATAGCGAACTGCTTGCTATCGAGGAGTTTGACGAAGAAATGGTCGAGGAGTTGCGTGGCCGGGCGCGCGATGTGCTGTTGACGCAGGCGATCATGAAAGAAGAGAAAATCGGCGATAATGAACCGGCTGCTGATCTGCTGGAAATGGAAGGTATGGACGAAGGTCTCGCCTACGAGCTTGCCGGCCGCGGCATTATTACCATGGAAGACCTCGCGGAACAGGCGGTTGATGAGCTGATAGATATCGAGGGGATGGACGAGGCACGGGCCGGGTCCCTGATTATGACAGCCAGGGCGCCCTGGTTTGCGGAAGAAGCGGTTGAGTAATGGAGTGGATGTAATGTCAAACGTCACGGTAAAACAATTTGCTGAAGTCGTCGGGGTTCCCCCGAACCGTTTGCTTGTGCAACTGGGTGAAGCCGGTCTTGAAATAAGTGATGAGAACGCCACTATTTCGGACAAGGAGAAGACCCAGCTGCTGGACTTTCTTCGTCAAAGCCATGGCAAGCGCGGAGCACTGTCAACCGGTGGCGCCAGCAAGGTTACCCTGAAGCGAAAAACCCAGAGCGAATTGCGTGCCACGGTGCCAGCCGGTCGCGGACCTGCCGGTCGCGGTGCCGTTCGTGCCAGGCCTGAAACCAAGACCGTCAGGGTCGAGGTTCGCAAGAAACGCACCTATGTAAAGCGTGCGGATTTGATGGCCGAAGAGCAGGAGCGCGTCAACAAGGAGCTGGAAGAACAGCAGGCCAAGCGCGCTGCCGAAGAAGCCGAAGAGGCAGCGGCACGCAAGTTGCGGGAAGATGCCAAAAAGCAGGAGCAGGAAGAAAAGGCCGCAGAGGAGTCAAAGCTGCAGGCGGAGCGCGAAAGCAGGCAGCAGGCAGCCGAGGAGGCGCGCCTGCAGTCAATCGCGGCGTCAGAGGCCAAGCAGCAGGCGGAAACGGAAGATGCCCGCCAGAAGAAACCTGCCGATGCTGATCGCAAGTCGCGCAAGGCCGGTGCCGGAAAGAGCACCAAGTATGGCCGCCAGGAATTGCACGTTGCAGCAGGCAAGGGCGGGCGCCGCAGGAAAAAATCGAAGGCAACACGACGCGTCAGCATCGAGAGTACCGGTGAACACGGTTTTGCGTTGCCGACTGAATCAGTCGTGCACGAGGTCGAGATACCGGAAAATATCCAGGTCTCCGAGCTGGCCCGGAAGATGTCCATCAAGGCTGCTGAAATTATCAAGGTACTGATGCAGCTGGGTGTGATGGCCACGATCAACCAGGTACTGGACCAGGATACGGCAACACTGGTTGTCGAGGAAATGGGACATGTCGCCAAACCGGTTGATGAGAATGCGCTCGAGGCGGAACTGATACAACAGGCTGCCGAGGTCGAGGGTGACAGGTTGCCGCGACCTCCGGTAGTCACGATCATGGGCCATGTCGATCACGGCAAGACCTCGCTGCTGGATTATATCCGCCGTACCACGGTGGCCGATGGTGAAGCTGGCGGTATTACCCAGCATATCGGCGCCTACCACGTAGAAACATCAAAGGGGATGATCAGTTTTCTCGATACACCCGGACATGCCGCCTTTACGGCCATGCGCTCGCGCGGTGCCGGCGTGACCGACATTGTCATCCTGGTGGTTGCCGCCGATGACGGCGTCAAGCCACAGACCAAGGAAGCTGTTCAGCATGCCCGGGCGGCCGATGTTCCGCTGCTGATTGCCGTCAACAAGATGGACAAGGCGGGTGCCGATATCGAAAAGGTCAAGACCGAACTGGCGGCGCTCGAGGTGATCCCGGAAGACTGGGGGGGTGACACGATGTTCGTGCCGGTCTCGGCGAAAACCGGTGACGGCGTCGATGCATTACTCGATGCCGTGTTGCTGCAGGCGGAAGTCCTGGAACTGACCGCGGTATACGATTGTCCTGCGACCGGTATCGTGGTGGAGTCCAGCCTCGACAAGGGGCGTGGTGCCGTGGCCACGGTGCTGGTACAAAACGGTATACTCAAAAAAGGTGACCTGCTGCTGACCGGTGAAGAGTATGGCCGGGTGCGCGCCATGTTTGATGAGAGCGGCAAGCAAATCAGCGAGGCCGGTCCATCCATGCCTGCACTGGTACTGGGCTTGTCTTCTGTACCGAATGCCGGCGATGACGTGATCGTCGTTGCCAATGAGCGCAAGGCCCGTGAACTGGCGGAGCAGCGCAAGGAGAAGGCACGCGCCAGGCGGCTTGAATCCCAGCAACAGGCACGCCTCGAGGATGTTTTCTCGGCAGCCGCGGAAGGCAGGGTGCCAACAGTCAATATCGTGCTGAAGGCGGATGTACAGGGCAGTGCGGAAGCATTGAGTAACGCCCTGGTCAACCTGACGGCTGAACAGCCCGACGTCAAGGTCAAGGTGATTTCCAGTGGTGTCGGCGGCATCAACGAGTCCGACGCAAGCCTGGCAATCGCTTCGAATGCAATCATTATCGGCTTTAATGTGCGTGCCGATTCCTCCTCGAAGCAGATGATCGATGAGAACAATGTTGACCTCAGGTATTACAGCGTCATTTATAATGCCATCGATGACGTCAAGGCCGCCGCCAGCGGCATGATGGCGCCGGAAACCCGGGAAGACATCATCGGCCTGGCCGAGGTCAAGGAAGTCTTTCTGTCACGCAAGCTGGGTGATATCGCCGGCTGTATTGTCGTCGACGGGGTGGTGCGCCGTAATTCGCCGATCCGCGTGCTGCGTGACAATGTCGTGGTCTACGAAGGCGAACTCGAATCCCTGCGGCGCTTCAAGGATGACGTCAACGAGGTCAAGTCCGGCACCGAGTGTGGTATCGGGGTGAAGAATTACAGCGTCAGTGCCGGTGACCAGATCGAGGTATTTGAACGCGTCCAGGTGGAACGCTCCCTGTAGCACTACAGGGGACTGTCCCCCTTATCGCGCTTCCGGTATCCATTCCCGTATGCAATTGTTTTGCGCCAAGCAGGTCTGCTTCCGGATTGCGCCCTGATGCCGAAAGAGTTTCCAAGGACGCGCCGTGTCGGCGAGCAAATCCAGCGTGAACTGGCGGCATTGATACATGATGAGCTGAAGGACCCGAGGCTGGGCATGGTCAGCATCTCCTCGGTACATGTATCACGCGACCTGGGCCATGCAAAAGTTCATGTTTCGGTACTCGGTAATGCCGACCAGACCAGGGAATCCCTCGAAGTGTTGAATCATGCTGCCGGTTTCCTGCGTCACAAGCTTGGCAAGCTCATGCACATACGGGTGATACCTGCGCTGCGCTTCTATCACGACAGGTCACTGGAAGAGGGCGCACGGCTGGGCGCGCTGATTAACGAGGCGATCGCCAGTGACAAGGGAAATACTGATGATGAATAGCTCTTTCTCAAACAGGCCTGTGTTCGACCATGAGTAGACGCCAGCGAAACAGTCACCTGCGGCCCGTCAACGGCATACTGTTGCTCGACAAGCCTGCCGGGGTGACTTCCAATGCCGCGCTGCAGACGGTGAAGAAGTTATACCGCGCGCGCAAGGCCGGGCATACCGGCAGCCTTGATCCGCTTGCCACCGGTTTGCTGCCGATCTGCTTTGGCGAGGCGACCAAGATTTCGGGCTTCCTGCTGGATGCCGACAAGGACTACCTGGTCACCTGCAAGCTGGGTGAGCGCACCAACACCGGCGATGCAGAAGGCGAGGTGCTTGAGCAGCGCCCGGTAAAAGGTGTCACCGAGAAGCGCGTGCGCCAGGCCATGCAGGAATTCATCGGCGATATCGAGCAGATTCCACCGATGTACTCGGCCCTGAAACACAAGGGTGAGCGCCTCTACAAGCTGGCGCGCCAGGGTGTTGAAGTCGAACGCGAGCCCCGCACGGTGACGATTTTCGGGATGGAGATGCTGGATTTCGGCCTGCCCGAGGCAACCTTCCGGGTGCATTGCTCGAAGGGGACCTACGTGCGTACCCTGATAGAGGACATGGGCGAGATTCTAGGCTGTGGCGCGCATGTGATCGGTCTGCGCCGCCTGGGGGTTGGCCCCTTTGACGATAGCGGCATGATTGAACTGGGCACCTTGCAGGCGCTGGCCGCGGAGGGGGTGGCCGAGCTGGACAAGCTGTTGCTGCCGCTGGAACGCGGCCTGGCCCACTGGCCGGATGTGCGCCTCAGCGGGGACGCGGCTTTTTACCTGCGCCAGGGCCAGCCGGTGCTGGTGCCGAATGCGCCGACCGACGGCTGGGTGCGTATCTACGAGGGCGAATCGCGTTTTATGGGCATGGGCGAGATCCTCGACGATGGCCGGGTGGCCCCGCGCCGGCTGATGACGGCCCGCTAGTTGCGGCTATCCCCTGCAGGAGAGCTTGTGGCGAGCCTGAAGCACGGTTAAAATACCGGGCTCAACAGATTTTACAAGTAAATTCAGGAGTTTTTCATGGCTTTGAATGCCGAACAAAAAAGCGAGATTGTAAAGACCCATCAGCGCGCAGCGGATGATACCGGGTCGCCGGAAGTGCAGGTTGCCCTGCTGACCGGGAACATTGCAGCGCTGACCGAACACTTTGCAGCACACAAGGCTGATCACCATTCCCGAAGAGGACTCCTGCGCATGGTCAACGCGCGCCGCAAGCTGCTCGATTACCTGAAGGGTAAAGACAGCACGCGCTACCAGGACCTGATCACCAAGCTTGGCCTGCGCCGTTAATTAATCACTTCTTGCCGGCTTAACCCGCCACCTTTTTCAGACGAGGAAATACACCCGTGAGTGCAATCAAGAAATCCTTTCAGTACGGTGACCAGACGGTCACGATCGAGACCGGGGAAATTGCCCGCCAGTGTAGTGCAGTCATCGTCAGCATCGGTGATACCAAGGTGCTTGCCACCGTGGTGGGTGACAAGCATCCGATGGTAGGGCGTGACTTTTTCCCGATGACAGTTGATTACCAGGAAAAGGGTTATGCAGCCGGTCAGATACCCGGTAACTTTTTCCGCCGTGAAGGACGCCCGAGCGAACCCGAGACACTCATGTGCCGCCTGATCGACCGGCCGCTTCGTCCGCTGTTTCCGAAAGGCTTCACGCACGAAGTGCAGGTCATCCTCACGGTGATCTCCTACGACCCGCAGATCCAGCCCGATATCGCCGCATTGATCGGCGCCTCCGCCGCCATGTCCATTTCCGGACTGCCGTTTGCAGGACCGGTAGGCGCGGCCCGCGTCGGCTATATCGACGGCAACTACGTGCTCAACCCGACGACCGAGCAGCTGGAAGTGTCGAAACTCGACCTGGTCGTTGCCGGTACCGAGAGTGCCGTGCTGATGGTGGAGTCCGAGGCGAAGGAGTTATCCGAAGAAGTCATGCTGGGTTCCGTACTGTTCGGACACGAGCAGCAGCAGGTCGTTATCAAGGCCATCAGGGAACTGGCTGCCGAGGTGAACACACCGCCAATGGCGTGGACAGCACCGCAGGAGAACACATCACTGGCCGACGCCGTCGAGAAGGAAGGCGCCGAGGCCATTGCAGCCGCGTACAAGGTGGCCGACAAGCAGGACCGCTATACCCTGTTGAGCAAGGTGCGCGAAGAGATCGTCGACAAGGTGGCCGATGATTCAGACGGCGGCTTCTCGCGTGATGAAGTCAAGGGCGCGACTGGCAAGCTCGAGAAGAAAACCGTGCGCAGCCGCATCCTCTCCGGTGAGGCCCGCATCGACGGACGCGATACCAGCACCGTGCGTCCCATCACCATTCGCATGGGCGTGTTGCCGCGTGCACATGGTTCCGCACTGTTTACCCGCGGCGAGACCCAGGCACTGGTAGTGACCACGCTGGGTACCGAGCGTGATGCGCAGTTGATCGACGCGCTCTCAGGCACGACCAAGGAACAGTTCATGCTGCACTACAATTTCCCTCCGTACTGTGTCGGTGAAACCGGCCGCGTCGGTGGCACCAAGCGCCGCGAAGTCGGCCACGGCAAGCTCGCCAAGCGCGGCGTTGCCGCCGTGATGCCGCCGAAGGACAGCTTTCCCTACACCATTCGCATTGTCTCGGAAATCACCGAGTCCAACGGCTCCAGCTCCATGGCCAGCGTCTGCGGCAGCAGCCTGTCGATGATGGATGCCGGTGTGCCGGTCACCGGCGCCGTTGCCGGTGTGGCCATGGGCCTCATCAAGGAAGGCGACAGCTATGCCGTGCTCACCGATATCCTCGGTGACGAGGACCACCTCGGCGACATGGATTTCAAGGTGGCCGGTACCGGAAACGGCGTGACCGCACTGCAGATGGATATCAAGATCCAGGGTATCACCGGCGAGATCATGGAAAAGGCCCTTGCCCAGGCGAACCAGGGCCGCATGCATATCCTCAGTGAAATGTCCCGCGCCATCAACGCGCCGCGTGAAGACGTGTCCGATTACGCGCCGCGTTACATCACCATAAAGATCAATCCCGACAAGATCCGCGATGTCATCGGCAAGGGCGGTGCAACCATCCGTGCCATCCAGGATGAGACCGGTGCCAATATCGATATCGATGATACCGGCACTATCAAGATTTCATCCGTCGACCTCGACGCCGGTAACGAGGCGCGCCGCCGCATCGAACAGATCACCGCCGATGTCGAAGTCGGTACCATCTACGACGGCAAGGTCGCCAAGCTGATGGATTTCGGCGCCTTCGTCACCATCCTGCCGGGCAAGGACGGCCTGGTGCACATCTCGCAGATCTGCGAAGAGCGTGTACAGAATGTCAGCGACAAGCTGTCCGAGGGCGACCTGGTCAAGGTCAAGGTGCTCGAGGTCGACAAGCAGGGCCGCATCCGCCTGAGCATGAAGGCTGTCAACGAGGGCTAGCAGGTACAAAGCACAGGCAGTACAAAAAAAGGGCCGGCAGGCCCTTTTTTTTGTGGCGGGTGATAAATGCGCACCGGCAGGACGCCGATAAAGACGGAACCCTGTTAAGCAAGTGCTATTCGACACCGGACCCCTTTCTTGTGATACATAGCTGGAGAGACTTGTGACCAATAACGACATCTTGCGCCGCATTCGCTATATTTTCGATTTCGACGACTCGAAGATGATTGCTGTCTTCGGGCTGGCGGATTACAAGGTGACGCGGGAGCAGGTCAGCGCCTGGCTGAAAAAAGACGCTGACCCGGCGCTTCAAAAATTAAGCGACGTTCAGCTGGCGAGTTTCCTCAATGGCCTGATCATCGACCGCCGGGGTCAGAAGGAAGGGGCACAGCCGGAGCCCGAGCAGCAACTGACCAACAATATTGTCTTCAGGAAGCTGAAGATAGGACTGGACCTGAAAGCCGAGGACGTACTGGAGATACTGGCGTTGAGCGACATGCGTATCAGCAAACACGAGTTGAGCGCGCTGTTTCGCAAGCCGGGTCACAAGCACTTCCGTAAGTGCAATGACCAGATCCTGCGTAATTTCCTGAACGGGCTGCTCCTGAAATATCACGGCAAATAAACAGGTGGCCGGCTCGAGTGCGCGTCCCCGGATTGCGCCTCTCCAGGCTGGCCCGGATCACGACATCTGTCCTTCGGGAATATTCGAGATGAAAAAATTTTACAAACCGGCAGTGATCGCGCTCCTGCTTTTCACAGCCTGCGGAAGCGCCACCGGAAAAAACGACAAGCAGGTTATCGGCCCCGTTGTCGGGGTGTATATCAATGAAGGTGGTCTCTATTTCTCGGCCCGTGTCGATACCGGGGCAGAAACTTCGTCCATCAACGCCCGGAATATAAAATTCTCCAATGGACAGGTGGAGTACTCCATCGTCAACGAGAGCGGCAAGGCGGCCAGGCTGACGTCGAGGGTAGTCAGGGAGTCGACGGTGAAGAGTGCGGAATCCAGGGAGAAACGATACTACGTCTACCTGACGATCTCGTATATGGGGCTTGTAAAGAAGACCCTGGTGAACCTGAATACCCGGGACGAGTCCAGATACAAGTTGTTACTTGGCCGGAACTGGCTGTCGGGCAGTTACGTCGTAGACGTCGACAGGTAAATTAAATGGCGGCAGGATGTTTTTCTGCTTATAGTAAAAAGAAGCGCCCCTGTACCTTCCCGGTACCCAACACTGGAGTGAGCCCTGATGAACAGTAAAGACGCCTACATTGAAAAAGCCGCGGCCAGAATCGAAGAATATTCAGCCAAACTCGAACTCCTCAAGGCGAAGGCCGGGGTAGAGGTCGTCAACCGGAAAATCGACGCACAGGAACACATCGTCAAGCTCGAGGCGTCTCTCGAAAACGCAAAATCACGGCTCACGGAGCTCTCCGATGCGGCCGAAGACGGCTGGGAGGACCTGTCGGAGCGGTTTGAGGTACTGGCGGACGACCTCGGGGCGTCTTTCAGGAAGTTCTTCGCGAAGCACGAATAGCAGGCACCCGCACGAGGCGGATACACGGCATGGCAGGACCGCTCGTGAAGCCTGCGCCACCTTTACTCCATCGGAACTGAACCGTGTTGAATCTGGTTTACCTGGCACTGGGCCTGGTCCTGCTTACCCTGGGGGGCGAGGCGTTGATCCGCGGCGCTCTCGGCGCCGCCCGGCGCTTCGGGGTTTCTCCGTTACTGAGCGGGCTGGTGATCGTCGGCTTCGGCACCTCGGCCCCCGAACTCGTGGTCTCTGTCGAAGCGGCGCTTGCCGGCCAGCCGGACATCGCCATCGGCAACGTCGTCGGCAGCAACATCGCGAACATCCTGCTGATCCTGGGAGTCTGCGCATTGATCACACCGCTGGCCGTGCGGCGGTTGGCACTGCGCCGCGACGCCGTCACCGTGGTGGCCGCCAGCGTGCTGTTTATTATCCTCGCCAGTGGCGGCGCGCTGTCGAAGTTCGACGCCCTGATCCTGCTTTTGTGCCTGGGCACGTACCTGGTATGGGCCTGGTGGAGCGAAAGCTACCAGGGTGAACCGGCCGCCGACGTGCATCGCGCCGAGGCCGGGGAACTGACCCTGGTGCCGAAGCCGCTGGTCGTCACAGTGCTGGTGCTGGTAACCGGCCTGCTGCTGTTGATTGGCGGTTCGCACGTGCTGATAAAAGGGGCGGTGGGGCTTGCCGAAAGCCTTGGCGTCTCGGAGGCGCTGATCGGTTTGACGGTGGTCGCGGTCGGTACCTCGCTGCCTGAATTCGCGATCTCGGTGATTGCCGCGCTGCGCCGGCATGCGGACGTGGCGGTCGGCAATATTCTCGGCAGCAATATCTTCAACCTGTTCGGAATCCTGGGTGTGTCCGCGCTGCTCCAGCCGCTGCCGATTCACGCACGCATCCTGCAATACGATCAATGGTGCATGCTGGGCGCGGCCCTGCTGCTGTTGCTGTTCCTCTACTCGGGGCGACGCCTCAGCCGGCTTGAAGGCTTCATACTGCTGGCGGGTTACGGGTGTTACCTCGGCCTGGGTGTGGCTGCATTCGGGACCTGACCCCGGGCGCGAGTCATGCCGCCGGACAGGTTCCGCGGCACAGGGTGATTGTGGGAAATGCTGCAAAAAGGCGGCCACCACCGTGATGTTCTGCCACTTCGTGACAGAAAAACGACGCTATAACTGCTACAATCAACAAGTATGACGCTCTGACAGTGTTGGGGGCAGTGGCATGAATCAGTCTTTATTTCCGGTAAACGCACGGCGCTTCTTCTTCGGGCTGGTCGCAGTGCCGGTCCTGGTGTGCACCCTCTGCGCCTTTCCCGTGCTCGCCCACGTCGGCATCTCCGAGGAGATCGAGGCGGTCACGGCGCAGCTCGAGGATGAACCCGAGGCTCCTGAACTCTACCTGCTGCGCGGCGATCTGCATCGCATCAACGGGCACTGGCCCGAGGCGATCGCCGATTTCAACAAGGTGCTGCAGCTCGACCGGGACAACGCATTGGCCGAGCTGGGCCTGGGCAGGACCTGGCTGGACCGCGGCCAGTTCCGCAAGGCGCTCAGGCACCTGGACCGCGCGCTTGCCCGCGAGCCCGGCAACGTGCGTGCGCTGGTGTCCCGGGCGCGGGTCTATCGCCGGTCCGGCAGACCGCTGGAGGCCGCTGCCGATTACCAGCGTGCGATCGCTACGTTTACAGCACCCGCAAATCCAATCCCGGAATATTACTTCGAACGTGCGCGCGCCCTCGAGGCCGCCGGCGCCGATTACATCGGCGCAGCAATCGCAACGCTGGATGCCGGCATCACCCGACTGGGCAAGCTGCGTATTTTCGAAGACTATGCCATCGAGCTTGAACGCAGGCGCGGCAATTACGGCGTCGCGCGCCAGCGCCTGGACCGCATTATCGAGCGCTCGGCACGCAAGGAAGCCCTGCTGCTCAGGCGTGGTGAAATCCTGCTGGAGGCCGGCGAGCCTGCTGCGGCCGCGGCTGACTTTGCCGCAGCACGCGCCGCTATCGATGCGCTTGCCGGAACAGCGCCGCCACAGCCGGGCGATGAAACAGATGCGTAGCGACATCGATCAGCGCATGCATGCGCTGAAACAACCGGGCGGCGGGGAATAAGGACATGCGCTATCCGTTACTCCCGGGCCAGCCGCATGAAGCACGTTTTTCTGCTGACGCTGGCCGGCCTGTTGCTGTGGCCCCTGTCCCCGGCGCGTGGCCGTCGAGGTGCTGGTGGAGTTCGGCAGCGCCAACAAGTACCTGGTCAATACCAGCGACCCCGGCATAGGGGAGGACTGGACGGCCGAGAGCTATCCCGCGGAATCTTCCTGGGCCGACGACGGGACCTACGGCATCGGCTACGACACGAGCACGGGTTCGAACGCGCTCAACCTGCTGGATACCGTCGTACCGAGCGGCCTGAGCGGCAGCCGTCCGCGCACGATCTACACCCGCACCACGTTCAATATCACGGATATCAATACCGTCAACAACGTCGTCCTCGGCGCGGACTATGATGACGGCTACGCGGCCTGGATTAACGGGGTCGAGGTGTTTCGTTCTGCCCGAATTGCCGTCCTCGGGTGCGCTCGACTGGAATACAACGCCCGGCTCGCACGAGTCGAGCAATGCCACGCTGCCCGATTACAATCCCTTGAGAAACATTAGCACTGCTGCTTT